>CAJTXP010000012.1 GCA_910583615.1 uncultured Lachnospiraceae bacterium | reverse complement strand
AATTGTTTTTTTCATGCTGTCTTCTCCTTCACAGATTTCTCCATACCATTATACAAAACAACCCGCCAAAAAGCACCCGTTATTTTCTAAAATTCTTTCAACGTAAACGATACCTTCCAAAGCCCCTTATAGGACGTATCCTTTACCAGCACCGCCTTATACCCCTCAACAAACATCTCCGCCTCCTTCATCTCCAACGACTCCGTATCAAAATACCCCTCAGATATCTTCTCCTTCTGCTTAAACCCCGTCAGCACTTTCAGCCACCTCGGAGAAACCGAAAAGCTCACCGCAATAGACACCACCCCCAGCCTAACCACATCCCTCTGGGTAGTCCCTGCCTCCGTCTCCCCACTCTGCATCCCCACAAACATCTCCCGCAGCCCCGAAACCATCTGCCACACAGCCTCCAGAGAAGCCCCCTGCGCCTGAACCGCCTGCATATCCGCCAGGCTTCTCATACTGTCCTCCGGCTTATCCCTCGCCCCCCTGATACCCAAAATCGACGCCAACACCATACACACCTCCTAAAACAGAAGAAAAGCACCCCCGTAGAGATGCCTTTCCGCTATATAACACTAATGTACCATTACTTCTTTCTTACTGGAAAACAAACCTCCGTGACCAGTTCCTCCAGATTGTCCGTCTGGCTCGGGCTCACATGATAGATACAAAAAGACTTCCCATCAAAATCATACCCATTCGCAACCACCCAGTCCGCAACCGCCTTATTCACCCTTGCAATCTGGTCATAGCTGCCCTTATATGTGGCAGACGCAACCTGAATCGGCGGCACGGTCTTAAACTTCACATGCTCCGTATCCTGATAAGTCCCCACGACCGCGCTCTGAATCTCCACATCCGGATCGTGCTCCTTATGCCCCTCATCATGGAAAATTGCCATCCCGTAACACGGCACCGCCTGCTGCACATTCTGTCCCTCCAGCTCCCGGCACATGATCTCCCATAACAGCCCCTCCTGGTCATAGGCAGGAATCACCTGCCGCACACTCGCAACACAGCGTTCCGGCACTGTCTTTAATGTAACATTGTAATCCATAAGACTACCATCCTTTCTTATCCATTTCAACGTACTGTCAAGAAGCATCAGCTTCTGCCTCGTCTCCAGCGCTTCCTCTTCCAGCTCCTTCCGTTTCACCAGCAGGAACCTCTTCATTTCCCGTACATCCTCATACTTGACCAGTATTTCCTTGATCACGGAAAGCCCGAAGCCCAGACTTTTCAGCGCCTGTATCCTCCCGGCCAGCGGAAGCTGGGACTCGCTGTAATAACGATACCCGGTAAAATCATCCACACTTTCCGGATGCAGGATACCGATCTCATCATAATGCCGCAGCATACGGATACTGATCCTTGACAGCTTTGAAAAATCTCCTATCCTTAACATTCGTTCCACCTCACATATATGTGCATTCCTGAGCTCAATCCTACTTTAGAGTATACCATAGTGTGAGAGTCAACCCCATAACAAAAGATTTTCAAACAAATTTATCCCATCCGGCTAAAAACTCAAAATCTCCCTCTCATCTTTCCGTTTTGCTCAGACTCCACGATATATTTACCAGTCAGCCCCTTTTATCAAGACTTCCTTCCCTTCAAATGCAAAGCCATATTTCCGGATGCGGTCGCCGGAGATTCCCCTGCTCTCTAAATCCGCCTGGTACCTCTGTTTCTCAATCTGTTTCAGCGCGGCATCCGCAGTGTCCGCCAGAGATTTCTCTTCACCGGAATCCTTAACTTTAAATTCCATGATTACGGCCCTGTCCGTTCCGTTCTTCGGCAGCATCACCACATCATACCTTCCAAAACCGCTCTCCCGGTTGGAGGTGATGACGTAGCGGTCTGCCAGCTCCACGGCCAGCCCCAGCACAAAGCCGTGATAGAACCTCTCCGGCTGCGTTTCCATGGAAGGATTTCTTCCGCTGTCGAAGTAACTGAACGTGGCAAGGGCTACACGATTCATGTAGGCGTTCATGGACTTTACGTCATCCTGCAGCAACGCCCTGAGAAAGCCGTTGTAGACTGCCCCCGTACTGGAAAACCATTTTCTAATCATCTTCTGGAACATGATCTGCACTTCTTTATTTGTCAGAGCAAGTTCATACAAATCTCTTCCTGTCTCCTCGTTTAACGTGTAACTCTCTGCTTTCAAATATCCACTGGCCAGAAACAGACTCCAAATTGCATTTTCATCTACATCCAATTGATTAAAAATAATCTGCTCGTCTATTTCTTTATACAGATGCCTGCCTTTCAGCAGATTTTCCATGGAAATTTTTATCTCCGCACTTCCTTCTCGAACCAGCTTATCTACCAGTCCATTGCTGCTGGTATTGGCCCAGTAGGTGGAAAGCCGTCCTGTTTTCAGATAATTGATGATGGACCATGGGTTGTATATATCCCTGCATTTTCCAAAGGTAAAGCCGTCATACCATCTTTTGACATCGGTGCGCCTGTCCTGCATCCCATACTCATCCAGTGCAGAAAACACCTCTTCCTCTGTAAATCCAAAGCAATCCTCATACATCTCAGATGTGGATGTCACAACGATCAGATGATTCAGGTCGGAGAAAATCGATTCCCTGCTTACCCTTGTGATTCCTGTCATAACCGCCCTCTCCAGACAGGGATTTGTCTTGAATGTAGAATTGAACAGGCCTCTCATGAATTCCACCATCTCCTGCCAGTAGCCGTATACCCACGCCTCCTGAAGGGGCGTGTCATATTCATCCAGCAGAATGATTACCTGCTTTTGATAATATCTCGAAAGATACAGAGAAAGGGCCTTGATGCTGTTGGAGGCCTCCTGATCCATCATATCGACAGACACCCGCGCAAAGGCTTCTCTTTCCTTTTCGCTCAGACATCCGCTGTCAGGCAGAAAGGCATACTGCCCGTACAATTCTTCCAGTATCTGGAACATTCTGATTCTGGCGCCTGCAAAGGTAGATTCCTTAATATCCGCAAAACTCAGAAAAATCACCGGATAAGTCCCCTGAAGCCCACGGTATTTTTCCTCTTCCCAGATGGACAGTCCCTCAAAAATCTGTCCCTGATCCCTGTATTTCACAGAGAAAAAGCGCTCCAGCATGTTCATATTCAAGGTCTTGCCAAATCTGCGGGGACGGGTAATCAACGTCACATCGTCTCTGTTTTCCCACCACTGCCTGATAAAATCTGTTTTATCAATATAAAAGCTGTTTTCCATTATCAGCTTCTCAAAACTTTGAATCCCTATCCCTACGATTCTCGCCACGGCAATTATCCTCCATACTCAAAAACACTCATCAACTCCATCAGATTTTGCTTTTATCAAGACTTCCTTCCCTTCAAATGCAAAGCCATATTTCCGGATGCGGTCGCCGGAGATTCCCCTGCTCTCTAAATCCGCCTGGTACCTCTGTTTCTCAATCTGTTTCAGCGCGGCATCCGCAGTGTCCGCCAGAGATTTCTCTTCACCGGAATCCTTAACTTTAAATTCCATGATTACGGCCCTGTCCGTTCCGTTCTTCGGCAGCATCACCACATCATACCTTCCAAAACCGCTCTCCCGGTTGGAGGTGATGACGTAGCGATCTGCCAGCTCCACGGCCAACCCCAGCACAAAACCGTGGTAGAACCTCTCCGGCTGCGTTTCCATGGAAGGATTTCTTCCGCTGTCGAAGTAGCTGAACGTGGCAAGGGCTACACGATTCATGTAAGCGTTCATGGACTTTACGTCATCCTGTAACAATGCCCTGAGAAAGCCGTTGTAGACCGTCCCGGAACGGTTAAACCATTTCCGAATCATCTTTTGGAACATAATCTGTACTTCCTTGTTTGTCAGAGCCAGCTCATATAAATCTGCCCCCGTGTCCTCATTGAATTCGTGACCCTCCGCTTTCAGATATCCGCCTGCCAAAAACAGGCTCCAGATGGCGTTCTCATCTGCGTCCAACTGGTCGAAGATAATCTGTTCATCGATTTCCCTGTAAAGGCGCCCGCCTCTCAGCAGGTTCTCCATGGATATCTTTATGTCCGCGCTTCCCTCCCGTATCAGCTGATCCACCAGGCCGTTACTGCTGGTGTTGGCCCAGTAGGTGGAAAGCCTTTTTTTATCCAGATAATTGATAATTGACCATGGATTATAGATATCCTTCCTTTTTCCGAACGTGAATCCGTCATACCAGTCTTTTACAGCCAGTCGGTTTTCGTACAGGCCGCATTCCTGCAGTGCCTCCCATACCTCCTGCTCTGTAAAGCCAAAGCTGTCTTCATATTTCTCCGATGTAGTGGTCACTACTTCCAGATTATTTAAGTCCGAGAAAATGGATTCCCTGCTGACTCTGGTAACCCCCGTCATAACCGCCCGCTCCAGATATGGATTCGTCTTGAACGTGGAATTGAACAAACCTCTTATAAACTCCACCATCTCTTTCCAATAGCCGTACACCCAGGCCTCCTGAAGAGGCGTGTCATATTCATCCAGCAGGATAATCACTTTCTTTCCATAGTAACCCGCCAGATAACCAGACAGATTTTTTAAGGAATACGCAGCTTCAGAATCCGTCATTCCTGTCAAAGTCCTGCGGAAAAGCTCCGTTTCGCCTTCTTTCAGGCTCCCTTCTGCCAGCAGAAAATCATATTTCCGGTACACTTCTTTGATAAGCATGCAGATCTTCTCCCTTGCCATGGCAAAGGTATTCGCCTTTACATCCGCAAAGCTCAAAAATATGACCGGCCAGGTTCCCTGAAGATTGCGGTACTTTTCGTCCTTCCATATGGACAGCCCCATAAAGACCTCTCCTTGTCCTGCAAACTCTATGGAAAGAAATCTCTCCAGCATGTTCATGTTCAGAGTCTTCCCAAATCTGCGGGGACGGGTAATCAACGTCACATCGTCCCCACTTTCCCACCACTCTCTGATAAAATTCGACTTATCAATATATAAATACTGGTTCCCTATCAATTTGTCAAAACTTTGAATCCCTATCCCTACGGTTCTCGCCATGGCAATATATCCTCCATAATCAAAACACTCATTACCATATTCTAAATATCAAAATCAATGCCTTCTCTAATAGTTTTGCCAATATAGCCAAAGCAGCAGCCTTCTTTTGTTAAATAAAACTTATCCATATCCAGGTATTCAGACAATCTATAACAGCTGTAAAACCGTTACTCCTATACCCAACTTTATTATACATGCTTCTCATATAACTCACAAGAAAATTTCATAATATTCATACCCCTTACCAGGCAAGACTCAATACTTTTTTATTGACATTGTAAAAAAAATATACTATATTTGTTTTAAGTGTTGAAAACAATTGGAAAATTCATATGATGGCATATGATGGAGGAATATTTTAATAATGACAAAACTGACCAACAGAGAATATGATATTCTGAAAATCCTGTGGACATCCGAAGACGCTTTGACTGCGTCCGGCATCTCCGAACGGGGAGGCGGAATATCCATCAATACGGTACAGGCCACTCTGAAAAAATTACTGCAACGGGAGCTGATCCATGTAGACCAGATCGTCTACAGCGGCACGGTCCTGTCCCGCGCCTACCGGCCTTCCGTGTCCCAGGAAGATTTTGAACTGAAAAGATACGTAAATAACATGAAACGAATCCAGGGAAACGACTTTTCCTGCTCCCAGTTCGTCGCATGCTTCCTTGGGCAGGAAAAAAACCGCCAGAAAGTACAACAGGAAATCGACCAGCTCGAACTGCTTCTGGCACAGAAAAAACAGGAACTTTTAAAGAACAAAGGAGAGTAGACCATGAATTTTTCTCTTTCCACGGTGCTCAACACCCTGATCGGCAGCAGCCTGTTCGCGGCCCCTGCCGTCCTTTTGATCTGCCGCTGTGCAGCAAACCGCCGCATCAGACTGTACACTGTCTTTTCTTTATGCGCCGCAGCCATGCTGCGCCTGTTTCTTCCGTTTGAGTTTTCATTTACCCGCTCTTTTTATATCCCATATCTGTGGTTTGGACTTCATTCCTTTCTGAATCACCATTATGTGCAGATTTTTCATATCCGCATCGACTACATGCATCTGCTGCCGGTTCTGTGGTTTGCCGGTGCCTCTATAAAGCTTCTTCTTTCGCTTTACAGCTGGAAGAAAACCATGCGTATGGTAAAAAGCCTTCCGGAGTCCGATAACCAGGCCGCTCTTCTGGTTCTGAACGAGTGTAACGCCGCTTTTCCAAAACCGGCGCCGGTCAGGCTTCTGACGTCTCCGGACATCTTCAACCCGTTGATTGTCGGCGTTCGGACTCCTGTCATCATCATACCGGATCTGGAACTGAAGCGGTCCGAGTGGAGTTTTATCTTCCGCCATGAGCTTTCGCACTATTACAGAGGACACCTGCTGTTTCGTATTTTCTTTGAACTGCTGACGGATCTGTATTTCTGGAATCCGCTGCTGTATCTCCTGAAAAAGCAGTTTTACCGGCTGCTTGAATTCAGTGCAGACGAGGAAGCCGTCTCTTCTCTGTCTTTGCTCCATCGAATCCGCTACTCTGAATGCCTGCTCAGAGTTATGAAGTCCAGATCCAAAGTTCCCCCCGCTGTCCATACATATGGGATCTCTTTTGGTTCTTCCGGCTTTGCTGACCGGATTAAACGGATTACAAATACAGAGCTGGCGCCAAAAGCGTCCCGCATCAACCGCGCCATCCTGGCCGGAACTGCGGTTCTGTTTCTGTTTTCCTATATGGTTATATTAGAGCCAGAATACGAAACACCTCCTTCCGAGGCTGAGGACAGTTTTACCATGGATGCGTCGGACTCTTATTACCGCCCCAATGGAGACGGAACCTATGATGTGATCCATGACGGCCAATTTCTTTTCACTACAAGCTGTATATTTGACGAAGAGATACCGATAAAGGAGGACAAAAATCCATGAAAAAAACACGAAAATTTTTGCTGACGTTCCTGTTTGCCGCTGCGTTTACTGTCTCTGCCGTTCCCTGCCGTACAGAGGCAATGGAACGGCACGTAGGGACAGAGGAACTGATTTCTCCCAGAGCAGACAATACTGTCTGGCGTTATCAAAACATTGGCGGAAAATGGTATCGGCGACTTTACAACGAAACGCAACATATATGGATCGGCGACTGGGAACCAGTTCCTTGAACCAAATCAGAGCTGGTATCCCTGCGATACCAGCTCGTTTCAATTCCCTGCATTTTTTAGGAGCGGACACTCCTTTAGTGCCTGTTATAAATATTTATCCGCCTGATAATCATACAATTGTTTATAAAGCATACAGGAACGCAGCAGTTCCTCATGTTTGCCCTGCGCACAGATCTTCCCGTTTTCCAAAACCATGATCTCATCCGCCAGGAAAACATTCGACAATCGATGCGATATAAAGATAACCGACTGCCCGGAGCACTCTCTTTTCAGAGATTCAAACAACTCATGCTCCCCTTTGGGGTCGAGTGCGGCAGTCGGTTCATCCAGCAACAGAACCGACGCTCTCTTATAAAACATCCTGGCCAAAGCCACCTTTTGACTTTGACCGCCGGACAACTCCATTCCATCTTCCTCATATATTTTCGTAATATAAGTATTTTCCTTATGTGAAAGCCTGTCTACAAATCCGTCCGCTCCGGCCAGGCGCAGCGCATGGCGTTCTCTCTCATCACAATCTTCAGCGGGCATATCATACTCGCCCAGACGAATGTTCTCCTTTATGGTAAACGCAAAATTGGGACTGTTCTGAAAAAAACAGCTGAATGCCGTTCTAAGGCTGTTCACATCATATTCTTTGATCGGTAAATCGTTGAGATAAACAGTCCCTTCCGAAACCTCATAGAAACGCAGAAGCAGTTTGAGAAGCGTGGATTTGCCCGAACCATTTTCTCCGACAATACACAGCTTTTTACAAGGCTCCAGGCAAAAGCTGATATTTTTCAGAACATATTCTCTGGTTCCCGGATATTGAAAGCTTACATTCTGAAATTCAATCTTTACAGGTGTTTCCAACATTTTATTTCCTGAAACAATTTTGTTTAAGCGAAATCGGTCAAAGCTCATGAAATATTCTACTTTCAGGTTATTTTCATATACATTCATCACCGCTGAAACCAGACCATGGAGCACCCCGGTCAATTGCGCTATCAATCCCAGACAAAGGCTGAAATCGCCGATCGTATTCTTTCCTGCCAGAACATTTCTGCTTATACTGACAGTTGCGCAGATCAGAATGATCTCCGGCATAATGGAAAACAGCAGATTCCATACTAATTTTTTCCTGATAATATTCCGTTTCTTTTCAAACAGCTTTTTCCACAGCAGCTCATATTTTTCGGTAAAGTAATCCCCAATGCCAAACAGTCTGACTGTCTGCGCATAAGAACGCTCTGTCAGAACACCATACAGATATCCCTTTCGGCGTTCCGAAGTCGTATGCTCCAGGCCCCATCGGTAGATTTTTCTGGTATATCTGTGCTGAGAAACCGCCACAGGTATTGTGGCAATCATGATAAGCGCCGCATAGAACGGAAGCACTTCCTTAAGGAAACAGATGCAGCTTATTACTGACACAGCAAAGCCAATGCACATCATGCAGTTGTCTATTACCCCAGCCATTACATGACTGTTCCTTTTGACATTTTCAAAAATGTCATAATACTTTGGATTATCATAATACTCAACGTCCATTGCCGCCGCTTTTTGCGCAATGATGGACTCTATATAATGTATGATCACATCTCTCTGCATTCCATCCAGGTAATTGATCACATGTCTGGAAACCGCCTGAAGAATATATACCAGAAGTAAAAGGCAGAACAGACCCTGCAGCATACCACCGCTTCTTTTGTCATGATTCATGAGGCAGTTGAGTATTTCTTTTGTCAGCCAGACAACCGCCACAGGCAGTATCGCCTGCACACTCTTAAACAGCAGCTGTAAAAGCGTATAAAATGGGGCCGCTTTCCAGGACAGTTTTCCGCAATACCAGAAACTATTTATAAATCCCCTTAATTTCCCCCGCTTCTCCACTTTTCATCCTCTTTTTTCATCCCTGCGAACACCGTTTTGCAGACATTATTAAATGTATCAAACCTTCCCTCTGTAATTTCTTCTTTTGGAATGTTTTCACAAATATCTTTTTTGATCTGCATATAGATAAAGGTTAGTGTCCTCGGCGCTAACCCTGTTATCTTTCCCATGAGTTTCTCGTCTTTCAGTTCCGGCCTGCTGATAAAGTCTACTCTCGCATATTTTTTAAAAATCTCATTGATTTCTCTTTCTAATTTTTCCATACCGTCCATCACTCAGTCTCCTCCGCCAAGTTCTTCCATGATTTTATCCGCAAGTCTTTGAATATTGTGATATTTTCTCAAATTCCAGATCTCGCCCTGATCTAAATCAGGCAGTTTTTTGTACAAGAATGCATCGTCTACCTCAATCGTCATTCCGCCATTGTTATTTCCAATATCATCGTCCCGATCCCATATATACGGTGCGACATGCACTGCCCCAATTTCCCATGAAAATTTTCTCTCTATGATTTCTTTTTCACTTTCCAGTGCCCAGGACAGATTCGGACTGTACAGGGAACATAGAATCGTAAAATCGCTGGCAACCGCATTGGAAATTTCAAAAGCATAGATTCCAAAGTCATTGTGAAGTTCATCTGAGTAGGGAATGACTCCCCCGGGAACGCCAATAATGATCACATCCGGATTTTCTTCAACGGAAATCAGCTTTACAAGCTGATTATAACGCACTGTTTTCTGAGCGGCCGACAGTTCCGGGTCCTCCATAAAATCTGGAAAAGAATATCCTCCTGCCAGTTCTCCTCCTGACGAGGAAAAAATCGATGATACCCGATATCCCCTTTTCATAAATTCATATCGAAGTCCTAATTGTACCTCCATTTTGTTCGTATCTCTGAAATTACCGATCACCGAAATAACCGGAACTTCATTTCCCAGCATACGGTTTAAATAGGGCGCATCGATCTGATATTTTAATGTCCTTTCTTTTTGGAAAAACAGCATTTCTCTGCCCGCCCGTTTTGCTTCATCCATTCTTTGATCCAGTATAGTCTGTGATAAAGTGCAGGTACCGTCTTCCACAAACCAAACCACGTCACACCGTTTCAGCTCTTCTTCAAATTTGTCTGTTACAGCAAATGCGCCGTCTAAGGTATCTATAGTATCCCCTGCTATTCCCCAGCCCTTCGGGCTTACCAAAGCCTGAATTTCATAGTCTTTTATCAAATCATGATATTTAATAAATGGTTCTGTTGATCTGCTATATGGATAAACCAGCAGTTTTTTCTTCTTCATTGTTGTATCCTTCGTATTTTCATGCGTTTAAAGTGACGAGATAATTACATTTTAAAGCCTGTAAGACACATACGTCCTTCATGTCTTCTTCCACGCTCTTCCGTGTTATTTTGCAATGATTTTCGCGTTTCTCTGCTGATGACACATCGTCTCCTTCAAAGTACGACACGCACTGGCTGCATCTTCTGAAAGCCCAGCAGTTTCTACAAATGTCTTTCCGTTTTTCGTCAAAATTCAAAATATGCTCCGCCTTTTGGACATCAATCCCTTCCTCAACATTTCCAATCTGGAGCATGCAGTTTTCTTCATTGACCCGTTCACATGGATAGAATATCCCTTCTGCATTTACAAAAAGCCTCATCGCCCCAGGCATACACGGTCCCCCATGATGCCATTCGTCGGGAAGTTCAAGGCTTCCTGCACCATCCGCACGTTCCAGCGCTTTTGTTAATGACGATTTATAGCCGGACAACAGACGGGAACCGCTGCAGGTCGGAAGCTCTCCCAAAAGTTCCAACTGTATTTTAAATCTTTCGTAATTCATCTCCTCCAGGAATTTTTCATTTAATCCATAACTTTTATCTGTATTTCGGGTGTCTATAACAGAAGATCGAATCTTCATATCAGAAATCAGCGGAGAACTCTTTATAAAATGATCAATGATCTCAAAATCATTTTCCGTATCAAGCACACAGTTAAAAGACACGTGACTTCTGCAGTATTCCGGATAACGCTCTTTTAAATACTCCACTTTTTTCATTACTCTGTCGAAAGAACCCTCTTCCGAAAACGCCAGTTTTCGATGTTTGTCATGAACCTCCCGGGGACCGTCAAGGCTGATCATCAGGCTGAAATCATGTTTTACAATATAATCGATGATATCCTCTGAAAGCAGCGTCGCATTTGTCGTCATATTGTATGCAGTGGTTCTTCCTTCCGCCTTTTCCTCAAAATATTCTACACACTTCTTGACCAGCTCAAAATTTAAGCAGGGTTCTCCTCCATAAAAACCCATCGACAGGCTGTTGTTATCCCTGGAATGGGACAGATAATAATCCATTGCTTTTTTCGCCACGTCAAACGACATTTTCTTCCGGGAGTGCGTTCGGTTCTGATAATCTCCCGAATACACGCAGTATTCGCATCTCAGATTACAGTTCTGTGTCACCTGCAAAATTAGATGCCGGATTTTATTCTTCAGATGATATGGCAAAATCTCGCTTTTGGAATGTTTGATTCTTTCTACCCGTTTTATTTTCAGGAAACCATCCTCTTCCAACTGTCGGATATATTCCGGCTTTTCCTCCGGTTCCAGTTCGTCATTCCCCTTTTCAAGATACTCATAGATCTCCCTTGGAACAGAAACGCACTTGTCCTTATTCACATCATAAAAATAAGTTCCTGAAACAGTTTGAAAAAGATGTATAAACGGACTGTCATATACTTTTCCTTCCATCTCCTACTCTCCCTGTACCACTGCCAGACGCTTATCTCTCAAATGAAGCATCACATCTGCTCTCTTTGCGAATTCCTCCGAGTGCGTCACCACAATCACACATTTCCCCATTTCCCGGGCGATCTGCGAAAAGATCTCCTGGACAAGCGCCGCATTCTTCTCGTCCAAGTTTCCGGTCGGTTCGTCCGCCAGCAGAATATCCGTGTCCGCCGCCAGCGCCCTGGCAATGGCCACCCTCTGCTGCTCTCCTCCTGAGAGCTTCTGGATCAGCTTGCCATGCTTGTCGGAACCCAGTCCCACCTTCTCCAGAAGCTCCTTCGCCCGTTCCTTTTTGTTCGCTGTTTTTCCCGAAATTTCCATGGGAATCTCTACGTTTTCACAGGCGGACAGATAGGGAAACAGATTGTAGGACTGAAACACAACACCTGAGTGCAGGGCTCTAAACTTCTGCAGGCCGATCTCCCGAATCGGTCTGTTCTGAAACAGAATCTCCCCCTCCTTCGGCGTATCCAGGCCTCCCAGCAGCATCAGCGTCGTCGTCTTTCCCGACCCCGACGGCCCCATGACCGCATACAGCTTCCCTGTCTCAAAGGCAAAACCGGCGTCTTCCAGAATCTCGATCCGTTCCGTCCTGGACGTATAATAATAAGTAACTTTTTCCATTTTTAAAATTTCCCTGTTTTCCATAAGCCCTCCAGTAAAAATCATTTATAACAGCTCTTTTGGATTATTTCTGGTCATAAAGCTGACGATCAGCAGAACGATTCCAGGCAGCAAAACCGCCGAAGCCAGAACGCCTCCCAGAAGCACTCTCATATCCGCCTGAAAAGACAGTCCCTGAAAAAACGGAAAGTATGCTGTCATTGCATCCCCAATGCTTTTTTCAAAGATTCCCGTCAGCAGTCCGCTCCCTGCAATGCCTGTCAGCGCCGGAAGGATCAGCTCCCATGTCATTTGCGAAATCACCCGTTTCTTCTGTTCACCCATGGCAATCCAGAGCCCGATCTCCGTTCTTCGCCCCAGCAGCTGGTGTCCGGTCAGCAGAATCAGCAGAAACACAGACACTGCAAAAATCGTGCCAAGCATCCAGAGACACACCTTTCTGACCGTGTTCAGCGGGGAAAGTGCCATGAGGTAAGTCAGCTTTTCTTCCGTCACTCTAAAGTCTTCTCCTGTGGCCTGCCGCATCTTCGTTTCCAGCTCCTGTTTCAGCATTGCTGTATTTCCGGGATCTGTCGTATGGTACTTCACCTCCATAACCATCCCGTCAGAGAAAAGGAGCCCCTGCTTTGCCGGGATATAGATGAAATTCATGGAACTGTGCGCAACAAGACTGCTCTCCATATTACTGGAGTGGACTCCCACCACCTGCAGGGTGATTTCCCTGGAAGCATCCAGCGGATCCCTCAATGTGATCTCCTGCCCCACCTTCAGAAAATTCCAGTGCATAAACCGTTCGCTGACCACAGCAATTGCCCGGTCTGCATCGGCTTTTGAAAAACCCGTGCCTTCCACAACCTGATCCTTCCACTTTTCAAACTCCCAGGCGTCCTCCAGATTCTCTACTCCAACCAGCGTGATATTTCCCGCTGTTCTGGCCTCTCCAAGCCCCTCTGCGTCATACTCCCCCCAGTAGTCTTCTCCGCGCCCTTCCTTCGCCTGCTGCGACATGGAGCGATACTCATCAAATACCCCCTCCACCGTGACTCCGGACACATTGCTCAAAGTCATGTATTCCAGGCTTTCGATCCCGTCGATCTCCAGCATGGCCTCCGCGTCGCCAAGCTTAAAATAGTTTCCCGAATAATAACTGAAGGGAACGGCTTCCGCTTTCCGCAGATTCAGATCCGCGCCGATATCGCTTTCCAGACGTTCGGAAGCAGTCCCCACATTTTGATGCAGAGAGACCGTGAGCTGCAGCAGTATCATCAAAATCAGAAAGACTGCTCCGATCAGGGCGCTGCGTTTCCAGTGGTAACGGATACTCTTCAAACCCAAATGTAAACTTCTCATCTTTCCTCCTATTCCCGCATCTGCAAAAGCTCCGCCGTCTGTTTTCGCATGGTTCCCCAGATCTGCAGGGAAAACAACCCTGTCAGAATCAGCAGTCCGGTGCCCAGAGCCGTGGCAATTTCCATTCTGTACTGATGCAGAGCCAGTTCACCGGACATGTAATAATAGTCATAATTTCCCGCCCGCAGCTCCTGATCGATATCGTAATACTGCTCCCAGAAAAGTGTCTCTTCCCGATCCCTTTCCATCTCTTCGTTCATCTCGGCATATATGCCGCTCCCCAGCATCCCGCCGATCTGATCCGCCGTAGAAACACTGATCAGAAGCGCAACAGCACAGGCCAGTACAATCGGAAGCAGTTTTTCCAGCAGCATCTGCACCAGCAGCACGGATCTCTTTTCTCCGCATGCAATCCAGACACCCAGTTCCCGGCTGTTCTTCAGCAGATCGGCAGAGGAAATGAAAAACACGATCGCAAATACGCCTGCCAGCGTAATCCACAACGCCACATTCGTAATCCCGTAGATCTCCTTCAGCGGCATGCTCACCATCTGATTCCACTCGCTGTTCCAGCTCATCATCAGCCTCGTCTGGGGCCGTCCTTCTGTCGTCTCGTCCACAAGGCTGTTTCCAAGGAGTTCCTCCATATCTGCTGCATAAGACTCAATCTGCTTTGGATCTTTCAGATATACATACAGCATATATGGTTGATATATCGTCATATTCAGCTGATACAGCGTACTCTCCGGCAGAAAAATATAATTTTCCAGCACCTCCTTCGGCCTGGCCTTATCACTGTCAAAGGTTTTCTCCGGCAGGGAATAGATCCCCTTGATGACAGCCTGAAATTCCGTTCCCTTCTGAAATCCCGAATCCCGATCCGTCCTCAGATCGATGGTGTCTCCCGGCTTCCAGCCATTCTGCCTTGCCAGAGCCTCTGACACCAGGGCGATCTTCTCCCCCGCGTCTTCCTCTGTAATACCGTCCCCTTCTGTCAGCCGAAGTCCTGTTCCTGCAAAAAAAACAGAAAACCGGCTGTTGTCCACTCCCACGAAGGTACAGTTTTCCTGAAGGTCCGCATCCACCGACCGTTCCTTCAGCATTTCCAGATATTCCTGATACCGCTCCTGGTCCCGGTAGTAAGGCGTTCCGCTCACCAGACTCCCTTCTGCGTTTACCAGAATATTATAGGATTCCACCCGTTCGTCCGACGTCAGGTCTTGAATCTCATAGGTATTAAACGGAGCCAGATTGTTCCGCTTCCCCAGATCGACCGTCCGAAGCTTTCTTACATATACGGCGTTGCCGATCGCCTTCTGCGTGTCCTTCAGCTGCTGCCCGGACGCGACATTCAGCACGGTCATCAGAATCAGCAGCGTAAAACATACGCTGTACAGGAGGAACAGCATCCCGTTTTTTACTTTGTGATACTGAAATGACCGAAAAACTCTCTTTACAATCCTCATGATCCTCTCCCCAGTCAAAAAGGTGCACAACGAAAACCGTGCACCTTTTCCTTGTTAAAAACTGCCTTACCACCTGACTGCCGATGATTCATCCGACCAGTAATGGAGCTTGTCCGCTGCAACATATGCACTGGGATCGCTTCCGCAACTGCAGTATTGATGATCACATCTGCACTCCACCACGCGGGTAAAACCACAGGATTCTACCGTTGCCATTTTAGCATACACTCTCTTTTTTAAAGAACTCATACGTCTCCTCCTTTCCTGCAATCTTCCATTGCATAAAATTTATTAAATGCCTCATTTGCAAGTAATCATTTTTTGTATTGATATTGTATTTTTTATATTTCAAAGTATATCATTTACAATATAAAATGTCAATATTTTCTATTTGTATCTCAAAAATTATATGCTGTATTAGTTACCTTTTACGGGTAGGAGCCGTGCCCTGAGTTTCTGCAAGCTGCAGCGCTGTGTGGACTGGAGAGAACAGAGAAGCTGTTTTGTCTGTTACGGACGAACGGCACACATAACAGGAAATCTAAAAACAGCTTCCTGTTATGTGTGCCGTTCTATATGGCGGCAGTTATTCGTTTTTTTGTATGGCTGTTCATTAAAGCGGCGCTGAGACAGGGCTTCCACCATTTCATCCAAACAGGTTCAGATATCCTGCTGCGATACCGATCGCAGCGGATGCCGCAATGTACACGACCGGATGCCGGTTCCCTTTTTTGATTGCCAAATACAGCGCAGCGGCAAGCACGATGCCAAACCAGTTAAACGCCCCCGCCGGGTCCGACGTAAGATCGGTCACGCTGACCAGCGTGGCAAGCACGACGGAAAATCCTGCCGCTGCAATCAATCCGGTGGAAGCCGGCCGAAGGCCATAGAAAATACTTTTTACAAGACTGCTCTCCTTGAACTTTTCCAGCACTTTGGAAACCAGCATGATAATGATAATGGAAGGTGAAATCAACCCAAGCGTTGCCACGATCCCGCCGATCAGCCCATACGTATGAAATCCTGCATAGGTCGCCGCATTGACGCCGATGGCTCCGGGAGTGGATTCCGAGATGGCGATCAGATCCAGAAGATCCTGCTGGCTGAACCAGCCCGTTGCCTGACTGATCTCCTGCAGGAACGGAAGCGTTGCAAGTCCTCCGCCTATGGCAAACAGCCCCGCCTTAAAAAACTCAAAAAAAAGCCGAATCAGTATCATCCCTTACGCCTCCTTCTTTCCGTTTCCGCCATGCAGGATCACCCCTGCCACGCCGGCAATGACGACATAAACGATTGGCGAGACAGAAAACAGCTCCGGATAAAAGCTCTGTCCCACGGCAAGTCCTGCCGAAATCAAAAATACCAGCAGAAAAACCGCCGCGGTTGGCTGATCGACCACCGACTTTTTCCAGAGCTTCTGTACAGCATTGAAAATCAGCACACAGACACAGACCCGGATGCCTTCAAAGGCATACTGGATCACCCGAAGCTCTGAAAAATTTGTCAAAAATGCGGCGATGACCGTTATAATCACGACAGACGGGAAAACTACTCCCAGTGTTGCCACGATCCCGCCGATAATACCCGCCTGACGATACCCGATAAAAGTCGCTGTGTTTACGGCAATGACGCCGGGAGTACACTGCCCGATGGCATAATAATCTGCCAGTTCTTCCTCCGTCGCCCATCCATGCTTTTCCACCACTTCTCTTTGCAGCATGGGGAGCATGGCATAACCGCCGCCAAAAGTCAGTCCGCCGATCCTTGCAAAAGCCCAAAACATATCCCACAGTTCTTTCATGTTCTCCTGCTCCTTTTCACATATTTTTCTGGTGCATAGTATACTATGTTTTTCAGCGAATGGCAAACGCCTTCCGAAAAGGCTTTTCAAACCACCTCTTCACCACGATCTGAATCTCATCCGTTGACGGATCCACCGGTTCTGTCAGCAACGTATGCATACCTGCCCGGTTCGCCCCCCATATGTCCGTAAAAACCTGATCTCCGATAAACAGAATATGCTCCGGCTTTAACCCAAGCTTTTCTACCGCCCTTTCGTATCCCGCTTTCTTTGGTTTTCCCGCCTTATATACATAATCCGTTTTCAGAGGCGCCGCAAAGGAACTTACCCTCGCTTCTTTATTATTGGATACCAGCAGAGTTTTCATTCCCAGGTCGTGAAGACGCTGAAAAAGGCGAATCGCCTTTTCATCAGCCGGAGCGCCGTGGGGCACCAGTGTATTGTCTATATCAAAAATCACCCCCCTGTACTGCACCGAAAGCCGCTCCCAGTTAAGACCATATACGGATGCGGTTACTTCGTCCGGATACAACTGCTTTGTAAACATTGCAAATCCTCCTTCGTTCATAAATTGTTCACCTTTCTTTTAAAAAAGGTTCATTGTATGCACATGATTCCTTCATTTCTTTTCCATATAATAAAACCATCAACAACAGAGGCCAGTCAGCTAATACTTTTAAATAAACTTTTTCATAATATGCCGGGTGAGCAGCACCCGGCATCCTCCCTTTCTACGGGACTTTCGTAAATTCCCCATAAAATCCCTGTTTCCATGACAGCTTTTTTATTTTATATTTATAAAACAGGGGATGCCCGATCCACATATTCTGTGTCGTGCATCCCCTTATGATATTCTGTCCAGGCTGTGCCTCATACAGCGCTTATTTTGTCTCCGCCGTAAAATTCACAAAGTATGTATCTCCTGTACTGTCATCATCAAACGCCTCCATATAGGAAATGGAAAAATCCTGCAGCCCTTCCGGCACTTCAAACACCAGGAGTCCGGTTCTCGTCTCTCCTTTGTCCATCGTATAGATGCCCGGAAGCTGCTCTTCCGTCAAAGGATCCAGTCCCTCTTCCGTACCGTCGAACGTAATGGGAAGGCTGAAATCATCGTCTCCTGCTCCGCCCCACTGCGCCTGGAAATCCGTGTCATACATCTCGATCTGCTCTTTGAATGTATTCTTGATTGTTACGCTCGCCACGAGAATCTGATTCCCGTCTGCAGGCGTATATCCCTCAAATTCACTGCATACATACGCACTGTCAACTTTATAATTGAAAAAGTATGTCTTCTGATTCGCGCCAAAGCCATCCTTTTTCCCGCATCCTGACACCATCAGAACGGTCAGGATAAACAGTACTGCCATCGTTCGTCTCATTCTTTTCATCACCTGTAACCTCCAAAATTCCTTATATCCGGCTGCAGTTCATATTCCGTCCCTGGATACGCACCGGCTTTTTTCAGTTTATCACTGTCTGTTCTGAAAGTCAAATCCTATTCCGGAAAATTAAGAGAAGATTAAGATATATTTCTGAAAACACTGTAAATTCAACACTTTTCAGATGCTTTTGTTACTAATTTGTCGCTAACCGCAACAAATTGGCTTGTCTTTATTTTATCTTAAACCGTCCTTATATGCAATGCATTATCTCCTTACGCCTGCACGATCAGAGCATCAAAGCCGGCCTGCTGCAGCTTTTTCTTCATGTTTTCTGCGTTGCTCTTAACGCTGTAGGCACCGACCTGAACTCGATAGAAAAGCTGTCCCAGATCCACAGTCGCGATAAACGCATCCCCGAACCCTTTCTTCTGCAGTTCTGCTTTCATTTTCTCGGCGTTCCTCCATACCGTAAATGCCCCGGTCTGGACACGGTACAGCATTCCTGTCAGCTCCGGACCGGCAGATTCATGCTGACCATTAGCGATGCTTCCGCCGTGGATTCCCTCCGCGATCAGATGCGCTACATCCGTTTTTTCGGCCAGAGCACAGTCTGCTGAACTGTCGCAGAAAAATGTCTCCAGCATGATGGCCGTCGGCTTCGTGCTGTTCAGCATGTACAGGTTGTTGCGTTTCTGTATGCCTCTGTTTTGGAATATGGTTGCCAGCCGCGCCTGAATCTGCTGTGCGATCTTCTTTCCCTTTTCTGTCTTATACAGGACCTCACAGCCCCGTGCATTGTGCAGGGCAGATGCATTCAGGTGCAGTTCTGCCACCAGATCGTAGCCGCCGCTGTTGACCCGCTGAAGCTTGTACGCCTTTTCATCTGTGCTACGGCTGAATTGCAGTTCCGGGCAGACCAGCACGTCTACTTTATGTCCAACACTTCGCAGGTACTCCGCCATACGATTCACAATGTTTTTGTTATAGGCATATTCCAGCACGCCGCCGTAAGGCCGGCCGTCTGCACTGGTGCAGCTCCCTGTTTTCAGAATACTGTGTCCTACTGTCAAAATGATCTTCATATATTCCTTCCTTTCTCCGACGATTGCGCCGGCACAAAAAGAGGACGGTTTCCCGCCCTCCTGATCTGTATTATTTTCTGTTGTATTTTGTCCGCTTCCAGATCGCCGTGACCCGCTCCCATCCCCCGGTTGCCACCAAGTATACGATAAATGCAGCGATAACAGCACCGACCCAATAATGCCAGATAGTCGTAATTTTAAGGAGCTGACAAATAATAGCTACCGCCAACAGACACACGATTACTGACACCACCAAAGCCACCGCACTGGTCTGGAGCCTGCGGAACCAAGGCATCTCTTTAATCACCTGCACAATCACGGCCACCACAAAGGCCAATCCTCCGATCGCCATGAGCAGATACGTTATGTACTGCATTAAAAGTTCTACATTATTTACCAATTTCTGTCCTCTCTTTCTTTTCAGTTAAATGATATATGTGTTACATTCCAATCTGTTTAAACACAAAGCCGATCACAATACCAAGAACAACGGTAAGAACATAACCTGCGGCCGATCTCCACTTTTCTCCGTCTCTGCTTTCCAGTGCTTCCAAACGATCTCCCTGCTGCTCCTGAACCTTCAGCATGTTTTCCATGTTGACAGCCAGGCGTTCCACGTTGGCCACCATTGCCGTATTCTGCTTTGCGTTTTCCTCCAGAATGTCAAGACGTCGGTTCTGACGCCGGTTTTCGCTGGCCAGATTTTCATTCGCCAGTTCCATACTTCTGCGAAATTCTTCATGTTCTGCTCTCGAAATTGCATTATCCAACTGTATCCCCTCCTTCCACAAAATAATAAAAGACTCCCGGATCCGGAAGCCTGTTAATTAAGATAAGTATTCAGATTTTCGGGTGTCCTCTCACCCCATGGGCAACGCCCCCTTTCCTTTCTTAAACTAAATGGTGCAATTACAACAGGAAGAAATTGCATTTCTTAAATCTATGTTGTTGTAATTCCGGTAATCAATAATATACGTTTGCGATTTCGAAGTGGTCATTTTTCTCCAGTACGGCTGCATTCAGGCTGTAGTTTTCTATATATATTTCGCCATTTTCGATAATATGGATCCATATGTTTTTTCCCTTTTTTGTTATTCCAGGGAAAATCAAATGAACATCAGGTTTTGCACCATCAGGAATATTTCCTATATATCTTCCACCAGTATCTGCCGCAAGATTTGCGAGCAGTGATCCCTGAATAAGGATTTGTTTATAACCGCCATTACGTTTATACACATATATACTTCCCTGAAAATTGTTTGTATATATCGTTACATCGTAATTATTCCAGACAGGCGGAAGATAACGGCCGTCGTGATTGTGGGAAGAAATATTCTCATTTAGTTGACTGATCCTCTGGTCATAGGTGGTCAGATCCACCTTCTGCGTTTCCAGCTTCTGTTTCTGTGTGCCATCCCACCAGTAATCCGGTACATCCACCGCTGTAATATAAAAATTATCTCCAATATTCAACTGTTTCACATTCGCTGGTACTGCCAGCCATGCGTCCAGGTCCTCCACCGTGGCAAACACCCATGCCCGGCTCTTCCCCATGGCGATATTCAGCGCCCTCTGTGACAGCGGCAGGAGCCCCGTCAGCGTCCTTTTGATATGGCCGATCAGGGCCGGGACCGATTTCCCGGACGTGATCTGCTCCAGCGCCTCTGCCGGATCCGGAACCTCTCCGGGCCCTTCCCCTTCGCCCGGGATAACCGTATCGTCAAACTCCACTTCGTTGTTTCCCTGCTTCAGATCTTCGATCTCCTTCTTATTCACCAGCGTATTCTGCAGCAGCTGCTTCGGTCCTGCATTGATGTTGTCCGCATGAGCCGGGTCCGTCGGCTCCGTTACCTGTATGGATTCCGAAAACACCGGTTCACTCTCTGTATAAGGTTTCATATTCTGTCATCCCTCCTGTCAGAAAATATCATCGATCTGAAACGTCATCTCCAGATCCGCATCCTTGCCCTTTGCCTTAAATGTTTTGACGGCTATGAGATCGCCATCTGAGTCATACAGACCAATCTCACTGATATCCTCATTCGCACACTCATTCACTGCCAGCGTACACAGATATCGGCAGGTCGTATCATCTGTAAACGTGTAGCTGTCCACTTCCTTCCGGAAAATCTCCTGCTTCAGACTTTCATCATTTCCAGACGGAACAACCGGCACCCCGGATGCGTCCACCCCTCCGGTGCCAAATACCATTCCGACGATCGGCGGAAGTGTAATCACCCCGGCCCGTGCCTGTACCATCTTTTTTCTTGCCTTCAGGGTCACTACTGCATCTGCCATTCTATAATCTCTCCTTTCTCATTTCCGCATCCAGAAGTCTGGAGCCGTTCAACATCACCAGGCCATCCAGTTGCCACAGATTTTTCTTTATGGTGACAAAATCACTTTTCACTGTCCCGTATTCCGGCAGCGGAATCCAGATCCGCATCTTCTCCGCTTTCATGTTCCATACGGCGGATGAGCGGACAGCCGTTTTTATCTTCACTCCGAATTCATGCAGCATCTGAACATCCGGAAATTTCATAAAAAACAGGATGCCGGACAACTCCATCACCTCCGTATACCGGGCCGGTATCATTCCGCATATGACAGCAGCCTTCATCTGACACCCGGGCCTCTGTCCCAGATGCACCGAACCATCCAGAATCCATTTCCCGTCCAGAAGCCGCATGTCAAAAAACCGGAACCATACATGAAGATTCAGGCGTGAAAAGATCACCCTTTCCATTCCTGTGTGATCCGCTCTGATTCCATACTGCACCGTATAGACAAAACCGACTCCTCCCGGCTTCAGAATCTGAGGCTTTCCTTCCGCCGGGTCCTCTTCCTCGATATCCACCGCAGGAAGGCCGATAAAGATGGTGGCCGGCCGGTCTTCCCGCTCATAGTACCTGGCCCTGTCCACATCCCACAGAAGGTCAATCGCCTTCATGATGTCCGCATAGGTACAGTCACTCGTATTGCGCAGCACCTGATACTGCAGATATTCCCGGTACCGTTCATCCGATATCACCGGCTCCGGAAATCTTCTGTTGATCAGCTCTCCGGCCTCCTTCCGGCTCATGCATACAATGTCCCCGACATAATCAAGGTTCTTCCCACGGGCCGTATGGATGTCCGTAAGCGTGTTGATCTCTCCAAACACCATTTCAACCTCTTCCATCTGCCGTGCCAGTGCATGGATCAGGATCCCGATATTCCGTTTTTCCTGAAACTGCTGCGGCATGTCCCGGATCCATGCAGAAGCCAGACGCTCCCCGGGCATCATGCTTTTTGACACCGGTTTATTCGTCTGCATCGAATGTCACCTCGATTCTGGTTTCATCAATGGATATCTTCTGTCTGGTCGACACCATGATGTTTTTTTCACTGTAATCATCCGCCGCCGGAACATACATCCGGTCCGTGGAATGAGCGGTCAGCACATCCACCCGGGTGATTCCCGCCACCCTTCCGTAGATTCCGTCATGCAGAAGCTGCGTAATCAGGCTGGTGCCGGCCACCATCTGACTTCCGTCCTCCACGATCGACGCAATGGCCAGCTCCGCATAATTCACCGGAAGCCTTGCGGCATCGCCCTTCAGCTTCACCTTCAGCCATGCATGGACCCGCTCCGGACGGTTGAAACGGATATCCACGGAGTCTCCATAGGCGGTGGGCACGGATACCTTCACATTCCCGTGCGTCCAGATCCCGCCCGCCTTCCGCATCAGGATGGCGGAGGCGATCTCCTGTTCATCCCCGCCTTCCACAATGATCTCCACACTGTGGGGCGGGAGGCCTCTTGCATCGGTTACATCCGTGTCATTTTCGTATCCGGATGCGGATTCGATGTCCGCCACATTGTTCAGAAGCTCCGATATGATGCTGTCCACCATGGTATTGGACCGGAGCGCTGATTTCGCAATGTAGGCCTGCCGAAGCTCGATGTCCGTTTCCTGCAGCCTGCCGTACACCGGCTCCAGCAGATTGGTCACGGACTCAAATCCGGGGATGTTGTTGACCATCTTCCGGATGATCCCGTACGGCAGGATCACCTTCCCGTAACTTTCCGTATAAAAACCGGCGATCGTCGTCACCTGATCCGTGGTCAGGTTTTCCGACAGGACCAGCGCATTGTTCCTGGTCTTCATGGTGTCCGTAAGAATCAGCCTGCCGTCTTTTATCTGCAGTTCATAGGATTCATCCGTCACCGCTTCCTTAAGGCCCACAAGGATGTCTTCCTCCGTCCCTGCCGTACTGGAGAAGCTGTACTGTACTCCGTTGACTGCAATCGTATAGACGCCCGCATGAGCCGCCGCAACCCTTATGGACGCCCCATTGCAGGAGCTTCTTGTGATCTGGAACTCCGGAGACGTAAGCCGTATTTCCGGATTGGTATCCGTCGCCACAATGACGCCGGAACGGACAAACGTGCCGTCCCTTCCGGTGCAGTGCAGGGGATAGCAGGTTTTCTGTGCGGCTTTCCTGCGGATCCCGCCGTACTGGACCGCATGATCCAGGTTGACGCCGTCCGCCATGGTGGGATATTTGGCATAATAGTTGTCCTGCGCCGTCTCCCACAGGTCCGCAATCTGTCCGCAGAACGTGGTCACCAGCACATCCAGAAAGGACGGCCGCAGAAGTCTGGTGTCCACGCCGTAGCCCTCTGTCAGTTCCCCATGGACCTCCTCCAGAATCGTGTCCATCCGCTTCAGAACAAATCCTTTTTCTGTTACTCCGTAATCAGGCACCGGATCCGCACCTCCTCTCTGATCTTTTCAAAATCTGTAAGCGCCGTATAGCGGATTACGGCGTCTCTGGTCTTCCGGTCGTATGTGACCGATACTTCCTTTACTTCCGTCACTTCTTCCACTTCAAAGATCCGCTCCCGGATCAAACTCTCGAAGTGATCCGTATCCGGATTTTTGACGGCCAGACCGAACCATGGAATCCCTTCCTCCGTATCCCAGCGCCACTCTCCCTCAAACCAGAGCAGCCGGATCCGGATTTTCTGCGCCACGGAATCCTCCAGTTTCAGATCACCGCTTTCCGATATGCACAGATCGCCGGAAGCATCCAGCAGAATGTCCATCATCTGCCCACCTCCTGTCTGCCCATTTAAGCGCCGTGAAGGGCTCCTGTATAAGAAATATCTCCGTCCACCTTTAAATCACCCCTGATGGCCGTCTCCTCTTCTGTAAGCTTCAGTTCGGTGTCGCCCACGGTGGCCGTGATTTCCTCCTCCGATATCAGAACCTCTGCCGTTCCGGAAGCAACCACCACCGCATCCTGCGCACATGCCTTCCGGATCATTTCACTGCCGCCCACCAGCAGGCCGGGAACCGCCATGGCGTTTGTCAGATCAAACCGGAGGGAGCCTTCTGATTCGGCCCCGCTTCTCCATTCATCCAGTTCCACTTCCGATACAATGATGATGCAGCTGTCCCCGGCCTTTACCGGAAAGGCGATCCCGACGCCTGCCGACTGGCAGACCGGAAACGCCACCGGCACATCCGAGATCTGCGGATACGCCATCCGTTTTCCGCTGGATGACGTGTACTGTCCGTTGGGCTTTACCGTCGCCCTGCCGCTTCCCGGATCAAAGGACGTAATCTCCCCCGGCATGGCCGTATGGATCCCTTTCAGGCCGTCCCTGACCGTGTTTTCGATTTCCTGTACCACTTCCTGAATCATGCGTATACCTCCCGGTTCAGATAATGCCTATACTTTTTCAAGATCACCGATGTTGACCGCAGCCGTGACCGTGTTTCCAATGCCGATCACGACCCTGTCCCCTTTCACCTGGATCACATCATAAACATCATACCAGCACACAAAGGTTCCCCCTGCATACTGATACCCCTTTGTCTTTCCGTACTGCTCCGTGGTCCGGATCACTTTTACCTTATCTCCCTTTTTGATCCCGTCTCCCTCCGCCTGCGGGACCGAAACGGGGGCCGCCGGTATCTCCAGCGCCTGCGCCGTACAGATCCAGTCCCCCTCCAGGTTGTCGCCGTCCATTGTGATCTTCTGGATTCGAAAGTATCCGCTCACGACGGAGCTCTCCACCATCACGATATCGTTGATCCCGATGGCGCCGTTCAGAAAATAACGGATCTCCCATCCGTTTGTCTGCTCTGTGCTTCCGGAGGTCGCTGCAAGCGTGACCCTTTTGGGCACATCAATCAGCCCGGAATCGTTGTTCAGCAGATATCCTCTGACAGATACCGGCCGGCCGGGCCATGTGACCTGCAGGATCTGATTCTGAATGCTCCAGCTGTGCCCGCAGCATCCGGTCAGCTTCTGGAGTCCGTTTCTGGCGGATCCCACGAAGCTGAAGCCGTTTGGAAGGATCCTGTACGTGAGGTCCGGAGCAAAGACCACCGGGATCCCCATCTGCGATGCAAGGAAGGCATACACGTCCATGCAGTTTACTGCGCCGTTCAGAGACACGCTCACATCCGTATCCCGAAGAGCGACTCTCCCGTCCACCACTTCCAGCTCCGTCATCCGGTCCGCATTGTCAGACGTGGTCACGGCACTGGTCACGTTTCCCACCAGCACCAGAGCCATGTTGTCCCCATACCCCGCCTTCAGCTCCACAATACAGTCCTTTGCTTCCAGAAGCTTCAGGTTCCGTTCCGACAGGTTCCAGATCTGAACCTTTGCCGTGTTGGACGCCTCCGCATCCGACTTCTCAATGCTGAAGGAAACATGCAGGGCGGTCTCTTCTGCGCTCCTGACATTCCCGATCTCAAACCCCGGCTGCCCCATGGGTCCGCATTTCAGGGTGTACCTTCTTAAAAAATTTTCAGACATTTTTCACCTTTCCTTTCATCCCGTGAGCTCTGCATTCGGGATATAGACGAACTCTGCGGTTTTGTCACGGAATGCGTTCCTTCCGACGGTATCCAGATCAGACAGGCATCCGAAGATCCCGTCCGGGATGTCTGTGCCGGTGCAGAAATGAAAGATCGGAAAGTTGGGAACGATCCGCACCATGGAAACAACCGGATCCCGTCCTGCATCATACAGCCCGAAGCTCCAGTAATCATATTTCTCATTGTACGTAAACCGCAGCGCATACTCCCTGCCGTCGATGGTCAGCGTGGACATGCTGTCGTTCATGTCCGGCACCTCTATATACAGCATATCTTCCTCCTCTACAGAAATTTCAGTCCCTTTGCCACCCCAAACAGGATGGAATGACTCTTTTTCGCACTGCTCTCACGGGAGGCCATCTTCTGGTTTACCCTTTCCGCCACGTTTTTGGGCGCACCGGATGTTCCGGAGCTTCCAGACGTTTTTGCGGAACCGGACTTTCCGGAAGAAGTCGACACGGAAGCAGCGCCTGCATTCGCCATGGTCTCCCCGCTTTTGAGCACATAAGAGGGGATGATGACCGTCCGCACCTTCGTAATCCGCACCTTCTGCAGAGAAAGGGAGATCTCACGGGCATATCCGGTTTCCCTGGATTTTTTGACCGTGATGTTCGTAATGCCCATACTCTTATAGACGGTGTCCGTCGTCACCACCTTCACCAGCTCCCGGTCAAGCCACAGGTCCTCGATCCGTTCACAGATCCGGTTCACCCGGTCGCGGGAACTTCCGTGCCGGTACAGCCAGGTGACCGGGGTGCTGCTTACATACAGCGTCATCTGAACCTTCACCGGATCCGGAATGATCGTATCGGATACGGGAAATCCGTCCTCCACCGGATACGCCGGTATGGTGGAGCTCATGGTCTTTGTCTCATCAATCAGGGCGTCAAATTCGATACCCGCCACCGAGACGGGCTTCAGTCCTTTTCCTGCCATCCGTTCTCCCCTTTCTATCCTCTTGCATAGGCCAGCCCTCTGGCCATGTACGTAGTCGCATCGGACGCAGACTTCTTCATCGCCCTTGACACGTTTCTCTGGGTCTCCCTGCTCCCTCCGCTGTAGCTGTTGCTGATGTTCACGTTCTGGATCACGCTGGAATTCGTGCTGCCGGTCATGCTGCCCGCTGCGGTTGCCGGCTGTGCCGTTGCCGCCTGCATCAGAACGGAGATCCCGTCCACCAGCCCCCGGACCTGGTCAAGGACCAGATGTTCGTTTGCCCGGATTCCCTGGGCCAGTCCGCTCATGAAGTCCGGCATCCAGCTCTCATAGTCCGTAAGAGGCCCTTCGTCCGGCACGGAGAAATGAAGAAAGGATTTTATTTTTCCTCCGACTCCCTTCACCGCCTCGCCAATCGCCCCCATTTTGGACGTGATGCCCTTTATCAGCCCGCCGATGAAGTCAGCGCCCCACTGAACCGCCTGTGCCGGCAGGCCCTTTATGAAGTCAACCGCCGCCTGAAAACCGTCCGTGATCGCGCTCCGGACACGTTCCATCCGTTCGGAAATGCCGGTACGGATCGAGTCAAGAACGCCGGACAGAAAAGATACGATCCCGTCCCAGATGCCTCTGAAAAATCCGCTGATTCCTCCCCATACGGTTTTCCACAGGGCGGAAATGGCGGAAAGTCCCATGGAGAACAGAAGTTTCAGCGTTTCCCATACTGCGGACATCAGGTTCACGATGATGTCCCAGGCGCTGGAAAAGATCCTTCCGACGGCATCCCATGCCGCCTGCCAGTCTCCCGTAAAGACTGCCGATATGAAATCCGCAATTCCGGTAACCAGATTAAGAAAGGCATTCAGGATGTTACCGGCTTTCCCCCATACCACGACAAACCAGGCGACGACCTGATCCCCCCAGGCATTCCAGAACGCCTGGAGCCCCGAGAAGACCGCCTCGATGACGGCTGCAAGTACATTGAGCACCGTATCGATCACCACAAACAGTGCGTGAAAGACCGCGCCTGCCGCATGGAGCAGGGCTCCAAATATTACAGAAAGCGCATTCAGTACATCCTGCCATGTGGAAACCACCTTTTCCTTCGTGCCGTCCGTAGAACTTCCAATGCTGTCCTCCGTATCTCCGAACAGGGCGGATGCGATCTGTGAGATCACCGTCCAGACTCCGGAAAGAAATGTCCTTACAATCCCCCAGGCGCGCTCAAAGGTTTTCCGGACGGATTCCGCATGTTCTTCAAAAAATCCACGGACGCTGTCCGCAAACATCTTTCCCGCCTGCCGGATCAGGTCCCATGCTCCGAGCAGAAACGTCTTCACTTTGTTCCATGCGTCGAAAATGGCTTTCCGGGCATTGTCAGCCCCGATTCCGGCCCTGTCGAAGATGGAGCCGATAACGGAATCATTTCCCAGAAGGAAGTTCACAAAGTCCTCCACGATCAGTCCCAGAATCACCAGCACCGCCACCAGTGCAAGCACTTTCAGTTTCGCTCCCAGCAGAACCTTATCCATGGCTTTGAACTCCTTATACAACTTTTTCACTTTGGCGGCTGCCTTTGCAAAAGCCATGACCGCAAAAAACGCAGCGGCTGTCATGGCCAGAATTTTCAGGAGGTTTTCCATGCCGCCGAGCCGGTCCACAACCCCTTTGATGAATGCCGTTCCCCGGGAAGCGCCCAGCGCCAGCCCCTGCATCATCCGGTCAATGGCCGGTTTCAGCCTTTTCACCAGCGCATGCAGGCGGTCAAAGGATCTGGTCATGATCCCGTTTTCCCCGGTCATTTCAGCAATCGCATTTTTTGCTTTCTGCGTCAGAGAAATCAGGATCTTCAGAACCGTTACCGCAGGCTTCAGGATTCCGGCGCCTGCGGCCGCTTTCAGATCTTTAAGCTCCTGTTTCAGGTTGCCAAGCTGGTTCGTCCAGGTATCGGATTCCCGGGCTGCCTGCCCCAGCGCACCGGATGCTGCATTGGCATCCTCCACCATCTTCAGGAGCGTGAACTGCTTCTCCGCTTCCGACAGGTCCTTAAAAGATTTCCCGTACAGATCGTTGGCTGCCGCATTCCGGGTCGTCTCCGTCGCAGACAGTCCGAGGGCAGCGTCATTTTCGTAGTTTCCTTTCAGGAAGGACCGGAGAGACTCGGTCACGTCTTCAATGGACCGGTCGTAATAAGCGGCAGAATCCGCCACCGCCACCATTGCCCTTTCCGATATTTCCAGAGCTTCCGCCTGCTCCACGCCGGACACCTTTGCAAAAGCTGCGATCCCGGAGAAACTGCCCTTCATCCGGTTCACCTGCACCCCGGTGTCATCCGCAACCGCCTGCAGCCGTTCTGCCGCCTCCGCTTCCATGTCCCCGAACACCTGTGTGAACTGGGATTCCAGCGCCTCCACGTCCGCAGCAGCTTCCGCCAGGCTGGAGAGGCCGGCAATGGAAAAACCGATGCCAATGGCACCCAGAACACTTTTTGCAAGGTTTGCGATCCCCTTAATGCTGCCCTGTGCCTCTCTCTCGCTGTTTCGGTCCACGTCAAAACCGAATGCGACCACAATGTCCCGTATCGTCAATGCCTGCCCCTCCCTTCTTTCTTCAGATCATCCGCACGGCCCTTTTCAATATCCAGCTCCATCCGGTACAGCGCATACAGCTTCAGCGCTTCATCCAGCGTATAGACGTTCTGGAGTTCGTACATGGATGCAAGCCGCGCCTTGATCAGAATGTACATCCGAAGCTCCAGCTCATTAAAACGGCTGTAGTCAAACGTCCCATATCTTACAGGATCTTCCTCGGGATCCGGATGGACTCTGCTTTCCCAGACAGGGTGGGAAGCTTCGAGAAAAAACCCCGGAAATTCAGCCGGATCACGTGCCAGCAGAGAACGAACAGGTACTGCGTGTCTCCGCAGAAGATCTCATCCGCCAGATCCTGCGTCAGCCTGTGTTCCTCTGTTTCCCCGTTCTCATTTTCCAGCTCCACGGCGATATGACCGCCAAGCAGCAGTTTTTTCATCAGCTTCTCCATCCGGTCCCCATTAATGGACGGACAGTGCGTCATGGCCTCCGCCACTTTCGCCGCATCCAGATCCTGGACGCTTTCCTCCTGTTCCGCTCCGGAAGCTTCCCCTTCCGAAGCCTCCTGCTTTCGGCCTCCGCCCTCTGACACCAGCGGAGCCAGCACGCCCAGAAGGGGAGCCAGCACGGATGCCAGCTCCCCTGTGATGTTCGCCGCCCTGAATGCGGGAAACGGACGGATGTAAAATTCCATGTCTCCGACGCTGACTTTCGTCGGCGTCACCTGTTTTAACTGCATATCGGTTTTTCCTCCTTCTGCTTTTTTACTCTGCTTCACAGGACTTTTCCGGCCCTTACCGGAACTGCCCGTTCGCCACCACAAGCTCCCACTCCCGGTTGTTCTGCGTTTTTCCACGTACCCAGGAAGCCGGCTTCGTGACCCAGGCCATCCCGCCGACAAACTTTTCCCGGCCCAGAATGTCGTTCACGTTGACGGAAAACGTCCCGCCTCCGTCGTTCCGGTCCCTGTCGTACATGTTCTGCAGATATTCATTGGTTCTGGACGTCTGCTGAAGAGACATCTTCAGTGTATAGATCTCGGTCGGATCAATGCTCCGCACGATCTCCCCGTCCGCACCGGACACATAACTGGTGCCGTCACCGGCAAACTCCACGGTAATCATGCTGTCATCCGCAAAACCGGAAACGATGTGCCTCCCAAGGGCACAGGTGACTTTTCTCGGGTTATAGGTATGGACTTCGCCCATCCTTCACACTCTCCTTTCTTACATCTGCTTCCATCCTCCGCGCCGTCAGAAGGAAAGATACCCTTCGATCTCCGTTGCATGGATCGCGCCGGCCAGACGTGCGGTAAACCGGCAGCCCGGAAGCTTTCTGGATTTCCGCTCCGCCTCCGTCAGACTGGTCGCCCGCGGCACGGTAACCGTAAAGCCCGGAATCAGGTTCTCCTCATCGTATTCATTCCCGGCGATTCCTCCGATGGTCTGTCCTTTCAGAAGCGTCTCTTCCATCTTTCCTTCGATCAGCCCGATGCCGGCATCCGTATACGGAACCTTCCGGTTCGTCTTCAGGGCATTGAACACATTGATCTGCATCTCCGCCTTCAGCCAGTCCCGAAACCGGATCACGTCGATCCATTCTCCCGCAAGCGTATAACCGCCGAAAGTGACATTGCACCCTGCATAGCGCCGGAAGGTGTTGATATGTTTCTCTTCCAGTTCCTTTTTCCGGGCCGTGGACAACGCGGACGGCACGATGGAGGCAAGCTCCTTCAGGTGCCAGGTCTCCGTACCCGGATCATAGCCGAAGCACTTTGCCATCCATGCCAGCGCAGCGTACTGATTTTCGGCCGGCTGTTCTCCTTTCTCATAGCCGTCCGCCTCTCCGCTGTAGATCCCGAAGCTCCGGTAAAAGGAAAGGTTCTTCACCGGGCAGGCGTCCGGATCCAGATACTCAAAGGCAAACAGCTTTTCATTTGCCTCCGCCCAGGAAACGGCGCCTTCCACCGTCTCCTCATCACGGAATCCTACCAGGCAGATCCCATAGAATCCGGCCTCCGCCTTCGCCCTTGAAAGCGTGGTCTGAATGTTTTCCCAGGTCTTCTGTCCCTCCGCTTTGGCATCTTTTCCGCTGTCCGGCATTCCCGTCCCCGAATCCTCCGGAGCGTTATCCTCTGCCATACTGTCTTCCGGCTCTGCACCCTTCTCTGCTTCCTTCCGGATACAGATGTACAGTTCATCCGGAGAGGGCGTCTGGGAAAACGCCACCAGCGCCGCCGCATAGACCGGATCCTTCACGGTATAACCATAATCCAGAAGCTCATCCGCCCGGGAAATGGCGGTTACCCTGTTCATGGTCTTCGTCTCCTTCGCACCGGCATCTGTGCTGCCCGCCGCTTCAGGCGGAGCCACTACAACAAGAATGCTGTCAAACGTTTCGTCGCCGGACGCCGGACTGGAAATCTCAATGCTGCATTTGACCAGATCATCCAGTGGATTGTTCTTCATCTTCTTCACTCCCTTAATTCAAAATCTTCGATCACCCCGATGGGTTCTCTTACCATCTCTTCCGTACCGCCGCCGCTGCTGTTTGGAGCCGTTTTCATTCCGGACAAGCCGTATCTGCCTCCGGCTTCCTCCACAAAGGTGACGACATACTCCGCCATGGCACGGTACCGGTATTTACTGTCATTCTGGAGACTGGTCAGATCCCGGATCGGCGGCATCAGAAGCACACTCATGTCACAGCCTGTGAAAAAATCCAGCATGGCCTCCGATTCCAGAAAACCGGAAAACTCCATCAGGTCCGCAGTGGCCGTATTGATGCAGTTGCCGGTGGCGCCCTTTTCCTCCGTCACCGGCTTCCCCCTGGTATACAGGTTGACTTCCGCCGTCGTGCTGCACTGGTAACTTCTGACGCCCTCTCCATCCTCCACATGGAAAGCGGTTCTGGAAAGACTTCCCATCTTCAGCGTTACGCAGGGCGGTTCCGGTTTCGTCCCCACCTGCTCCGCCCAGATGACGGAAGCTTCTCCAAAAAACAGTGCCGCGGCATCATACAGCCGTTCCCGCACTTCGGTCAGATTCATACGCTCTCCCCGCTTTCCGGACCCGTCTCCTGATCCAGGCATTCCACAAAGGTTGCCGTATAGTGTCGCAGCGGCGTGTTTTCGCTCAGACGGCTGGACCGGCACTCGAACCATTTCCCCTGAAACCACAGCCGGTCCGCCTTCTGCTTTCTGACCGTGTTCTCCACCAGAATTTCCTCATCGCAGAACACTTTCAGGCGCTGTACGGATTCGGAGCCGTCCGGCGTCGTGATGACCGTGTCCTCCATGGTCTGTACGTCCATGGGGAGCGTGAATTCCTCATAAGGGATGGAATGATAGCCCCGGATGATTTTCGGCTCTTTATAACGCCTGAGTGTGTATGGTTTTCTGAAAAAATTCATTCTCCGCTTTCTCCTTTCCTTCGGATTACGTAGTTGACGGACTGCCGCATCCGGCCGGTATCGATCAGAGGCTTATCTGATCCTTTTTTCCGGATGGTGGATGCCGCATTGGGAGGAAAGCTTCCCTCTGTGATCTTCTCCTGAATCAGATCCTTCTGGAAGATCCCGATCTCATTCAGGATCTGTTCCGCAGGCATGCCCTGAAGCAGGCTTTCTTTCTGTGTCTGCAGAAAGGCATTGATCTCTGCGGTATTTTCATCCACGCTTTTTCGAAGAAAAGGACGGGCAGGGATATGCTCCGTCCCCAGTTCGTTCCATGTGGCAATATCACAGATATCCGTTCCGTCTTCTTCCGTCGCTTCCCCGTGCTGGAAACCGATCCGTACTTCCTTATCCGCCAGTTCCCGGAGCATCCGTTCAAACCGCCTGCCCTCCGCCGTCAAAGTGATTCTTACCCGGGCGCCCATGGCTTCGCCTCCCCTGCGCTGATGATCGGAATGACCGCGTTCCTCCGGAGCGTCAGAAACTCCAGGCCATATACGGTCAGCGCATACTCCGCATCCACCTGAAGGTTCGTCTGCTGGCTGGTGGCAAAGGATATGGAGGATTCCCCCTCGGAAAAGGAAGCCACCCGCAGGGCGTCGCTGATGGTGCCGTTCTTTGTGTCGCCGTAGCCGTTCATCTTCAGTTTGTGTGCCGTCAGATAGGCAAGCGCCTTCTGATAGGTGCTGCCGAACCGTTTCTCCGAGATCTGGTCCGCATACAGGGTAAGAAAAGACCGGACACCGTAAGCAGTCACTCTTCCGGTATCCGGATCTCTCACGTCATCGTCCGGCATGGAAGCAAACTCAGTCGCCACCATCCGGAAGATCTCCAGTGCATCCATGCGATCACCTGATTCCCTTTCATCCCTTTTTCAGCGCTGCCCTTACCTTTTTCAGGACGTCCGCCTGATCTTTGCAGTCCGCCGGGTTGATGCCCAGTTCAACTGCCAGCCGGCCGAGCGCCTCTTCACTGATCCCGTTCAGAGAGGCAAGGCGGGCCTGGCGGAGCGCCTCCGCTTCCTCCCGGGCTTTCTTCTCTGCCGCTTCTTTTTCCGGCTCTGATACCTTGATATCCTCATCCGTCCGGGAAGGCTTTCCGATGATTCTTGCCAGCCCCATCCGCTTATAAACTTCCAGAACCGGGCTCCGTTCAAAGCTTTCCGGGATCTCCTCTGTCTCTCCCGGAAGCACGGTAACCGTCCCGATCCCGATGACTTTTCCCTCTGAAATGTTCTCGATCTTCATGAATGAATCCTCCTCTCTATACGCCAACTGCGATCAGCGCAGACATCGGATAGTACAGGACAATGCCTGCCACGCGCTCTTCACAGGGAACCACGATCTCAAGGTTGCGGTTCTGCAGCGGATACTGATAGAACGGCATGGGGATCTCCAGACTGAATTTCTCCTCACTGTTGGTATACAGAAGCGCCACATTTTCCCCGTAGGGGTTCATCTCCCCGTTTTTATCCATCAGTTCCGGAGCGGAAATAATCTCTTTCAGATAGGGAGCGTTCTCCATCAGGAATTTCATGACCGTAAATCCGGTGTTCGGGATCTGCCTGGTGGAAAGATCAATATACACATCCGGAGGAAGGGCCAGCGTGTCTGCCCGCTCCACGTCCTGCGTCAGCCTGGCCTGGTATGCAAACATGCCGTTGATATCATCCAGAATCTGAGATGCCGTTTTATCCTTCCATGACGTCTTTCCGTCTTCCGTCGTGGACAGAGTGTACAGCGGGATGTTGTTGTCCGTGGACAGCATCCCCTGCATTTTATGTTTTGGATCTCCTGCAAAGGCAATCATGTTGACGGTCCGGTCGCATGCATATCTGGCTGCATTCGCCTTCCGGACATCCAGACTCTTTCCGGCCATCCGGCTTGCACGCATCTCCTGCACCGAATAACCGTAGGACGCTCCGATGGATTTCACGGGTACCGTCGTCGGATTTCCCTTTACATCCGCACGGGGCAGGTCCGATGCATAATTGCTGATGATCGCCGCAAAACCGGTCTTATCGTAGCTGTAGTAGGTCATCGACTCCGCACCTTCCGGCACCTCATGGGTAATCGGGAAGTGGTTCAGGGCCGTAAACTCCGGATAGACTTTGTCATAGGATTTTGCCTTGATGTAATCCAGCTGCCGTGCAAAGAAGATGGATGCATCCTCCACAGAGTCAAACCGGAGTTCTGCACACACCATGGTGGGCGTCAGACTGGATACCTTAAGCGCCGCCAGATCCCCCCGGTCATAACCCTCGGACGGTCTGGCCGGATTGTATCTTTTTTCGTTTGCCATCGATTTTCTCCTCCTCTTTATTTCAGAATGATGACGGCGATCCCATCATCCGTTTCCGTGCCAAAAGTGGCGCCGATGTCCACCGTATCCCCGTGGAGCTTCTTCTTCTCCACATGGTCGCCCACCGCAGGCACATAACCTCCCGAAACCGGCGTCACGCCGGATACTTTGATCTGAGCGGCAGTGGGAGACGCCGTATCGTCCGCCACCACCTCCAGAGCCCCGGACGTGTCTGCCTCACAGGGCAGATAGACGCTGGCCTCTGTACCGGCTGAGGTAAAGTACCCCGCCTCGTCTCCGTCAACGACCACGTATGCCTTGTTCCCATAGACCGGAACGGCATCCGAAGACGTACGTCCCCAGATCTTCCCATACGTCATGATCCCAACGGACGCATGGTTCGGTACCACCACACGGCCTTTCCGGTCCTGCTCCGTGTTCTCTGCATGGAGAACGATTCCTTCGATCTTCTCTGCGGTCGCACCGGACACCGGCACTTTCACCGTCGTTCCCGGCGAAGAACCGGCCATGGCCGCCATGCCGAACCGCAGGACGCCGTCCGCCTCCTCGTTCGTTCTGGTGACCACCACATCCATGGACAGGTCATATTTCCCGCCCGGCACGCCTTTTGACATGCCGTAACCATAATCAAGCTGTGCTGCCATTATTCACTTCCTCCTTCTCTCTCAATCATCTTCTGTCTCGCCCTGGACGCCATGCTCCCGTCGCTGCCGACGCCGTCCGTTCTCATGCCGGGCGGGGTTCCGCCTGCCATCTGCTGTCTCTGATAGTCCACATCCTTCCGACTGCAGGCCTTTTCGACGGCAATGTCATAGGCGGCATCCACATAGGCAGTATCCTTTCCATCCAGACGCATGTCCGGAAGTACTTTTGCAATGACCGCCTTCTTCCCGTCCGGAATGGACATGGCTTCCAGACCTTCCAGACCAAGCCGGTCACCAACCCGGCAGATGCCAAGGCGCTGGCGGAACAGATCGTCTGCGGAGTCCGCATTCAGAGACCGGGACATGTCGCCGGACCCAGCCGTATTCGAGTCCTCTTTTCCGCATCCTGCGGGATTCCCGGCTCCTTCCCCGTCCTGCTTTACGCCGGCCGGAGCCCCTCCTCCCGTCGAAGCAGGGGGCTCTGTTCCTTCCCTTCCTGCGCCGTCCGTGTTTCCGCCCTTCGCTTTCAGCGCCGCCAGAAGCTGTTCCACTGCTGCGATCAGCGGCGTCAGATCGTCTGCATCCTTCTTTTCCGGCTCCGCTGCAGGGGGCTCCTGGGCTGCGGAAGCTGCCGGAACTGCAGGCGGAACCTCCCCTGCTGCCGGCTCCTGCTTTGCTGCTCCGACAGGCGGTTCCTTTCCTGCGGTACCCGGAGCGCCTGCGCCGTCTCCGGCTGCAGCTTCTGCGCCTCCCGATTCATGGGATGCCTTATACTGACTGATTGCCTCCACCAGCTGTTCCGGCGTCATGTCGAAACCATCAATGTTCAGATTTGCCATGGGTTTCTTACCTCCTTCATTCTTTTTATCATCAACTCCGGCACTGCTGCCGGATGGAAGATGCTCCTGATTCTCCCGGCCGGATCCCGAAACCGTGACTTTCCCGCCTTTCAATTCCGGCTCGTCAGAACCGTCAATGTTCAGTCTGGCCTGGTCCCCCGCCCTTGCGCTCGCCACCAGCGCCAGATGATTGATGACGATGTTTGTCTGAACTGCATCATAGGGCTGTCCGTTCCATTCTCCCGGTTCCTCGATCAGATCCAGGTTGTATCCAAGGGAGAGCTCCTTCAGGCCGCTGGACTTCATGGCATCCGTATTGTGAATGATGATCTCCGCCCGGACGTCATCCCCGTCCTGATACCCGTCGCTTAAGATCGTGCCGATCTGCTCCCGGTCCACGTTGTTCTTGCTGATCTTTCCGGCGCTGTGCGTAATAATCACAGGCTTCCCTCTGTACGTTTTCAGGGATTTCTCCGCAAAAACATGCCCGGGAAGCCTCAGTTCCCTGCGGAGCGTCCCGTCAGGGTTCCGGTATTCAAAGATGCCGACGGAGGTCAGGACCGGGTGATCCACCAGATACCCTTCCTCCGTGAAATACGTCCGGTCGTCCGCATCCAGGCGGATGCTGTCCAGGCGGCGCACCCGCCGAAGTACAGGCGGGGCATTCTGCTGTTTCATTTGAATCATCTCCTTTTCTGTACAAAAAAACCACCGGTCATCGCTGCCGGCGGCTCGTTGCAGGTGTTTATTCTTCTTCAAAATATGGACACTGTGCATGAGGAGTATTCCATATTTCTCTGGGGATCCCGTTTATGTTCGGATATGCTTCGCAGGAATGAGACCCATTTACTGCATAGCTGTCATGTTTCCTGCAGTCATGACAGACACAGAAAAGATTCAGATGATACCAGTCTATGACCTCTCCATTTATTTTCTTACCATTGATAATGTTCATACTGGCAATCTACCCCTTAATCTCAAAATATAAACACCTTTCCTCCTGATGGTTCCAGATTTTTCCGGGAATTCCCCGTGGCTCTGGATAGGCATCACAGGAAAAATTTTGTCCCTTTCGATATTTTTTGCACTGCAAGCACTTTACAAAAAATGTCATATGGTATTTCCCCGTCTCTGATCCTGGCATATCTCACCTTCTTTCATACTCCAGCTTCACTCCATATCGCCTGCTTATTTCGCTCCATATTTCTTCTCCCATTTTTTTGAGAGCTTTTTCCGGATCCATGCCTTTTTCCACCTTTCCCTTGTACTGGGGAATCCTCTGCTCAAGAAGTTCATTATACAATGTACTTATCACATCAAATTCCGGAAGATTTTCTATCTGTTTTGAATATCTTAACACATATGTACCGTTCCTGCCACATGTTCTGAATTCTTTCAGCCTGTTTTCTTTCAGAATGTACAGATCTTCCGGAGAAGGCGGCGTCCCAAGTGGATGATTGTGAGTTAAAACCTTTCCTTTCATCCGCATCCGCTGTGCCTTTGTGAATCTGATGGCGTCTTCATCCCCCAGCTGCGCAAAAATGGCTTTCCCTCTTTCATCAAAGCATACAGCCGTTTCGAAGGTTCGCTGTGACAGCTCGCTTTCTACAAGCTTCAGATCTTTCCCTTCAAAGTCGTAATACCTGGGATCTCCCCGATTATTATTCGTAATGATACCAAACCGGTCTCTGGCTCCGGTTCCGGCACTGCCGGCTCCATTCATGCCGGAACGATGCGCCCCGTTGCTCTCGCCATTCATCGGAAGATTCAGAGTTGAACGGTTGAACACCGGTCTTGCAATACAACGGCACTGAAAATCCTGCCCCGGATGGCATTTACGCCCGGACTTTTTATCCACCACGGGAGGATCATCCCAGCGAAACTTCTTTCCGTGCAGCTCCCTGTGTCGCTGTCTGACACGCCCGTCCATGCATGTATACCAGATGTATTCCGTGATTCCGGCGTCCCTCTGCTGCGCCTGCTGAATCTGTCCGTTCAGTTTCGCCGTCTGGTCCCTTGCGATCAGTTCCTCCCTGCGCCTGCCGACACCATAAGCCTGCTGAATCTCCTTTACCATCCGTGCAGTGGACCTGCCCCGGGTAAAACCGTCATACACAATCTTTTGCATCCGGTCCAGCGTTTCTTCCGGAATCGTCTTTATAAGACCGACATTCTCCTGAATCCACTTTTCAAGCTGCGCAGAATAGAACGCTCCCATGTAGTAATCTTCCCGGATGTCGATACCCAGAGTGGATTTCACTGCACGGTTCCATTCCTTTATGGTCAGCCGAAGATTCAACTGTGCAATCCGTTCCATCTTTCTCTGCAGCTGGTAGCTGGCTGCTTTTTCAGTAACACGGTTTCGGATGATGTGAAAGATCCGTGCCGCCGCCATCAGGAAACCGTCGATCACGCCGTCAGCCCGGAGATTTTCCCGCATGTCCGCTTCCCGGTTCTCCCGGTACACGTCTTTCAGCCTGGGAAGTTCCTGTTCCAGTTCTTCCTTCAGGATCCCCATGTATGCATCTGTCAGCCGGACGTACTCCCGTTCTGCAGATGCGGGAATCTTTGGAATATATTTGCTGTACAGTACCTCATGGCTTCCAAATTTTCTGCCGACCTGCTGCATGAGAAGACGGTTCATGTTCCGGTCATCCATAGCCGTCACCACCTTTCGGCACACAAAAACAGCCCATGCCAGACTGCACGGACTGCTTATTCATCGTATTTTCATAGATATTTTCTATTTTTCTTCTTCACTTGAAGCCTTCATTGCCTTCTCCGCTTCCGCAAATAAGGCATCCATCTTCGGAAAGTATTTCTTTTCCAGCTCTCTGCGTGGTTTATCATGTTCCATTTCGTCCATAAAGAAAAAAAGACCTTTTCTTTCCGGCTCTGGAATTGCATTCAATTCCGCCATCCACTCATCCACCAGTGCTTCATACTTTTCCCTCCATTCAGGACTCAACTCGTCTCTTGTCATATTTTACATATCCCCTTTCCTGAAGAACCCGCATGGCCGCATCCTGCGCTTCATAATCCGGATCATATCTGTACTTAAATCCTTCTCTGTATATATCATTATACACAACTTCTGATATATCTTTCAATATGGAAATTTGATATGTATATTCCTTATTGGCACATTGCAGTTCCTTTATGTCCTGATGTTCTCTCAGGAAGTAAAAATCATCTTCTCCAAATGACAGAATGCCATTTGCTTCCGGATGATTGTGCGTTATCACAGCGCCGTTCAAATCAACGCCATCTATCCCTACGCCATCTACATTTCCAACCGCATGGTATACATTTCCCTCCCGGTCAATCACTACTGTATTTTCCACTTCTCTGTTCCGGATCTGATCCCCAAAGTACTGAATCGCCGCATCCATATCATCCGGATTTATTTCCCCTATTTTCCTGGTTCCGCCTTTTCCCGAGCCGCCAACCTGCCCCGGCCGGCCGCCGTGTCCGAAGTTCCCCGATCCTGGTCCGCCATCCATTGCCATGACCGGAATCTTTTCTTCCTTTTTCTCCAGCAGTTTTCCTAACATGTGGATACTTTTTTCAAAAGGCGGGAAAAGCTGCTCTTCCTGCAACTCCTGAAGTGTCTTCCATCCAGCATTCTGCATTTCATCTCCATCTGCTTCCGGGGTTCCGGTGAACTGATCTGTAAAATACATCCTGCATGGAAGATACAGGCCCATGGAGCCTTTGTAATCGCCTATGGGTATAAGATTAAGGGGTTTGATATGGAACTCCTCCTGCGTCTCTCTGACTGCCGCTTCTTCAGGTGTCTCACCTGCTTCTATCTTTCCTCCCGGTCCGCAGATACCTTCTCCGCCACTTCTGGAAGCACATAAAATTCTACCATCACGGATGACTAGAACTGCTGCTGCCAGAGGATCTGTTCCATCTGTTTTGATTTCGGATGTCTGAATAATCTCTTCTGTTCCAAAAGCTTTTTCGGCACTGACTCCAGATAAGTTCGGCACCATATTCTTACGGAAACTGTTTTTTTCCTCTCCATCTGAAAAATCTGTAATATGGATCGGTGAATCAATTCCAAGATCAAAAGCATCGTCAGGCAGCTCAAGATCATCAGGAGAAATCACCTCCTCAATGTCAAAATCGCCTTCCATGACCAGAGACTTTCTGACCTCCGAAGGATCCAGCACGCTGCTGTCCATGTAGATCTGAGCTGTTTGAGCTTTCGTATGCTTCGTATCAGCCTTCGTTTTTTCAACTGCTGCCTGCTCTTTCTCCGACATAGACCATAGAGAAGCAAACCGGACTTTATATTTCGGAACCTCTGCAATCTTTCCTTCCAGCTTTCCCTGCCGGAGGATAAGATCAATCACCGTCCTACTGTTCGCCTTCATGTTCTGCTTCTGGATATTCTCGACCATGTTGTAGTAATTTTCCAGATCATTTTCTCCCGTGGCGTTCATGCCGGCAGGAGAACGTCCAAAAAGAATCGTCTGCGGAATGTTGGTAACTGCGGAAAGCATGTTGCAGGTGGCATCCAGAATATCCTTGACGCCGGACATGGCAAAACTCTCAAAAGAATACTCCTCACCGTCATTATCAATGGCAATGGAATTCAGGAGATTGCGTGCCATGTCAATTACCTGCAGCCTTTTCAACACCTGATTTTCTCCGGCGTCCGTGCTGAGCATGTTTGCCAGATTTTTCATTTTGTAAATCGCCTGTACGCATCGTTCCAGCAGCCTCCCGCCGTTCCCATGCGCTGTAATGCATTCCCGAAGTTCCCGCTTCATACGGACATATTCCGGGATCCCCCAGTAACGGTAGATCGCATTTGAGGTCCGTTCCGGAAGCCGGCCGTTACGGAATACCAGACAGCGTGACCGATGCACTGTAAAATAACCATATGTGCTGAAGACATGATAATACTCCGGTTCTCCAAATCCATGCCCGCTGCGCATGGAATCTTCAAAATGAAACTGATTCATGGATAAATAGTCCGGCTGCACAAGAGAGCGTTCGAATACTCGGAGCTCTTCGATACTCCTGACATTTTTCCAATCAAGAGGCTCTTCCAGACCCCGACCGTCATCCACCAGCATGACAATAATGGCGCCGCCATAGAGCCGCGCCCATTTTTCTGCAGTAGCAAAACGATCTTCCATCTCCAGTCTGTCCATCCGTTCTTCTACATACTCTGCAATATCCTGATCTCCATACTGAATATCAAACCCGTGCTTTACCGCTTCTTCTGCAGGGCGGTCTATGATCTTTGCAAACAGACCGTTTCCTTCATACAGGCTGGTGAGTTCCATGTCATCCGTAACAGACTCTAAATCATATTCATATGCAGTAGAATTATCCTGTGTGGATCCATATTTGTTGAGCATATTGGTATATCCGTCCTGACGGAACTGATCCTGACTGCCATCAATGATAGAAGAAGCCCTCTGCTGCTTCTGTATCTGATTCAGCTTTTTCCTCTGACGATGATTCAACTGTCTCCCCCCTCTGTTATAAAAGATTTTCAATGTTAAAATTCATCCCCAGAGTCAACTCATTAAACGCTGAAGAACTGGCATCCACCATATCCTTGAACTTACTTTCCGGAAACGATTCCAACTGGTTGAAATACATTTCATTCCACTCTCCGGCAACCACATCAAACATCCCCTGCTGCCATTGCGCCGCCATTGGCTCTGCTCTGGTTACTTTATCCCCGGATTCCAGCACCGCTTTCACATCATACCCTGCAAGCATGGATACATAAGACTGTGCCTGCTCCTTTCCCGCCTGTCCCGGATCCTGCGGCAGCCTCTGGCGCACCTGTTGATAACGCACCTGATCTGTTCTGGCCGTTGTTCCAATCAGTCTGCGCACATCACCGGCTTTCAGCTGCTGGTTAATGACATCCAGTATGACAAACCTTCCATTTCTTCGTTTTCCCATCAGAACACCCGCTGTATATGCCGCATTGACATTTTCTTTACTGTCCGTAGCAGCCAGGTCCCATCCACGGCAGACAGCCACCAGATCATTCGGTGGATGCTCCAGAATCTCACCAATCTGAGTGCGCTTATAATACAAACCTGCTGCCGGCTTGATTTTCCAGTTTCCGTTCAACAGTCGTTCTCTTTCGACCAACGGCAGCGCTTTCAAATTCGCAAGATATCCCGGATTATGGTTTAAAAGTATCTGATTATCCTGAAGCGTGCTGGAAATGAATGTAACACTTTTTACGTCTTCTTCATCTGCACCCCCGTTAATCAGCTGCTGTTTCGTATCCGCCCATATCAGCTGATCGTTTACGCGGCACATATACCGTTTCACACCGCTTCTCTCCGGAACCGGGTATCCTGTGTACGGATCGATCCACCAGGCAATAAAATCAGCTACCCAGCTGTCCGCATCCGGATTACAGGTCGCCCGGACACAGGGTTTCACTCCGCATACGGAACGATTTCTGGACAGCATATAAAAAAACTGCTTTTCTGTAAAATGTGTCAGTTCGTCAAATCCGATCATGGTGATCTGTGATCCCTGCCATTTAAGCACATCGTCATCCCGCCACAGATAATCAAAATACACGGATGCTTTATTGGAAAAAGTCCATTTGTACTTTGGCTGCTTCACATATTCTGCACCGCGGATCCCGCTGTACATGCTCAAACTTTCATCCCAGAGACCGCCCGATACCGATATCTGCATATAGTTATTCCGAAAAATAACCGCCCGGTACCCTTTCACATCTTTATACCGCAGCGGCTCCATGAGAATCGCATAGGTCTTTCCGCCGCCGGCAGCGCCGCCATAAATCGCAATATCCGCACTGGAAGCCAGGAACCTCTCCTGCGGACCCGGTTGTGGCTTTATCATCATATCCCATCAAATCTCCTTTTCCGGGAAATAAATAATCACATCCTGAACTTCTTCTGATTCCGGTTCCGGTACTCCCAGTTTCCTGCTCATCAGTTCTGTCCTTTTCGCATCCAGCTCCAGTCTGGCATCATCAAATCCAAATCGATGCAGCGCTTCAATCGCCTTCTGCTTCTTCCCCTGAACTCTGGTAAGGGCTTCTTCAATGGCCTGAATCTGTCCCAATTTCCCCTGGTACTCGCGCATATCTTTGTCCAGATCTGTCTGACGCTTCACTAAAGTCATTCCATCTGCAGACGTACCATCTGCAAAATAATCAACTGAATTTTTTACAGACTCTATTCTTTGAAGCATCCGCCGTTCCCGAACAGTCAGAAGCCGGATCTCCTGCAAAAGCAGATCACTCTTATTCTGAGGTACCAGCTGTGCCAGCTTTTTCTCTTCCTCATCCAGACAATCAAAAAGGAGAGTCTCAAACTCTCCCGTAGTCAGTGCATTTTTATTCCCCTGAGGAGCCGATCCGCCACGATTGCCTGCTGCATATCGATTCCCCTTCGGCGCCCCTCTGGTTGCAACTTTTTTCTTTTTCGGTTGCAACTTTTCATCTTCCTGGTTGCAACTTTTTTTCTTCCAATATCGTGCAGCCCAGGACTTTACTGCCGAAATAGTTACACCGCATTTTTCAGCGATTTCCTTATATTTCAGCCCAGCTTGATAATATTCATATGCTTTATTTCTTATTTTTTCATTACTCAATCATCACCACCTCTTTAGAGTTTGTTTTTCAGTATGGAAAAAGCAGCCCGCTGTGGGACTGCCTGACTGCTCTATCCCGCTGCAGTGCCCCGGCTGATCCGGAGCTCCACTGCAGTCTTCACATCTCTGCCGGCGTACTGCATAAGCCGTTTGATCCCGCCTGTGGAACCATTTTTATTATAAAACGACTTTTCCGACCAAAACGACCTTTTTTATCTGATTTTGCATTTTTTTAAATATTTGTCCCGGATATGTAATCTCACATAGTCCTCTCTTCCCCCATATCCTGTCTTCTCCGCAATCTTCACCCAGCTCATGCCATTTATATACCTCATACGGAAGATGCAGCGGATCTGGCCTTCCTCAATGCTCTCGATCCACTGCTCCACTGCTTTTACCTGTGCTTTTCTGTGCTCCAGCACTCCTTTCCTGCGTTCGTACAGAGCCCGGTCAAATCCGACCACGCCCTGGGGACGGGGGTAACCTTCCTGATAATTCAGTATGACACTGTTCCCGAGACCGACATCCGTTGTGAGTATTTCTTCCAGTTCATCTTCCAGAAACGGAATCTCCCGCTTATATTTTCGATAATTTTTCAGAAGATTCCCTGTAATCTTAACCTCTATCAAAATCACCCCCGGTAAAATTTACTTCTCAAATAAATTTCAGTTTGGTTGATTATATCCACTGTTAAATACAGTGATTGCAATCGCTGTATTAAGCGATGCCAAGCAGTCTTTACATAACATTACTGTTGTCCATCCTTGCCCGATCACAGAAGCTTTTATCTCCCATATTTCAGATTTCTCATCCTGCTTCCTTCCACAATCGTTACAGACGCCATGTCTCTTGCATTTCTGTATTTTTATCATCTCCCACCTCCATTAACTCCTGAATCTGCTCTTTTAATTGCTGTTTCAGCCTCTTCTAAGGCAATCTAATCAGCTTTCCCTGCTCTTCCAGATCCTCGTATTCTGCCAGCCTTCTGATCGCCATACCGCTGTGGCGATATTCCATTTCACAGGGTTCCAGCTCCAGACCGTCTTTTTCATGGTCGACAAACCACACTGCGGTTCCGTCGGCTGATCTTTTTGTTAATCTTACCATTTTGTTCCTCCACTAACTCCTGAATTAATCAAACAGACTCATCTGCTGTTCCGGCTCAAAATTCATCCACAGTATTTCTCTTTTTCTGACCAGCGACTGTGTACGGCTTATGGTCTCTTCTCTGTGCCAGCCCTTCAGCCTGGTACGATACAGTTCGCTGTCATATCCGGAAAGGATCACCGGACCCTTATGAGACAGAAGCATGTCCAGAAGTTCCCCGTGCTCCGAATCGCTCATTTCACATCGATACTGTTTCCCGTGTCTGGTACTCAGCACATAGGGCGGATCCGCATAGATCAGGACATTCGGAAAATTGAATCTCCGGATTATTTCTGACGCCGGACGGCTCTCGATCTGTACTCCACGCAGGCGTTCAGCCGCCTGCAGGATCTTTTCCGGAAGGCTGCACCAGTCCTGGGAGGCATAGGCCCGTTCCCGGCCCTGGATATCATTCTTCCATCCGACTCTTTCTCCATTTGTACGGACCCCATGTCCCATATTCAGGCGTATATAGAAATTCACCGCTTTACCCAGGCTGTCTTCCGGCAGAAAAGAGAACGCATCCTCATAAACCTGCCTGGCGTAGGGTGTCCAGTATATCTCATACGCCAGTCTCTCCGGATCCCGGCGGATCCACTCAAACAGACTGACCACGTTTCCGTCCAGATCATTCACCGTCTCGATATGAGAACGCGGCTTGTTAAACAGCACAGCCCCGGAACCGAAAAACGGTTCCAGATAGCTGTGATGCTCCGGAAAGAATCCGATAATCCACCCTGCCAGATTCCATTTGCTGCCCGGATATTTCAATACACTCTTCATCCGGCATCCATCAGCGCCTGTACAGATACTTGTAACCTGATCCATATTTACAATCGCGCTCTTATCTTTGTCTATCAGAAACATTTTTCCCCTCTCTGATCTTCAGAAACTTCACCAGGCAGGCACTTACCTGGCAATCTTCACAGATCCGGTCCAGAACCTCCTGATCCCCCGTATCATGCCTGTAACGACACAGGTCATCACACACATGCCCGGCCATGTCTTCCAGCTCATACATCCATCTCTGTATCCGTTGCGGATCCCATCCAGTATCCTCATAGTCCTTCAACTTGCAGAGGCATCCGTACAGGCGTTGGCTGACGTCTTCCGTGATCGTCTCTCCTTTCTGCAGCTTCTCCCAGGAGATCCCGTTCACCTGCCATTTTCCGGATACTTCTTTCTTTGTCAGTCTACCCATTACGCTGTACCTCCTTCAGAAATTCCACCAGCTCCATCTCACTGTTCGGATACCGGCTGTAACGCTCATGCCTTGTCCATTTATCCCGAAAACCGTTCCGGGGCGGTTCCGGCCCGCCTACCAGATGCAGATGACTGAACTCGTATGCAGGTACATGTTTTGTCTCCGGTTCCTGATATACTTCTGCAATCAGCCGGGCGCCATTTGCGAAGTCATATTTGTAATACTTCGCCCCGATATTTTCGTCCTCATACCAGAGCCCCCAGTCCTTATAATTTCGCAGCCATTCCTTCCGCTGGTCGTTGTTCCAGAGGACCGGCAGCTCCGGCTGGATCCTGTCCTCCCGATCCTGCTGCAGGTCCAGATCGCAGATATAACCCGCCAGCGCTGCGACTAATATTTTCTGTTTTCTGGTGTATTCCTCATTCTCTGTAAATGCATCAAGTATAAGTTTCAGCGTCTGATTTTCCTTTTCCAGCATCTCCTGCGCCAGTTCTTCGTCGGTTTTTTCCGATGTTTCTTCATACCAGTCGTCTTCCGTCCGATCCTCTGCCTCACGGCAGTTCCCGTCGATGACCCTTTCCTCCGGCTCTTCTTCTTTTTCTCTCACTGCTGCAGCCCGGTCACACTGGCATGCGCACGGAGTATCACAGTTCTTACAGCAGGGAACCGCCGATCCGTCTCCCGCCGCATGTTCAGCCAGATCGTGATCCAGGAACTGACAGGGATGATCTCCAACTGCACGGCGGACATGCTCCTGCTCCATGGCTGTCAGAATACCGCAGGGAAACGGGTTCCCCATGGGAGCTTCCACGCAGTAACAGTCCTTCTGCCTGATCTGACAGTTATTCATGTGACAGCTGAAACAGTCATAAAGAACGCCTCCATATTCGCCGCATCCGGGTTCTGTGAGCAGGCTGCCCGGAGGACATTCCAGCGCCGGAAGACCATATGCAGAAAGCTTCTGCTTTTTTTCTTCCTGCTTCGGCTGTTTTTCCAGATGCAGCTGCTTCCAGTGAGACCAGCACTCTCCGCATTCCTTCTTCCCCTGTTTCTGCTGCGCTGCTGACAGCCCCCACTCCTGCCGGCGGCATTCCGGGACATCCGGCGGGCAGCTGTTCTCTTCATCCTGTTGCGACGTCGCAACAGCTTTCTGATCCGGAATCTCCGGCTTTTTCTGCGCTTTTTCCGGTTTCTTTTTCAGATCCTTCATTTCCCGGACGGTCATATCCGGTTTTACCTGCCCCAGCTGCTCGTCTGTCATCGAGATCATCTCCTGCAGCTGGCTCTTCCCATAGCCAAGATATCTCTCCGCCAGCTCCGGGCTGTTTCCGCCCACGGAGAACCGGTCATTCCGGGACATGTTCCGCCATGTGGTCGACCTATCATAACCGTACTGCTTCTGCGCATATTCGTAAACGTCGCTGCACCCTGCCTGCTCATACAGCTTCCGGTCCCGGATCTGCTTCAGGTAGTAGCCGATCTCAATAGCCGCCTCCACTGCTGTTCGAGCGATCCGCTGATCGATCTCTTCCAGCGTCAGGTTTTCTGTTGGTTTCATCTTTTCGCCTCCTTACACACGCTTCATGAAAAAACAGTTCCGTCCCTCTCCGGGTTCTGATGTATTCCAATTTTCCATGAATCTGTTTTCCACAACTGACGCAGATCCGGGGATACATCCAGCCCTTTTTACGTTTCATGGCTTCTCTCTCCTTTTCTCTCTCTGCATAAAATACGAGTTTGCAGCCACACACATTCTGTGCGCCAGATACCCGATCTCTCCGGGAGTATTCCGGTAAACCTCACAGATCTGCTCCGACTCTGCCAGTGCCTGCTCCACCTGCATATCCGTGAAGGTTTCCACATCACAGTATTTCAGCAGATACCGCAGCATGTCATTCATCATCTGGTAGATTATTTTTGCTTTTTTCATTCCAGTTCCTCGATCCTGATATAAATTCCCGGAATATCCGCCCAGAACTTCTCCACCAGCTCACTGGCCACCAGCGCGTCATCCTTCCAGAACCCGCACATGGTCATACAGTCCTTCAGCAGCTTCTGCAGATTATCCGTATCCGGTTTTGTGATCCGGTATTCTCCATCCCTGTGACGGCCTCCTGGAAAACACCACCGGGTGATCAGACGAATACCGGTCTCATACCGTTTTCCCGGCTTATGTCTGACCAGATGCCCCATCAGCTTCTGCTTTGCCGCTTTCACTTCCGATGGATCGTAGAACACCGGCTTTCCCTTTATGACCGCCACCTGCTTTTCCTGATGGGTGCAGGTCGGCGGATCCATTGCCATGAAAAATTCTGTCATCTCTGTGTCTCCTCCTTCTCAGGTGTCAACTTTTTCTGTCATCTCCCGCCCAAGGTGTGGCGTCAAAAATGGGGGTCTGTCAAATCCCCCCTCTTATAGAGGGGGATTTGACACCCATTTTTTGACACCTCACTGCACCTGTCAGTTATCGTATTTTTGACACCTGACAGCTTTTTCTGACACCATCTGTATGTTGTTTTTCTTCTCCTGTCAACTGTCAGTTTTCGATTTTTGACACCTGACAGTCTCCTGCCGTCAGGTGTCAGATTTCCCTTTTGACACCCGGAAGACCATTCCGTTTTCCCGTCTGAATTCCTTCGACCCGTCCACATATTTTTTCATCGTATTGGCCGATACTCCCATATACGTCATCAGATCTGAAATTTTCACACTTCCGCTCCCGTCCAGATCGCTGGCGTCAAACGCTGTCCGCAGACTGTCCTCTTTTTCCTTTTTCCGTTCTTCCGGAGTCTTCTTCCGTTTCTGCCATGCAGGTTTCTCTGTTTCCGGCTGAATGTCTCCCAGGACGCCTGAGAGGTCCACATGATGGATCGGATGGTCGAACCACAGATTGACCGGTGCAAACTTCGGGAACTCTCTCAGCGTCCCCTCTACGCGCCAAGCGCTCATCTCCTGAACCTTTTTCTTTGCCTTTTCAACCGCTTTTTTCAGTTCCAGCATCGAATTCCTGTCCAGTTTTTTCTCGCAGTATGCCAGCATCTGCACAAGGCTGTATACGGCGTCCGGAGAGATATCATCCTCCCAGTCATCGTATATTCCATTAAGAAAAGCTACACAGGCATCACACCCTGCTTTATTTTCTTCCTGCTTCAGAATGTCCTCATTCAGCTCCAGTTCGATGAGATCCAGCAGCGCGTCCGGATCCCGGGCAAACACTCCGGAACCGGATGCGCGGTCCATGGAACGCTTTCCTCCCTGGCTGCCCTTGCTGTGATGATGGCAGTAGATCACCGCCGTGCCCAGCTCCGTGCATACCTTATCAAACTGGTTGCAGAAGGCGGCCATCTGGTCTGCGCTGTTTTCGTCGCCGGTGATGACCTTGTAGATCGGATCTATGATAACGGCTATGTAGTCTTTTTTCACAGCTCTCCGGATCAGCTTCGGCGACAGTTTATCCATTGGTACGGATTTTCCTCTCAGATTCCATACATGGATGTTGTCCAGATGTTCCGGCTCCCAGCCCAGCGCATCATACACATCCTTAAAACGATGCAGGCAGCTTGCCGGGTCCAGCTCCAGATTCACATACAGGACCTTTCCCTGCGCGCAGTACCAGGAAAACCATTTCCGGCCCTCAGCGATGGCGCAGCACAGTTCGATCAGCCCGAAGCTTTTTCCCGCCTTTGACGGACCAGCCAGCAGCATCTTGTGTCCCTGACGCAGCACATTTTCGATCAGCGGCGGCGACAGTTCCGGAAGGTTGTCCCATACGTCTGCAATGCTTATCGGATCCGGAAGATCGTCTTCCTCCATGTCTTCCAGTCCTTCGATCCATTTCTGCCATTCCTTCCAGGATTTCTTTCCCATACCGGTGCCGATCAGGAACTGCTTTCTTCCGTTTCTGGTCACTCCCGGCATCCGGGACAGACGGGACGGATTTTTATTCTGCCGGTCCACCTTCAGACCGTTCTTTTCACATACATCATACAGATACCGTACGCGCTCATCGTACTCTTCCCAGCTGGCAGCCTCCACTCTGACTATGGCATGGATGCTTTTATTTCCGGAATACACCAGACAGGCCACCGGAAGTTCCAGACGCCTGATGATGTCCGTCTGTTCTTCCAGATCCGTTGCGTCCGATTCCACCAGCGCGCAGCGGTAATCGGTCACGTTTTTATCACTGCATCCTTTTCCGTCCAGAGGATTGAAACGGATCCATGCTCCTGCTTCCGGATCATAATCTCCAATCACATTTTCGATATCCCCACCCTTATATCTATCCAATGCCTGAAGCAGCTGTTCTGCAGTCCGGTTGTAACAGCCCCTTGACGGATTCTTTTTCCCGTCATTTTCCAGCACCTTTGTTACATATCCGACCTTCTCGTCTGCCTGAAACATGGTCTCAATATAGGTCCTCAGCTCTTTTAACGGCTCCCAGCTCTCAGGCTCTCTGGCCTGATCCTTCTGGTCCTTCTGCTTTTTTGTACACGTGATATCGTCAGTTTTACATGTGATTTCATCATTCCAGTCAAGTTCCTGCTCCCATTCAGAGACCCATCCGTTCTCTCTGGCCATCTGCACAATGGTCCCGCCGGTCACCGGATTCCCGTTCCCGCGGAATGTTTCCCACTTCCGGGCGCACTCTCCCGCATGGTATCTTCCGGCGTCCCGGCGGCTCCACGCATCCCAGTCAGCCGCAGAAAAGCCTTCATGCTTTAGCGCCATGCCCACGTTTACCCAGTCCTGATAGGCCAGATCTGCGGGGTCTATGTATCTGATCAGTTCAAGAAGGCCTGTTCGCTGCTCCATCTGCTATGCTTCCTCCGGTATATAAGTTTTGGGATCAACCCCCGGCGGCAGGCCCCGCCAGCCCTGTGCGGCAATTCTGCCGATCATTTTATCAGCCTGCTCAAACGTCCATGTGCCGACATTCTGAAATCCTCTCTGTTCAAGCACGTTGATCTGCTTCGGCCTTGCGTATCCTTCCCGCTGTCTTTTGTACAGTCGATTCAGTAGCATGGTGGCTTTTCCGGCGCTTTCAACCGCTGCAGATGCAATGCCGAATCTCTCCAGCTCTTTTTTCTGTTTATCGGACGGCGGCGCCATTTCCCATCCAAACGAAGGCACATATCCGGACAGGTCCTCCGCCTGTATGCTCATCTCAAACTGCAGCGGATCCACCAGCTTCTTTTTGCGCCCGCGCATTTCTGCCAGCTGGTTTGCCAGCGCTGCCTCACGCTGCGCAACCACGTCTTCCGCCGCAGACCGCTCTGCCTCTTCAACGTCCACAGGGCAGCCGGCCTCTTCCAAATTAGCTGTCATCTGTCTGGCCACTTCATCATCTGTACAGATCAGGCTTGCCGGATGGCACAGCTCATGGCGCTCCGTATGCCAGAGGAAATCCAGCAGGAGCAGATGGTCCTTCCCCGTCTCCGGAGAAAGCCTTGTCCCGCGGCCCACCATCTGGCTGTACAGGCTTCTGACCTTTGTCGGCCGGAGCACTACGATGCAGTCCACGGAAGGACAGTCCCAGCCTTCTGTCAGCAGCATGGAATTGCACAGAACGTTATAGTCTCCCCGGTCGAATGCTCCCAGGATTTCCGCCCGATCTCTGCTGTCCCCGTTTACTTCCGCTGCACGGAAGCCCCACTCATTCAGGATATCCCGGAACTTCTGGCTGGTCTTCACCAGCGGAAGAAATACGACCGTCTTCCGGTCCATGCAGTATTCTTTCATCTCATCCGCAATCTGGTACAGATACGGATCCAGCGCCGTCGCCAGCTCCTGTATTTTGAAATCTCCCGCCTGCACCCCGACGCCGGACAGATCCAGCTTCAGCGGCAGCGTAACCGCCCGGATCGGGGACAGGTATCCTTCCTTTATGGCTTTTGGCAGCGTATACTCATATGCCAGTGATTCAAATACCTGTCCCAGATTTCTCATGTCTCCACGGTCCGGTGTCGCGGTAACTCCCAGCACTTTTGCTTCCGGAAAATGTCCCAGCACTCTCTGATAACTGTCTGAGACACAGTGATGCGCCTCATCAATAATGATTGTGTCAAAATAATCATCCGGGAACTGGCTGAGACGTTTTTCCCGCATCATCGTCTGCACGGATCCAACCGTCACACGGAACCAGCTGCCAAGGCAGCTCTCTTCCGCTTTTTCCGTGGCGCATCCCAGACCGGTAACCTTACTCAGTTTATCCGCCGCCTGCTGAAGCAGCTCCCCTCTGTGCGCCAGAATCAGCACACGGCGGCCCTGACGCACACATTCTTCTGTTACCTTTGCAAAAACGATCGTTTTCCCGCAGCCGGTCGGCAGTACCAGCAACGTCTTATCTACGGACTCCCACTGCGAAAAGATCGCATTTTTTGCTTCCTTTTGATATGGACGGAGTTCCATCAGAATACACCTGCCTTATAATTTACGGGTTTTGATCCGGTATCCTCTTTTGGATAAATCCTTTTGATATGATTGTACTTCTTCGACGGGTCTTTACGATCCGGATCCAGAGAAATCTCCGCCCGCCCGGAAAGTCCCGGAATCGCAGGCCAGTTCATTTTCTTCGTTTCCCCTTCCTTCATCAGTCCGACCCCTGCAAACAACTGTGATATTTTCTTTTCAAAACTTTTCAGGAGAATATAACTGTCCCGAATCTGAGTTTCCTGTCCGTCCGGTGTCCTGACATTAAAATATACAATTACCATGGTACTCGCACGAACCTTTTCACTTCCGTTAAAATAGCTCCGCTCATACCGGTCGATCGTAAAATCATAATCTCCCGGCGGAAGTTCTATAAAAGTATCCGTTCTACATGTAATCTCATCATCCCAGCCCAGTTCTCTGTCCATTTCTGCCATAATCTGCACTCTCCTCTCCTTTACCTGTTAAACGGGACTTCTTCGTCCAGTTCCTTCTGTTCTTTCCGAATCATTTCATAAACCTGCGGCCACGCTGCAACCAGACACCCCATGATAAAGTCCTTATCATATCTTTCAATCGGAGTATCACTCGTATAATAGCCTTCTCCTCCTTTTGCCTTCGATACCGCATTCTGCACATCCCATTCCGTGACTCTGTGCGCGATCATCAGATCCAGCAGCGCCTTCGGAATGTTTTCTTCCTTCGACTGCTGCAGCACGATATAGTCCGGAACGCTTCTTTCCGGCTCCGGCGCCTTCTGCTCCTGTGCCGGAGGATTCACGGCCGGCTGCTCCGGAGCAGAAGACGCTTCCGTTACGGGTTTTTCCGCAACGGGAGGCAGCGTCTGTTCCGGTGTTTTCTGACCGGCTGCCGGTTCGATGATGGAAGCAATCTCTCGATAATCAAACGGCAGTTCCTCCGGAAGCCCGTACCGGTTCTTTGCATCCCAGCAGGGGTGGTGAGACGTGTACATGACACGCTTCCCGCCCTGGGCCTTGTTCTTTCCCTTCTGGGCGCCCTGTCCGTCCACGTTGACCACGATCGTCTTGTAATTGGCGAACAGCACCATGTCCGCCCATTCCTTCAGGAGCGGCGCCGTCTGCTTCTGAAGCTTCAGTTCCCAGCGGTCATATGCGCCCATTTCATCCGGCTGTTCAAACTTCCGCATTTTTGCGTGGGCATTGATCACGACATGGATCCCGATGTCCACCAGCTCCTGCAGGAGATTCAGCAGCCTGCCGAATTCTTCCGTCAGATAGACATACCCTTTTCCATATCCGAAGTCTTCAATCCCGGCTTTCTGAGATCGGGCGCAGACCGCTTCCGTGCAGAGCATCTCCGCCCAGTCTGCCGTGTCGATCACAAGCGTCCTGCAGGTCTCCGGATGGGCCTTCACATACTTCACCTGCTCCATCAGCATCTGCCAGCTGGACGGCGCTTCCATACGCGCCACGTCCATGTCTTTTGTACTGCCTTCGGTGTCGATGAACACCGGATCCGGAAAATGGGAAGCAAAGGTTGATTTCCCGATTCCCTCCGGACCGTATACGCATACCTTTCTGGCCCCTGACAGTTTTCCTCTGATAATTCTCATTAAAATTCACCTGCTTTCCACTTTGGAGTTTCTGCCTTCTCCGGCTCCGCCGGCGCTTCTCCTTCCACATATCCGTCACTGATGATAATGCTGCACTCGTCTCCGGTGCTGACTCTGGTGGCGATCGCCTGCAGCCCTTCCTGTTCCAGCCATGCGTTAAACTCTTTCATGGTTTCCAGATCCATCTGCTCCAGCTTGTCCAGCAGAATAAACCCGCAGTTCGGGTTCAGCTTCCGCACAATCGCGGTGGAAACCTTCATCTGATCGGATCCGGACATGTTGTCCCACTTCTGATCGTTATAGACCAGTTCACCGTCTTCCACGGAAAGCCCCGGAAGCGGAAGGTCCGCATTTTTCAGAAGGTCCATCTTCTGCCGGCGGATCTTTTCGATCTCTGCAGTCAGGCTCTGATACTGGTTTCTGTATTCCTTTGCATCGTCTTCCGCTTTTTCTCTGTCCAGATTGGCGCGGACTTTCCGGTTCAGTTCTTCGATGTCGGCAATGTTCCGTTCCAGCTCTTCGGTCGACCTGTCCTGCAGATCCATGGCACTCATGCGCGCGGTGTTCAGATCCTTCTGTACCTGTTCCTGCCGCTGCAGGAGATCTCGCACCTGCCTGTTAAGGATTTCCATCTGCTCATTGATCCGCTGGGATTCCTGCTCCAGTCTGTGGACGTTCTCCCGTTTTCTCTGATTCTCTCCGTTCTCTGCAAGAATCTCCTGCTGCTGCCGGATCAGCTCGGACGCCGACACCAGTTCGGACGGTGCATCCGAATAATACGGCTGCTCCTTCGCATACTTTTCTTTCTGATCTGCGATCCTTCCGATGGTGAGCCGCTCACTGTACAGCGTCTTTTCTTCTTTTTCCATGGCTGCCAGCTGCTCCCCCACCCCGATGATCTGGAGAAGCGTCTGCGCTTTTTCCTTTCCGGACGCATTCATGAACTTCGGAAGATCAAGGGCCAGCTGTTCGATAAAGCTGTCCAGCAGCTGCTGTCCTGCCTTTTTACCGCTGGGATCCGTGACTTTCAGATCTCCGTTTTTTCCTTTACGCTCCACAATGATGCCATTGCTCAGCGTGACCTTCAGCGACGGAGGGATCACAGACCCTTCCCGCTGAGGCTGTGAGGGGCGGTAGCGGTTCCCGCCCAGCGCCCAGGCAATGGCGTCAAGGACCGATGTCTTCCCCTGGTTGTTCCTTCCGCCGATGACGGTCAGGCCGACAGCAGTCAGTTCCACCTTCACGGCACGCACACGCTTTACGTTTTCAATCTCCAGCTTGTTGATTTTTACGCTTCCCATTTGCTTTTCCTTTCGTTTTGCAGATTTTGATTGACATTTCCGTCTGCTCTTTTTACAATAATGTCAGATGTTTTTCCGAGCCTTCCTGCTTCCCGGCAGGGGGCTCTTCTTAATGCTCCGAAACCGGCCGGAATTCCTGCTGACCAGCAGCATTCCTTCTTCGCTCTCCTTCATGACCAGCCAGTTATTCGCAATCAGCCCGGCGGCCGTGATCCGCTTCTTCTGTGCCAGCGTCGGTTTCACCGCTTTGTTCTTTCCCACCCTGATCTTCCTTCCCACATGTACAGCTCCAGGCAGAGCAGCGTCAGCAGGGCAAGGCCCAGAACGCCGCACCAGATGCTGCTGTCGACGCTGGAGAACAGGAACACTGCTCCCAGGATCGTCATGCTCTCTGTCAGTTTTGCCATTTCTGTTTCCTTTCTGTAAAATATTTCACGCGTGAATGGTCCCTGCAGGATTCGAACCTGCGGCCGTCCGGTTATGAGCCGGGCGCTCTGACCATCTGAGCTAAGGGACCTGAGCGGGGAACTCCACCCCCGCTGCTGCAGAACTTTAAGGGCCGCGGGCGCCTGCAGCTGCGCCCGATCAGCGCATGCGGGAGTCGAACCCGCAGAGGCCGTTATTCATCCAGTACGCTGTTCATGCCGGCAATCATCAGCATAAGCTTTCTCAGCTCCGGATAACAGTGCAGGTATCCCGCAGCATAAGCTGCGCCGTCATATCCGGTCCACTGGTTTTTCTCCAGATCGGCAATACACTCTTCAATCTCTTTTTTCAGGCTCTCGTCCATGCTTCTCCTCCTCAATCAACGTCCAGGCTGTTCCACAGCCGGTCATATTCGCTCTGGCATATGTATGCACTCTCCTGCAGACCGGAAAGATACCCCTGAAGGTTGTCCCTGTACCTGTTCACATGTACAAGCGCTGCCAGTTCGGCCGTTCCGGAACTCTGTCTGTACTGTTCTCTCCAGTGCAGGAATCCCTCATGCATGCTTTCCAGCCCGGGCGAATCATGCCCGGCCAGTCTCATCTTCTCAAACAGATCCTCAAATGTTCTTATCATGTGGTCTCCTTTCCCAAATGTTTCATCAGCATGTCCCTGTAAATGTGGTACTGATACCTGCCCCCCGGTTTGGTCACATCCCCGATCGGGATCCTGAACAGGTTTCTCTGCATGTGTATCCGTACCCCCTGCTGAGACATGCCGAGCATTTTTGCCGCTTCCGCTACGGATACTCTTTCACTCATTTCTTTGCTTTCCTTTTCATCCTTTCTCCGCTTATGGTATCAGCAGTACTAAAGCGACATTTCTCTGTCCATTTCCATGTAGTTCTGCAATATCCAGAGCATGTCTGACTCACTTCTCTGGTTAATCTCAACTATAAAGTTTCCGTTTGGAACAGCTACCAGAAGATCCTGACGTGATTCTGATATCCTCTGATCTGTTTTCTTTAAAAGCAACTCTCTCACCTCCCCTCTTCACTCAAGAAATACTCTATGGATACTCCGAAGTATTTTGCCAGTACTGCCAGCTTATCAACCTTCGGCTTGCTGCGTCCGGTTTTCCAGTCTGTAAAAGTATTTGCAGGAATCCCTGTATCCTTTGCCACTCTATATGCAGTCACATTTTTCTGCTGTAGAAGAGTGGAAAATTTTTCGTACAAAATATCACCTCCATTCTCATATTATTTTCATAAATAATTATTGATTTTAGTTCGGAAATGTGATATAGTTCAATTACCACATTAAACATTCACATTTCCGAACTGATTATGAAAGTCATTTTATTTTGCTTTTTATTTATGATTTCATAACCATGATGTTACTTTATCACGGTTTTCATAAATAGTCAAGCTTTTAATTATGATTTCATAAATATTTTTTTAAAGAGGTGCTTTCATGTATGAAATATTTGTGAAACTGCTTGAAAAATATGGTGTTACAGCATACAAAGTATCAAAAGCTACTGGTATAGGAGGGTCTACTTTTACTGACTGGAAAAATGGAAGAAGTGTGCCAAAACAAGATAAACTTCAAAAAATAGCTGACTATTTTGGCGTAACTATCGACTACCTTATGACTGGAAAAGAAGAACCAGAAAAAAAAGAAATCATGCTCACCCCAAGGGACGAGCGCGACATAAAAAAGGACCTAGATTCACTTATGGAAAAGCTCAAAAATCAAGAAAATGGCCCTGCTGCATACGATGGAAAGGATATTCCAGAAGCTGATCAAGAGCTATTCGCTGGTCAGGTAGAACTTATGCTCCGTAGACTAAAAAAGATCAATAAAGAAAAATACAACCCAAATAAAAACAAAAAGTAGGTGATCTTTTTTGAAGAAGACTATTCGGCAATTAGTTACTTACTGTAAAAAGAAATTTAACACAAATAACCCGTTTGAAATAGCCAACTGCCTACATATAGAAGTACAAGTTGGAAACCTTGGTACTCGTGCCGGATGCTATATGTATCTTAAACGTCATAAATGTATTTTCCTCAATGACAATCTGGAAGAACATGAAATGAAACTGGTCATGGCACATGAACTCGGGCACGCTATATTACACCCAAGGGAAAATTGCTATTTCATCCGGAATAAAACTCTACTTCTAAACTCCAAAAATGAAATCGAAGCAAACAAATTTGCCATGGAACTACTGATATCTGATGAAGTTCTGGAAGAAAACAGGGAATTTACGATCGAACAATTATGCAGGATATTGGGATATCATGAAAAGCTTATAAAACTTCGTTTACAATAATTAAACAGGGAGAACAACCATGGATTTTAAAGATACGTTAAAGACCTTCATCAATCGTTTGGAAATGTTAAAAGACACCGTACAGACGGAAGAAGCAACAAAAATGTCACTGATCGTTCCGTTTTTTCAGCTTCTCGGATACGATGTATTTAACCCCATGGAATTTTGTCCGGAATACACGGCCGATGTGGGCATTAAGAAAGGTGAAAAGGTGGATTATGCCATTCTTGTTAAAAATGAGCCGGTCATTCTCATCGAAGCAAAATCTGCCAACCGGAAGCTGGACAAGCACAGTTCTCAGCTCTTTCGGTATTTTGTAACTACTTCTGCCAGATTCGCCATTCTTACGAATGGAATTGTATATAAATTCTATACGGATCTGGAAGAAACCAACAAAATGGATCGGGAACCTTTCCTTGAAATCAATCTGTTAAATCTGAAAGACAGTCAGATCGCCCAGCTCGCAAAATTCAAAAAAGAATGCCTGAATGTTGTTGATATCCTAGATTCTGCATCTTTATTAAAATACAATAATCTGTTCAAAAATTACATAGAGCTGCAATTTCAAAATCCAACTGATGAAATGGTAAAGCTTTTCTTACAACCTGTGTATAAGGGGGCTAAAACACAAACCGTAATTGAAAAATTCAGACCGATTTTGAAAAAGGCACTCCATGATTATCTAAACGAAATCATAAACGAAAAGCTTCAGTCTGCCATCAATTCCACAAATACTGCAGGCAGCCTGGAACCGGAAAGCCTTACTTCCGAAGAAGAATGGAGCGCTTTTTCTCTGATTAAAAATCTCCTCAAGGACACACTGGACACCAATAAAATAACATATAAATGTACGGAATCTTACACTGCAATTTTATATGATAATAACACCAGAAAATGGATCTGCCGCCTTATACTGAAAAGTTCTCAAAAAACACTGATTTTACCGGATGAAAATAAAAGGGAAGTACGCTGCCCGATTCCCAGTATCGATGAGATCTCAACCTACACAGATCAGCTGATTGAAGTCTGCAACCGCTACCTGCATCCCACGCCATCTGTTCCCAAAGAGCTGCTTCACACCAGATGGGGTACTTATGAAATGCCTTCCCCGTATTCTGTAGACCTGACGAGAGGCCCGAGAAAAAATCTGAAAAGCGTTTAACTATGACTCTTAATAAAAACCGGCTCCCTGCGCCAACAGAGAACCGGCTCACACAGATCACACTCCTGAAGGATGATGCAATCTCACACAATACATATTGTATCACCTTCGGGCAGCCAGCGCAAGCGAACAGATTTTCGCTGGCTGTCTTTTTTGCACCCATTTTTCCGTTGCGACGTCGCAACAGCATGCACATACAGAAGGAGGATACCATGGCCAGACGAAAACACCCAAAACTTCCAAACGGATTTGGAAGCATCAAGAAACTGAGTGGGAAACGATCCAATCCATACGCTGTCTATCCGCCTGTCACAGACTGGCATGAAAACGGATCCCCCATACTGCCAAAAGCTCTCTGCTATGTGCCTGACTGGTATACGGGCTTCTACGCCCTTATGGAATTCCGGAACGGTACCTTTAACGTCTCCGACTTTCTGAACCCCGATATAAAGCCCACAGATCGTCAGAACGACATCATAAGCAAGATCCTGGCCTCCTATAACAACAGAGTGCGGACCGCTGCACAGTCCAGGACTTTTTCAGAAGTGTATGAGGAATTCTATTCCTACAAGTATGAGCGGGACAAGACCCGCGAATATTCTTCCTCCTCCATGTATGCAACCAGATCAGCCTACAGCCATGCGGCAGCGCTGCACGGCAGAAGCTTTCAGGAGCTGAAAACAGAAGATCTGCAGGCTGTGATCGACAACTGCCAGAAGAAACATGCCACTAAAGAACATATACGGAACCTGTTCCGGCAGATGTACGACTATGCTTATTCTCATGACCTGTGTGAAAAGAATTATGCAGATCACATAAAGATCAACACTCCGGACGACGATGAGAAAGGAGTGCCGTTTACAGAAGAAGAAATTCTGACCGTATGGGAGAATGCCGGCGAAAACGAGATCCTGCAGGCGGTGCTTATCATGATCTACAGCGGCTTCCGGATATCCGCCTACCGGAAACTGGAGATCAATCTGGAAGAACAGTATTTCTGCGGAGGAGTGAAAACCGTATCCGGGAAAAACCGAGTCGTTCCCTTTCACCATCTGATCATACCTCTGATCCGGAAGGATAACCCGCTGTTTACCTGCGACGTAAACCGGTTCCGCATACAATTCTCGGAAGCGCTGAAGGACATCGGGATCCAGGGACACACTCCCCATGACTGCCGGCATACCTTCTCGTGGCTGTGCGACCGGTATAAAGTGGATATGCTGTCAAAGAAGATGCTGCTGGGGCATGCCCTGGGAAAAGACGTGACGGATCTGAAGTATGGCCACCGGACCACAGAAGAACTCCGGACGGAAATTAACAAAATAAAGTTTTGTCGCTAATCTGTCGCTAACCGTCCTCATTTTTCCAGAATTCAGAAGACTTCAGACACACTTATAATACAGAAAAATGCTGATAAATACGGACTTTTCTCCCATTTATCAGCATTTTCCAAAAAGACGTCGCTTTAAGAGAAGATTAAGAAAACCGGTGTTTTCATGAAGCGGGGCTCCCGAGGGCTCAGTATCTTCCATAAAAAGATTGATTCTCAGGGCTTTCAGTAGTATACTTATACTGCTATGATTACTGAATTATACACCATGGAGGATATTACAGCACATGAGCAAAAAGACGATTCTGTCCATTGTGTTATGCTGCGCCATTCTGAGCGGCTGCAAAAGTAACGGTTCGGAAGCACATGCGACAGGTTCTGTCCTGGAAAGTGCCTCCAGTACCCTCGCTGATACGGCGGTCGACAGTAAAAGCAGCGAAGATACCCGTGAAGTCCGCGACAGCACCCCGGATGTGCTTGTCCCCGCTGCGGACGGAACGGATACTTATGGTACTGACACCGTCACCATTGATGCTTCCCATACGGATCAGGGATATGTGATGGTCTGTTACACCGGCAATAATCCGAAGGTCAAACTGCAGATTACCACACCGGATGACACCACCTATACCTATCTGCTGTCGCAGGACCAGAAATATGAGACCTTTCCCCTTCCGGGCGGAGACGGAAGCTACTCTCTCACCGTACTGGAAAATGTAGAAGGCGATATGTATTCTGTTGCATTCAGCCAGGATCTTCAGGCCGGTATTGCAGACGAATTTCTTCCTTTCCTGTATCCAAATCAGTATGTAGACTTTACGCCTCAGTCCAGAGCGGTTGCAAAGGGCGCAGAACTGGTGAAGAATGCACACTCTGACCTGGAAGCAGTGACCAGCATTTACCATTACATTATTTCAAACATTACCTATGATACCGACAAGGCATCCAGTGTCACCTATGGATATCTGCCGGATGTGGATGAGACTTTAAGCAGCGGGACCGGCATCTGTTTTGACTATGCGGCAGTCACGGCAGCAATGCTCCGTTCCCAGAAGATTCCCACAAGACTGGAAGTCGGTTATGCCGGAGAGGCCTACCATGCATGGATCAGCGTCTATCTGGAAGAAACCGGCTGGATTGACAATATTATAGAATTTCACGGCTCTTCCTGGAGCCTCATGGATCCCACTTTCGCCGCCGGGGGCAATAAAAACAGCCTGAAAGAGTTCATCGGTGACGGCACCAATTATGTTGTAAAATACTACTATTAAATATTCCTCTGTGTAAAAACAGGCGGGAAAGGAGTTTATATGGCACAACAAACATTTACCCCTCTATCCAATATGGAAGTCTCTGCCTTCTGCTCGCAGATGGCGATGATCCTCCACTCCGGCATCTTCGTCATGGAAGGTATCTCTATTATGCTGGAGGATACCCGGGATTCGGAAGAACGCGCGCTTCTTGAACAGGTGGACAAAGCGCTTCAGGAAACAGGAATCCTCCATGAAGCGCTTCGGAAAACCGGTGCGTTTCCGGAATATATGCTTCAGATGATACGAATCGGAGAAGAAACAGGAAAACTGGATGAGGTTCTCTCTGCACTGTCTACCTATTATGACAGAGAGGCTTCCATTGCGCAGACCATTAAAAATGCAGTTACCTATCCGCTCATCATGGTCTTTATGATGCTTCTTGTGATTCTGGTGCTTGTCACGAAAGTAATGCCCATTTTTGATCAGATCTTCCAGCAGCTTGGGAACGAGATGACCGGATTCTCCCGTGCAGTTTTAAATCTTGGCATTGCCATCAACCGTTATTCTGCCGTACTGCTGGTACTGGTCATTCTGCTGGCCGCCGCCGCCCTTTATTTTGGAAAATCCAGAAAAGGACGCAGGCAGTTTCATTCATTTGCCATACATATTTCTTTTATCCGCTCCTTTATGGAAAGGCTGACCGCCTGCCGGTTTGCAGGCGGCATGTCGCTTACCTTAAGCAGCGGCATGAGTCCCGAAGAATGTTTAAAACTCACATCCGGTCTTATCGGCGAAGAAGGTTTCGGCAAAAAAATAGACGTCTGCCAGAAAGCCATCGAGAACGGCCAGGAACTCAGCGAAGCGCTCACAGACGCGGAGATCTTCACCGGTATTTATGCGCGCATGGCTTCCATCGGCGACAGAACCGGAGCCCTGGATGAAGTCATGCAGGAGATCGCAGACCGGTATCAGGAGGAGATTGATCTGAAATTTACCGGAATCATCTCTGCGCTGGAACCCACACTGGTTATCATCCTCTCTCTGATCGTCGGCATGATTCTGTTATCCGTCATGCTTCCTCTCATGGGAATCATGTCCAGTCTCTAGGGAAATGGGGGAATGCATATGAAGCATCGTTTTGAAACACAGAAACGCAGTTCTTTCCCTGGAAATCATGCGGTTTCCGCTGCTGTTTTCTGTATGGTAATGGCTGTGTTCATCCTGGGCATCTCCAGAGTATCAGAACAGACAGATGCCAGAGCGGCGCAGACACTCGAACAGGCGCTGAACCGCGGGATCGTCCACTGCTATACGATAGAAGGGGCTTATCCGGAGAGCCTCCAGTACCTGAAAGACCACTATGGACTGACTTATGATGAGGAACGTTTTTTTGTAGATTATCAGGTACTGGGCAGCAATATCATACCGGAGATCACCATTATAGACAGGAGGGACAGACCATGAGATTTCAGGCACGGCACAAACATGTCATCGATCTGATCTTTCCGATTGCGTTGTTCTTTGTATTTGCCGCTTCCTCTTTCAGTGTGTTGATTCTGGCGGCAGATGTCTATGCTTCGACGACAGACAGACTTGGCGTCAACGACGAGAATCGGACTGCCCTGTCCTATATTTCCGAAAAAATACGGCAGAATGATTCCAACGGCGCCATAAATACAGTCTCTATTGATGATACGGACTGCCTGGCATTGTCAGCCGTCTATAATGGAATCCCCTGTACCACCTATATCTATGTATATGACGGGATTCTGAAAGAACTTTTTATCAACGACGGGATTCCGGTATCTCTGAAAAACGGACGGGATATCATGCAGATCTCCTCTCTCTCCATTGACCGGCTGGAAGATCATATCTACCTGTTTACAACGGTTGACAGTACCGGTACGGAAAGTTCCGTGATCGCATCGGAAAGGAGTGTACCATGAAGAAACATTCTTCCGGCCGCTCCGGCCTTCTTCTGCTGGAACTCATCTTTTCCATCCTGTTTTTCTCACTGATAAGCGCCGTATGTCTTCAGCTGTTTGTAAAAGCAGGCCTTCTTGGCAGGGAGACTGAAGAACTGGACATGGCTGTCCGGTGCGCCGTGTCTGTAGCCGAACTTCTAGACGGAGCTGAGGAACCGCTGCAGTCTGTCACAGCTCTGTTTCCAGAATCCTGCGTTCTTACAGAAGAAGGAATCACGCTCCTGTTTGATGCAGAATTTCATTCATGCAGCAGTAAAGACATGGTGTATCAGATGGATATCATTCTCTCACCGGAGGATGAGCAGACCACCTCATGGTCCGTCATCCTGTATAAAGAACATCATTCCAGAGAGATCTACCGGTTGGAGGGTACTTCCTACAACCCTCTCGTCCCCCCGGATACTGCCCGGCGGAAAGGAGGCGCAGCTGCATGAAAAAAACTTTATATCCTGTCACCAACATAGGGTCCGTATCCCTGCTCATGATCTTCATTGTCCTGTGCCTGGCTGTTCTATCCACGCTGTCACTCTCCGGTGCACTCAGCGAATACCGATACAGTCAGAAAATCGCACAGCACCAGGCTGACTACTACAACGCATCCGGTTCTGCTTCCAGAGTTTTGAAAGAAATCGACCGGATTCTTTGCCAGGCTCACGCCGAACATCCGGATGACTATTACAGAAGCGCCGAACAGCGGCTGGCACTCCTTGAGGATGTGAAAACGGATCTGACATCGCAGTCCCCTTCCATTACCTACCAGATACCGGTGGATGATTCACAGTCTCTTCTGGTTACGCTGGCATTAAATGCTCCGGATGAACTGGAACAGGGTTACTATCGAATTACCTCATGGCAGGAGATCTCCTCTTCCGAGTGGAACGGGGATGACAGCCTGAATCTCATGACATTTTAATAATCAGGAGGATACAATTATGACTACTGCAAAAGAACTGCTTGAAAAGGCCGTCCACCAGAAAGCTTCGGATATATTTATTGTAACCGGGCGTCCCGTTTCCATGCGGGTGAATAACAGTCTTGTGATGAACGATACAGAGAGGCTGATGCCTGCTGATACAGAAAAACTGATTCAGGAAATCTACGGAATCGCAGAACGCCCCATAGAACCTCTTCTTACATCCGGCGACGATGATTTTTCTTTCCCGATTCCGGGCATGTCCAGGTTCCGGGCAAGCACCTATAAACAACGCGGTTCTCTCTCCGCCGTCATCCGCCTGATTGCAACCTCCCTTCCTGAACCGGAGTCCATCGGCATTCCAAAAAGCATCATATCTTTGGGAAGATTTTCAAAAGGGCTGGTGCTGGTGACCGGACCGGCAGGAAGCGGTAAATCCACAACGCTTGCGTGCATCATTGATCATATCAACCGGTATCAGGAAAAACATATTATCACGCTGGAAGACCCGCTTGAGTTTCTCCACAGACATGACAAAAGCATTGTAAGCCAGAGAGAGATCAGCACAGATACAGAGAGCTATACAACCGCTCTGCGCGCTGCTCTGCGCCAGAGCCCGGATGTCATCCTTTTAGGCGAAATGCGTGACTATGAGACCATGCAGGCTGCCATGACCGCTGCGGAAACCGGACATCTTGTCTTCTCCACACTGCATACGACCGGCAGCGCCAAAGCTGTGGACCGAATCATCGATGTCTTCCCCCCCAGTCAGCAGAGGCAGATCGCAGACCAGCTCTCCATGGTCCTTCAGGCAGTCGTTTCCCAGCAGCTGGTCCCCACAAAACAGGGAACGCTTACGCCTGCCTTTGAGCTGATGAATGTAACTCCTGATATCCGCAGCATGATACGCGGCAAGAAGATCCCTCAGATCGACGGCAGGATCTATTCCTCCCCGGGCACTGCGCAGGATATGTTCTCCATGGACAGCTGGCTTCTGGAACTGTATCACAAGGATGTAATCACCCGTGAAACTGCTCTGGAACATGCAACGCTTCCAAGACTTTTAGGTCCGAAGCTGACTTAAACTCTTTTAAAACGGGACTGCTGCAAACTATGCCCGTGCCAGTGTGCGCAGCAGCGCTGTGCGGACTGTATTGAACAAAGAACCGTATCTGTTTTCCTCAGACGGACTTACAAGGTCCGAATGAGGCAGACAGATACGGTTCTTTGTCCGATACATTATTTATTGTATTTCGCTTCGATGTCACAGATCTTCTTCACGCGTTCTGCATGTCTGCCGCCCTCAAATTCCGTATCGAAGAATGCATCCAGTATCATCTTTGCCATCTCATTGCCGACCACACGCGCTCCCATGGCAATGATCTGAGATGCATTATGTTTTGCTGTCATCATTGCAGAATACGGTTCGCTGCAGACTGCTGCACGTATGCCTGGAACCTTGTTTGCCGCCAGCGAAATTCCAATGCCCGTCCCGCAGATCAGAACTCCTTTTTCCACTTCTCCTGCCTTGATCGCTTCTGCAACTTTCAGGCCCTGATCCGGATAATCAATCCGCACAGACGCATCATACGCACCGTAGTCCACGCATTCATATCCCTTTTCCGTCATATACTCCATCAGCTCTTTTTTCAGGTCAATGGCAGTATGATCACATCCAAATCCAACTTTCATAGTAGATATCCTCCAAAAAATTTGTATTTGTATTTTCAGTATAGCAAATATGCGCCTGGTTTTCCATATAAATTTCAGTAATCAACCCGTATTTTCAACGCCTTTTGATGATTCAAAATCACTGCCGAAGCACATTCCCCGCCAAATTCACCGTCCAGCGTCCACGGCACCATTCCATCCGCCTCCACAGACAGGCGGGAAGTACGGAAAGAATACATATATTTGGAATCAATCTCTTTCAGGATAACTGCCCCCAGTATCTCCTGAAGTTCTGCTGCGTTTCCCGGCATCCTGATAAATGTCGCTTCAAATACGCCGTCATCAAACTGCACTTTTCTGCCTATAATACTTTTAAACCCTCCCACCGAACGTGAATTTGTCACCATGCCAAAGATAAAATCCCCTTCTGCCTCCAGTTCCTCGCTGCAAAGACGCATATGGTAAGACGGAATATTGGTCAGGCGCCTGACGCCTTCCAGAAGATACGCCATATGCCCAAGCACATTTTTTATATTCTGACTGGTGGAATACGCCACATCTGTAAAAATGCCAAAAGCAGCAATATAGACAAAATGTTCTTCATTAAAAGTCCCCATATCGCAGGGGAAATCCTTTCCTCCCACTGCGATCTTCGCCGCCTTCAGCATATCCCGCGGAATCTTCAGGCTTCTTGCAAAATCGTTGACGGTGCCGGAAGGAATATAGCCAATGGGAATCTTCCTTTCACGTCTCATCATTCCCTGCACCACCTCATCAATGGTTCCGTCGCCGCCGCTGCAAACCACCAGCTCATATTCATCCGGAAGTGATTCAATCTGCCTTACTGCATCCTTTTTCTCTCTGGTGGGATGTACGGTCAGCTCATATCCTGCGTCAGAAAATATCTGCAGAATGTGGAAAAGCTTCGTCCGTATCTGTTCGCGCCCTGAATGGGGATTATAGATAAAATACAGTTTCTTTTTCTCTTCCATATAAGACACCTCGATTCATCCATGCAGCCCGGACTTTTCATAAGTCAGTGGATCAGCGCTCCCAATAGTCCATAAGAAAGAATGGACATGATTACGGTCGCAATAACGATTCCCAGAAGTACCGCCGGAAATGCTTTTTTGAACCTGACGCCCAGAAGGGAAGCAATCAGAGATCCCGTCCAGGCTCCTGTACCCGGCAGGGGAATGCCAACAAACAGCACCAGCCCCCAGAACTGGTATTTCTCAATCTGTTCACTCTTTCCCATGGCCCGGCTTTCCAGCTTCTCCACCATGGGGCGAAACGTTCTGGTGCTTTTCAGCCAGTTAAAAATCGGCGTGATCAAAAGCAGAATGAACGGTACCGGTATTATATTTCCGATCACGCAGAACCAGATGGCTCTCACAATGTTTATGTTAAGAAACGAAGCCGCCAGAAGGCCTCCTCGAAGCTCCAGGATCGGAACCATGGAAATGACAAATACAATCATCTCCCTGGAAATCTTTCCATCAAGAACTTCCATAAACCAGGTTATCAAACTGTCCATACCTGTTTCTCCTTTCTCTGCAAAGCTTCATAGCGTTCCAAAAATGCATACAGCGCTTCCATCTGTTCATCGGTTCCAACGGTGATCCGCAGATACTGACTGATTTTGGGAACATCAAAGTAACGTACATAGATGTCTTCCGCCTTGAGCGCTTCATACAGCTTTGCCGCCTCATATTCCGGATGAGTAACAAACAGAAAGTTCGTACGGGAATCCAGCAGGCAGAATCCAAGCTCTGACAGCCTTTTCTTCGCATTTTCCCGTGTCCTGATGACCTTTGAGACCGTCTCCTGAAAATAAACTTCATCCTTCACCGCCTCTGTCCCCAGGCGCAGGGCAAGATGACTCATCGTATAGGAATTAAAAGAATATTTTACATCGTTCAGATACCTGATCAACAGAGGACTTCCAATGGCAAAACCAATCCGCATTCCCGCCATGGAGCGGGACTTGGAAAAGGTCTGTACGATCAGAAGGTTGTCATATCTTTCAAGCAGCCCAAGCGCAGACTCTGCTCCAAAATCCACATAAGCTTCGTCTACAATAACCACAACATCCTGATTGTGCCGGATAATATCTTCCACATCAGAAATGCCCATGGCCAGAGAGGTGGGGGCGTTTGGATTGGGAAAAATAACTCCGCCGTTTTCTCTGTAATAATCTTCCTTTATAATCCGGAAATCGTCATCCAACGCCTGGGGCTCATAAGGAATCCTGAATTCTTCCGCCCACACCGGATAAAAAGAATAAGTAATGTCCGGAAACAGAATCGGTTTCTTTGAATTGAAAAAAGTCATGAAAGCCAGCGCCAGCACATCGTCTGAACCGACTCCCACAAAGATCTGCTCCTGATCCACCCCATAGCGCTCTGAGAGCGCCTCCGCCAGAACAGATGCCTTCGGGTCCGGATACAGGCGCAGACAGTCTGTCCGGAATTCCTTAAGCGCTCTTTCCACACCTGGAGCCGGCGGATATGGATTTTCATTTGTATTCAGTTTGATCATCTTTGGTCTGTTCGGCTGGTCGCCTGGCGTATAGGGTATTACTTTCCGAACATTCTCTTCCCACGTTCTCATACATGCTCTCCTTTTAATACGGCAGTCCCCTTTTCCGCCATAAAGGCCGGATGATAGGAAAGTTTCGCTTTTCTAAGCCCCTCATCCCCTGTGTCGTCTTCCCGGTTCACGTACTTATATCCGGACACTTCGTGTTCCAGAAACTGCTGGTTAACCATAGGATATGCGCCGCGGATATCCGCATATGCCTTCTCAATATGCACAACAAAGGTATCTTCAGACACCGGCTCGCCCATAGTAAATGCAACCACTTCTCCTCCTGCCCGCAGAACGCCTCCCTGAAGCTTCAGCTCCTTCTGCAGACGCAGAGAATTCAAAGCAACGCACATCTCTTTATTTTTCTCCGGATTCTCCTCACATCCATTGAACTCTCTCCAGCGAAGAGCCATCTGAAAGCATTCCTCCACATTGCTGTCATCCAGAGTTTCATAACTCCAGTCCGGATAAGCCGCCTTAAACTGGTTAATATGATTTTTCTTTCCGTGATATTTTTTTCCTGACAGATGGATCAGCTTTTCTGTCTCATAGACATAATCCTCCACATCCCTGGGCCATGTAATTTCAAACATCCGCGGAAAATACTGCTCCAGTTCTTCATACTCTTTTCTGCAAAGACCATGGAACTGCAGTACATGTCCATGCTCCCGGCATTCTTTTAAAAGCCGTTCTACCGCCGATTTCCGGTCTCCGTTTCCAGCCGGATACGTATAGGAATACTTCCCGTCAAATACACTGCGGAACACCACCGTTCCTTCAACCTTCGCCCATACCAGATCATAAAATCTTGCCCACAGATAGATATTGGCAAATGTTCTCTCACATCCCCGAAACCCCTGCCCCGCCAGACAGTCAAGAATCTCCCGGCGGTCTGAAAGCTCCGGTTTTTTAAATGGAATCTCTGACATATTTATTCTCCTGTAAATACGGCGGAAATGGAACCGCCATACTTCTCCACAATAAATTTCATGCGGGACTGCACGAATATGGCAGCCCCGCCCTTCTTGTTCCTTTTGCTGTCAGTCGAACAGCTTTTCCCTGTATACGCCTGCTGCAATCAGTTCCCGGAAGGAACGGATAACCGCCGGTTTGTCCTCTTTATACGTTACGCCGAACCATTTGTCACCGGACTTAAGAACGGTCACATTCGCCTTTTTCTTCTGAATCAGCTCATCCATGATCGTCGGAATCAGATATTCCCCTTTTGTCTTATCCGGAAGCCCTGCAAGAAAATCCGCAAACCCGCTCTCAAGCACCGGAAAGATCTCCGGCGTCAGCCCCCACATATTCATGGATACCGGACAGCACGCATCTACCGGCGTCAGCGCTCCGTCGCCCGCCTGTATGGCGGCTCCTGTATCCGTTTTTATAATATTGCCCGTCTCAGTCACTTTCGTCAGGTGCTGTTTCTCATCCACACTGCAGATTCCTCTGGTCACACCGCCATTCTCGCTCAGTGTATTGCCCAGCAGGAAACCTGCCATGCAGAACTCCATCCGCTCTCCGAAGCCGTGGTCCTGCATCAGATAATCATGGACTTTTACAAAAGCTTCTTTCCCATAATAGTCGTCTGCATTGATCACTGCAAAAGGCTCCTTCACAATGTCTTTACAGCACAAAATTGCCTGGCCGGTTCCCCAGGGCTTTGTTCTGCCCTCCGGCTTTGTAAATCCTGCCGGAAGATCGTCCATTTCCTGAAACACATAGGCTGTCTCAATGCGCTTTTCCATCCGGTCTCCGATCACTTCCCGAAAGTCTTTTTCCAGATCCTTCCGTATAATAAACACCACTTTATCAAAGCCTGCCTCCATGGCATCATAAATTGAGTAGTCAATGATAATCTCCCCCGACGGTCCAACCGGTTCCAGCTGTTTGATTCCCCCGCCAAAACGGCTGCCAATTCCTGCGGCCATGACGACCAGCGTTGTCTTTTTCATGTTTCCCTCCTGTGTATATAGCAACATTTTATCGACAGAATCTTTTCTGAAAAACAGAAGCTTTTGTCTGCCTACATGACATGTTTCATTGTGTCGATCACTTTGGACACGTATTTCTCACAGAGTTCCTGAGTCGTTGCCTCTACCATAACGCGCAGAACAGGTTCTGTACCGCTTTCCCGTACGAGAATCCGTCCTTCCCTCCCCAGCGCCTGTTCCACATCGCGGATCGCTTCGGTTACTTTTGGATGTTCCAGTACGGTTTTCTTGTCCGTTACTCTCAGATTCTGCAAAAGCTGCGGATAAATCTTCACTTCTGATGCCAGCGTCCCAAGCGTTGTTTTTTTCTCCAGAATCACTTCCATAATCTTTAAGGAAGTCAGGATTCCATCCCCTGTCGTTGCATGTTTGCTGAAAATAATATGCCCGGACTGTTCGCCTCCCAGACGATAACCATTCTCCATCATGTTTTCAAACACATATTTGTCTCCGACTTTCGTCTTCTGATAATTGAGACCGATCTTATCGCAGGCTTTATACAGTCCGATGTTTGACATAATGGTCGTAACGATCATATCGTCCTTCAGCTGTCCGATCTCTTTCATATATTTTCCGCAGATGTAAAGGATCAGATCTCCGTCCACTACATTGCCTTGTTCATCCACAGCCAGACAGCGGTCTGCATCCCCGTCATAGGCAAACCCCACATCCAGCCCTTTCTCCTTCACAAACGCCTGAAGCGCCTCTATATGGGTGGAGCCGCAGTCCTTATTGATATTCGTTCCATCCGGATCGTTATGGATCACATAGGTCTTGGCTCCCAGCGCGTCAAATACGCTTTTGGCAATCGCAGACGCACTTCCGTTGGAACAGTCCAGACCAACCCGCATGGTCTTGAAAGACCTGGTTGGCAGAGAGATCAGATAGCCGATATAGCGATTCCTTCCAGCGGAGAAATCCACCGTGCGTCCGATCTGCTCCTTCGTCGCAAGGGGAATTTCCTCTGTTTCTCCATCAATATACGCTTCAATCTGTTCCTCCACAGACGCTTCCATCTTATAACCCATACCGTTGATGATCTTGATTCCATTGTCATAAAACGGATTGTGGCTCGCCGATATCATGATCCCGCAGTCAAAGCCTTCCGTACGCACCACATAGGAAACGCTCGGTGTTGTCGTTACATGCAGAAGATAGACATCCGCACCGGAAGCAGTCAAGCCCGCCACCAGAGAATACTCAAACATATAACTGGATCTTCTTGTGTCCTTCCCGATCACCACCTGCGCCTTATGGTCACGTCCATAATACCATCCAAGAAAACGTCCCACCTTATAAGCGTGCTCGACTGTCAGATTTACGTTTGCCTCACCGCGGAATCCATCCGTTCCAAAATATTTTCCCATTCTGCATCCTCACTATTCATTAGCTTTTCAAATCCTAGTACTATATTATACGTAAAAAGACTGGTAATTTCAACCTGCTTTTACCTTTTTCTTCCAATCCGGGCCGTACTCAGCCCTCTTCATTCAGGCGACTCAGTTTCGCAGCCTGATCAGCCGCAATACACGCATCCAGGATCTCCTGAATGTCACCGTCCATGATCTTGTCAAGTTTATATAAGGTCAGGTTGATCCGGTGGTCTGTCACGCGTCCCTGGGGGAAATTATAGGTACGGATTTTCTCCGAACGGTCTCCGGTACCGATCTGGCTTCTTCTCGCTTCCGCCTCTGCATCATGCACCTTCTGGCATTCGATATCATAGAGCTTTGCACGCAGAAGGGCAAATGCCTTCGCTTTATTCTGAAGCTGGGATTTTTCAGTCTGACTGTACACTACGATTCCCGTAGGATAGTGAGTCAGACGCACTGCGGAATCCGTCGTATTGACGCACTGTCCTCCATTTCCGGAAGCCCTCATAACGTCGATCCGGATATCCTTTTCATCAATCTGCACATCCACTTCCTCCGCCTCCGGCATCACTGCTACCGTGATCGTGGACGTATGGATGCGTCCGCCGGACTCTGTCTCAGGCACGCGCTGCACCCGATGTACGCCGGACTCATATTTCATCACGGAATATGCTCCCTGCCCGCTGATCATAAAAGTCGCGCTTTTCATGCCGCCGATGCCGATCTCATCCGCTTCCATCATCTCCACTTTCCAGCGTCTGGATTCTGCATAATGTGCATACATCCGGTAGATCTCTGCTGCAAACAGCGCCGCCTCATCTCCACCGGCTCCGGCACGGATCTCCACAATCACATTTTTATCATCATTCGGGTCTTTGGGGAGGAGCAGGATCTTCATATGCTGTTCCAGCTCTGCCGTCCGTTTCTTCGCATCCGAAAGCTCTTCCTTCAGCATCTCCCGCATCTCTTCATCTGATTCGCTCTCCAGCATTGCAAGACTGTCTTCGATGGTCTCCTGACATTTTTTATACTCAATATAAGCATCCACAAGAGGCTGAAGGTCCGCCTGTTCTTTCATAAGCTTCCGAAAACGATTCTGATCGTTGACAACGGAAGGCTCTGTCAGCTCATTTGTGATCTCCTCATACCGTCTCACCAGATCTTCTAATCTGTCAAACATCTCTCTCCTCCATTACTTTATGCCCGAAGGCTCCCATATACTACCCGGTCGAGTCCCGACAGGTCTTTTACCACGTGAACATGAGTAAAATCCTGCTCCATCAATTCTGTGACCGCCTCCGCCTGATCATATCCGATCTCAAAAAACAGCATCCCGCCCGGCTTCAGGTATGCCGGACTCTGCCCTGTAATCTTCCTGTAATAATAAAGGCCGTCTTCCCTGCCGTCCAGAGCGATTCTCGGTTCATGGTCCCGCACCTCTTCCATCAGCGTCTCCACTGTCTTTGACGGAATATAAGGCGGATTGGACACGATGCAGTCGAATCTTCCCTCCACCTGTTCAAACAGATCGCTCTTCTGGAACTCCGCCTTCGTCTCCAGTCCCAGATCCGCCCGATTCCTCCCGGCAACCAGAAGCGCCTGTTCTGATATATCCGTGCCAAGCCCCGTAAGCCCCGGCACCGTCTTTAAAATGCTTAAAAGGATGCAGCCGGAACCGGTACACAGATCCAGGATTTTCATGTCCGACTGAACATGTTTAAGCGCTTCCTCCACCAGAATTTCCGTGTCCTGCCTTGGAATCAGTACATGTTCATTGACCTGAAACGCATATCCCATAAATTCCTGACTGCCTGTCAGGTACTGAAGAGGAATATGGGCAATCCTTCTCTGTATCAGGTCCAGATATTCCTGCTTCTGTTTTTCTTCCATTCTGCGTTCCGGATGTAGATAATATTCATTTCTCGTATATCCGGTAACATATTCCAAAAGATACCAGGCATCAAGCTCCCATTCTTCCACCCGGGCCTCCCGAAGCCTTCGTTTTCCCTCCCTGAAAAGGGTTCCAAGTGTCATCATTCGGCTTTTGTATCCCCGTCTTCGCTGCCATCGGCCGTTTCATATCCCTGGAACGCCCTCCAGTCAAATACTGCTTCCACCGCTTTGATGGCAACCTCGATCATATCGTCCTCCGGTTCCTTTGTCGTCAGCATCTGCATCCCTTTCCCAGGAAGACTTAAGATCCGCACCAGAAAGTTCTCACTCCTTCCGGCAAGGCGGATAAACTCATAGGACACGCCTGCGATCACCGGAATCAGAAGGATCCGGAATGCTACCCGGAGCGCCGGTGACTCTACCCGGATAAATATAAAAAAGACGATGCTGATCATCATGACAATGAACAGAAAGCTTGTCCCGCACCGCGCATGATAACGGGAACTTTTACGCACATTTTTTGTGTTCAGTTCTCTTCCCCGCTCAATGCAGTTGATGCATTTGTGTTCTGCACCATGGTACATATACACTCTTTTAATATCTTTCATAGAGGAAATCAGCACTACGTACAGCACAAACAGCCCCAAGCGGATCGCACCCTCCACAACTGCAAGCAGAGTATTGCTCACAATATAATCCCGGAAAAAGCCGGATATAAAATACGGCAGTACCATGAAAATGCCCACTGCCATGATGATGGAAAACGCCACAGTAAATCCCATGACAATCTTTTCGGCTTTTTCGCCGAACATTTTCAGAAGAAACTTTTCAAAACCTCCCGGTTCCTGCCCGTCTTCTTCCTCATAAAAACCGGCGGACCAGGTCAATGTCTCCATGCCAAGCATCAGAGAATCCACAAAGTTTACAACTCCCCGTGCCAAAGGCAGCTTCGCCCATGCATGTCCGCCCCCGATCCCTTCATGTTCGCTTACACGAACCTCAATCTCACCGTCCGGCTTTCTGACCGCTACCGAATAACGGCTTTTATTCTTCATCATGATTCCTTCGAGTACTGCCTGGCCCCCGATTCCTGATGGTTTCATGCTCTCACATCCTTATCGTATATAGTAAAAATCAGGTTGAGATTATTCATAACCCCAACCTGTCTTTTTGTCATCTTATTTGGTGATGCCATATTTACGATTGAACTTGTCAATACGTCCGCGGGCTGCTGCTGCCTTCTGCTGTCCTGTATAGAAAGAGTGGCACCTGGAACAGATTTCTACGTGAATATCCTGTTTGGTAGAACCTGTTACAAAAGTATTGCCGCAGTTGCAGGTTACAGTTGCCTGATAATAATTCGGATGGATTCCTTCTTTCATGTTTTTCACCTCTCTCATTCATTCGTGAACTTCTGGCTCTTTCCAATTCCCGGCCAATGCCGCTCCGGTCTATCCACGACAAGCTATCCCGGGCTATCCCCACAAGTCCCTGTGGTTCTTTTGATGCACAGTACGGCATCAACTGCTCCATTAACTATGCAAGTATATCACAGGAATGCCATGGATGCAAGTTCTTTTAGAAAAATCTCATTTTTTTCGCATTTTGAACAAATTCTTCATTATTCCTTGTCCGGGTAAACAGATTCAGAATGGTCTCCACCGCATCATCCGCCTTCATTCCGTTCAGCCCTTTTCGAATATTGTCCATTGCCTGCTGCTCATCCGGATTCAAAAGCAGATCCTCTCTTCTGGTACTGGATTTCGGAATATCAATCGCAGGGAATACTCTTTTCTCCGCCACCTTGCGGTCAAGCACCAGTTCCATATTCCCGGTACTTTTAAATTCTTCATAAACCACGTCATCCATCTTGCTTCCGGTATCCACCAGTGCCGTCGCCAGAATGGTCAGGCTGCCGCCTTCTCTCATATTTCTTGCCGCGCCAAAGAATCTTTTCGGCATATGAAGCGCTGCCGGGTCCAGACCGCCGGATAATGTACGGCCGCTGGGCGGCACAATCAGGTTATAGGCCCTGGCCAGGCGGGTGATGCTGTCCAGAAGGATCGCCACATCCCTGCCGCTTTCCACAAGACGCTTTGCACGCTCGATCACCATCTCTGATACTCTTTTATGACGTTCCGCCAGTTCATCAAAGGTAGAATACACAACTTCCACATTTCTTCCCTCGATAGCTTCCTTCACGTCTGTAACTTCTTCCGGGCGCTCGTCAATCAGCAGAATGATCAGATACATTTCCGGGTTGTTCTTTGTAATGGACTTTGCCACATCCTTTAAAAGCGTCGTCTTACCTGCCTTCGGCGGAGAGACGATCATGCCGCGCTGTCCCTTTCCGATCGGTGCGATCTCATCCACGATCCTCATCGCAATGCTGCCGCCTGCGCGTTCCATCCGGATGCGCTCATTGGGAAAAATCGGCGTCAGATCTTCAAAGTTGGGTCTTCTGGCATTCGTTTCCGGATGAAGCCCGTTGACGCTCTTCACATACAGAAGCGCACAGAACTTTTCCTTCTCTGTCTTTACTTTTGTATTGCCGGCCACAATATCCCCTGTCTTCAGGCCAAACCTCCGTATCTGGGACGGAGAGACATAGACGTCGTTCTCACCCGGCAGATAATTATCGCTGCGGATAAAGCCAAAGCCGTCTGACATCACTTCCAGAATTCCTCTGACCGTCTGTCCGCTGTCAAGCTGTTCCATATCGGACACTGATTTTCCGTTTTCTGCCGCCTGGGTCTTTATCATCTCCGCAGAGGCAGCTCTTTCATCCTCTGCCAGCATCGCCTCGATCACCGCATCCTTCCTCATGGAAGACGTCCCTCTGATGCCGCGGTTCTTTGCCACGTCCCTCAGCACTGCAAGTGACAGAGATTCATACTTTTCTCTCATACTGTTATCCATAATTCCTCCTGTTGTTCCTGTTTTCCATTCCTGTTCTATACACCGGGGAAAGAGTCTGCCAGATCAGCAGAACATTATTGAACTAATGACAGTATACTATTTTTATTCCCAAAAGAAAAGGGGGATTTCACAAAAATGATATACTTGATTTTTAACATGCCTTGTGATAGATTGAATGATATGATGTTATGGAATGACAAACCTTATCACTCGCTTGATTATGAACTGAAAAAGCGGTACGGAGAGAAGATCTACCGCCTTGCACTGAATGGGGGCATGAGTTGTCCCAACAGAGACGGGACTCTGGGTACGGGCGGATGCATTTTCTGCAGCGCGGGGGGATCCGGCGAATTTGCCGCCGATCCTTCACTTTCTGTACTCGAACAGATAAAAGAAGCCAAAGAACGCCTGAAGAAAAAGCGGCCGGCAAATCATTATATTGCCTACTTTCAGGCATATACCAACACCTATGCCCCTGTCGCTTACCTTCGGTCCATTTTTATGGAAGCCATCCAGTGCCCTGAGACCGTGATTTTATCCATTGCCACAAGACCGGACTGTCTGGGACCGGAAGTGGTGTCTCTTCTCGCAGAATTGAATCAGATCAAACCCGTCTGGATCGAGCTTGGACTCCAGACCATCCATGAGGATACCGCTTCTCTGATCCGGAGAGGATATCGTCTGGCCGTCTATGAAGATGCCGTTCAAAGACTCCGCGCCTGCGGACTGGAAGTCATCACCCATGTGATCCTTGGGCTTCCGGGAGAAGACCGGGAACGGCTCCTTAAGACCATCCGCTACCTGAACGCGCAGGATATTCAGGGCATAAAGCTTCAGCTTCTGCATATCTTAAAAGGGACAGACCTGGCAGAGATGTACAGGCAGAGTCCTTTTCCCGTATTCTCCCTGGAGGAATACGTACAGACTGTTCTCTCCTGTGTGGAACTTCTACGGCCCGACATTGTAATCCACCGCCTGACCGGCGACGGACCAAAAGACCTGCTGACTGCACCGCTCTGGAGCTGTTCGAAACGCCATGTACTGAACAGGATCCATCAGGAATTCCGTCTGCAGAACACCTGGCAGGGAAAATTCTGCTCTGCAAATACCGTTTCAGCAGACCAAACCGATACTTTGAATATCCTGTAATACAACCAATGGAAAGGATGTTTTTATGTCTGATACGCTCACGCTGTACAAACTGATCATACTGAAGATGCTTTCTATGATAGACGCCCCGCTGACTAATTCCCAGATATCGGAATTTATCCTGGAAAAAGAATATACAAATTATTTCACACTTCAACAGGCCCTGTCAGAGCTGGATGAAACCGGACTGGTAACCGTATCCACCACTCACAACAGTTCCAGCTATCATATCACCGAGGCCGGGAGAGATACGCTCAGCTATTTCGGCGACAAGATCTCCGATGCCATCTGTCAGGATATACAGGAATATCTGGGAGAAAAGCAAAATGAGATTCGGGATACCCTTTCAGTTACTGCCAATTATTTTCTCGGAAACGGGAATGACTACCTGGTCTGCTGCCAGGTTCGGGAAAATAACGCCACGCTGATCGACCTGACCATTTCAGTTCCTTCCGAAAAGCAGGCCGTCTCCGTATGCAATCACTGGAAATCAAAGAGTCAGGAGATCTACGCCCATGTCATGGAACAGCTTTTGTAGCATCCTTATTTCTCCTTCGGTTCTCTCCAGGCTGCAATCAGTTCCATAAGTTCCTGCACGTTTTTTATAATGTGCTCAAAAGCGCCTGCTTCATAAAACTGAAGTACGATAAGTCCTGCTGGAACTGCAATGATCATACCCAGGAGTCCTGAAAAACGATAACCGACGAACAGCAGAAATAACGTCGTCAGCGTATCTACTCCAATACTGTCTCCCACCATTTTGGGCTGGATCAGCTGTCTGGTCAACTGTGTCACAACATACAGGACCAGCAGTCCTGCAGCTCTTGGAACCGCATCACTCAGAGCACAGAAAAGCGCCCATGGAAGCAGCGCCGTTCCGGTTCCCAACATGGGCAGAAAGTCCATCAACGCAATCAGAGCCGCCAGCAGAATGGCATAATCGATCTGCATGAGAAGGAAGCCTGCTGCCAGTATCATTCCCACGACCCCCATAATTTTGAACTGTGCGCGAAAATACCCTCCTACAGCATATTTCAGATTTCTCCAGACCATCAAAAGTCCGTCTCGTGTCTGCTCCGGTACCATATGCCGAACCATCCGGTGAATCCGCTCCCTCTGCGCAATGAAAAAGCAGGCAAACAAGAGCGAAAATATAAACGAAATCAGCAGCGACGGAATATTTCTGGCAGCATTTCCTGCCGCTTCCACCGTACCGCCGCCAAGGCTGCTTACAAGCTGCCCCAGATAATCCGTAAAATGATCTGTAAAATCCGAAATTCTTTCCCGTGTCTCCAACGGCATTCTGGCAGCTACGCTCTGCAGATTTTCCGCAATTCTGTCCAGTCCCCGGACCAGCGCCTGATAATAAACCGGAAGTCTTTTGATCAGCTCCCCCGCTTCTCTCCATATCCACAAGACTGCATAATAGCATGCTGCTACAATCAAAAAGACTGCGCCGAAGATTACTCCGAAGGAACTGTGTTTTCTTACAATATGAAGGCGCTTTTCAAGAAAATGCACCAGCGGATTCGCAAGCTGCGCAATGAACCAGCCGATAATAACCGGAAGAAAAAAACGCACCAGAACAGGTCCTGCAAAAACAAGCAGTAAAATTTCAGCTGCAAATATTCCAATATTCAGAAGGTTCTTCCGGAGCCTGATATATTCAGACTCTTCGTGATTATCTTTTGGCGGTTCCCCGCTCATACAGACTCCTCCTTCAAAAATCCATCAATGATCTCCCAGATCTCCTCCCTGCCCTGCTTCGTCTCAGCAGAAAACGGAATGATTCTGGTTCCAGTCACAGGACGCAGGGTCTCCCGCAGAAGTTTCAGCTGCTTCTGCACCTGGCTTCTTTTGATCTTATCCAGCTTTGTCGCAATAATGATCGGCTCATATCCCTGATGAACAATCCAGTTGTACATCTCCTGATCGTTGGCAGACGGCTCATGCCGAATGTCAATCAGCAGAAATACTGCTTTCAGCTGCCTGGAACCATGGAGATAATTTTCGATCATCTTTCCCCATTTCGCCTTGATCTCCTGTGCAACCTTTGCATATCCATAACCCGGCAGATCCACCAGGTAAAATTGTTTATTTACATTATAGAAATTAATGGTCTGTGTCTTCCCCGGCTGGGAAGAAGTCCTCGCCAGGGACTTCCGGTTCAGAAGCCCGTTGATCAGCGAGGATTTCCCCACATTGGATTTTCCGGAGAATGCCACTTCCGGCTTTGTATTTTCCGGAAGCCTGCTTGTGATTCCACAGACCGTTTCCAGTTCTGCCTGTTTGATTATCATAGATTCCTCTTATACAAATGCATGTGCGATCACTTCTTCCATGGCTTCTGCGTAGACCAGTTCCAGGCCGCCTGTGATCTCTTTTGACAGTTCCTCGACATCCCTCTGGTTTTTCTTCGGCACAATCACCGTTTTCATACCGGCGCTTCCTGCTGCAAGCAGCTTTTCCTTCAGTCCTCCGATCGGAAGTACTCTTCCTCGAAGGGTGATCTCTCCGGTCATCGCCACGTCCGCACGGACCGGTTTTTCCAGTACCGCCGACAACATGGCAGTTGCCATGGTGATTCCTGCGGAAGGACCATCCTTCGGCACTGCGCCTTCCGGAATGTGGATATGAATATCATGCTCCTGGAAATAGTCTTTCTCCAGACCATATTCCGGACTAATAGAACGGATGTAACTGATCCCTGCCCTTGCAGACTCCTGCATCACATCCCCCATCTGGCCTGTCAGCTCCAGATTTCCCTTTCCAGGCATCAGGTTCACTTCGATCTCCAGCGTATCGCCCCCCACGCTGGTCCATGCAAGCCCCCGCACGATACCTACTTCATCTTTGTCATTGCGTCCCTGGAATTCATAGATCGTCTTACCCAGATATTTCTCCAGATTCCCGTCGGTAATACGCACCCGCTTTTTCTCCTGCTCCAGAATCTCCCGGTCCGCCTTCCTGCATACCGAAGCAATCCTGCGCTCCAGATTTCTCACGCCTGCTTCTCTTGTATACTGGTGGATCATTTTCTCCAATGCCTTTTCGGTCATCTGAAGCTGGCTTTTTTTCAGTCCGTGGCGTTTCATCTGTTTGGGGAGCAGATGTTCTCTGGCAATATGCAGTTTTTCATTTTCTGTATAACTGCTGACTTCTATGATCTCCATGCGGTCCAGCAGCGGTCTTGGAATCGTCTGCGTATCATTGGCAGTGCAGAGAAACATTACTTCCGACAGATCCACCGGCAGCTCCACATAATGATCTCTGAACTTCACATTCTGTTCGCTGTCCAGCACTTCCAGAAGGGCGGAAAACGTATCCCCTCTGTGGTCGCTGCTGACCTTATCGATCTCATCCAGTACCATCAGAGGATTTTTCACGCCTGCATGACGGATGCCGTCTACGATGCGCCCGGGCATGGCGCCGATATAGGTCCTTCGGTGTCCCCGGATCTCCGCCTCGTCGCGGACCCCGCCCAGACAGATCCGGACGTATTTTTTATTCAGGGCATGGGCAATGGAACGCGCCACAGAAGTCTTTCCGGTACCAGGAGGCCCCACCAGACACAGAATCGGGCTTTCCCCTCCGTCCAGCATCTGTTTCACCGCCAGAAATTCCAGAATTCGTTCTTTTACTTTTTCAAGTCCATAATGTTCTTTTTCCAGAATCTTTTCCGCAGCTTTCAAATCCATACGGTCTTTACTGCACCTGTCCCATGGAAGCTCCAGAAGCGTCTCAATATATCCCCGTATAACCGAAGCCTCCGCAGAATTGGAACCGGCATTTAAAAATCTTTGAATTTCCTTTTTAATTCGCTCTTTTACTTCCTCAGAAGCCTGAAGCTCCTTCACTGCTTTTCGAAACTGTTCCGCTTCTGCTCCTGGTCCTTCATCTCCCAGTTCTTCCCGAATCACTTTCATCTGTTCCCGCAGAATGTAATCCTTCTGGTTCTTATCCACGCGCGCTTTTACTTTTTCCTGAATGCCTTTTCGGAACTGCTCGATCTCGATCTCATTATTCAGCATAATGCAGAGCATCTCATAACGCTCTGCCAGTGACTGTGTCTCCAGAAGCTTCTGCTGCTGTTCCCACGAAAACGGTGTATGTATCATCACCTGCGTAATCAGCTTTTCCAGTCCGTCACTGCCCAGAACCTGTCGTATGATGTCTTTGCCTGTTTTTACGTTCCCCTCGCAGTATCTGCTGAAAACATCCTGCAGGTTCCGATACATGGCCTCCTTCCCGCTCCCCGGCAGATTCCCAAAATCATCCGGATCTACCCGGACGACAGAGGCCTCCAGATATTCTTCTCCGTCAAGATGGAGAAGACGCGCACTGTACAGCCCCTCCACCAGAACACGCAGAATATGATGCGGCATCTTCACGATCTGCTTGATCTCCACAACAGTTCCGGTCAGAAACAGTCGGTCCATGTCCGGCGTCTCATCCTCCGGATCCCTCTGCGCTGTAATAAAAAGCCTCTGCTCCTGTGTCAGCGCTTTTTCCACCGCCTTTACAGAACGGGCGCGTGTCACATCAAAATGGGTAATCATCTCCGGAAGGACAACCATCCCCCGCAGAGTAACCGCCGGCAGTTTCATTTCAAGTTCTCCCATATCTTCCCCTTTCTATTATAGTTCCGCATTTGTGCAGGAAATGCCGTTTCGTCTGGAAGGATCTCCGTACGCTGTACGCTGTACGCCCGGCGCCCGGAGATCCTTCCCGGCATTTCCTGCACAAATGCTGTCTGCTTCCAGTTCCGCATCTGTGCAGAAAATTCTCCGGCAGATGCCGAAAAGGGACCCTGTAAAAAAGGCCCCCTCTTTTTTCCTATCTTCTTGTTATAACCGGCTTTCCGGTTCCTTCCACCGATTCCTTCGTGATTGTACAGCTCTTGATTGTATCATCCGACGGAATCGTAAACATCAGATCCATCATCGTCTCTTCCATAATAGAACGAAGCCCTCTCGCCCCGGTCTTACGGGATATGGTTTTATCAGCAATCGCTTCCACTGCATCCTTGTCAAACTTCAGTTCCACATTGTCCAGATCGAACAGTTTCTGGTACTGGCGGATAATGGAATTCTTCGGCTCCAGCAGAATTCTCACCATATCATCCCTGGACAGCGGATCCAGAGAGACTGCGATTGGTACACGGCCCATAAACTCCGGAATCATTCCAAACTTGATAAAATCCTCCGGAAGCGCATTGCGCAGAAGCTCTCCCACATCCTCCCGCCGTTTATCCCGTATATCCGCATTAAAACCAATCGAGCCCCGATCCATCCGGGTCTCAATGATCTTGTCAAGGCCTTCAAAAGCGCCGCCGCAGATAAAAAGAATATTCGTTGTATCAATCTGCAGAAGTTCCTGATGGGGATGCTTCCTGCCTCCCTGAGGCGGAACAGAAGCAATGGTTCCTTCTACAATTTTCAAAAGCGCCTGCTGCACTCCCTCGCCGGATACGTCTCTGGTAATAGACGGATTTTCTGATTTTCGGGTGACCTTGTCTATTTCATCAATATAAATAATGCCTTTCTGAGCACGCTCAATGTCATAATCCGCCGCCTGAATGATCTTCAGCAGAATATTTTCCACGTCTTCACCTACATAACCGGCTTCTGTCAGCGTTGTCGCATCTGCGATCGCAAACGGCACATTGAGAATCTTTGCCAGCGTCTGCGCCAGCAGTGTCTTTCCGGAACCGGTAGGTCCAAGCAGAAGAACATTGCTTTTCTGAAGTTCCACATCCAGATCCGGCTGTGCAAGAATCCTTTTATAATGATTATATACGGCAACGCAGAGCGCCTTTTTGGCGTTTTCCTGACCAATCACATAATCATCCAGGAACTGTTTAATCTCCTCCGGTTTCAAGAGATTGATCTCTTCTTCATCAAAAATGTTCTCTTCTTCTGATAATTCTTCTTCAATGATCTCAGAGCAAAGCTCTACGCAGGCGTCACAAATGTAGACGCCATTGGGTCCTTTGAGAAGCTTTAAGACCTGGCTCTCCGTCTTGCCGCAAAAAGAACATCTGATTTCATTTCTAGCCATGTAATTCTCCCTTAATGCCTCGCCATAATCTGGTCAATAAGCCCATAAGCCATTGCCTCGTCGGCTGTCATATAATTATCCCGCTCTGTATCCCGCTCAATTACTTCCAGCGGCTGACCCGTACGTTCTGCGAGAATACTGTTCAGCTTTTCCCTGGTACGCAGGATATGCTTTGCGGCAATCTCAATCTCTGTTGCCTGCCCCTTTGCACCTCCCAGAGGCTGATGAATCATGATCTCCGCATTTGGCAGGGCAAAGCGCTTGCCTTTTGTGCCTCCTGCCAGAAGAAATGCACCCATGCTTGCCGCCATGCCAATGCAAATCGTAGATACATCACATTTGATGTAATTCATCGTATCAAAAATTGCCATTCCAGCAGTCACAGACCCGCCCGGACTGTTAATATAAAGATTAATATCTTTTCCGGGATCCTCTGACTCCAGAAACAAAAGCTGCGCCACCACCAGGCTGGCAGTCGTCTCATTTACTTCCTCTCCAAGAAATATAATCCTCTCTTTTAAAAGTCTGGAGTAGATGTCGTAACTTCTCTCTCCTCTGCTGGTCTGTTCAATGACGTAAGGTACTAGTGCCATGTTATTGTCCTCCTCCTGATGATGAAAACACTCCCTCGCTGACAAAGGGCACAGCTGCCCTGCCATGCCCTCCCGGCCCGACAGGGCCCCTTGTCTTACACGATCTCAGGCAGCATGCGTCCTGCTGCGGCATTCCTGAGTCTAAGCCTCCACTGCCGCGTCTCTTACCAGATCGATTGCTTTCTGAATCGCAAGATCCTTCTTCATATCCTCCAGACGGTCTTCTGCAAAGATTTCCTTTACCTTTTCCACATCCATCTTATAAAGATCCGCCATTCTCTGGAACTCCGCATCCATGTCTTCTTCCGTTATCTCGATCTTCTCGGCTGCGGCGACTGCTTCAAGAACCAGTCTGCTCTGAATATTCTGAAGCGCTCTCGGCTTCATCTGCTCTTTATACTGCTCTGCCGTCATGCCGGTATACTGAAAATACCGGCTGAGAGACATTCCCTGCATCTGCATGCGCTGTGCAAAGTCTTCCATAAGCTGTTCCGTCTGAAACTCAACCATTGCATCCGGAATATCCATCTGGGCATCGGCAACTATCTTCTCAATCACAGCATCTTCTTTCATTTTTCTGGCATCTTCTTCTTTACCTTTCAGAAGTCTTGCCCTGATATCCGCTTTGTATTCATCCAGTGTATCAAATTCAGAAACCTCCTGTGCAAACTCATCGTCTACTTCCGGAAGTTCCTTCACCTTAATGGAATTCACACGGCATTTAAATACAGCTGCTCTGCCTGCCAGCTCTTTCGCGTGATATTCCTCCGGAAATGTCACATTCACTTCCACTTCCCTGTCGATTTCAGCTCCTACAAGCTGCTCTTCAAATCCCGGAATAAAGGAACCGGAGCCAATAGTCAGATCATAATTTTCTCCCTTTCCTCCTTCAAACGGAGCTCCGTCCACAAAACCTTCGAAATCAAGGGAAACCAGATCCCCGTCCTCTACTGCACGGTCATCAACCGTGATGGTTCTGGAATTGGCTTCCCGTTCCTTCATAAGATCAGCTTCCACTTCTTCATCCAGCACCTCAACCGGCACCTTCTCTACCTGGACGCCTTTGTACGCGCCAAGTGTCACTTCCGGTTTTACAGCAACTTCTGCGGTAAAGACAAAAGGCTTTCCGCTCTCAAACTGAACAACGTCGATCTTCGGGCGGGACACCAGTTCTTCCCCGCACTCATCCACCGCCTCACTGTATGCTTCCGGGAGAAGCTCATCAATGGCATCATTGTAAAAAACTTCTTTTCCATACATCTTTTCGATCAGCTGACGCGGCGCTTTTCCCTTACGAAAGCCCGGAATATTGATATTTTTTTTCGCTTTCTGATATACGGTCTGAATTGCTTTTTCTACTTTTTCAGCAGGCACTTCAACCGTCAGCTTTGCCATGTTTTTCTCTAATTTTTCTACCTGTACGCTCATATTATGAATATATCCTCCTCGTATTTTTATATCAGTATTCCCTGATTTACATACTCATAGACATTATGAAAGTATAACACAAAAAAATGAGGCTGTCTAGCCCGACAGCCCCATTGTTTTTGTTATTTTTACCGTTTTTTGACCTTACTGGCCGGAAGACATCTGCTGTTCCTGCTTCATGATCATCTTCTTGACCATCTCTCCGCCGATGGAACCTGCCTGTCTGCTGGTCAGATCACCATTGTAACCATCTTTCAGCGGAACGCCGAGTTCACTGGCAACTTCCTCTTTAAAACGGTTCATAGCTGCTTTTGCTTCCGGTACTGCCATATTGTTCGTTCCGGATGTGCTGTTCTGATTTGACATGTTTATCACCTCCATGCCCATAGTATCCTCCAAAACCGGATGGACATACTGGAAGTTTCTGCCGTTCAATGTCCGTTACTTTTCCATGCCGAATGTCAGGCATGTCCGTAAATAATTCCTTTTTTTATCTCTTCTGCTTTTTCCCGGGAAGCCAGCTGCTCTGTAAGCGCCAGCGCAAACGGAATCGCCGTTCCCATTCCCCTGCTGGTCGTCACATTTCCGTCAACCGCCACTTTGTCATATACCGTCTCCGCACCCGAAAGGCGCTCCTCAAAGCCCGGATAGCATGCCGCCCTCTTTCCTTTCAGAACGCCAAGATCTCCAAGAACACTCGGCGCCGCACAGATCGCCGCCACCTTTTTTCCTTCTTTATGAAACTGCACCAGAAGTTCCGTCAGTTCATGACATGCTCCCAGATTCAGAGTCCCCGGCATGCCCCCCGGAAGCACCAGCATCTCTGTCCCGGAAAAATCCGCATCTTTCAGACAAATGTCCGCACGAACCGGAATCTTATGGCTCCCGGTCACCATCCTCTCTTCTGTTATGGATACTGTCTGCGTATCCACGCCCGCACGCCGCAGGATATCTACTACGGTCAGCCCTTCGATCTCTTCAAATCCCTCTGCAAGAAACACACATACTCTGCTCATCTGCCATCCTCCTGTTTTTCTTTTATCATATCATTTTTTTCATAAATATGCTACACTTTACAAAACATATATCAACAGAAAGGAATACGCCATGAAAAATCTTGAGATCGAACGAAAGTATTTAGTTCACACGCCCCCGGAAAATCTGGACTCATATCCATACCATGAAATCGAACAGGGATATCTCTGTACAGATCCCGTCGTCCGGATCCGCAGGCAGGATGAAACATACTGGCTGACTTACAAATCCAAAGGACTGATGGTGCGGGAAGAATATAATCTCCCATTGACAAAGGAATCGTATCTGCACCTGCAAGGCAAGATCGACGGCTGCCTGATCAGGAAACGCCGTTACCTGATTCCCTGTGCGCCCTACACCATTGAACTGGACATCTTTTCTTCTCCTCAAAAAGGTCTTATGCTTGCGGAAGTAGAGTTTCCAACCGAAGAGGACGCGCTTTCATTTCAGGCGCCGGCCTGGTTCCAGGAAGATGTCACAAATTCGTCTGCATACCACAACAGCAGTCTCAGCAGAACTTCCCTCAGTTAGAATCTATCTTCTTTTTAATGGCTTCAAGCATCTCTTCCGGCGTTTTCGCATCCGCGGGTTTTTTTATACGCAGGAAGAGAAGCCTGAAAAGCCGCAGCTGTATCCGGATCCATATGGATAATCTCCTGATTCTTTTCTTCATAACCGCGTCCCCCATTTTCATTTTATCTCAATACGGAGTATAAAATCAACTAATATTTTCATTTTTGATACTATAAGAATTTTATACTTCCAATATGGTGTATTTTCACATGAAGAAACCTTATCTTGCTATAATATCCCCGAAAAAGAGGTGTATTATGGCCGATTATGAAATAAATCTTGGAAAAACTTTGAAAGAACTTCGGAACCATCAGGGAATCACGCAGAAAGAGCTCGGTAAGAAACTGGATCTGACTTCTCAGGCTTACTCCCGTTATGAAACCGGCGACCGTCTGCCTGATCTGAAAATGGCATGCCGTATCGCCGGGTATTATCACATCACTCTGGATCAGCTGGTCTGCCGCGGCCTGCATCCTGATCCTGCCAGCATCGATCCGTTTGGATCTCTTCCGGAAGGATACCGGCAGCTTCTGGAGGACTACCACAAACTACCGGCCAGGAGTCAGGAAAGGCTTCTGGAATATATGGAATTCCTGAAATACAAAGAAAAGAAGAAGGAAACTGCGCGTTAAGCTTTATACACGATCTTTCCGGCGCAAATCGTATAATAGACTCTGCCGGGAAGTTCCCAGCCAGAAAACGGGCTGTTTGAGGCTTTTGATGCAAACTGCTCTACCCGCCAGCGTTCTGTCTCGGAAAAAATGATCAGATCAGCCGGTGCGTCTTCTGCAATGCTCCCGGGGATCATCCGATAAAATTCAGCAGGATTTCTGCTCATAAGCTCCATAAGCTTTTGAAGGGTCAGATATCCTGGCTCTACCAGCGACAAAAGCCCAAGTCCCAGAGAAGTCTCAAGCCCTGTAATGCCGCTGGGAGCTTCTGACAGCGGACGGGCTTTTTCTTCTGCACTGTGGGGGGCATGGTCCGTTACAATCATATCGATCGTCCCGTCCTTAAGCCCTCTGATGATCGCCTGCCGGTCAGTCTCTGTCCGGACCGGCGGATTCATACGTGCATTCGTCCCATATTTCAGCACCGCTTCGTCTGTCAGCGTAAAATGATGCGGAGTCGCTTCTGCATGAATATCCGCACCCATCGCTTTTGCCATCCGCACCAGTTCCACGGAATGTGCCGAGCTGATATGCTGAATACAGACGCGGGCCCCGGTGTGAAGTGCAAGCATGCAGTCTCTTGCCACCATTATATCTTCCGACACCCTGGGAGCTCCGCCGTACGAAAGCTGCTTTGACACATCTCCCTGATGGACACCGGGACTTTCGATCAGAAGCGGATCCTCTTCGTGCAGACTTAAGGGAAGGCCCAGTTCTTTCGCTTTCTCCATCGCCTCCAGCAAAAGCTTCTCGTCCATGAGCGGGATCCCGTCGTCGGTAAAACCCGGCGCGCCGGCGTCCGCCAGCGCTTCCATATCCGTCAGTTCCTTTCCTTTCAACCCTTTGGTGACTGCTGCCGCCTGAAGAACATGGATGCCCGTTGCTTCTCCTTTTTTCTGCACATATTCCAGTGTTTCCAGATTGTCTACTGCCGGCTTTGTATTTGCCATGCAGACAACAGTTGTAAAGCCGCCCTTTGCCGCTGCACGCGCGCCGGTCTCGATATCTTCTTTATAAGTAAATCCCGGATCCCGAAAATGCACATGCGCATCCATAAGGCCCGGCGCCACCACCAGACCTGACGCATCGATCACTTCCGCCCCCGGAGCGGACAGCCCTTTTCCCGTCTTGCAGATCATGGATCCGTCAATCAACACATCCATTATTTCATCCGTTCCCGTCACCGGATCAACAACCCGTCCATTTTGAATCAACAGCATGTGTTCCTCCTGTCCCGGGCCCTGCCGGCCCGCCCTGTTTTTCTTACCTTATATTCTATCCGCTGCGCATTCGCCACGCAAGTCTGTTTTCAAGTTACTTTCCAAAATCCGAACCGGCGCATTTTTCTGTAAATCCTTGCATCTCGCCTGTCCTGTGATACAATAAAGGTAACAGGGAGGTACTTTGAACATGAAACCATTTGCAAAAGGACTCGCTGCGGGACTCGCTATCGGCGTCCTTCTCCTTCTGATTCTGGCCCTTTATTCCTTTACTTCCGGGACACCGGAAGAATCCGGGCAGACACAGGACCTGGATCCTCTGGAGGCGCCTGCGGAGATTTCCACCCCGGAAGAATCCCCCCGGGACACAGCAGAGGAACCGGAGGAACTCTTTCTGGAACCTTCGGAAGAAAATTCCGGAAATACGATGCAGGAAGAGGAACTGCCGGAAGAGCCGCAGCCCTCGGAAGTCCTGTTTTCCTTTGCCGGAGACGTGATGTTCTCCGACCACTACACCTCCGCCTATGACCAGTACGGAATCTCTGCTGTCGCAGATGACAAAATGCTCTCTGCCATGCGGGATTCAGACCTGTTCATGCTCAACGAAGAATTCCCTTTCAGCCTTCAGGGAGAAGCAATGGAAGACAAGCAGTACACATTCCGTACCGACCCCCGGTATGTATCCATCTTTCAGGATCTGGGCGTCGACATGGTTTCCGTCGCCAACAACCATGCGCTGGATTTCGGCATGGACGCTTTCTGCGATACGCTGGACACTCTGAAACAGGCGGAGATCTCCTGCATCGGAGGCGGCTACAATATTACGGAGGCTTCCGCTCCGGCGACCTGTGAGGTCAACGGACAGACCTTCGCCGTCTTTGCCGCCACAAGAGTATCCCCCTCTTATGACTGGTACGCGACCGACAGGCAGCCCGGCATGTTCCAGACCTACGATCCCTCCATGCTTAACGCCGCCATCGCAGAGGCGGACGGCCAATATGACCATGTCGTCGTCTTCATCCACTGGGGCATTGAACGGAATGAATATCCGGAAGACTACCAGCGTTCTCTGGCAAAGGGCTACATCGACGCCGGAGCAGATCTGGTTCTTGGCTGTCACCCCCATATTCTGCAGGGCTTCGAATATTATAAAGATGTGCCCATCGTCTACAGCCTTGGAAATTATCTCTTCGGCAGCCGGGACGGCGATACCCTGCTGCTGCAGGCAGTCTTTCCGGATGACGGCGCCATGGAGATTCGACTTCTTCCATGCAGAAGACAGAACGGGATCCTCTCCGCCATCGAAGATCCTTCCGCCCTGTACCGGCGCCTGACCGAATTATCCTTCGGCGCAGAGGTCTCGCCGGAAGGGATACTTGGCCGCACTGCAGCGGATTAAGCCAGAAGATTTCAGCAAAAAAGGCGGCTGAATAAGCCGCCTTATATTGCGCAAAACGTGCGGAGAATGAACTATTACAGTTCAATTCCGCGCCACAGGATGCGGATAACAGGACTTGAACCTGCACGGGATGTCCCACCAGAACCTAAATCTGGCGCGTCTGCCAATTCCGCCATATCCGCCCGCTCTCTGTCTTCCTGACAAAGTACTTGTTTATCTTATCATTTGTCCTCTTAAAAGTCAATCACCGAAAAAACATATCCCAGCACATATTCCGGCACGCTACTGTTCACAAGGTGGGGGCCTGCGTCCTGGCCCTCTGTGATCTGCAGCGCTGTGTGGACTGGAACGGACAGCGGAGCCGTTTTGTCCGTCTCAGGCGAACATACCTGTCCGAATGGGACGGACAAAACGGCTTCGGTGTCCGATGCATTCCATACGAGCGCAGATCACAGAGGGCCAGGGCGCAGACCACTCACCCCGTGAAAAGTAACGATCCGCACCATACGAGCGCAGATCACAGAGGCCCAGGACGCAGACCGCCACCCACCCGCGAACAGTAACTCCAACACTCCAGAACCAGCAGTATCGCCGGCTGATGAAGCATGTAGAGAAACAGACTGTGCTTTCCAATCCATTCCAGAAAGCCCGCCCGGCGGCAGAGCGCTCTTCCTGCCCTCTCCCGCCCCATGAGCATTCCATACAGGAAATATCCGCACAGATACAGAAAGATCCAGGGAACAAAGGAAAAATAATCTCCCGAAAAGAAACCCGGTCCCGGAAAGCCCAGAGCCGCTGTCACAGGCCCCCGATAAAACCCTTCCGGCACTTCACACAGCACAAGAGACTCAAATCCCAGCTGTCCTCCGTTCACATTTCTCGTCAGAAAAAAGAGAACGGCGCTGATAAACAGCCCCGCCGACTGCGACACTTTCCGAAAATATCCATCCACAGGTATCAGCGCCAGCATGGCGGCTCCCGTAAAAGTCAGGATTCCGAACAGGATCCGCTCGGACGGCATAAATACAAACGTCACAAAAGTAATGATCAGTCCGCAGACCGATATGACAATCCCTCTCTTCCACGGCGAACGCCCCAGCCGCCAGCAGAATCCGGACAGCAGAATAAAGGTCCAGCAGACGCTCTGCTGCCACACGTACCCCGGCGCCCTGAAAAGCCACGGAACCGACACGCCGTACATTACAACCAGATCAAACATCCCGTGATACAGGATCATGCTGATCAGCGTAATCCCCCGAAGACCGTCCAGCAGATGATAACGTTCTCTCTCTTTCATTATTTTCCCACCTCTTTGTTATTTCCTTTTCCGGAAGACGCTGTTCCCGCCTCTCCTCCTTTATCTGAAAGATCGGCGCGCTGAAACAGAATGCTGATCTTCGTCCCGCACCCCGGTTCGCTCTGAAGCAGCAGTTCTGCCTGATGCTGCGCTGCAATGTGTTTTACAATGGCAAGTCCCAGGCCGGTTCCTCCAGTCGCCTTGGAACGGCTTTTGTCCACCCGGTAGAACCGCTCGAACACACGCTCCTGATGTTCCTTCGGGATACCAATCCCTGTATCTTCCACCGTCAATCGTGCCTGCTTTCCCTCCGGCTCCACCGTCACCAGAACGCTTCCTCCCGCTATATTATAGCGGATCCCGTTGTCGCAAAGATTGTATAAAACCTCCTCCACCATCTCCCGGTTTCCCATGATACTGCACGGAATTCCTCTCATGGAAAGAGTCACCTGATGCTTTCCTGCGCTGATCTTCAGCATTTCCACGCATGCTTCCGCCATCTCATACAGGGGAACCTGCGAAAAAGCCATTGCATCTCTCTCCATGACATCCAGTTCCGACAGAAGAATGATGTCATTGATCATCGCCAGAAGCCGCGAAGCATTTCTGTGGATCTCCCCGGCAAATCTCGGAACATCCTCCCCGGACGCCATCTGATGCTCCATCAGTTCTGCATAGCCGGAAATCGCCGCCAGCGGCGTTTTCAGCTCGTGGGATACATTGGCCGTAAATTCCTGCCGGAGTCCTGCATTTTTCAGAATATCCTCATGCTGTCTCCGAATCCGATCCACGAAAGGCGCCATTTCCCGATATACCAGAGGCTCTTTGCATTCATCCAGATGGTCTGCCAGATACTCTACCGGCTCCACCAGCATCCTCGTGGCACGGGCCGAGAGCAGTATGCAAAACAAGAAGACCACGCCGCCCATCAGAACAATCACCGGAAAGGCGCTTTGGAAAATCTTCCATATGCTGGACGCTTCCTTTGCCACCCGGAGAATCGTACCGTCCTCTAACCGCACCGCATAATAAAAAGCGCTCCGATCCAGCGTATCCGACCGGCGGACCGACTGTCCGCTGCCCTCTCTCCTGGCCTCTGACACCTCCGGGCGGTCTCCGTGGTTATCCATGCCTCCAATATCCACATCGTTGTCATAAAAAACCAGCCCTTCCTCATCAATCAGGGAAACTCTGAACTGCCGGAACCCGGCGCTGCCCGTTACCGCTTCCGCTTTTGCCGAGGCGGAAGTGATTCCCGCATTCTGCAGGACTTCCGCACAGATCTTCAGTTCGTTCAAAATCTCCTGCCTGAAAAAATCGTAGAATACGGCCGTGACCAGCACAGTCGTCAAAAATATCGTTGTCAGCGCCACAAAGACAAATTCCCGGTGTATCTTTCTTTTCACTCGATCTTATACCCCACGTTCCGGACGGTGCGGATCAGCGCGCCTTCGTTTCCCAGTTTCTGTCTCAATGTTTTTACATGTACGTCAAGCGTCCGGGACTCCCCTTCAAAACTGATATCCCAGATCCGCTCCATGATCACGTCCCGCCGCATGACGATTCCACGGTTCTGCAAAAGCAGTTTTAAAAGCTCATACTCTTTGTATGTCAGACTGCATGGCATCCCGCCGGCATACACGGTACGCTTCTCACAGTCCAGGCAGATATCCCCGGCTGTCAGAATACCTTCCTCTTCCATGCCCGCACAGCGACGAAGCAGTGCTTTTACCCTGGAAATCAGTTCCATTACGCCAAAAGGCTTTGTAATATAATCGTCCGCCCCCAGATCCAGACCTTTCACCTTGTCAAGCTCTGTCGTCTTTGCAGTCACCATCATGACCGGAACCTTCCGGACGTCCGGAAACGCGCGGATCTTCCGAAGGAGCTCCAGCCCGTCCTCATCCGGAAGCATAATGTCCAGAAGGATGCAGTCCGGCGCTTTTTCTCTCAGCCTGCCTGAGAAATCCTGTGCGCAGGAGAATTCTTCCACTTCATATCCACTGTTCTGAAGGGCAAATCGTTCGATTTCCCGTATATTCTGATCATCCTCCACAATATAAATCAATGCCATTGTCACTCACCCCCCTGTTTTCTTCCCGTGAGAGCCAAAATCTGGCAGAGCATACTTTGCCCGATATTCCCTGCAGGCTTTCCGGAACTCTGGATGATCCTCCCTGCGAAGCTCTGCAACATATTCATGCGCCTCATATCCGTCCGTTTCAGACTGAAGAAGCGCAATCGCAATATTGGAACAATGGTCTGAAATCCGTTCATAATCCGTAGTCAGGTCAGAAAGGGCAAAACCGAGCTCTATAGTGCATTCTCCGGCTCTCAGCCTCTCTACATGGCGTTTTTTCAGCTTGCGGTTCAGCCAGTCGATCGTCTCTTCCAGCGGCTCCACGCAGGATGCCTTTTCATAATCCTCATCTGCAAATACATCTACCGCCATCTCCACGATCTCCAGCAGTGCGTCCGAAAACACATGAATCTCTTCCTTTGCCTTTCTGGAAAATTCCATTCTTTTCTGATGAAGCTCCCGGGCCGTCTGCGCCACATTTACTGCATGATCCGAAATCCGCTCAAAATCCCCGATACAGTGTAAAATCGTCGATACCATACGACTGTCCTTCTCCGACAGGCCGCGGCTTCCAAGCTTCACCAGGTAACTGCCCAGCTCATCTTCATAATGGTCTGTCCGGTCTTCCAGAGCAAATACCTTCTCCAGCTCCTTTTCCTGATAATCGTCCAACAGACAGACCGCACGTCCGAGCGCCTCTCTTGAGATACAGGCCATTCGGACTGCCGCATCCCTGGCCTGCTCCACCGCATATCCGGGCGTCTCCAGAAAACGTACATCCAGATTTTTCAGATCCTTCTCCTGCTCGCTCACAGGACTTTCCGTCGATTCCGGGATGGTAAGACATACCAGCTTCACCAGAACGCCGGAAAACGGAAGGAGCACCGCCGTCGCTGTAATATTGAAAACCGAATGCACCACTGCAATTCCCGCAACGCCTGCAGGCGCAGCTAGGAACTCAAAATCCAGAATACTGTGAAGCAGATAGAATACCGCCATAAACAAAACAGTACCAATAAGGTTAAAATAAAGATGAACCAGCGCCGCTCGTTTCGCATTCCTGCTTGCTCCAATACCGGAAAGTACGGCGGTCACGCAGGTACCGATATTCTGCCCCATGATGATCGGTATCGCAGTTCCGAAGGAGACGGCTCCCGTGGCGCACAGCGCCTGCAGAATGCCCACAGACGCAGAAGAACTCTGAATCACCGCTGTCAGAACCGCCCCGCTCAGCATCCCCAGAACCGGATGGGAAAACAAAGTCAGGATCCCTGCAAATTCCGGAATATCTGCCAGAGGCTTCATGGCATCGCTCATGCTCTCCATTCCGGACATGAGAATCGCAAATCCTACCAGAATCAGCCCTATATTCTGCTTCCTGTCCTTTTTGGAAAACATCAAAAGACAGACGCCCGTCATTGCCAGTACTGGTGAAAAAGAAACAGGTTTCAGAAGACGAACAAAAAAACTGCTGCTCTCAATTCCCGAAAGACTTAATATCCACGACGTCACTGTCGTACCGATATTGGCTCCCATAATGATCCCTGTTGCCTGTGTCAGTTTCATAATTCCGGAATTTACAAATCCCACAACCATGACCGTCGTCGCAGAAGAAGACTGAATGACGGCGGTCACACCGGCGCCGAGCAGCACCGCCTTCCACGGGCTTGACGTCATTTTCTCCAGAATGCGCTCAAGCCTTCCGCCGGATGCCCTGGCCAGCCCTTTTCCCATCACATCCATGCCGTACAGAAACAGCGCCAGTCCGCCGACCATTGTCAGAATATTGAAAAAATCCATGTTATATCCCTCTTTTCTTTCCTTGATAAGTACTATTTCCAATTCTCATGTACCTATGAGTCATAGTAACGTATCCGTGTAAAGAACAAAGGGAATCCATGTAAAATCCCGGTAAAATTTTCAATATCAGTATAGTCTGCGGATTCCAATCCGTCAACAACAGAAAAACCAGAGGCGGGGGACCTCTGGTTTTTCTGCAACAACTTTTTTATATATATTTATCGACGATACCGCTTTATAAAGAATAATCAAAAGGGAGGGTTTATTCATTAAAAAGGGGGATTAGGGGGGTGCAGTACCATCCATAAATACCTTATTCCACAAACAGCCGGGCTTTAAGGCCCCTCCTCTGTTTGTTGGCATTATTATACGTCCTGTACGGACATTTGTACATTGACAAAACATATAAATTTTCGTTTTTTTTCGACAAATTCTCAAACAAAAAAACCAAAAGAAATATGGATAAAAAAAGAACACCGCTTCCGGTGTTCTTCATGAGACATCGGGGATTCGAACCCCGGACAACTTGATTAAAAGTCAAGTGCTCTACCAACTGAGCTAATATCCCATCTTCTGCATTCACATGCCCGAACTGGGCTAGCTGGATTCGAACCAGCGTGATGCAGGAGTCAAAGTCCTGTGCCTTACCGCTTGGCGATAGCCCATTGTCTTTGATTCAGGTGGGTACAGGGATTCGAACCCTGGACCTCCAGAGCCACAATCTGGCGCGCTAACCAACTGCGCTATACCCACCATATTCCTTGCGGCTGTATACAGCCAAATGTGCCCGAAGGGATTCGAACCCCCGACCCACGGCTTAGAAGGCCGTTGCTCTAT
>CAJTXP010000011.1 GCA_910583615.1 uncultured Lachnospiraceae bacterium | reverse complement strand
CGGACAAAACGGCTTCAATGTCCGATACATTCCATACGAGCGCAGAGCACAGAGGTCCAGGGCGCAGGCTACCCACCACCCCATGAAAAGTAACAAGATCCCTTCACTGCTGTGAAGGGATCTTGTCGTCATGATTATTTTATACGGGATAGGCTCCGTTCTCAGTATCTGCAACGGCCGCATCCACTTTGGTTTTCTGCGCTTCCCTGTATTTGAAGAAATCCATGGCAACCTGCGGGAACAGTGCATAGGACAATACGTCCTCATCCTGCTCCTTGTACTGCGCCATCTCAGCTTCCAGCGTATCCAGCTCATTGCCTACCAGATCCGCAGGACGGCAGGTAATGATCTCCTCATCTCCGATGCATTTCTTCTGTACTTCCGGATTAAAAGGCTTGACTGTCTTGCCGTAACGTCCGGACAGAACCGCCTTTGTCTCCTTGGTTACCATCTTGTAACGCTCGCCCATAAGTACGTTGAACACTGCCTGCGTACCAACGATCTGAGAAGACGGAGTAACCAGCGGACACTCGCCCAGATCCTTGCGAACCCGCGGCACTTCCTCAAGCACTTCGTAATATTTGTCCTCCGCATGCTGCTCTTTCAGCTGAGAGGTCAGGTTGGAAAGCATACCGCCCGGCACCTGATACAGAAGCGTCTTGATATTGACGCCCAGGTTTTTCGGGTTCAGAAGGCCGCTGTCCAGCGCCTCATCACGGATCGGACGGAAATAATCTGCGATCTCCGCCAGCAGGCCCTGATCAAATCCCGTATCGTACGGCGTTCCCTTGAAGGTCTCCACCATAACCTCGGTCGCCGGCTGGGAAGTCCCCAGTGCAAACGGAGACATGGCACAGTCGATCACATCCACGCCCGCCTCTACCGCTTTCAGATACGTCATGGACGCCACCCCGGATGTATAATGGGTATGAAGCTGAATCGGAATCCGCACAGCCTCTTTCAAAGCGGTCACAAGCCTTGTCGCCTCATACGGAAGCAAAAGACCTGCCATATCTTTGATACAGATGGAATCTGCTCCCATCTCCTCAATCTCTTTTGCAATATTGGTCCAGTACTCCAGCGTGTAGGCGTCACCTAATGTATAGGAAAGCGCAATCTGCGCGTGTCCGCCTTCCTTGTTGGAAGCCTTTACTGCTGTCTGCAGGTTCCGAAGGTCATTCAGACAGTCAAAAATACGGATAATGTCAATGCCGTTGGCGATAGACTTCTGTACAAAATATTCCACAACGTCATCTCCATAGGGACGATATCCCAGGATGTTCTGTCCACGGAACAGCATCTGCAGTTTGGTATTCTTTGCTCTTGCCTTGATCTGACGGAGTCTCTCCCATGGATCCTCTTTCAGGAAACGAAGAGAAGCATCAAAGGTAGCGCCGCCCCAGCACTCCAGGGAATAGTATCCCACCTGATCCAGCTTCTCCACGATGGGAAGCATCTGTTCCGTGCTCATGCGGGTTGCGATCAGAGACTGATGTGCGTCACGCAGAATCGTCTCTGTAATCTTAATGGGCTTTTTCGCCATATTACTCATTCTATCTAGTCCTCCTAATTAGACTTCCGCATCTTCTGCATCAGAAGATGCTGTTTTACATCACACCAAAGATCGCCATAAACGTACCGGCCGCTACAGCCGTACCGATCACGCCTGCCACGTTCGGTCCCATTGCATGCATCAGCAGGAAGTTGGTCGGATCTGCTTCTGCACCGACTTTCTGAGATACGCGGGCCGCCATGGGCACTGCGGAAACGCCTGCGGAGCCGATCAGCGGATTGACCTTTCCGCCGGTCACCTTGCACATCAGTTTGCCGAACAGAACGCCTGCCGCTGTACCGAATGAGAAGGCAATCAGTCCAAGAACCACGATCTTGATCGTATCCCAGTTCAGAAATGCTTCTGCACTGGTGGTTGCGCCTACCGAAGTTCCAAGAAGAATAACAACAATATACATTAGGGCATTGGATGCCGTCTCTGTCAGCTGACGGACCACGCCGCTCTCCCGGAACAGGTTGCCGAGCATCAGCATGCCGACCAGCGGAGCCGTAGTCGGAAGGATCAGGGATACGATAATCGTAACGATGATCGGAAACAGGATTTTCTCCAGCTTGGACACCGGACGAAGCTGCTCCATCTTGATCTTCCGTTCTTCTTCCGTAGTCAGAAGCTTCATGATGGGCGGCTGAATGATCGGTACCAGAGACATATAGGAATATGCCGCCACTGCAATGGGACCCATAATCGCCGTCTGCTGCAGCTTGCCCGCCAGGAAGATGGAAGTCGGACCGTCCGCCCCTCCAATAATGGAAATAGCCGCTGCCGCCTTATCGCTGAAACCAAGCGCCATGGCTCCAAGATAAGCTGCAAAAATGCCGAACTGTGCGGAAGCCCCGAGCAGAAAACTCTTCGGATTCGCAATCAGCGGTCCGAAGTCCGTCATCGCACCTACGCCCATGAAGATGAGCGACGGAAGGATCGCCCACTCATCCATCAGATAAAAGTAATGAAGAAGGCCGCCTACTCCGTTGGCAGAATCTTCGATACTGAGCATAATATCCGGATAGATATTAACCAGAAGCATACCAAAAGAAATGGGAACCAGAAGAAGAGGCTCGTATTCTTTTGCGATAGCCAGATAAAGGAACACGCATGCAACGGCAATCATCACATAATTACCTACAGTCAGATTAAAAAAAGCTGTCTGATGCACGAGGTTTCCCAATGTATCAACAATATAACTCATATTGTAACCTCCAATGATTTATTCTCATATCAGCCAACGGTCAGGATTAATTCAGCGTAGCCAATACATCACCGGATTCTACTGCATCACCTACAGATACTTCAATACTTGCAACGGTTCCATCTTCCGGAGCAACCACGGGAATCTCCATCTTCATGGCCTCCAGAATGATGATCGGATCGCCGGATTTCACCGTCTGTCCCACACTTGCCTCTACCTTGAACACCTTACCCGGGACAGAAGCGCTCACCTCAATGGAACCTGCATCTCCTGCAGGCGCCGCTGCCGGTGCCGGAGCAGCTGCCGGTGCCGCTTTTGGTGCTGCCGCACGCACAGGCGCGCTTCCTGCGCCTCCTTCTTCAACAGTTACATCATATACAGTGCCATTTACGGTAATCGTATAATTTTTCATTTTCAATATTCCTCCTGATTAGGGTTTTACAATTATAGGTTATATGGTTAAGCTCTTTTCCAGGTGGATGAGTCTGCACGTCTGATGGAACGAACTACAAAGCCATCCGAAGAAGCGCCGCTGTACGCACAGATTGCTGCGGTAATTGCCGCTACCAGTTCTTTATCATCAACCAGATTTTCCCTGGACTGCGCGGCAGGCCTTGCTGCCGGTTTCCTTGCCGGTCTTGGCTTCGGCGCCGGTTTTGTTTCCTGTTTCGCCGCCTGATTGCCGGGAATAAAATTAAAGCAGTAGATCACAAGACTGATAAAAATCAGAACGATAAACACGGTTCCCATACCCAGGATCGTATTCATGCCCGCTTTTTTGAGTATCTCTCCGGTGCTGTACTTTGGATCCAGAGTCACCGATTCCACGACTCCTCTCTTATTAAAAACCAGAGAAAGCCTGGCTGTACGGTTCTTATAAGTCAGATCTGCCACAAAAGTAACCTCATCTCCCTTTACCTCCGGATCCTCATAGCCGTCTGTAGAGACATATGCCCCAAGCTCTTCCAGAGAACCCTCATAGCCTGCAAACGCACTTGTAAATGCATCCCCCGTAAATGGAAGCCCATAAGTATCGATCAGCATCTGCGCGTCTTCCTTGTCCATGGACGCATACTGAGAGATCTCTTCTTCCGGCATACTCGTCCAGAGCGTGATCAGATAATCCGCCACGGACTGAAGCTGTTCCTTATCATACATGTCCTGCTGTTCCACAGAAGCCGTATTTCCGCAGGCTGTCAGTCCCAGAACGGTTACTGCGAGAACCAGTGCCGCAAGAATTTTTTTAATATTCTGTTTCATATGGTTCACCTCGCTCTAAACTGTTCCATGTTTTTTCACCGGGCGGTCTTCCCTCTTGGTAAACAGCATTTCAAACGCTCCGATCACATATTTTCTTGTATCCTGTGCATCAATGACTGTATCCACATAGCCTCTCTTTGCCGCGGAAGCCACATTGTTCTGAAGATCTGCATACGCCGCCGCCTTTTCTTTCTGTTCCTTTGCATCCGCATCCGCATACATGATCTTCGCCGCAAGCTTTGCATCCATCATGCCGATCTCCGCTTTGGGCCATGCATAGACAAAATCCGCCCCCAGACCTTTACTGTTCATGGTCACATATGCGCTTCCATAAGCTTTTCCTGTTACCACATTTACCTTCGGGACAGAAGCGTTCGCAAATGCATAGGTGAGCGCCGCCGCCGCTCTGGCAATCTTCTTTTCTGTACATTTGGAAGCTTTAAAACCGGACGCATTTGTGAGAGTCAGCACCGGAATATTGAAAGCATCGCAGAACTCCACAAATCTGGCCGCCTTGTCACAGCCTCTTGCAGAAAGCTCCGCCTGAAACTCCTCCGACTTATTTCCTTCTGCATCATACAGTACCGTCCTGTTTGCCACTGCGCCGACCGTCACTCCGTTCAGTTTGATGAATCCCGTTACCATATCCTTTGCATAATCCGCCTTCGTCTCAAAGAAAATACCGGAATCCGATATCATCGGAAGCGCAATCGCCGGATCCCCGGCAGAAACCTCCAGTTCTGCACAGACGCGGTTCAGGTCATCCTCACAGTCCATATAAGACAGATCATCCTCATTATTTGCCGGAAGCAGAGATACCAGTTCACGGATCTGTACAAGCAGTTCAGACTCCTCTGCAACCACATCCACAATACCTGCTTCCTCACTCTGGAATGCTGCAGATGCAGTATCACATTTTGATACTTCATTTCCTTCCAGTGCATTAGGAGAATTTACAAACAGTCTCGCTTTTTTACTCTCCATGAACGTAAAATCAGACATGGCAGATGCAACCGCCATCCCGCCGCCGCAGTTGCCGAACACAGCCGTGATCTGCGGAACCACTCCGGAAGCCATTGTCTGTTTTAAATACAGCTCGCCAAAAGCATTCAATGCATCCGAAGCTTCCTGAAGCCTCAGACCTGCACAGTCTACCAGTCCGATGACCGGGGCCCCCATCTTCATCGCCATGTCATAGATTCTGACAATCTTTTTCGCATGCATTTCGCCCATGGAACCTCCCAGTACGGAAGCATCCTGACTGTATACATACACCAGGCTGCCGTTGATCACGCCGTATCCGGTGATCACACCATCAGACGGCGTATCCGTGTTGTTCATGTTGAAATCCGTCGTACGTGCTGTAACTGCCGCACCAATCTCAACAAAGCTGCTTTCGTCAAGTAAGGATTTGATTCTCCTACTTGCCAGGCTCTGTGCCGAATTACTCATTTTTCGTCCTCCATTATATTTCATTAAAGTTAAACCAGGTTCTGCCGAGTATAATTGTAACATACTCTTTCCTTTTTTCAAGTGATTTTTTTTAATAAAATTCACAGTCTGACAATTTTTTCACATAATATACAAAATCTTTACACAAAACAGGCATTTTCTCTCTTTTTCTTTTAGAGAGATGTGATATAATCAGGAAAGAAATTTTTGAAAGAAGTATTTAAGAAAGGAATCAAACACATGTCGATCACCGAGTACGCAAAAGCACGTAAAAAAGCACAGAGAAATTACCGTGCACAGCTTTTAAAGGGAACTTATCCTTACCTTCAGGCGCTGGATGACATTGTATCCTTTGCAGAGATCTCCTCTGAGACAGAACTGGGACTGGTCGAAATCCCGCTGAATGCCATCGTCGGCACCAGGACAGCCGGGAGAAAACAGGCCTTCGCCAGCAACTTTATGCCTCTTCTTGATGAAAACAGTGAATTTGCCCGTAAATGGGCAGCTCTTTATAATGCCCATATTGAAGAAGGAATCCGCGATCCGATTAAAGCCGTCGAATTTATGAACCGTTTCTATGTGACAGAGGGAAACAAAAGAGTCAGCGTGTTAAAGTATGTAGATGCAGTCAGTATCCAGGCAGAAGTCACACGGCTGGTTCCGCAGAAAACAGACGCAAAGGAAAACCGCATCTATTATGAATTCCTTGACTTTTACCGGTCCACCGCCATCAATTATCTGGATTTCAGCCAGGAAGGATGCTATTCCCGTCTGCTTGCTGTACTGGGAAAATCTTCGGATGCGCCCTGGACCGATGATGAAAAAATGAATCTTCATTCTGCATATATTCATTTTCAGGATGTATATGAGGAAAAGGGCGGGCGGAAACTTCCGCTCACTGCCGGAGACGCTTTTCTGACCTATCTGGAAATCTACGGATATAAAGACATGATCGAAAAGTCTCATCAGGAACTTCTTGAAGAAATTCTCGCCATCTGGCAGGATTTCGAGATCTATCCCGCCAGAAGAAGCGTCGAACTTGTCATGGCGCCGGAGAAGAAGTCAGAAGAAAAAGCACTTCGGACACGAATCCTTCCATTGTCTTCCGGCCCTCTGAAAATAGCTTTTGTTCATGACCGTACCCCGGAAGAATCAAGCTGGACATACGGCCATGAACTGGGAAGACATTACCTTGAAAATACGCTTGCAGAAAAAGTCACCACTTCATTTTATATAACTGACGGTGACCCGGAAGCAGGAAGCGAACTGATCAGAAAAGCGGTTGAGGACGGTAATACGGTTGTATTCACCACCAGTCCGAAACTTTTAAATGCCAGTGTCAAGGCGGCGCTGAAATACCCGTCCATCCAGATTCTGAACTGCTCGCTGAATTCCTGTTTCGGACATCTGCGCACCTATTATGGACGGATGTATGAAGCAAAATATCTGACCGGTATCCTCGCAGGCATCCTGAGCCCGGAGGCATCCATCGGCTATGTGGCAGATTATCCGATCTACGGCTCCACCGCCAGCATCAATGCTTTTGCTCTTGGAGTAAAAACTGTAAATCCAAATGCCCGCGTATGTCTGGCGTGGACCTGCGTGAAGGATAACCGATTCCAGGAACAGTTTGCCGCCCGTCATATTTCCTATGTATCGGGCCAGGATCTTCTGACTCCCTATCGGGGATCCAGACAGTTCGGACTGTATGATATCCGCGGCGAACAGATTACCAACGTAGCGATGCCGGTCTGCCACTGGGGCAAATTTTACGAACGCATCGTCACCAGCATTCTGAACGGTTCCTGGAAAAAAGGCGCTACACGGAGTAAGGATAAATCCATTAACTATTTCTGGGGACTCTCTTCCGGCATGATCGACGTGATCTGCTCCAAGCATGTGCCTGCCGCAACCGGACACCTGCTGGAACTGATCAAGCAGGAAATCAGTTCTGGACAGTTTCACCCGTTTTCCTGCGAGATCCATTCCCAGGATGGAACACTCCGCAATGAAAAGGATACGGTCATGCCGGCTGGGCAGATCGGTTCCATGGACTGGCTCCTGGACAATATCGAAGGCGCCTTTCCTCCGGTTTCTTCCATGACCGGGGAAGCGAAACGGATCGTAAAACTGCAGGGAGTGGGATCTTATCAGGAACAGAGTGAACCGTCATGAAGATTCTGGTACTGGCCGATACAGAATCTCTGTATTTATGGGATTTTTTTGAAAAAAGCAAGCTGGAGGGAATCGATCTGATTCTCTCCTGCGGAGACCTCCACCCCCACTACCTGTCTTTTCTTGCTACTTTTTTTCAGGGTCCGGTGCTCTATGTACATGGAAACCATGACAGCTGTTACCGGGAAACCCCGCCGGAAGGCTGCATCTGCATTGATGGAAAAATCTATGAGCATGAGGGGATCCGTATTCTGGGCCTGGGCGGCTCCATGAGATATAAAAACGGCGAACATCAATATACCCAGCACCAGATGAATCTTCGGATCGGCAGACTCTTTTTTTCACTCTGGCGCAGAAAAGGATTTGACATTCTCCTGACCCATTCTCCCGCCTGGCAGCTCAATGACGGAAAGGATCTTCCCCATACTGGTTTCAAGGGTTTCCGATATCTGCTGGATAAATATAAACCCCGTTATTTTGTTCATGGACATATTCACCTTTCTTATGGCCGCAATGCCATAAGAAAATGTTCTTATCAGAATACAACCGTAATTAATGCCTACGAACGCTATATTATAGAACTGTAATCCCTTTTCCGGGAAGCCAGCGGTCTGTAACCTGTTTCAGACACCATTCATAGTCAATTACAGGGCAGCTGTCTTCAATGCAGACCGGAAACAGATCGAACACCTCACCATTCAGGTAGTAAATGACGGTCCCCACCATTTCGCCTGCTTCCACCGGCGCCGGCAGTGATTCCGGCGCCAGAACATCCATTGAAAACCGGTCTTCTTCCCTCATCAGAAGTTCCCTGCTTTCCACCTGTGCGACCGTCTTCACCTGTTCTACCTGTCCATTCTCAATATGAATCGGCTTCAGCTCCATTTCCTGTTCTCCTACGGTCTCCCTGTGAAAATTTTCAATTCCATAGTTCATCAACCTGGTTGTATCAGACCATTTCCAGGTTTTGTGGTTCGGCCATCCGCAGGCAAGAACCACTGCAATCAGCTTTTTTCCGCCCCGCTCCAGCGCCCCCACATAGCAGTATCCGGCTCCGTTCGTAAAGCCGGTCTTCCCGGTCAATGCCCCTTCCATCATATTTAAAAAAGCGTTTTTATTATTGACCGTAAAGCTTCTGGTCCCGTCCAGATCTGAAAAACTGAAAGACGGCTCTCTGGTGATGGACAAAAACTCCTCATTCTGCATGCAGCTGCGCATGATCCGAGCCAGGTCTTCCGCCGTCGTGGAATGCGTTCCGTTTTCATCCTGTGCATCCAGACCGTTGGGCGTAATAAAATAAGTATGATAACATCCCAGATCCCGCGCTTTCTGATTCATCATGGCGGCAAAACCTTCTACGCTTCCGCCCACGTGCTCCGCAATCGCCACCGCAGAATCATTGTGGGATTCCAGCATCAGAGAATAACACAGATCTCTCAGGCGGTACCGTTCCCCCTCCCGAATATGGAGCTGGACATCCGGCATGGAAGCCGCATAAGCAGATACGGTCACTTCCTCCTCCGGATCTGAATTTTCAAGAGTAACCAGCAGCGTCATGATCTTCGTGGTGCTGGCCATGGGCATCTTACTGTCCCCGTTTTTTTCAAAAAGAATACGCCCGGTATCAGCATCCATAAGCACTGCTGACTGGGCGTACAGATCGTCCGGCGCACCTTCCGCCCGCACCGCAGTTCCGAAAATCAGTGCAGTCAAAAAAATCGCCAGACAGTTCTTCACATGTTTCTTCATAATCCACCTGCATAGAGTCCTTTGATTTAATCTATGCAGAGATCTCCCATTCTAATACCAGGCCTTCTCCATTTGAGACAGTTCCTAAAGATTCAGCTTCAGCTGAACTTCCTCTTCCGCCTGGGTCTTCATCTCCTCCACAAGCTCCGGCTGAATCGACGGCAGCTCTTCCGTCGAGCGGACTCCAAAATTACGCAGAAACTCTTCTGTTGTCCCAAAGAGGATCGGACGCCCTGGTGCATCCAGCCTGCCGGCCTCTCCCACCAGCCCGTATTCCACCAGACGGTTCAGGGCATGATCCGAATTCACTCCGCGGATTTTCTCGATCTCCTGTCTTGTAACCGGCTGCTTGTATGCAACAATGGAAAGCACTTCCAGCTGAACATCTGTGAGCATATATTTTTTAGGCTGCTTTGCCACCCGTATCAGCGCATCATAATGCTCCCGCCTTGTAGCCAGCTGAAAAGAGTCTTCCAGTTCAATGATCTCCATTCCGCCTTCCCGGCTGTTATACCGATCCATCATCTGGTGAACCAGTCTGCGGGTTGTTTCTTTATCATGTCCGATCGCCACTGACAGTTTCTCTGTTTCCACTGCATCTCCCATTGCAAAAAGAACTGCCTCTATGACCGCCTCTGTTTTTCCCAGTTTCAAAACACTTCCTCACTTTCGCAATCTCTATATACGGCATTTGAAAATCGCCGGAAATATGACAGGGCATTCTGCTCCGACTCTTTTATAATTGCGCCACAATCAGCATATCATCAAACGGATGTTCCTGTACCACCGATAATTCCCCTGTCTTCATCAATTCCAGGATCGCAAGAAACGTAACGATCATCTGGATCCTGCTCTTCTGCCCTTCCATCAGGGCCGAAAAGCAAAAACGGGGGTTTTCCGCTGCATATGCCCTCACAGCCGTCATCTTCTCATCCAGACTGACTTCTTCCTGCTCAATTCTGCCGAATTTACTGCGTACAGGATCAATCTTGTCTGTCTGCCGCTTCATGACGGACTGAAAAATCCGCTCCAGCTGTTTCAAAGTCAAATCACCGACCAGCTCCGAAAGATCCACCGGAGTCTCATATTCCGCCACTTCCTCCGGAATCGTCGGAAGCCTGTACATGGCTTTCCCGGACATGGACAGCCTGTCCCGAAGTTCGAAAGACATATACTTGTACATCTTATATTCCAGAAGCTTCTGTACCAGTTCTTCCCGGGGATCGATCTCCTCCCCTTCCTCGTTCACTTCCACAGGCAGCAGCATTTTCGCCTTGATCTCCAGAAGCGTTGCTGCCATGACCAGAAATTCACTCATGATATTCAGATCCTGTGTCTCCATTGCCTGTACATACTCCATATACTGCGACGTAATCTCCACGATTGGAATATCAAATATATTAAATTTATTTACATCAATCAAATGAAGCAGAAGGTCCAGAGGACCTTCAAAGCTCTCAATCTTTACAGATAAAGCCATCTTTAACCCGTTCCTTTTATGATAATGCCGATCAGCCAGGGCGGGTTGCCTATCCGGAAAGGAATCGTATGCTCCCCCAGCCCGGGACTGACCACCATATATTTTCCATTCTTTTCATACAGTCCCCTGTCATATCTCGGAAACAGCCTTGCCTGCGGAGTAATCACTCCGCCTATTCCCGGCAGCCTTATGATTCCTCCATGCAGATGCCCTGAAAGCGTCAGGTCAGCGCCCCATCTGGCATAATGTCTGAAATAGACCGGATTATGGGCAAGCAGTATATGATAACCCTCTTCTTCCGGCTCGCCAAGCTTTTTATATAGATCTTTTCCATTATAAGGCTTCACAAAAAATTTCCTGTAATATTCCAGAGGCAGCTCATACCCATGAATATAAAGAGGCATGGAACCGTAATTCATCCTGCAGGTTTCATTTACCGGAATCTGTACTCCCAGCTCTTTCAACCGCCCTGTATAGGATCCGTACTGGGTCCCATAATACTCAGGTCTCTGTCTCATCCGCGATTCATGATTCCCATTGCCGGCAATCACTTTGAGTTTTCTTTCCGAAAGCCTTTGAAACAGCAGAACTGACTGCTCCACACCGGCGTGTTCCCGTCCAAGCACCATATCGCCGGCACACAGAACCATATCCGCCGGAAAACGGTCTACCGCGTCCAGAAGCTGCTGCTGCCCGGCTCCCCACAGCCGGTTATGCAGATCTGCCAGCAGCAGTATGCGAAGCGGACGTTCTTCTTTTTTTAACTTACCAGTTGAAATCTCATAGATTCGGGTCTCCAGATATGCCATAATGCCTTCTTTCTGCAGTATTCAGTTGGCAGGCTGCCTGCATATCATAACACAGGTACTGGTTCTTCCGCAATTCTTTTAAGGCAAAAACATATGAAATGCTCTCTGTATATAATCTCCATAACCTGCTTTTTCCACACTGCCCGCTGCCAGGATCGGAGATTCTCCAATCTCTCTTCCATTCAAAATATAGGCAACTCTTCCCACTGTGCTTCCTTCCTCCACCGGCGCCGAAAGTTCTTCCGGAAGTTCCAGTGAACGCTTCATCTCTGACAGATTACTTCCATCCGTGGATACATAAGAAAAATCTCCTGCGTATTTCAATGCCACATGGTCTTCTACGCCTCCGGTCACCGGAAGGTCCGCAAGCGCCACCCGATTCTCATCCTGATACAGACTGCAGCAGGCAAACCCGCTGTTCAGAAGCGTAATGGCATCCTGAAACCGGCTCTTACTGTCTGCGCCTCCCATGATGACTGCAACCAGTTCAATATTATCTTTTTTCGCACTGGCAGACACACAGAATCCTGCCACGCTTGTATACCCGGTCTTCAGCCCCGTTGCATATTCATACTGTTTAATCAGCTTGTTCGTATTGGTCAGCCCAAACTCAAAACTTCCCTTCGCCGTAGTATGTATGATATTTTCCATCCAGATCGTACAGTACTCATGGATCTGGGGATGGTTCAGCAAAAGTTCTCTGGACATCAAAGCCACATCTCTGGCAGTGGTCAGATGCGCATCGTCGTCCAGACCGCAGCAGTTGACAAAATGGGTATTGGTCATCCCCAGCTCCGCTGCCCTTTCATTCATCCGTTTGACAAAATCGCCTTCACTGCCGCTGATGTGTTCCGCCATGGCCACACATGCATCATTGGCGCTTGCCACAGCGATGCATTTGATCATTGTCTCCACTGTCTGTTGTTCAAAAGGTTCCAGATAAACCTGTGAACCTCCCATGGAGGATGCATGCTCTGACACGGATACGGTGTCAGAAAGTGCAATTTTACCATCTTCTACAGCCTCCAGAATTAGAAGAAGCGTCATGATCTTCGTTACACTTGCCGGATGAAGCTTTTCATCCTCTGCCTTACCCATCAGCACCGTCCCCGTGGACACTTCCATCAAAAGCGCATGAGGCGCCGCCACTTCTGCCGCCACCTGATGCTCTGCTGTACCCTGTTCCTGCTCTGCCGGTTTTTCTGCTTCGCCTGCAGCCGACTGGAAGGCAGGACTTAAAATCAATGTCATGATCAGCATCCATACGATACACCGTTTTTTCAGAATATCACCTCGGAACTCCTTTATACATGTGTAGCGGCAAAACCCCAAAATATGCATAAAAGCCGAAGAATCCTTTTCTTCGGCTCCCATGGGATCATTACAGGACCATCAGACATGCAATCATTATCCCCAGAATACATCCTGCCCCCACCTGAAGCGGCGTATGTCCCACAAACTCTTTCAGGCTGGCTTCCCAGAACTCATACATTTTGTCATTCTTTTTAAACGCTTCCACAAATCCTTCCGTCCGGAAAAATTCAATCATCTCATTCAGCACTTTTCCCTGTCTGCCCGTTTCCATACGAACACCCATGGCGTCGTGCATAACAATGATTGCCAGCATACAGGCAATGGCAAATTCAAATGACTGTATGCCGTATATAACTCCTGAGGCGGTTGCCATCGCACTGACGGTAGCAGAATGCCCGCTTGGCATACCGCCGTCTCCCACCATACGCTCCCATTTCATCTCATGATTGACCAGAGCATAGATGATCGTCTTCATGATCTGCGCCACCGCCCATCCGCATGCTCCGCAGACCAGTATTTGATTACCCAGAAGTGTTCTGAAGAAATTCCCCATCCTTTAACGCTCCTATTAAGAAATGCCTTGACTCTTACAGTCAAGGCATTACTGCACAATCCTTAATTATATTTACGCTTCCTGGCTGCTTCGGATTTTTTCTTACGCTTTACGCTCGGTTTCTCGTAATGCTCTCTTTTGCGGATTTCCTGCTGGATTCCCGCTTTCGCACAGTTTCTCTTGAAACGACGTAATGCGCTATCCAAAGTCTCGTTTTCTTTAACGATCACATTTGACATAGTATCACACCTAACCTCCCTCCAGTTGTGTATTGTGCCAAATACAACTGTCTGGGTATTTTATTGCACTGCATCTATTATATGGGTTGCGACATCTTTTGTCAATATCTTTTTTTATTTTTAATGGAATTCATACCAGGTATTTTTAATCAGCAGCCAGATAATCAGCGGCATGATGATTGCGGATATCAGGGAAGACACAATATTTCCGCCCAGCACAACGGTGAGAATGAAACTTATCAAAGCACCGCCGCAGATCAGGAAAAATCCCATCTTTTTCCTTGGGAACAAAAGCATCACCGCGCCTGCCACCACCAGGGCCTCCGCTGCCACTACGACCCACATAAGCGGAATCAACAGCGCCGACACGATCGCCATCACTCCCGAAAATGCATTGAATACCAGTACGATCCAAAGCCAAACCTTTAATCCTGTTGTCATCTTAACACTCTCCTTTTCTTATTTTGTCAGTGAATCTGACTTTCTATTACCTCTGCAGCCTTTATAAGCGCTTCATCGACTCCTGCCGGATTCTTTCCTCCGGCCTGCGCCATATTCGGACGCCCGCCGCCGCCGCCGCCTACAACAGATGCAACTGCCTTGATCAAATTCCCGGCGTGGGCGCCTGCTTTCATGGCTCCATCCGTCGCAGTCGCCATCAGGCTAACCTTTCCGTCTGCCACAGAAGCCAGAAGAACCACTCCTTCACCGAGTTTTTCCTTTAACTGGTCTCCCAGATCGCGAAGACCGTTCATATCCACGCCTTCCAGCTTTGCAGCAAGAAGTTTTACGCCCTTTATTTCCCGCACCTGATCCATGACATCGCCAAGCGCATCCTTTGCCGCCTTACTCTTCAGCGCCTCGTTTTCACTCTGCAGCGCTTTTATCTCTGCCAGAAGATGTCCGATTTTCTCGACCACAGATGCCGGAGTGGCCTTTAAAAGCTTCGCTGCCTCTGAAAGCTCCGATTCCTGCTCTTTATAATACGCAAACACGCCGTCTCCCGTCAGCGCCTCGATCCGGCGGACCCCCGCCGCGATACCCGACTCGGAAACGATCTTGAACGCCGTGATCATTCCCGTATGAGCCACATGAGTACCGCCGCACAGTTCTTTTGAAAAATCTCCCATGGATACTACCCGGACATCCTCCGCATATTTCTCATCAAACAGCGCCATGGCGCCGCTTTTCTTTGCATCCTCCAGGTTCATAACCTGTGTTACAACCGGAAGCGCCGCCCGGATCTCCCTGTTCACCATAGTCTCTACTTCAGCAATCTCCTCTGCTGTCATCTGCTGAAAATGAGCAAAGTCAAAGCGCAGCCGGTCGGGAGTCACAAGAGACCCTTTCTGTTCTACATGATTACCCAGCACCAGCTTCAGCGCCTTCTGAAGCAGATGGGTTGCGCTGTGATTCTTACAGGTATCTGCGCGGCCCGTCTCTTCTACAGACAATGTCACCATGTCTCCTGTCCGGATCATCCCGGTATCCATATGACCCACATGGCCCACTTTTCCTCCCAGAAGTTTGATCGTATCCTCCACAACGAATCTTGCATCACCGCAGAGAATCACGCCCTTATCGCCCTGCTGGCCGCCCATAGTCGCATAAAACGGGGTTTCCTCTACGAAAATGGTGCCTGCCTGTCCGTCTGTAAGCGCCTCCGTAAGTTCGGTATCCGTCGTAAGCACAGTCGCCCTGGATTCATGAGTCAGACGGTCATAGCCGACAAATTCTGTCGTTACAGACGCATCAATCTCATCATAGACCGTCGCATCCGCCCCCATATAGTTAGTTACTTCATGAGATTCCTGCGCCAGTCTTCTCTGCTCTTCCATACAGGATTTGAATCCGCCTTCATCAATATCATAACCTTTTTCTTCCAGAATCTCTTTTGTCAGATCCAGCGGGAAGCCATAGGTGTCATACAGTTTAAAGGCATCTGCTCCGGACAGCGTCTTCTTTCCTGCTGCCTTCATTGTGTCTTCCATATCCGCCAGAATTCCCAGTCCCTGATCAATCGTCTTATTAAACTTGTCTTCTTCCTGAGTCAGAACCTTGAAAATGAATTCTCTTTTCTCTTCCAGTTCCGGATATCCGTCTCTGGAGCCTTCAATCACCGTCTCGGAAAGCTTCGCCAGGAATTTTCCTTCGATACCAAGAAGACGTCCATGGCGTGCTGCGCGGCGGATCAGACGGCGAAGCACATACCCTCTTCCTGCATTCGTCGGCATAATGCCGTCAGAAATCATAAAGGTCGCCGAACGGATGTGGTCCGTAATCAGACGAATCGACACATCCCTGTTTTCATCTTTTTTGTACTCACAGCGGGCATACTCACATACCTTGTCGCGAAGCGCACGAACGGTATCCACATCAAAGATGGAATCCACATCCTGCACAACAGACGCCAGGCGCTCCAGTCCCATGCCGGTATCAATATTTTTCTGTGTCAGTTCTGTATAATGATTCTCCCCGTCGTTATCAAACTGGGTAAATACATTATTCCAGATTTCCATATAGCGGTCGCAGTCGCATCCCACCGTACAGTCAGGCTTTCCGCAGCCGTATTTTTCGCCGCGGTCATAATAGATCTCTGAGCACGGACCGCAGGGACCTGCTCCATGCTCCCAGAAATTATCTTCCTTGCCAAAACGGAAGATCCGCTCCGCCGGAATACCAATCTGCTGATTCCAGATCTCAAACGCCTCATCATCCTCCAGATAAACGGACGGATACAGGCGGTCCGGGTCAAGCCCCACCACCTCGGTCAGAAATTCCCAGGACCATGCAATCGCTTCTTTTTTAAAATAATCTCCAAAGGAAAAGTTCCCCAGCATCTCAAAAAAGGTGCCATGACGGGCGGTCTTTCCTACATTTTCAATGTCGCCGGTACGAATGCACTTCTGGCAGGTTGTCACCCGCTTTCTAGGCGGAATCTCCGCCCCTGTAAAATATGGCTTCAGCGGCGCCATACCGGAATTGATCAATAACAGACTCTTATCGTTACGCGGAACAAGCGAAAAGCTCTTCATCTTCAGATGGTCTTTGCTTTCAAAAAATTCAAGAAACATCCTGCGGAGCTCATTAACACCGTATTCTTTCACTTTCGTCTCCTCCTGTTTAAATTCTGCATCCGCCTCCTGATCGGCTTTTCATCCGGGCAGACACTGTTTAACGCATAATCTTAAAAACAGTCAGGCCGCAACTCTGTGATTTTGCGGCTGCACGATATTCATCATATCACACGATCTTTGCAACCGCAATATTTTCTGCAAAATTCACTGTATGAAATATCAAAATCGTTACCGTTCACGGGGGTCTGCGCCCCTGGGCCTCTGTACTCTGCGCTCGTATGGAGTGGAGCGGACACCCCGTGAAAAACAACTCAAAATTCATATTGCCGATTCATGCTAAATCATGTAGAATAAAAACAGCCATCAGTTCCGGGAGGAGTGCCGTCCAGACTGGACCGTATTGCCGGTGTCTAAGCTCAATCATTGAAATTCCCTTAGAAACACGCGGCAGCTGATGGTTTTTCCATGTCATCCGCTGCAAAAAGATCCCGCCCTGTATCTGGACGGGATCTTTTCCATACTTTTCAGTTTTCACATTCGCAGCCGGAAGAAGAACCGCCTTTCGTGATTCCGGTATCGAATTCCGGGTTCATAATATAGAAGTTTCTGGAATCCAGATGTTCCTGCGTAATCCGCAGGGCTTCGCCGAAACGGGAGGTATCAAACAGTCAAGTGTATATGCTGTTGGTAATAGTGTACATGCCGCATTTCATAAAATATGTTGTTACTAAATATTTTAATTTTCAGGAGTATTCATGATTAACAATATTACATATCAAATCACGGAAGATACCGTACCTGTTTCTGAGCAGAACATGCATTTTAACATCATCCATCGCCTGCCCAAATATCCTGCTGCTGAAAAAGAGAATATGAAAGCCGAGATCGAAAAACAGTTATTTGCGATTTTCTGCAAATATGAGTACGCACACGAAAGATAAGAATACGGCAAAAGATGAAATGCACGTAATACAGTCCAACAACTGGCAAAGGGGGGCAAAAGATGTATTGTGATGCGATTTATGCCAGACAGTCGGTTGAACGTGCGGACAGTATCTCCATCGAAAGCCAGCTGGAATCCTGTAAATATGAGACGCGCGGCAATCCATACAAAGAGTACACAGACAAAGGTTTCAGCGGCAAAAATACAAACCGTCCTGCATTTGAGGAAATGATGGAAGATATCCGGCAGGGAAAAATAACCCGGGTCATCGTCTATAAACTGGACCGGATCAGCCGGTCAATCCTTGATTTTGCCAACATGATGGATATTTTTCAGAAATATCATGTGGAGTTTGTTTCATCAACGGAAAAATTTGATACTTCTACTCCCATTGGCCGTGCCATGCTGAATATCTGTATTGTTTTTGCACAGCTGGAACGGGAAACCATTCAGAAGCGTGTAACCGACGCATATTATTCACGCTGCAAAAAAGGCTTTTATATGGGTGGGCGTATCCCCTATGGATTTTCCAAAACAACAACTGTCATTGACGGCATCAGGACTTCCATGTACGTTCCTGTACCGGAGGAGGCAGAACAGATACGCCTTATGTATGCGCTGTATGCTGACCCGAAAAATTCGCTGGGAGATATTATCCGCTGTTTTCATGAACATGGAATCAAGCATCTGCGCGGCGGCATGTGGAGTACAGCCAGAATCAGCGATATGCTGCGCAATCCGGTGTATGTAAAAGCCGATGCGGACGTCTATGATTTTTTCAAAAGCCAGAGGGCGCATATCGTCAATCCTGTCTCAGATTTTACAGGTTATCATGCCTGCTATCTCTATAAAGGCGAACTCTCAAAAACACGGAAACAATACGACCTGACGGATAAAGAAATCATACTGGCGCCCCATGAAGGGATTGTTTCGTCCAGAGACTGGATCAAATGCCGGGTACGCTGTCTGAACAACCGCCAGTCAACCAGAACCTGCAAACCCAAAAATTCCTGGCTTGCGGGAAAAGTAAAGTGCGGAAAATGCGGCTATGGTCTGACAATCGTAAAAGCAAACACAAAATGGCACAGATATTTTATCTGTTCCACAGCATCCACAACGAAAAAGGCAGAATGTACAGGCACCGGCGGTACAGTCTATGCAGATGTGCTGGAAGCATATATGCTGAAAGCAATCCATGAACGGCTGGCTGAGTTTCATACCCTCTCCAAACAGGAAGGTCATCATACAAATCCACGAATCAACGCACATAAAATCCGGCTAGCTGAGATCGATAAGGAAATTGAAAATTTACTGTCAAAGGCAGTCGGAGCAACACCGGTTCTCATGGAATACATCAACAAGAAGGCCGAAGCGCTGGATGCAGAAAGGAAACAGCTTCAGGAAGAAACATTATCCCTTACCCATCAGCCGGACAGCAGCTCCCTGCGCACGATTTCCGACCATGTACAGAAATGGGAAGAAACCACATTCGAAGACAAACAGGCTGTCGTAGATACACTGATTAAAATGATTACGATCGCAGACGATAAAATAGAAATCACATGGAACATCTAAAAATGACACTCCCGCAGAGTGTCATTTTCTATTACTTTTCTATCCTCTCTATCACACAGCTGTGGGGTTTGTTGACATTGTCCCGATCGTAATTGATTCCTACAGCCAGTATTTCCCCCGCGTATTCGTTAAGCGCCTGCGTATACTGCCTGTCTTTGATCTGCTGTATTGCTGTATGAGCTGTCTTGTCATATTTCAGCTCTACCACAAGCGCCGGTTTCTTTACGGAAGGCAGCGGTAAAAATACGATATCGGCAAAACCACGTCCTGCGGGCAGCTCCCTTATGAGCCTGTAATCTTTTCTTGCGCTGTAATATGCAAGGCCAATCGCACACGCCAGCGAATTTTCATCGTTATAAGTCAGAATCGAGGCGGCTTCTGTATGCGCCCTGTCAAGTCCCTCGGCAACGCTTTTTTCATCCCCATTCAGCGTATCTTTCAGCAGCTGGTCTGACGCCTTCAAAATGCGCACAATTTCCGGCCAGCCGCTTACACTCATGGCATTTTCAAACTCTCCAATGATTTCCTTATTGGGAATAAACGCTTCTTCTTCTCTGGAATCACAGGCAAGGTATCCCAAATGGATCAACAGTGTAAGCACATCATCTTTTGTCCTGAAATTCTTCATATCATTCTGAAAACTCCGCATATTGACTTTGACGCGTCCGCCGCCGAGCATCTGTACAATATCTGACCGAAGCCCGTCGAAATCCATATCTATATAGATTTTCAGCGCTTCATAAGTCTCTGTTGAAGTCCAGTAATTTGACAGGATGCGGTTTTTCATTGCCGCAACGACAGACCTTGGATTATAAATATGCTGAAACTCCCGGAACTGATACCCATCATACCAGTCGCTGATCAAGGCAAAATCCATATCATATTTCCCGCATAATGTTTTTACCTCATGTTCCGTAAAACCGGTATATTCCTCAAAAGCAAACTGGTTCGTCATAGAATACTCCCAGAACATATTCAGTGCCGAATGCTGGCCATATTTTTTTACAGGAAGAATACCGGTCATATACGCAAACGCAACATACGGCTGGTCTTTTAAAAGATTCCTTAAAAAATCCAGATACTGTTTTTGCAGCGTTTCCGACTCCTGCCTTTCACGCATGACACAGTCCCACTCGTCGATCAGAAAAATAAACTGCTTCTCCGTTTTGGCATAGATTTTCCGAAACGCAGCGGCAAGCCCCATTTCACGCCCTTTTAAAACAGTTCCATACTCTTCGTTTAATTCTTCCAGCACTTCCTGTTCCAGATATTCTGTCACCTTCCCGGGAGCCGCCTCAATCAGGAACTGCTGCATATTCAGAAAAACCACATCATATCGGTTCAAATGCTCCTGATACGTCGGATGCCCCGCAATGCTGAATCCTGCAAACAGTTCTTCGGAATCACAACCGCGGCTGTAATAAGCCGCAAGCATTTTCAGGGCCATGGATTTTCCAAAGCGTCTGGGCCTGCTCACACAAAGAAACTTCTGCTCTGTATTGATACATTTATTTGTCTCTGCAATCAATCCTGTTTTATCCACATAAATTTCAGAGCGGACAGACTCCCAAAAACCCCTGTTCCCCGGATTCAGATAAATGCCCATAGATGCAACCTCCCTTTCCTTTTCTTAGTATAGCAATTCTCTCATTCATATTCAATTATTTTCTGAATATGGAAAGATTATGGAAAGTGAAGACTTTTTCATCAAAGTCCACTTGATACCGCCCGCTTTGTTTCACCGAACCGCTGGAAATGCACCACTTCCCTCATTCTGAGGAACCGGAGCGGATCTGCCACGTCCGGATCTTTCACAACACGAAGCAGGTTGTCGTAGGTTGTGCGTGCTTTCTGCTCTGCTGCCAGATCCTCAAACAAATCCGTAAGAATATCTCCCTTGGACTGGTACTCACAGGCATTATGAGGAATACCTGCAGCCGCTGTGGGCCACAAAGCCGCTGTATGGTCCACGTAATACGTGTCAAATCCGGATTCTTTGATCTGCTCCATGGTCATGTTTCTGGTGAGCTGATAGACGATCGCACAGATCATTTCCAGATGTGCCAGTTCTTCTGTACCGATATCCGTAAGTGTCGCTTTGCACTCCTTATAAGGCATGGTATACCGCTGGGCCAGATACCGCATGCTTGCGCTGAGCTCTCCATCGGGACCGCCGAACTGCGGGAAGATATGACAAGACTATCTGTCCCCCTCCTGTATCTTCCCTGCAAATTCTTCCCATTCTTCCGGATGGGAAGAATAGTACACACTCAGCCGCTCACCTGTCTTCCGGCAGATATTTTCTATCAGCCTCTCCTTCTCCTGTTCCGACAACTGATTCCATTTCGTCTCTGTTCCATCCTCTCCAACGATTACAGACGACAGTAATCCCGGTTCTCTGCTGCAGGCCATGAAACATCCTCCATGTTTTCCTTTGTACAATCTATGTAAAAATCCAGAAGGCATTCAGCATTAACGAACCATTTTCACAATTTCGGAAAAGCATCTGCCCAAACCCGCAGGAATAAGGACAGGATCTGCACGAATAAAATAAAGCAAAAACCAGAAACGGAGTCCGCCCCATGCAGACAGCCGCCGCCTATATCCGGGTTTCCACAGAAGACCAGACGGAATACTCTCCGGACAGCCAGTTAAAAAAAATACAGGAATATGCCGGCGCTCATGACCTGATCCTGCCGGAGGAGCTTGTCTTCCTGGATGAGGGAATCAGCGGAAGATCCGCCGACAAACGGCCCTCTTTTCTGAAAATGATCGGTCTTGCGAAGCAGAAGCCCCGGCCCTTTGACTTGATCCTCGTCTGGAAATTCTCGCGCTTTGCCCGCAGCCGTCAGGACAGCATCCTCTATAAATCCATGCTCCGCCGGGACTGCGGCATTCAGGTAGTATCCATCACAGAACACCTGTCCGACGATCCCACCTCCATACTGATCGAAGCTCTGTTGGAGGCCATGGATGAATATTATTCCATCAATCTGGCACAGGAGGTCCGAAGAGGCATGAATGAGAAATTCTCCCGGGGCGGCGTCGTATCCATTCCCCCCTTCGGTTACCGTATGGGCTCCAAACATTTTGAGCCGGATCCGGATAAAGCTTCTGTCGTTCCCATGATCTTCCGTGATTTTCTAAACGGAATGTCTTACCGTCAGATCGCTTCCCGGTTAAACGAAATGGGCATATTTACCTCCCGCGGCAATCGTTTTGAAGGAAGATCCATAGAATACATTTTATCCAACCCCGCTTATCTGGGGAAACTTCGCCGCTCAGCAGAACATACTTCCTCCCTTCCGAATACACATGTCCGCCGTACCAAAGCCGCCGCTTCCATGCGCATCGTAGACGGCCATCATCCCCCTCTCGTGGAACCGGAAACTTTTCATGCGGTTCAGCGGCGGATCCATGAAATGAAGTCATCGCATCCGGTACGTTCCAGGACCGCCCCCGCCCGGTATATGCTTCACGGCCTGGTCCGGTGCAGCTACTGCGGAGGAACTCTGACCACTGCTGAAAAAGGCAGATCACTCCAATGCTGCCGTTACGCCAAAGGACTGTGCAGCCAGAGCCATCATATCCGGCTGAATCTTCTGAACCAGGCTGTTCTGTCCGCGCTGGAGACTGATTTAAACAGACAGCTCTCCGGACAGAAAACTGTTCCGACGCAACAGCTGCCTGCATCCCTGGCAGATCCCGACGAATCAGAAGCAGGTTCAGGCCATCATGCCTTCCGCCAAAAGGTCACAATCCGTCCTTCCTTCGGCCCGACAGACCACAATCCCCAAAATGTGGTGCTTTCCAAGCGCTTGGAACAACAGCGCCAGCGTCTGGATCGCATACAGGCGGCCTATGAATCCGGCATTGATTCTCTGGAAGAATACCGAACCAGAAAAACCGTCTGCATAAAACAGCTTAAATATCTGCAGTCAAAGATACAGAACCGGACCGCTGCCGATGCCCGGATTCCCAGGTATATCCGGTTCACGCTGTCTGATATCCCCATGCTGCTGAGAGGAGAATATATGGCCGAAGGCGCCAAAAACGAACTGCTGAAATCCTTCGTTTCCCATATTACCTTCTGCCGCTCTGATAACACCATCCGAATTCATTATAAAAATGAACACAGGGATGCTGTAAAATGCTCCTGCCTGGATACTCAGCAACGCTGTGTGAACCGGAGCGGACAAAAGGGCCGGATGCCAGAACCTCCATAAGAGGAACCTTCAGAACACTGACCGCTGATCCTTCGTAAGAATCAGGATACATATCATTCTTTTTTCACCGTTGGAAGCATTGAAAAGGAGCGCCTTTCGGCGCTCCTTAAAAACCTGATTTAGAAACAATTAACCTTCATGATAAGCTTTCAGATAGATCGCTTTCATCTCTTCCATCAGCGGATATCTCGGATTTGCACCAGTACACTGATCGTTGAAGGCGTTCTCCACCATCTCATCCAGCGTAGCCATGAAGTCTTCTTCCTTGATGCCGTATTCCTTGATCGTCCTCTTGATGCCCACTTTTGCTTTCAGGTCTGCAATCGCTTTGATGAAGTTCTCGAATACTTCATCATCATTCTTGCCCTGAATACCGACGAATCTTGCCATCTCGCAGTATCTTTCCTTTGCATGCGGATACGGATACTGGGAGAAGGTTCCCATCTTCACCGGTGCCGGATCTGCGTTATAGCGCATAACAAGCTCGATCAGCAGAGCGTTTGCAACTCCGTGGGGCAGGTGATGATATGCACCCAGCTTATGAGCCATGGAATGGCAGATTCCCAGGAATGCATTTGCGAATGCCATACCAGCCATGGTGGAAGCGTTCGCCATCTTCTCTCTTGCAATCGGATCTGCAGCACCCTTGTCATAAGCGCTGGGCAGATAAGTGAAGATATTCTTGGTAGCCATCAGTGCAAGGCCGTCTGTATAGTCTGTAGCCATGATGGATGCATAAGCCTCCAGCGCATGGGTCAGCGCGTCGATACCGGAAGCACTGGTCAGACCCTTGGGCTGATTCATCATGAAATCAGTATCTATGATCGCCATGTTCGGCAGCAGCTCATAGTCAGCGATGGGCCACTTGGTACCTGTATCAGCGTCCGTGATAATTGCGAACGGAGTCACCTCGGAACCGGTACCGGAAGAAGTCGGGATTGCAACGAACATTGCCTTCTCACCCATCTTCGGGAATACATAGACTCTCTTACGGATATCCATGAAGTCCATAGCCAGATCTTCAAAATTGCACTCCGGATGCTCATACATGAGCCACATGATCTTGCCGGCATCCATGGAGGAACCGCCACCCAGAGCGATGATGACATCCGGTCCGAATGCCTTCAGCTGCTCAAGACCTTTCCGTGCGATCTGAAGCGTCGGGTCCGGAGCTACCTCATAGAAGCAGGTATGGGAGATACCCATATTGTCCAGCTGATCCGTAATCGCTTTTGTCATACCGCTGGTGTAAAGAAATGTATCCGTAACGATGAAGGCTTTCTTCTTTCCATAGTATGTTTTCAGCTCGTCCAGCGCAACCGGCAGACAGCCTTTCTTAAAGTAAACCTTCTGAGGTGTACGGAACCAAAGCATATTCTCTCTCCTTTCAGCAACGGTCTTGATATTGATCAGATGTTTCACATTTACGTTCTCTGATACGGAGTTTCCGCCGTAGGAACCGCAGCCAAGGGTGAGAGACGGAGCCAGCTTGAAGTTGTAAAGGTCACCGATTCCACCATGAGAAGAAGGTGTATTCACCAGAATACGGCAGGTCTTCATGCGGGCTGCATGCTCTGCCATCTTCTCAGTCTGTGACGGATGGATGTACAGAGAAGAGGTATGGCCGTAGCCACCGTCTGCCACCAGTCTCTCTGCCATATCCAGAGCGGTCTTGAAGTCCGGTGCCTTGTAGAGCGCCAGTACCGGAGAAAGCTTCTCATGTGCGAAGGGCTCGGATACATCTACAGAAGTAACCTCACCAATCAGGATCTTGGTCTCAGCCGGTACGGTAAATCCAGCCAGTTCTGCGATCGTTGCAGCCTTCTGTCCTACAATCTTCGGATTGACAGTGCCTGCCTCGGTCAGGATAATCTTGCGTACCTTGTCCAGTTCATCCTTGTTCAGCATATGGCAGCCGCGCTTGATGAATTCTTTTCTTACTGCATCATAGATATCTGCAATTGCAGTTACAGACTGCTCGGATGCACAGATCATACCATTGTCAAACGTCTTGGAATGGATGACAGAGTAGACTGCTGTCTGGATGTCGCAGCTGCTGTCCATGATAACCGGTGTATTTCCAGGACCTACGCCGATTGCCGGATTACCAGAAGAATAAGCAGCCTTCACCATGCCGGGGCCGCCGGTTGCCAGGATCACGTCCACAGACTTCATGATCAGGTTGGAGAGCTCGATGGTGGGCTCATCTACCCAGCCGATGATACCTTCCGGAGCGCCTGCTTTCACTGCTGCTTCCAGAACGATCCTTGCAGCTTCGATGGTACACTTCTTTGCACGGGGATGCGGGCTGATGATAATCGCATTCCTGGTCTTCAGACAGATCAGACACTTGAAGATAGCGGTAGAGGTCGGGTTCGTCGTCGGGATGACTGCTCCCACAAGGCCTACCGGCTCTGCGATCTTCTTGATACCAAAAGCAGTATCCTCTTCGATCACGCCAACGGTCTTAACCTTCTTATAAGCATTATACATATACTCAGCAGCATAATGATTCTTGATGACCTTGTCTTCCACCACACCCATACCGGTCTCTTCGCAGGCCAGCTTTGCAAGCGGAATACGCTGTTTGTTTGCAGCCATGGCCGCCTCGAAGAAGATCTTGTCTACCTGCTCCTCTGTGAACGTAGCAAAAACCTTCTGCGCTTCCCTCATCGCAGCGATCTTTTCCTGCAGCAGCTCCACCTCAGTCTTTGGTTCCGGTGCATTTTTAGCTTCCTGTTTTGCCATAAATATCCTCCTTCTATAGCACTTTATATTTGATATACCAGAAAAATCTGGTAAACCCTTCTCCTGATTGCAGTTACAAAATCCATATTATATATTTTTTACAATTATCCTCTTCTTTCACCCGCATCTTTAGGCACATTGTAACACACTCTCTTCAAAAAAGAAAGCATCTTTTTGATATTTCTTATAAAAATTTCCATTTTAGCGAAATCTTTATAAGCAGGTCATCATATAAAAAAGATTTTTCGTTAAAATATTAACGTTAATTATTTAACGTTAATATTTTAACATACTTATCAAAAAAAGAGAAGTGTAAATATCACGAAATTACACTTCTCTGCGTATATTTTTTATTCAATTTCCCCAAATTCGATCAATTCCACCGCTTTCTCTTAAATCCTGCCGTGCACATGATCAGCATGGGAAAAATTTCAAGACGGCCTGCCAGCATGTCAAACGTCAACACCAGCTTCGACAGGTTGGAATAAACGGAAAAATTCTGCGTCGGACCGACTTTTGAAAGACCCGGACCGATATTATTGATCGTGGAAGCCACTGCTGTAAAATTCGTGATCCCATCCAGGCCATCCAGCGATATTACCAACGTGGACAAAACAAAGATTCCAAGATATGTGATCAGAAATACATTGATGGAGCGAAGCACCTCATGCTCCACAGGCTTTCCTTCAAACCGGGTTTTCCGCACATTCCTCGGATGGTTCATAACAGCCAGTTCCTTAACAATGGTTTTTGCCATGATCGTGACGCGGGAAACCTTGATTCCTCCTCCGGTACTTCCTGCACAGGCCCCCACAAACATCAGTATCACCAGAATGGTACGTGAGAATTCCGGCCAAAGCTCAAAATCCACGGTAGAAAAACCGGTGGTCGTAATAATTGATGCCACCTGGAACGCCGCATGCCGGACCGTCTCTCCAGGCCCTGTAAACATGGAATACGTGTTGATGGAGATCAGCAGCACGGACATTCCTATGATTCCCATATAGATCCGCGCCTCTTCACAGCGAAACGCATCCTTGATATTTTTTGTATAAATCAAAAAATATACATTAAAATTCACGCCGAACAGAATCATAAATGCCGTCAGAATTATCTGGATCGCCGCATTATATGCCCCTGCACTGCTGTTCAGTACGCCGAATCCCCCGGTTCCTGCAGTTGCAAAAGAAAGATTCACCGAGTCAAACACCGGGCATCCTGCCAGCACCAGAAACAGAAATTCTGCAATCGTCAAAAAGAAATAGATCGAATACAGGATCTTCGCCGTACTGCGCACTTTCGGCACCAGTTTTCCCACAGAAGGTCCGGGGCTCTCTGCACGCATCAGATACATGCTGGAAGCCCCCGCCATCGGAAGAAGCGCCAGCATGAAAACCAGTACTCCCATTCCTCCTACCCAGTGGGAAAAACTCCTCCACATAAGAACCGATCGAGGAAGAATCTCCACATCACTCAATATGGTGGCGCCCGTCGTCGTAAAACCCGAAACGATCTCAAAGAGCGCATCCACAGGATTAGGGAAATAACCGCTGAAATACAGCGGCATCGCTCCGCATATACTCATTACAACCCAGCACACCGCCACACTGACATAGCCTTCCGAAGAAAAAATCGTCACATCATCCGGCTTTTTACCTTTCAGCAGATGTCCGCCCAGAAGACAGAACAACGCGCTTCCCAAAAATACTGCAACGCATGCTGCCTCGCCATAGATCAGGGCAGTCAGCGCCGGTACCAGCAGCATGGCTGCTTCCATCTGCGTCAGGCTTCCTATTATATAACGTATCATTCTGTGGTTCATACATTACCTGCCTTCGTCTGACGCACTGCATGGGTCCTGTCCAGAATATCACAGACGTCGTTCAGACCGCCGCAGCTGGTTGTAATGATGATAACAGAATCTCCAAGTTCCAGGCAGTCCTGTCCTTTGGGTATAATAACTTTTCCCCTTCGGTGTATGGCGCACACGAGCAGACCGGACTTAAGCTCCAGCGTCTGCAGCGGAATATCCGTCACTTCTCCCTTTTCCCGTATGATAAACTCCAGAGCTTCCGCCCTGCCGTCCATCAGACGGTACAGCGTCTCCACATTACTGCCAATGGAATTCTGCATGGCACGGACATACTGCAGAATGCTCTCGGCCGTGATATGCTTGGGATGAATCACACTCCCGATATCCAGCGTGGCAATAATATCATCATATGTATTGCTGCTGACTTTTGTGATCTTCTTGGCGCGGCTGATCTCTTTCGCATAAAGAGAAAGCATGACATTTTCCTCGTCCATATTCGTCAGCGCCACAAAGCCTTCCGCATCCGCCAGTCCTTCCTCCGCCAGGAGTTCCTGGTCATTCCCATCTCCGTGTATGATCATCGCCCTGGGCAGAAGCTCACAGAGCTTCTCACAGACTTCCCTGTTTTTCTCCACGATTTTTACCTTGATTCCCATCTCCAGAAGCCTTTTCGCAAGATAAAAGGAAAGCTTCCCTCCGCCGATGATCATGGTATTCTTTACCTGATTGGTCTGGATTCCGATCAGCCGGAAAAAACGGCTGGCATTCACCGGAGAAGCCACGATGGAAATCGTATCGTTTTTCTTCAGTTCGAATTCACCGTCCGGAATCAGCACCTGCTTTCCCCGTTCTACGACGCAGATCAGCACTTCGCACTGAGAAAGTTCCGATATATTCCGGATCTTCCGATCGCACAGAGGGTTATCCTCTTCCATCCGGAACCGAAGCAGCTCGATCCTGCCCCTTGCAAAAGTATCAATATCAATTGCCTTTGGAAAACGAAGAAGCCGCACCATCTCCATGGCTGCCGCCCATTCCGGATTAATCACAAGAGACAGCCCCAGTTCTTCCTTGATATGACGAATCTCCTGATGATAGACCGGATTGCGGACTCTGGCAATCGTCTGACAGCCGCCCGCCTTTTTCGCAATCAGACAGCACAGCAGATTCACTTCATCCGCATTGGTCACTGCAATCAGAAGATCCGCTTTCTCGATGCCCGCCTCCTTCTGTATACTGTAACTGGCACCATTTCCAACGATTCCTATGACATCAGCCGCATTCGCCACATGCTGCACCACGTCTGACTTCTCATCTATCACAGTAATATCGTGGCCCTCTCTGCTCAACTGCTCGGCAAGGGTGCCTCCCACTTTCCCACAGCCTGCAATAATGATGTACATCTCCTGACTTCATCCTCCCGATATGATAAAATATGCTTCTAAATATAGCACTGCCTGTCTGAAAGTTCAATATTCTCATTCTATCTTTTTACAGTCGGGACCGCCGAACTGAGTGATAATAAGCTTTGCCAGGGACGGATCCGGATTTTTGATATTGACCGGATATTCCAGACGTTTTTCATAACTCCACATTCAGCATGCGCCTCCTTCCCACGGCCACGGTTCATTGACCCATTCCCACATCTGCTGGTTTGTTCTTGCAGTATCTACGGTAAGAGGTCCATAGAGAGACGCAAAATCTCTCAGCGCCTGATTTCTCAGACGGCTGTACTCCTGAAAATAAGACAGCGCCGCCGGATCCTTCGGATGCGTATCCAGATAGAGATTCGCTTCTGTCACTGCAAAGCTGACCATGTTCACCCAGTCAAGCATCTGTTTTCTGGTTGGTTGTTTCTGTGCCATTATCTGCATCCTCCTCTCACGCCAAGAAATGGTTTATCCAGTTCCGGAAAGATGGTTCCAGCACACAATGCCCGTTCAAGATCGTATACCGTATTCCAACGCTGCCACGGTACATAGGCCATTGCCACCGGAAAATCCTCCGGACGGAATCCTGGCACAACCGGACGGGCGCCGGGATATCTCTGACTCTGATAATCTGCCAATTTTGTATTCCCTTCTTCTTTTTCTTTCTCTTTATGCTATGTGCAGATGCAGAAATAGGTTCGGGAAAACCGTTTTTTCTATTTTCTGTGCTCATGAGTAAACAGATGATCCTGGCAATACTCATAGTTACCGACGCATCTGGAGCAGAAGCGGAATTCCAGCTCCTCTCCGTCTTTTTCCGTACGGCCGCAGACTGCACAGCGGTGCGTGGTGCTTTTCGCTGCTGCAACCCGGATTTTTTTCTTATAGGTGCGGCGGCGTTTCATATCCCCGGGGGAAAACCGGTTACGCCGCATGGCCAGAAAGAAAATAATGAAATTCAAAAAAGACACAAGGGCAGCCACGCTGTTGGCCGGCGTTGCCAGAATCCCGAATCTGATCAGGGAATACCATGCAGGGCTTCTCTCCGGCACAATAAATCCTGCAATGATCGTAATGATATAATACAGGCCGTTGGCGTACCCCAGATATTTACATTTGATCGGTATAATGAAGAACAGTAAAAACTGCACGTCCGGAAACAGCGCCGCAAATGCAAAAAAGAGCGACATATTCAGATACATGGTGCCATAGGACATATTATATCCTGTCACCAGATAAATCACCAGACAGACCAGTACATGCAGAATCAGTCCGGAAAAGAAATACATGTTAAACTTAAAAGCGCCCCATTGATATTCCAGCATTTTCCCGATCATGTAGTACAAATACAGAGAGAAAAATATAAATATGAAGCTTCCGGTCGGCGGCTGAATGATAAATGTAAAAATTCTCCACACCTCTCCACGCAGAATCGCCGCAGCATCCAGCGCCAGATACCGATAATAAAGATCCGGTGACATTACCTCGACGACAAACCCGAGGGCATACAGTATGATGATATAATACATCAGATTCGGTATCGCATACTTTCCGAATTTACGTTCCATTTTGTCAAGCCATCCCATAACATAATCCTTTCCTGATTCATAGTCTCTGATCTGTTTGATGATACTTATTATAATTTTTCTCCGCCCCTTTGTCAACGAAATGGCACATGGTTGAATCTTAACAATAACTTTATAGACTCTGAACCCTCGTTTGCATATAATATATTATCGAGAAAAACCAAAGAAAAATGCGAGGTGAAGGCAGTATTTTTGCCGGCTGTATGAACAAAATTTACCGACTTGGAATCGACATCGGTTCCACCACCGTTAAAATTGCCGTTTTGAATCAGGAAAATCAGATCCTGTTTTCGGACTATGAACGGCATTATGCCAATATTCAGGAGACTCTGTCTCTTCTCCTTACACGGGCTGTAAATGAGCTTGGATCCATCCATGTTTATCCGGTCATCACCGGTTCCGGTGGACTGACGCTGGCGCAGCATCTGCATGTTCCATTTGTCCAGGAAGTGGTCGCCGTCGCTGAAGCGCTGAAGACCTACGCGCCAAAGACCGATGTGGCCATTGAACTCGGAGGAGAGGATGCCAAAATCATCTATTTCCAGGACGGCAACGTGGAACAGCGGATGAACGGAATCTGCGCCGGGGGCACCGGTTCTTTTATCGATCAGATGGCTTCTCTTCTGCAGACGGATGCCACCGGGCTCAATGAATATGCCAAAGATTATAAAGCCCTGTATTCCATTGCAGCACGGTGCGGCGTATTTGCCAAAACCGATATTCAGCCCCTGATCAACGAAGGCGCCACCAAAGAAGACCTGTCGGCTTCCATCTTTCAGGCAGTCGTAAACCAGACAATCAGCGGGCTTGCCTGCGGAAAACCCATCCGGGGACATGTGGCTTTCCTTGGCGGCCCCCTGCACTTTCTGTCCGAGCTTCGGCAGACCTTTATCCGTACCCTGAATCTGGATGAAGAACACACGATCATCCCCGGATATTCCCATCTGTTTGCCGCTTCCGGCTCAGCCCTTTTATCCAGAAAGGAGCAGGATGTACCGGCTGAAGATCTGATCCGGCGGCTGGATGGCCATATACAGATTGCTTTCGAAGTGGAACGCATGGAACCGTTATTTGACAGCCCGGAAGATTTCCGAACCTTTACGCTGCGTCACAGTCATGCAAAAGTAGTAAAAAAGGATCTGGCCTCTTATAAAGGCAACTGCTATCTTGGTATCGACGCAGGTTCCACCACAACAAAGATCGCGCTGGTAGGAGAAGACGGCTCCCTCCTTTATTCTTTTTACCATAATAATAATGGAAGCACTTTACATATCACGCTGGAGGCGCTGAAGGATCTGTATGCAAAGCTTCCTGAAAATGCCCGCATCGTCCGTTCCTGTTCCACCGGCTATGGAGAAGCGCTTGTAAAAGCAGCGCTGATGCTGGATGAAGGCGAAGTGGAAACCATCTCCCATTATTATGCGGCTCAGTTTTTCGACCCGGAGGTGGACTGTATCCTGGATATCGGCGGGCAGGACATGAAATGTATCCGCATTAAAAATCACACGGTAGACAATGTACAGCTCAACGAGGCATGTTCTTCCGGCTGCGGATCTTTTATCGAGACCTTTGCCAGGTCACTGAATCTTTCTGTTCAGGATTTTGCTGACGCCGCCCTTTTTGCTGAAAATCCCATCGATCTCGGAACACGCTGCACGGTATTTATGAATTCCCGTGTCAAACAGGCACAGAAAGAAGGCGCCGGAGTGGATGACATCTCTGCCGGACTTGCCTATTCCGTCATTAAGAACGCACTGTTCAAAGTCATCAAAGTATCAGATGCCTCTTCTCTTGGGAAACATATCGTCGTTCAGGGCGGTACTTTCTATAATAATGCCGTATTGAGAAGTCTGGAAAAAATCGCCGGATGCGAAGTCACCCGCCCGGATATTGCCGGAATCATGGGGGCGTTCGGCGCTGCCCTGATCGCAAGGGAGCGATACGAAGGGCAGCAGACAACTATGCTGACGGAAGCACAGTTGAAGGAACTGACCTATTCCACAGCCATGGCCAAATGCCACGGATGTACGAATAACTGCCGCCTGACTGTCAACAGATTTTCCGGCGGCAGACGTTATATTTCCGGCAACCGCTGCGAACGGGGACTGGGAAAAGAAAAAAAAGAAAATCCGGCTCCAAATCTGTTTGCATGGAAAAACGAACGGCTGTTTTCCTATGAGCCTCTTCATGGCAGGGAGGCAGCCCGCGGACTTGTGGGAATTCCACGTGTTCTGAACATATATGAGAATTATCCGTTCTGGTTCACTTTTTTCACAAAGCTCAAATATGAAGTGGTTCTCTCACCGGAATCCACTCATGAACTTTATGAGCAGGGCATTGAATCCATTCCCAGCGAGTCCGAATGCTACCCGGCAAAGCTTGCCCATGGTCATGTAAAATGGCTTCTGCAGCATAACATCCCCTTCATCTTTTATCCATGCGTTCCTTACGAACGTACGGAGTTCAAAGATGCGAACAATCACTACAACTGTCCGATCGTAACTTCCTATGCGGAAAATATCAAAAATAACATGGAAGAACTCCGGTCAGACCGCTTTGACTTCCGCAATCCGTTTCTGAGCTTCGAAAGCCTTGAGATTCTGACCCGCCGCCTGATCGAAGAATTCTGCGGAGAAAAGGAAATGACCGCTGACGAGATTACAAAAGCAGCAGCAGAAGCATGGGCAGAGCTGGAACGCGCAAGAATTGATATCTGTAAAAAAGGAGAAGAGACTTTAAGATGGATGGAAAAGCATCATGTTCATGGCATCGTTCTTGCCGGCCGGCCGTATCATATTGATAAAGAGATCAACCACGGCATACCGGAGCTCATCAACGGATACGGACTTGCCGTCCTGACCGAAGACAGTATCTCACATCTGCATGAAGAAGAACGCCCTCTGCGCGTGATGGATCAGTGGATGTATCACTCCAGGCTCTATGCAGCCGCCAGTTTCGTAAGAACCAGAGACGACCTGGATCTGATTCAGCTCAATTCCTTCGGGTGCGGCCTGGATGCTGTTACGACAGATCAGGTGGATGAGATCTTAAGCGGCTCCGGCAAGATCTACACCTGCCTGAAGATCGATGAGGTCAGCAATCTGGGGGCTGCAAGAATCCGGATCCGCTCCCTCCTCTCCGCTATCCGTGTCCGCGAGAAAAAAGAGGAGACCCGTCAGATTCATTCCTCTGCCTGTAAACGTGTGATATTTACCAGAGAAATGCGGCAGAATTATACCATTCTCTGTCCGGACATGTCTCCAATTCATTTTCGTCTTCTGGAGACGGCATTTCGTTCCTGCGGACTGAAAGTCGATGTACTTCCAAAAGCAGGAAAGGATGCGGTAAACCTGGGGCTTAAATATGTCAACAATGATGCCTGTTACCCATCTCTGATCGTGATCGGACAGATTATGCAGGCGCTTCTGTCCGGAAAATACGACCTTTCCAGGACCGCCGTTTTGATCTCCCAGACCGGCGGCGGATGCCGGGCCTCCAATTACATAGGCTTTATCCGGAAAGCGCTGGAAAAAGCAGGACACCCGGAGATTCCGGTCATCTCCATCAATCTAAGTGGACTGGAGAAAAATCCGGGATTTAAATACACTCCCATGCTGCTGCTCAAAGCAGTCTACGGACTTGTATTCGGCGACCTGTTTATGAAAGTACTCTATCACACCAGACCTTATGAACAGATATCTGGAGAAACCAACCTCACTTATGAACGGCTGAATCTGGAGTGCAGAGAGTTTCTGATGAAAAAATATCCCTCCTGGACAGGATTCAAAAAGATATGTCAAAGGATCGTGGAAGAATTTGACCGGATCAGAGTCTATGAAGAAAAAAAACCAAGAGTCGGCATCGTAGGAGAGATTCTTGTAAAATTCTCTCCATCCGCCAACAATGAACTGGTAGAACTGCTGGAAGCCGAAGGTGCCGAAGCTGTCGTGCCGGACCTGATGGATTTCCTTCTCTACTGCTTCAAGAATACCGAGTTCCGGGCTGATTATCTGGGTAAGAAAAAAGCCTCTGCCAGAAACGGCCGGCTTGGAATCAGGGCTTTGGAGTTCTTCCGCGCTCCTGCAAATCAGGCGCTTGAGAAAAGCATCCATTTTTCTCCTGCCTCCAATATTGATCATATGGCAGACATGGCGAAGGAAATTGTCTCTCTCGGCAACCAGACCGGTGAAGGATGGTTCCTGACCGCAGAGATGCTGGAACTGATCGAAAGCGGCACTCCCAATATCGTCTGTGCCCAGCCGTTTGCCTGCCTTCCGAACCATATCGTGGGCAAAGGAGTCATCAAGGAACTGCGCCGCCGCCATCCAGCGGCCAATATCGTAGCCATTGACTATGATCCCGGTGCAAGCGAGGTCAATCAGTTAAACCGTATCAAACTGATGCTGAGTACTGCTTTCAAAAATATTGAACGACGTAAAGAAGCATAAAAACTGCAGTATAACGCCCCCTGCCTGTGTGCCCGGCACACAGGCAGGGGGCATATACCGCCAGGACTTACCAGCCCAGGCTCCAGTCCTGACATGCCTTACCTGCCAGCTTTCCAACCTCTTCTGCGCTCTGTCTCATATCCCGTTCCAGAGCCTCTTTCAGACGGTCAGCCAATCCGCCTTTCCCGCGCAGATAATATTCCAGTTCTTCCTTCACCTTGTCTTCAAGCTGATTTCTGATTCTGTCCTCCATCTCTCTTTGTTCTTTCTCCAGACGACTGTATTCCGCCTTTTTTAATCCCTGTTTCTCTTTTATTGCTTCCAGCTTTTCATTCCATTCCCGCGCCCGCTTATCATAACCATCCTGGACTGCCTCCACCTGTTTCTGCCATTCGGTCAACTCTCTGTCATCTGCAATCGTTTCTGTCTGAGGTTTTCCAAAGAGATCCTTTAAAAATCCCAGAAAGCCTTCCCTGCGTATGGTTTTTGTTATATATTGGATCTGCGGTTTTTTGTTTTCCAGTTCTGACCGTTCTGCAGCATTCTGTCGCATCAATTCTTGAAATCCTGCCTCTGCTTCCCGTCTCTCATCCTCTGTCTGACTGACCTCTTCCTGCACTTCTGACTTTAATTTCTGAATCTCCTGGAGTTCCCGACTCCATGGGAATTCCAAAACATCTGTACCGCCGATCCTGAACCCGGCATTTTCAAATGCTTCCCACTCCGGCTGATACTCCACATAACTGTCCGGAGTCAGGTCACAGATCATCTTTGCGCACAACCTCTTCTTTTCTTCAAAGACACTGACGGTCTCTGCGATTTTTTCATCCACAAAACGCTCCAGTCCATGGGACAGAATGTTCTCCTTGAATTCTTCACAACCAGAAAAGTCTGACATGCGCTGCACGGTCTCGTCCTTGAGCAAATCCAGATCTTTTTGAAGCTCCTCCTGCAAAAGTCCTTCATACTCATGAAAACGGTCTGACACAAATCTGCTCAATACCTCCGCCAGGCTTTCAAAATGCACTTCCCTGTCACCCTTTAATTTTCTCAAAAAGTCGCGGTTTCTCTCATTCTGCAATTCCATATAATCACACCTTCCCCTGCTGTATCCTGCTGTCCATTCCATCTTACGAGCCATCGTCTGTCTCTGCTTTTATCTTACAACAACCTCTGCATATTTTCCAGTTATAATTTTGAAATATGGATTGTAGCTTTCTTATTTTGTTACTTTTCACGGGATAGATGATCTGCGCCCTGGGCTTTCGTGCGCCGCAGCGCACGAAGACCCAGGGCGCAGACCGCCACTCACTCCGTGAAGAATAACCTTATTTTTTCCGGCTGGCCCACACAAAGTCATGCCCCGGAACAATTACATTCACCAGTTCCAGTTCCTCTCCTGTTATGAGATTCTGAAAAACTCCCGGTTCTTCCATCCATGCAGTCCCTGCTTCATCCGAGAAATTGAAAATTCCAATAAACCGCTCTTCCTCATTCTCTCTTAAAATGCACAGAATCGAATCGTCTTTCACATCATAAGTATACACCGCCGCGTCGCTTCGAAAAACGTCTCTGCTTCTGCGAATTTCCTCCAGCTTTGACAGACCGCTGAAAATCTGCTCCTGCGAGGTACCCTTTTCTTTTCTGTTCCTGGCAAGATACCACTGGAATTTTCCTCTGTGAATATATCTGGAATCTGCTTTTTTGTCTTCATCTTCTTTATAGGAATAGTCATTGAGCTGTCCGATCTCATCTCCGCTGTACAGCATCGGAATTCCAGACTGTGTCAGCATGTAAGCATGCAGCATCAGATCCATCCGGACTGCCTTCTGAAGCTTTTCCTCATCCTTTTCATACAGAGCGCTCTCTACCCCGCACATGGACGCCGTTGTTCCGCAGAAGCGTGCATCCTGTGTCACCGGATCATCATTATAGAGTTCCCCCCTGCTTTCACTTGATCCATATCTTCCGGTAAAATACTGGTTCAGAAAACGCTTGTGATCCACTTCCTTCATGCCCCAGTTCTCCAGAGTGCCATAATCAAGTCCCCAGCCAATATCATCATGGCATCGCAGATAATTCAGAAACAGATAGTCTTTCGGCAGACCATTTACAATATCCATCTGCTTTTTCAGAAGACGAATATCCTTTGTCGCCACACTGTGCCAGGTCGTCGCCATCGTCGTCACATTGTAGAGCATATGGCACTCCGGCTTCTCTACCGTTCCGAAATACGGCACCACCTTCTCCGGCTCCATGACGACCTCTCCCAGAAGCAGTACGCCCGGGCATACGATCTCGCAGATCATACGCATCATGCGGACAATCGTATGTACCTGAGGAAGATTCCTGCATTTTGTTCCCAGTTCCTTCCATATATAGGGAACTGCATCAATACGGATGATATCCATCCCCTGATTCGCCAGATACAGGAAATTGTACATCATCTCATTGAACACTCTCGGATTCCGATAGTTAAGATCCCACTGATAGGGGTAAAAAGTAGTCATCACATGATACTCCGTCCCTTCCAGTCGAGTAAAATTACCCGGCGCTGTCGTTGGAAACACCTGAGGTACCGTCCGGTCATATGCCTGCGGAATAGATGGATCAGCAAAAAAGAAATAACGGCTCATGTATTCTCCGTCGCCTTCCCTTGCCTTTTTCGCCCACTCATGATCTTCCGAAGTATGATTCATGACAAAGTCCATGCACAAATTGATTTTTTCCCTGTGACAGGCTTTTGCCAATGCTGCCAGCTCTTCCATCTTTCCCAGCTCCGGCTGCACTCGTCGGAAATCAGCCACCGCATAACCCCCGTCAGAACGCCCTTTCGGAGACTCCAGGAAAGGCATCAGATGAATGCAGTTCACATTACAGGAAGACAGATAAGGAAGTTTATCCTGCACTCCTTTCAGATTTCCTGCAAAATTATCTATGTACAGCATCATCCCAAGCATGTCGTTGCCCCGGAACCAGTCCGGATTCTGTTCCCGCTCCAGATCCAGATGCATAAGCTCCGTGTCCCGCTTCACTGCAAAATCATGCAGATTTTCGCACAACTCCGCAAACATGTCTCCATTATTGTACAGTTCCATATAAAGCCACCGAAGTTCATCATGATGCCTTTTCAAACGTTCTTCAAAAATCATATCTGTCTTCAATCCAATGTTCCCCTTCCTGCTGTTTCCACTATTTTAAAATGAATCTGGTACGCCCGGTACTCCCCGCTCTGATCCGGCAGAGGAATCCCTGTTTCCATCAACGCATCCGACGCATAGATTCTTCCGCTGTGTGTCTCCTGATACATACAGCCAGTTTTCAGGCCTTTCAGGCAGATATAGGTAGTCGGCATGTTTCCATGAATCTCCTGCATGACTGCACTCACCAGAATTTCCGATCCATCCTCCGCAAGAAACTCCCATGCACCTGCCGCATCTTTCCCGGGATCAGTCAGACGGTAATACAGTCCGTTATGTATCAGTTTCGCATACTGTTTGTATGTGTATATCTGTTCCCGGATCTGTTCTCTCTCCACCTGAAGCAGCGATCCCGGATCCAGCTCATATCCAAAGGTTCCTGCCATGGCAGTGATCCCTCTTGTCCGAAGCGGCGTCAGCCTGCCCGTCTGGTGGTTTGGTACGGCAGACACATGGGATCCCACCGTTGATATGGGATATCCAAAGGAAGTTCCATACTGAATATGGACCCGGTCAAGCGCGTCCGTATTGTCACTGCACCAGATCTGAGGCGTATAATAGAGCATGCCGGCGTCAAATCTTCCGCCGCCGCCGCTGCAGCCCTCCAGAAGTACATTCGGATATCGCTGTACCAGCCGTTCCAGAAAATCATACAGGCCGAGCACATAATCGTGCCGGACTCTTCCCTGATCCTCGGCATGCCTGGAATAGCAGTCGGAAAGACTCCGGTTCATATCCCATTTTACATATTCAATATTGCCCTGATCCAGAATCCCGCATATTTTTTCAAAAATGTAATCCACTACATCCCGTCTGGAAAAATCCAGCACCAGCTGGTTCCGGGCGCGCACCGGACTGCGTCCGGGTATCGACAGCACCCAGTCCGGATGTTCTCTGTACAGATCGCTGTCCTCATTGATCCCTTCCGGCTCAATCCAGATACCGAATTTCACTCCCAGGCCGTTGATCCTGCGGATCAGGTTGCCTAAAGATTCTCCCAGCTTTTTCTCATTGACATACCAGTCGCCCAGCCCGCTGTTGTCGTCGTTCCGTTTTCCAAACCAGCCGTCGTCCATGACCAGCATATCGATTCCCAGATCCACAGACTGCTTCGCCAGTTCATAGATGGAATCACCGGTAATATCAAAGTAGGATGCTTCCCAGCTGTTCAAAAGGATCGGACGGCTTCCGTCCCGATATCTGCCCCTGCACAGATGCGTCCGGATACACCGGTGCAGATTCTGTGACAGTCTTGCCAGTCCCTGCACACTGCAGGTCAGAATCACCTCCGGTACGTAAAAACTCCCACCCGGTTCTATCGGATAAGAAAAGAGCTCATCCGACAGTCCCAGAAGCGCACGGGTCTGACCAAACTGGTCTTTTTCCACTTCCCCTTTAAAATTACCGCTGTATACAAAAGACATTGCGTAACAGCTTCCTGCATCCTCCGTTGTTTCCTGTCCCGCCAGGATCATCATGGGATTGTACTGATGGCTGGACGTCCCTCTGCGGCTCCCGATCACCTGCGCCCCATGTATCACCGGAACTCTCTGTACATTCCGTTCCATGGCATGCCGCCCGTGAAAAGTAATCAGGTCAAAGTCTCCGTGAAGCCAGTCCAGACATGCTGCCTGTGCTTTTTTCAACCATATCTTCTTATCGCCCGGATTTTCAATCACTGCACTTCTTGTAATGATATCCTGTTCCGGAACCACCCCATAGAGCAGCGTGATCCGGACTCCGGTCGCCGGATCCTCCATACGGATCTTCAGCGTCTGTGCTTCCTCTTCCGATGCATACACCGCCGGAAGACCCGGAAGATCATATTTTCCATTGATTATCTGGTGGTCTTTGTACCGAAAATCACATCCGCAGGAACCATCCGGATTTTTTATGATAACCGCCGGACTCCTGTAATCTCCCGTTCCCTGGCAGGGCAGCTCCTGCGGCAGAACATCCATGGAATAGGTCCGGTCCATGCCCGCATCATAGGGATTTCCTGAAAATCCACGGTCAGCACAGCTCAGGAGATAGTCCATGCACCCGCCGGTCTTCCGGCCATAATACAGGTGTAGCAGAAACCCGTATCTGTCCACTTTCATCTGGTAGGTGGTATCTTTCGTATGCAATGTAAATGTTCTGTCCCGTTCTGCAAATAGTATACTCATGCCGCCTTTTTTGTCTCCTTCGCTTCAATATGATACCTGATGAAACATTTATTGTCCAATACTTTTTAATAATTGTCTGTAAACGACCATACGGGTATCGGAAAACATCCGAATACAGGCCAGCCTGCACCATCGCTTTCCAATACCCGTGTTTACAGGCCGTATATATAGTTTGAGATTTGCCTTTGTTTTATTTCACCGCGCCGTTTACGACACCGTTGAGAATCTGCTTCTGACAGATGATGTAGAAGATCAGAAGCGGCAGCAGTGCCAGCAGATACGATGCAAACGCCAGGTTATAGTTGGTACCGAACTGGGTCTGGAAGGACATCTGTGCCAGCGGCAGGGTGTTCATTCCGCTTCCGGACATGATAACCAGCGGAGTCATCACGTCGTTCCATACGCTCAGAGCCGTAATAACAGCAACCGTTGCATGCATGGGTTTCATGATCGGGAAGATAATCTTCCAGTAAGTCGTCCAGGTGGTAGCGCCGTCCACGCGCGCCGCCTCTTCCAGAGCAATGGGAATATTGACCAGATAACCGGAATACAGCATCAGGTTCATGGGCATATAGAACACCACATAACAGATGATAACGCCAAAGATATTGGCAATTCCCCACTGTGAAGTCTGTTTTACCAGAGGCATCATCAGGATTGCGAACGGTACGAACATACCGCTGACAATATACAGATACGCCAGGTTGTACCATTTGCTCTTTGCCTTGTTTCTTCCGATCGCATAACCGACCATGGAATGCAGGACGACGGAAAGGACAACGGTAACGCCCGTAATCAGAAGACTGTTCCGGAGGGAATTCCAGAAATCCGTCACGCGCATGGCCTCCGCGAAGTTGGAGAAACTCCAGGTCTTCGGCAGGGACAGGATCCCCGAGATGCTGTTGGTCATCTCCGACGGCTGTTTGAACGCGATCACGATGGTCATGTAAAGGGGGAAGATAATCGTGATCAGTCCAAGGATCAGCAGGATCGTAACAGGCATATTATATCTCTCTTTTACTTTCAGGTCCTTCATTATAACTGCTCCTCCTTACTGCTTGTAAACTGAAGCTGTGCTACCGAGAACGCTACGATAATGACAAAGAACAGAACCGCGTTGGCACTCTGGAAACCGAACTGTCCGCCTGCCATACCATTGTTGTAGATCAGGAAGGAGATGGACTCGGTACTCTGTGCCGGACCGCCTTTGGTCAACGCCATGATCTGGTCGAACACCATCAGAAAGTTCTTGCCGGACAGTACCATGTTGATGCTGAAAAACGGGATAATCAGCGGGAAAGTCAGGCTCTTGAAACGCTCCCAGCCGGTTGCTCCGTCGATGGAGCCCGCTTCATATACGTCCTCGGGCACCGTAGACAGACCAGATATGTAGATGATCGTGTTCATGGCAATGGCCTGCCATGCACAGACAGCCACGATACCGACCCATGCCCAGGTGGAGCTTGCAAGGATACTGGTTGTATTGAACAGCGCCGGAATGATGTAGGTAAAGAAATAGTTGAAGATATAACCTACAACCAGCGCGCCCAGAATGTTGGGAATGAAGTACATTCCTCTCAAGGTGCTCTTGAACTTGATCTTGCTGTTCAGGCCCAGCGCCAGGATCAGGCTGATCACGTTGGTCACGATGGTCGCCGCCACCGCCATCTTCAGAGTGAACAGATAGGACTTGCCCACACGGCCGTCCTGGAACAGGTCGATATAATTCCGAAGACCAACCCAGTCATAAGTGCCGTATCCTCTGAAGTTCGTAAAACTGTACATCACACCCTTGATCAAAGGCAGGGTATTAAAAGCGAAGAACAGTGCGACGATAGGAATCGTCATCAGCATAAACGTTCTTTTTCTGTCATTGGCATTTTTCATGTCTTCTCACTCCTCTCCCTCTACTGATTGCCGTTCTGTGCGTTGTAGTCTTTCACCATCTGGATGATATCGCGGTTATAGCGCACCCAGTCCGTGTCAAATTTTGTAAGGAATGCATCCACATCCTGCTCGATCAGGAAAGTCTGGATCTGCGCGTCCACTGCCATCTCAGACGGATAATAGTGGTCCTGATAGTCCGCGATCTTTCCTTCGGTAATGTACTCTGTCATGCCGTCCAGATTCGGCGCCAGTGTGAAGTCTCCCGATTTACAGGGAACGGCGCTCTGATCATCCAGATACATCTGCAGGTTCTCATCTGCCAGAAGGAAGTTCAGAACTTCATAAGCCGCCTCTTTTCTTCCCTCGTCTTCACAGGCTTTTGTGATGCAGAACTGCAGGTCCACGCCGGAGTTCAGAATCTGGCCGTCCGGATCGCTGCTGCCCGGCGTCACGAAGGAATCAATATCCATGTCCGGATTCACCGACTTGATCTGCGGGACCGCGTAGCTTCCGATGGCAAACATGGCAGATTCTCCGTTGGCAAATGCCGTACAGGCGTCATTATAGCCGTAGGCGAAAGGCCCGTCCTCTCCATAACTCACCAGCGTCTGGATCTTCTCCGCCACTTCCCTGTATTCATCAGCGAATACGGTCTTTCCTGCATTTACCTGCTGACAGACATCCGCCGGCGCCAGGTCCACTGCAAGCGAATTCCACGGTGCCAGACAGGTCCATGTATCCTTAAATCCATAGTAGAACGGAAGGATTCCCTCTCCCCTGATCGTATCACAGAGCGTGATCATCTCTTCCCAGGTCGTGGGGATCTCCCATCCGTGCTCCTTGAACATCTCACGATTGTACAGGATACCCGCTGCGTTCGCCACATAGGGCACGCCGTAGGTTCCTTCTGTGGGGACGAATTCAAGTCCTTCCAGGATGTCCCTGTATCCCTGGTTGATGTCTGTGATACCCGGATAATCGGATACATCTGCCAGAATTCCGGCATCGATGAAATAAGAGTAGTTGATGTCGCCGCCGATCCCCAGGACGTCCGGATAATCCTCCCGGATAAATCTGGTCTTCAGGATCGTCATGGCATCATTGGGAGAATCAATCTTCAGGAGGATATCGTCATGAGTTTTGTTAAACTCCTCCTCCAGCTGCTCGAACACATCCACCGCCTCCGGTTTGTAATGCACAAGCTCGATCACGATCTTGCCGTCTTCGGCTTCACTGCCTCCGCAGCCGGTCAAGAACATGGAAGCGGGCAGTGTACATGCCAGTAGAAGGCTTATCATTTTTTCCCTCTTTCTCATCCCATTTTGCTCCTTTCTTTGTTGGATGTAACACTGATTTTTTGTAGCTTTATTATAACATCCCAAAATGCGTGCATAAATACCTTGTTTTTTTCTCTTTTATACCATTATGCTGTTTTTTTCTTATATAAGAAAAATCATATGGCATTTTGGTATATTTTCCGTTATACTGATAAAAACAGAATCTGTACAGACTGCACAAAAAATATTGGAGGCAACTTACATGAAGGACATTTTATTCTCCATATTTCCCAATGAAAACTTTGTAGACCTGAATCTTTATCAATTTGGCTGGGAACGCTGTGCACCTTCTCACAGTTTTGGTCCTGCTGCACGTTCCCATTATTTATTTCATTATGTCATATCCGGCACCGGCACCCTCAATGCGGACGATTCTTCCGGAAATACAAAAACCTATCAGATCAAGAGCGGACAGGGATTTATGATCTTCCCTCATCAGATTACCACCTATATTGCAGACCGGAACCTTCCCTGGGAATATGTCTGGATCGAATTTGACGGACTGCGGGTCCGGGAAGCCATCTCCATCGCCGGTCTCACTCTGGATACGCCGATCTATCATGCCCATTCCAGAGATATCCGGGAGACCATGATGCAGGAGATGCTTTATATTGCCCAGCACGGCGATATGGCTCCATTCCACCTCATGGGACATCTGTATCTTTTTCTGGATGCGCTCACCCGTTCCATTGCACCGGTGCGTCTTATCGCATCCAAGCCTGGAAAGCTGCGGGATTTTTACATCCACGAGGCTCTGGCGTATATTGAGCAGAACTTTCAGAATGATATTTCTGTGGAAGACATTGCGGACAACTGCGGGCTGAACCGAAGCTACTTCGGAAAGATTTTCAAGAATACAGTAGGCCGTACTCCTCAGGATTTTCTCCTGAATTACCGCATGACCAAGGCCGCGGAGCTTCTGAAGCTCACTCATCTGTCCATCGGCGACATCGGAAAAGCCGTTGGCTATGACAACCAGCTTCATTTCTCACGGGCTTTTAAAAATATATACAGCCTCTCCCCCCGGACATGGCGGAATCAGAATCAGATGAATCTATAAGCATAAAAAAGGTACAGCGCCTGTCGGTCCGGCAGGCATTCTGTACCCTGTCTGTTCTTCTCTTTTGTATATCTGATCTTCTATATGTATACTCTGTCTTTTGTATATTCTTTTATCTGTTTATCTTTTGTTCATGATATTCTCTGCAGCTTTTCACTGTGTTCCGATACCACCTTTTTCAGAAACCATATCAGAAGCAGGACCGGCAGACAGACTCCGGTGACCACGCAGGCATATTCTGTAAACCCTTCCCAGTTATGATTCCATGCCCGGTTTAAAAAAGGAATGCCAAGCACAGCAGAAGAATACCATAAGATCGGCGGCAGGAAGAATACCTGTTTCCGGCCGGCAGGCCTTATGCCTTCCTTTTTTTCAGGGTCCGTATTCCTGCCTGCTTCCCCATTCTCAGCCATTTTCAAGGATAGATATTCTGCCGTCCTGTACAGGATCAAAAGAGAGATAAAATATACTGCCGTTCCGATCACTGTATGAAGCTGCTTCTGTGTCAGCCATTCTGCGCCGATATCCGCCTGCTGCAAAAGCCGCGGTACCTGGATGGACAGCACGATCCGAATCCCATTTACAAAAATCGTGTACAGATATGCTCCTGCTGCCGAACCCAGAAACCAGGCCGTTCTTTTTCCCGCTGTTTCCATCCGATGTGTAAATGAAAAAACAGACATCAGCATGACGATAATCAGGAACCGGACTCCGGAACAGGACGGCGCAATCACAAACTGAAATGCATGATTGACATATCCGACTCCCGACAGATATTCATATGCGGTTCCGCTCAGGATTCTGACCCACCACGCCACAGGCGCCAGAATCCATAAAAGCCCGTCACTGTCTGCTCCGCCGTAATAAATCCTGAGAGCAATGGCTGCAGTACCTGCAGCCATATAAAAACTCCCACATTTTCTGAATACGCTCATGTCTGCTTCCTCCTGCCCGACAGAATACCTGCCAGCATGACCGCCACTGCCATAATACTCAGAACCAGTTCTTCCGGCTCCGCCCCCATCAGGTAGCCTCCAACCGACAGGCCGGACACCCCCTGCGGAAGGGGAGACGGCTGATCCACATCCATGCTGTCGCCCTCCGGGTTCCGGATCGTATCAAGCACAGCTACAAAGGAAGTATATGGCGTCACCATACTGTAGTCAAGGCCAATAGATGTAATGGCTTCTTTTGTATTCTCATCCTCCCCGGCATAACCGTATGCAGTCAGCATGTCCACCTTTTTCCTCGCCCACAGATACTGGATCGCTCCGTTTTCTTCGGACGGTACTGTCTGAGACACATCGATTTCCTGCACAAAATCCTTCGTCCCTGTCTTTCCTGTAATCTTAACCGTTCCGGACGGCTCCCCGCTCCATTTTCCAAACAGGACTACCGGTTTTTCAGCAAATAACGTGGGAACTGCAGCCGGTACGGTATCATGAACATCAAAACCTTCAAACGATACCTGAATATCCGTCAGCACCGGAGCTTCGATATACGTACGGAATTTCTCTGCCGTCTCTTCCGCCTTTTCTTCCTCAGTCACAACAAACGACTCGCCCATTCCTGTTCCTGCAATCCCTTCCATCAGAGAACGGTTCACAGAACTTCCGATACCGAAAGAGAAGAAGCTGGTGTTATCCAGATTTTCGTTGATTTTTCCAAAAACCTCTTCTTCATCATAGATATATCCGTCTGTAATGACTACCACATTCCTGGCCATGCCGCTTTTCTTCGGCGTGTCCAGCGCACATGCAAGCGCCTCTGCAAGCTCCGTACCTCCGCCGCCTTCCTGCATATCGATCAGTTTCATGGCGCAGTCCACATTTTCTTCCGTGGCAGCCACCGATTCCAGCGACATCTCCGATACAATATCCGAGAACAGAAACAGATTAAAACTGTCTGTGCTTTGAAGGTTTGAAACCATCGTCCGAATCAGTTCCTTTGCCGTGTCCAGGGGATATCCGTTCATGGAACCCGATACATCCAGAATGAAAATATATTCTCTGGATACCAGTTCCTCCGGTCTATAACGTTTTGGCGGCTGCACGGTCAGCAGAAAGAAATTCTCCTTTTCTCCTGTATAGAGCATAAGTCCGGAATCCACCTTCTCCCCTGTCAGCTCATATTCCAGAATAAAATCCCTGTTTCCTGCAAAATCCTCCGAATCCGCCAGAGTCACCTTTGCTTTCGACTCTTCCGTCTGCTCCACCTGCGTCTTATGCGTGTCGCATGCCAGTCTGGTGATCGGAACGCCGGCAGACAGATTCACATTGATCTGATAAGCGCTGTCCGGCGCAACGCCCTCTTCCAGATAAGGTGTTTCCACCCAGCCGCCCTCTTCTGCCTTTTCCTCATCCACCTTTCCCGCATAACGGGGGCCGACAACCGTCGGAAATACAAACTGATAAGTTCCTTCCGCCGACTGGATCATTTCCGTATAGTGCAGCTCGATGCGGACGGTATCTCCGGGCATGATATTCGCCACATCCATAGTAAAAACGTTTGACCTTTTTTCTTCCAGAAGCGATGCGCTCTTCCCCTCGCTCCTGGCTTCCTCGTAATCCTGTCTGGCCTCTTCCTTTTCTTTGATAACAGCGGTCACCACCTGATTCCCGATCTCCATCTTCATCCCGTGGACGGATACCTTCGTGGAAGCCGGAAAGACATAACTTGCATTGATTGGATGTTCCCCCTCATTGGCATATGTCTGCGTCACATATGTCTCAGCAATGATTCCGTTGATGTTTGTTGTCACCTCCGTTCCCTTCAGCGGCAGATGGTCCACCTCAGGGTCTGCACCCTCAATAAAAAAATAAGGAGCAGGCGTTACATCCTGGTTCTTATCTTCTTCCTGCGCCTCTGCATGCACAGCCGGACAATGTACCGCCAACATGCAGAGTACCATAAACAAACACAGCCGGTTTTTCTTTTTCATGATACACCTCTTCTGTTCTTCTGATGTTGATACTGCTGCTTCTTCTGTTATAGAAAGGCTATCATATCAGAGCATCAAAGGAACATCAGAATGCCATCAAACATGCATCATTTTGGATGACTTCAAGGGAAAGCTGCGCGAAACCGCGCAGCTTAGACTGAATTAATCGATTTTTTTCACGGTAAGTGCTGCGCTGGTTCCGCTGCCAAGCGTCACCCCTACTGCAATCAATGCAGAAATTGCCATATCTATGACATCTCCTGCCACCAGAGCAACGACCGTGCTCCCACTAAACAGAGAATTGACGCCTACCGACAGTGCACGGGAAACGGTTGCACTCGGAATGTTCGTACCATTGCGGCGTACCGCAGTGGTTACCGTGGTTCCCAAAGCTGCCGACATCGTCGTACTGTAATTGATCTCATACGTTCCCGGCGTAATGATCGTGATACTGTTAGCCGGTGTATAAGTTACATCTTTCAGCGGCATGGTCTGAGGCATGGGAATCTGCGTTGTTCCGCCAAGCGTCAGGTTCAGCGTCTGCGGCACTGTATTGTATATGCCTCCATAGGATGTGAGTCCGTTGGCAGGACCCGTGGGGCCGGTCGAACCCGTCACTCCGGTCGGACCGGTAATTCCGGCAGGGCCGGCGGCTCCAGTCGGACCGGTCGCTCCGGTCGGGCCAGTCGCTCCGGTCGGGCCGGCAACTCCGATTGGGCCGGTCGCTCCAGTTGCACCGGTCGCTCCGGTTGGGCCGGCAACTCCGGCTGCACCGGCCGCTCCAGTTGCACCAGTCGCTCCGGTCGGGCCGGCAACTCCGGCTGCACCCGTGGCTCCAGTCGGGCCGGTCGCTCCGGTCGGACCGGTCGCTCCGGCTGCACCCGTGGCTCCGGTTGGGCCGGTCGCTCCGGCCGGGCCTGCAGGCCCCTGAATTCCCTGAGAACCCTGCGGCCCCTGCGGACCGGTCGGGCCCATCGCTCCGGCTGGGCCAGTCACTCCCTGGGCACCGGCTGCACCGGTTGGTCCGGTGGCTCCCGGTGCCCCTGCAGGACCGGGAATCCCCTGCAGGCCCTGCGGGCCTTCAGGACCTATGGGGCCCTGCGGTCCCTGCGGACCCTGTGGCCCTTCGATCCCTCCAGGACCCATGGGACCCTGAGGACCTGTGGGACCCGGACATCCTCTCGGACCGGTCGGACCCGGGCACCCTCTCGGACCCATCGGGCCGGTCGGACCCTGACAGCATCTGCTGTTCTGCTGTCCCGGATACCCACAGGAATTACCATCACAATTTCTTCGGAAAAAATCCATACTCGTTTGTCTCCTTATTTAACTGTTTTCACTACATAGAGTATGCGGACTTTTCCATAGCGTTCTTATTCCATATTACGAAAATATTCTTCATTTTTCCTGTATTCTCTTCCATATGGCTTATATTTCCCCGCCATTTTATGACATTCATATGCTTTTTTCTGCTCCCCCATTCGATCATAACACACGCTCAGCTGAACATACGGCACATACCCGTAACACTCTTCCTGTATAAACCCTCCTGTTGTTTTCTTTGGCGCATGAAGCGCCGCCTCATACCAGAACGCTGCCTGCTCCCAGTTCTGCCGGTCCGCAAAGTGTTTCCCGATCTCGCAGCACAGCTCTCCTCCCGGCGTCCGGTACAAAAGCCCCCGGTACAGAAAAGAAAGCGCCTTTTCTTCCTTCCCGAGAGCATACAGGCAATATGCCGTAAATCTGCAGGCATCCACCTGATTTTCACAAAACCCGTCCTTTCGTTCCAAAAAAAACAGGAAGCAACCCACTGCCTCCTCGTATCTTCTGTGATAATACAGTTCTCTTGCATAATAAAACAGATCCCTTGCCTGAAACGGCTCTCCTGCTTCCTTCATGGCTTCATAAATCCGAAGATTCCGATCTCCATAGATTTTTTTCCGGCTGTGGTGCTCGATACGCAGTTCCAGCTGCTCCACCTTTCCGGACACGGGCACCGCCTCATGCACCCGTCCCTCCCACCGAAATCCCCTGTCCCTTTTCAGAAGCCGTTCCCGCTTGTAGCAGAAAGTCACCTTTCCTTCCTCATCAAAGCCGGCTGCATAGTCCGTCATCACCGCATCCGCAGTTCCGTCTGCATGCGCCTTCCATTCCAGAAGCTTCTCCTGCCCTCCTGCTTCCAGCACATCATCCGCATCCAGCCACATACAGTAATCCATCTCTGCTTTTGAAAACGATTCGTTGCGGGCTTTTGCAAAATCATTTGTCCATTCAAACTCGTACACCTTATCCGTATACGCCGCCGCAATCTCTTTTGTCCGGTCTTCGGACCCGGTATCCACGATGATTATCTCGTCCACCGCATCCTTAACGGAATCCAGACACCGGCCCAACACCTTCTCTTCATTTTTTACAATCATGCACAAACTGATCGTAACCATAAATCCTATCCTGTTTTTTGCGTTTCCTTTATTGTATGTCTGCCGGCGGGTTGTGCTATCGGATGCTCTCTCACCAGCTGCCGGACCCTTTCGATCGCATCCGGAATCCGGATTCCTCTCGGACACTGGTCCATGCAGGGCATTTCTCCGCATTCCCTGCAGTATGCGGCGCTCTCTTCAATCCCCAGATCCAGCTTCCGAAGCGCCCAGTATTCCTTCCCGAGGAAATAATACTGATACTGGCGGAACAGAGTATGGATCTCCGTCCCGTACGGACAGACGCACCTCTGGCACCGGTCACAGGAAATCGGATCGTAGTCTTTTTCCAGCACAGACAGCACCTCTTCGAAGGAAGGAAGCCTCTCCCGTTCTCCGGCCGGTTCCCATCCCATGGCTGCCTCCGCCTGTTCTTTTGTCCCAATCCCAATGAGCGCGCTGGAAACCGGGTAAGACAATACCGACCGAATCAGTGTCCGAACCGGAAAAAAAGCAGGAAGAATCCCTGCCGCATACACTTTGTTGACCAGGAATCCTTTATCAGAGAACATATGTTCTTTTTTAAGACGATCCAGCATTCCACGTTCCAGAAGGTTTCCGCTTCCCTGCAGCACATCCACCCGGGAATCCGCCGCTCCCTTCCGCAGAATGTCATAATAATGGGACGCAATGCCCGCAAAACGGATCTTTCCCTCCGCCTTCAGTTCGGTCAGTGCATCCAGCGCGCCGCCTTTTTGAAATACTTCCTCCTCATGTTCCGCATCCACCTGATGGACAAAGTAGAGATCCGGACAGGTCCCCAGATGTCCGCAGGATGCCTCCACCGCCTGATACATCTCATTTCCGTCGAAAAACCGGGCTTTGTCCGAGATCACAAGCTTCTCCCGCCCAACGCGGGCCGCAAACAATCCCAGCTTGCGCTCCGCGTCGCCGTATTCCGGAACGATCGCCGTATCATACAGATTGCAGCCCAGCCCAAACGCATGCTCCATCACAGCCAGCGCTTCCTCATCATTCAGATTATAATAATCCGGCAGGACCGGAACACTGCCCTGCAGAATCGGAATTGTCCCAAATCCGATCTCCGATACGGCCAGACCCGTATTGCCAAGTTTTCGGTAACGCATGTTTTCTCCTGCTTACAAATTTCCACCGGAACGACCGGAAACTCCGGCTCCGCTCTCCAGACCGTCCGCCATATTCCCTGAAATGACAACCGCATCACTGCACCCCTCGAACGCCCGTTCTTCAACCATCGTTCCCTCCGGCACCTGAAGCTCCCGAAGCTCCCTGCAGAACGCGAAGGCTTCCCGGCCGATCCGTTTCAGGGTAGAGGGGACTGTCACACGCTTCAGGCTGTGGCAGCGGTAGAACGCCCGCTCCGGAATCTCCTCCACTCCTTCCGGAAGCAGGATCTCCTCCAGCGACGTGCAGTTTTCAAAGGCCCTGCTGCCCATGCTCCCAAACGCATCCGACAGCTCCACCCGCTCAAGCACGCCGCAGCCGGAAAATGCCTGTGCGCCGATCTGCTCCACATGGTCCGCGCTTCGGACTTCCCGGAGCCACCTGCATCCCGCAAAGGCGCGTTTTCCGATCTTTTTTACCGTTTCCGGAAAACAGAGTTCCGTCAGCAGATTACTGTCCTCAAACGCGCCGTCACCAACGGCAGTGATTCCCCGGGCAAGCTTCAGCTGTGCAAGATTGCCCGTACATTCCACCAGCACTCCGTCCGGGTCCGTCTTAAAACAGTTCAGACTGTCAAACGCCGCCTGTCTGGCCAGTGCCGGAAGCTCCCGTTCTCTGTCCGCAAGCCCGGTAAAATGCACGCAGGAACCGTCCGCCAGCACCATTTCCTGCAGATTGATGCAGTTTCGGAAGGCGTATTCTTCCACCCGCACCCGGTCAGACAGAAAACGCAGTTTCCGGATCTGCAGCCCGCCCGCAAAAGCCCAGCCGCAGACCAGACGCACATCTTCCGGCACGGCCACCTCTCCGGCACAGCCGGAACCGTCCAGAAGCATGTGGTTTACAATGACAAGCGGATCTTCTTCCCTCCGCTTTTTCAGCCACTCTGTTCCGTGAAATGCCTTGGCGCCGATGTATTCCACACTTTTCGGAATCTCCACATCCTCCAGCATCAGCACATCCCGGAACACTTCCGCTTCAATACGGCGGATCCCTTCCGGAATCTTCACGATCCGCCCGGATCCCCGGTAACCGCAGAGTCTCTCCTCCTGCTCCACCAGAAAACAACTGAATGCGCTGTGGAACATAAGCCTTGCAGTCTCCGGAAGCCGTTCTGAACAGATATCTCCGTAATCATGAAATTCCCATGTCTTTCCCTGACGGACAATTCTTCGAAGAGCCGTACAGCCGGAAAGGGCATATTCATACAGGCGGATCGTCCCATTTTCTCCAGTCAATGTGATCTTTTCCAGGCTCCCGCAGTCTTCCATGGCATGCGGGCACAGACATGCTTCATCCCTGAATTCCACAGCAGTCAGTCCGTCGCATCCTGCAAAGGCATAGGGACGCACCACATGAACCATATTGATCAAAACCTGCTTCAGAGCCCTGCATCCGCTGAAGCAGTGGGACAGAATCGCTCCGGCCCGCTCCAAATGGCAGGTCTTCAGTTCTCTGCAGTTTTCGAACAGACGTTCTGTTAAAATTGACAGATTAGGAACCGCCGCTTCTTTCAGGGAAACACAGCCGGCAAAAGCAGCCGTTCCCGCCTGCCGGGCAGCTGTTTCAATCTTTTGAAGCCGGATGCATTTCTCAAAGGCGCTCCGTTCGATCCGCATAATTCCTTCCGGAAATTCTACTTCCAGAAGCCCGCTGCACCCATAAAACGCACCTTCCCCGATCCATTGAAGGCTTTCAGGAAGACGCACCTTCGTGATCCTGCGGTTTCCGGCAAAAGCGTATGGCACAATACCTGCCACTTCTTCCTGCAGACACACTTCCCCGCTGCAGTCACCGCCCGACAGAAGCACTCGTCCAAAAGCGACGGGGGTTCCTTCTCTTCCCTCCAGATACCCAGTACCTTCGAAAGCCCGTTCTCCGATCCTGATATCTTTTTTATGAGCCGGGATACTTCTTTCCAGCGTCCCACAACCGGCAAAGGCTTCCTTTTCGATCCGTTCCACACGGTCAAGCCGAATGCCCCGCAGCTTCCCGCACCGGTAAAAAGCCCGCTCTCCGATAAACTTCCATGCAGGAACCGGCTGCGGTTCTTCAGTCTCTGAGAACCATATTTCCTGAAGCTCCGTGCAGCCGGAAAACACTTCTGCCTCCATACGTTCCATACCGAAGGGCATCCGCACCCGCAGAAGACACCTGCATCCCTTGAATGCGCCGGGACCGATCCAGCGAACCGAATCCGGCAGGTACACCTCCGTCAGGTTCTCATTTCCGTAAAACGCGCCGCCCGCCAGGATGCGCACCTGGTCGGACAGACGTACCTTTCCTTCCAGGTCACGACCATCCCAAAAAACGCCGTCTCTGGTATCCATACGTTTTTTCCATTCTGCAAGAAAGGGGGTCTTCTCCCATGGAAATCTCCCGACAGACTGAACCGACTCCGGCACAGACACATGCGCCAGAGCAGTGCAGCCATACGCCAGTTTATCCGGAATATGCCGCACTCCCTCCTTCAGCACCAGTGTTTGAAGACTCCTGCAGCCGCCGAACACTTCTGTTTTGTACTGTCCTCCGTCCGCTCCAATCTGTACCCTTCTGACACCGCTTCTTCCAAATGCGAGACTTTCCACGCAGCCCACGCCTGCGGGAAGCCGCACTTCCTTCAGCCCGCTGCACCGATAAAACGCCATCCTTCCGATCCATCTTAAACTGTCCGGAAAAGAAATCTCCCTAAGGGATGTACAGCCGTAAAACGCGCTCTCTTCAATACCATAAAAGCCTTCCGGAAAACGCACCTCCCGAAGCACAGTGCAATGGCGGAAGGTCCGTTCCTCAATATGCCTGACTTCCTGCGGAAGGCGGATCCGGATCAGCTTGACGCAGTTTTCAAAAGCTCCCGGTCCGATCTTCTCCAGTCCGCCCGGCAGCACAATCGTCTGAAGCAGCAGACAGTCCCGGAAAGCCTCCGCGCCGATCCTGTAAACGCTGTCCGGCAGGATGACCCGGTCAATGGCCTCATTGCCCGCAAAGGCTTCTTCTGCGATCTGCGTGATCCCCTCCGGAACTGCCACTCGTGATTCCGAACCCAGATATTTCAGCAGGATCGTCCCGCTGATGCGGAAATTTCCCATCACCTGCCGATAGATGCGGCGGACCATCTCAGGGATCTCTGTCCCACGCAACCCTGCAAGGCCTTCAAACCGGTATTCCTTTTCGTCACAGATCCGGATCGTCTTCAGAGACGTGCAGTTTTTGAACGCATCCTCGTGAATCCGGACAGAACCGCCTTCAAAAATCACTGTTTCCAGGCCGATGCAGTTCCGAAATGCCCTGCTCCCGATCTCCTTTAAAGTTTTCGGAAGTTTCACAGACAGGATGCCGCGTTTATCAAAAAAACAGCTCTTTGCCAGAACCTCAATTCCCTCCGGAACGTCCACATGCTTTAAATTGGTCAGGAAGCGAACCAGCGTCCTGCCCTCCAGCTCCATCATCCGAAGAATATCAACTGCGATCAGCCGCACCAGAGCAGGTAACGGAAGATCCCCTGCCACAGCCTCCACTGCATTGGGAATCCTGAAACATGCTCCGCCTGAAAATGCAATCTCACAAATCTTCCCGCAGCCGGTAAACACATCGCAGATGCAGGCTTCCTGAAGATCCTCCGATATCTCGATCTTTTCCAGCAGCACGTCATTGACGAACGCCTGTCTTCCCAGCCGCCTGACCCCCGGCATCCGGATCTCTGTAAGACTGTCGCAGTAGAGAAACGTACAATCGCCCAGTTCCTTCACGGACGGCGGCAGGATCATCTGCTTCAGTCCGTGGCAGCGGTGGAACGCATAACTGCCGATCTCCGATACCTGTCCCGGGATCCGGACTTCTTCCAGTTTCCGACAGCCTTTAAATGCATTTTCGCCAATAGTCCGAAGAGTATCCGGAAGGATCACTTTTTTCAGAGAAACACATGCTTTAAACGCACCCGGCCCTATGGCGCGCACCTGCTCTGGAACTGTCACAGCCTCGCTGCGTCCGGTGTAGGCGACCAGCACTCCTTCTTCTATCTGAAATTCCTCCGTCATATTCTTCCCTTTGTCGCTGTTATTTTCCAAAGCCATCCCGTCTCACTCCCCGCTCCCTGATAAAAAGATTCTCTCCAGCACTTCCTGAAGCTCCTCCAGACTGCCGCTTTTATACAGGCATTCCTTATACCGTTTTGTTCCCTTCCGTTTCTTCATCATATAAGAAGCCAGTTTGCGCATATAACCAAGAGTAAAGGTCTCATCATAATACCGGCCGGCGAGGGCAAGCTGCTCCGTCACAATCTGAAAAGCACTCTTCTTACACGGCGTTCCGGTCAGTTCGCTGAAGATCCACGGATGTTCCAGCGCATAGCGCGCCGGCATCACCCCGTCCGCCCCGGTCCGGTCCATCATCCGCTCTGCATCCTCCGGCGAACAGATCCCGCCGTTGGCAATGACCGGAATGGACACTGCCGACTTTGCCTGTTCAATTTCTTCATAATATGGTTCTCCGTCATACATCATACTCCGGCTGCGCCCGTGAATCGTGATCAGATCCGCTCCGGACGCCTCGCACATCCGCGCAAATTCCGCTGCAAACATGGCATCCTCCCGGATACCGGTCCGAAACTTTACCGTTACCGGTTTTCCACTTTTTTTACAGCCCCGGATGATCGCAGAAGCACGTTTCTGATCCAGCATCAGAGCGCTTCCTTCTCCGCTTTTGAACACATTGGGCACCGGGCAGCCCATATTGATGTCTATAATGTCGAAATCTTCCAGAAGCCCGCTGCATGCCGTCCGCTCCATCACGGCAGGAATTCCTCCCAGAAGCTGCACCGCTTTCACCTTCTCCTCCTCTGTGGTAAATAAAAGCCGCTTTGTCGCCCGGTCCTTATATTTCAGTGCATTGGCGCTGACCATCTCGGTAAAACAAAGCCCCGCCCCCATCTCGTATGCCAGCATCCGGAACGGATAGCATGTATACCCTGCAAGGGGCGCCATAAATACATTCGAGGACAGAAGAAGACTGCCCAGACGAATTTTTCTGATCTCCACCGCATCTCCTCCTGCCCTCTGTAAATTCCTGTTTCATCTGCGTTTTCAAAAACACTCCCCTGATATCAGAACCTCTTCAGCAGCACCAGTATGACCTTAACAAATACAGATACAAAAAAAGATACGCATGCCGCACGTACCCTTCTGTGTATCTTATAAAAATATGTTTTTTGAGGCATCTGATTCTAAAAACCAAAATCGGGGTAACAGGATTCGAACCTGCGACCTCACGGCCCCCAGCCGTGCGCTCTAGCCAAACTGAGCCATACCCCGATAACGATGGTAATTATACCGTATCCATCAAAAAAATGCAATAGGAAATCCAAATTTTTTTTGAATGCCAACATTGAACTTTTTGTTGAACTTTTTATTTTGATGTGTTATACTAAATTGAACTCCAGAAACCAAAATTGAACTTTTTAGGAGAAAGCCATGTCAAACGAAACATTTGCAGACAGACTGCGGAATTCCATGGAACTTAAGAATATCAAACAGGTCGATCTGATCCGAATCGCCTCTGAACAGGGCATGAAGCTTGGTAAAAGCCATGTAAGCCAGTATGTGAGCGGAAAGACTGTTCCACGTCCGGATATGATCCACTTTCTGGCCGGAGCTTTACAGGTAGACGAATTATGGCTGGGCGGCAGCGCAGCCGCCTGTACCGGTGCCGACACAATGCCGGCACCGGAAGATCCGCCCCAAAAATGTGAAAAAAACGCAGAAATACAAACAGCAGGAGGAACTGTCATGCGGGAATTTAGAAAATCATCGAAACTGGATAATGTATTATATGATGTCAGAGGACCGGTTGTAGAAGAGGCAAACCGGATGGAAGAAGCGGGAACGCATGTTCTAAAACTCAACATCGGCAACCCGGCTCCTTTCGGATTCCGGACTCCTGACGAAGTCATATATGATATGCGTCAGCAGTTAACAGAATGCGAGGGCTATTCCGATGCAAAAGGACTGTTCTCAGCCAGAAAGGCAATCATGCAGTATGCACAGCTGAAGGATATACCGAATGTATCGATTGGCGATATTTACACCGGAAACGGCGTCAGTGAACTGATCAACATCTGTATGTCCGCCCTGCTGGATGACGGAGACGAGATCCTGATTCCCGCTCCGGACTACCCGCTCTGGACCGCATGTGCCACGCTTTCCGGCGGAAAAGCAGTCCATTATGTCTGCGATGAACAGTCCGATTGGTACCCGGATATGGAAGACATCCGCAAGAAGATCAATGACCGTACAAAAGCCATTGTGATCATCAACCCGAACAATCCCACCGGCGCGCTGTATCCGCGGGAAATTCTGCAGCAGATCGTGGATATCGCAAGGGAGCACCGTCTGATTATTTTTTCAGATGAAATCTATGACCGGCTTGTTATGGACGGAGAAGAGCATGTCTCCATCGCTTCCCTTGCTCCTGATCTGTTCTGTGTAACTTTCAGCGGGCTGTCCAAATCCCATATGATCGCCGGATTCCGTATCGGCTGGATGATTTTAAGCGGCAACAAGGATATGGCAAAAGACTACATTGAAGGACTCAACATGCTTTCCAACATGCGGCTGTGCTCCAACGTGCCGGCCCAGTCCGTTGTTCAGACTGCCCTGGGCGGACATCAGAGCGTAAAAGACTATATTATTCCCGGCGGCAGAATCTACGAGCAGAGAGAATATATCTACAAGGCACTGACTGACATCCCCGGCATCAGCGTAGTAAAGCCAAAAGCAGCATTTTACATTTTTCCAAAACTGGATATAAATAAATTCAATATTACAAACGATGAAAAATTTGCTCTGGACCTGTTAAAACAGAAAAAACTTCTGATCGTACATGGAAGCGGATTCAACTGGAAAGATCCGGATCATTTCCGCATTGTATATCTGCCCCGTACAGAGGTTCTGGAAGATGCAATGAACAAACTTTCTTCCTTCCTTGCAGGATACCGCCAGTAACGCTCTTTGAGTCCGAAACTGCTGCAAAACGTATCCCTGCCAGCGTGCGCCGCACACGTATGGAATATGTTGTGCAAAAGAACCGGCTCTGTCTGTCTCATTCGAACCTTTCAAGTCCGCCGGAGACAGACAGAACCGGTTCATTTATCCGCTCCCTCATAACAGATCTTTAAAACTCTTTACAAAGCAGTCGCTGTATCTCTTAACGCTGTCCTGATCCGGCTCGGAGCTTTCATATACGCCGATGGTCAGGAAACCCGCGTTCTTTGCCGTCTTCAGCGCAAAAGCCGCGTCCTCCACCACCACGCACTCCGACATGGAAGCCCCGAACTTCTCCACCGCCAGCTCGTAGACCGCCGGGCTGGTCTTCCCGACGCCCACCATCCCACAGTCCACCATAAAGTCAAAATACGGCAGGATTCCGTTCCGCACAAGCGCCGGCCTTCCAAGCTCCGCCGAGGACGCGGTCGCCACGCACATGCGGACGCCCTGCTCCTTCAGGTACGAAAGCCATTCCTTCACGCCCGGCTTCAGCGGAATGTCCTCCGCATAGTGTTTTCCGATTCTCGTACAGAGCTCCTGTACGATCTCCTCCGCCGGCTCCGCAAGGGAAAATTTTTCCTTCAGCCAGATTCCGGACTCCTGCATGGACATGGCCGCCATCTCCTGGTTCAGCTCCGCCGTCGCCCTGATGCCGAAGGTATTCAAAAAATCCGGCACCAGACGGTCCCACCAGGGAATCGAATCGATCAGCGTCCCATCCATATCAAAAACTGCATATTGAAATTTCATCTGTTGTATCTCCTGACTCCTGATCCGTACGCCGGCTCCCGCCGGATTTCGATTCCCGAAACCGCGCGGAACGCTACACCCGGATCTTCGTCCCTTTCTGGTCGCGTCCCGCCGGTTTCAGCTTCTGAAGCGCAACCTCTTTTTCTTTATAAGTAATGACCTGCTCCGTTCCCTTTGTAAACAGCCAGGCACCCGTCAGGCAGTCTGTATCCGAAAGCTTCATGGCGCGCACGCCCACGGCCGCCTTCTTTTTCTCCGGTATTTCGTCCGCTCCAAAGCGGAGGAAATACCCTTCTTCCGACTGGAGGACCAGCTGCATGTTTTCACCCAGAAACGCTGCCAGCAGCACCGTGTCTCCCTCGTTCAGCTTCGTGGCCGCGCTGGTTCTGGTCCGCACGTCATATTCCTGGCCGCATACCGCCTTGCTCATTCCCTGTTTCGTCACAAAAAGCAGTTTTCCCTCCAGAAGCCTTTCCATGCTGGCCACGCAGACCATCTGCTCCTGGCTGCTGTCAAAGTTGCTGTAATTGTCGATGGGAAACGCCTTGTCCCGGAATTTTCCAAAGGGCAGGTCCAGCACCTTCACCGTATGCATCTTCCCGCTGTCCGTAAAGATGCAGATGCGGTCCGTATTTTTACAGGGGATCACATGACGGCTCTCGCTGTCCGCCGCTTCCCGGTTCCGCTCATACGTGGGCACGTCGATGGTCCTGCAGTATCCAAAACGGTCCATGAGGAACACCACCGGCATCTCCTCCACCTTCTTCTCCACAAAGACGGCCTCCTTACCGTTCTCAATGACGGTCTTCCTGGGCGCCGCATATGCCTTTTTAAACCGGTCCAGCTCTTTCATGATGACCTTCGCCATCTCGTCGTAATTGTTCAGAATCTCCGAATACCGGGCGATGTTTTTCATGGTGGCGTCGTGCTCTTTCATCAGCGCCTGGATCTCCAGGCCGATCAGACGATAGAGCCGCATCTCCAGAATCGCGGTGGCCTGGCGTTCCGTAAAATTCAGCTTCGCCGCCTGTTTCTTCGATTTTTCCGATTTAAACCGGATGCCCTCCGTCTGCCCGCTCATAAGGCACGCCTTTGCCATCTTCAGGTCACGGCTGCCCCTCAGGATCTCAATGATCAGGTCGATCACGTCGCACGCCTTGATGAGGCCCTCCTGAATCTCCTTTTTGTCCAGCTCTTTGTTAAGAAGGGTCTTATACTTTCTTGTATTCAGTTCAAACTGAAAATCGATCACATGGTCGAAGATCTGGATGAGCCCCAGCGTCTCCGGCCTGCCGTCCGCCACCGCCAGCATATTGACGCCGAAGGTATCCTCCAGACGGGTCTTTTTATAGAGCATGTTGGTGAGCTGCTCCGTATCCGCCCCTTTCCGGAGCTCCAGCACGATCCGGATGCCCTCCTTGGACGACTGGTTCGTGATGTCCACGATGTCCGTCGTCTTCTTATTCTCCACCAGCGATCCGATGTCATTCAAAAACTTACCGATGTTGGCTCCGATCATGGTATAGGGGATCTCCGTGATGACCAGCTGCTCCCTGCCTCCCTTGATCTTCTCCACCTCCACTTTGCCGCGGATCCTGATCTTGCCGCTGCCGGTCCGGTAGATTTCCGTCAGTTCATCCTTGTTGACCACAATGCCGCCGGTGGGGAAATCGGGCCCCGGCATGATCTTCAAAAGTTCCTCCACCGTCAGCTTCGGATTTTTCATATACGCCTTCATGGCGTCAATGGTCTCCCCCAGATTGTGAGGCGGAATACTGGTGGACATGCCCACCGCGATTCCCTCCGCCCCGTTGATCAGAAGATGCGGGATTCTGGCAGGCAGGACCCCCGGTTCCTTCTCCGTCTCGTCGAAATTCGGCACAAAATCCACAATGTCCTTATCCAGATCCGCCAGCAGCGCTTCTTCGCTGACCTTCTGAAGCCTTGCCTCCGTATAACGCATGGCAGCCGCGCCGTCTCCCTCGATGGAACCGAAATTCCCATGGCCGTCCACCAGCGGCAGCCCTTTCTTGAACTCCTGGCTCATGACCACCAGCGCCTCATAGATGGAACTGTCCCCGTGAGGATGGTATTTACCCATGGTGTCCCCCACGATACGGGCGCATTTCCGATACGGCCGGTCGCTCCGGATTCCCAGTTCATGCATGTCGTACAGGGTCCGTCTCTGCACCGGCTTCAGCCCGTCTCTCACATCCGGAAGCGCGCGGGCTACAATGACGCTCATGGCATAATCAATATACGACTTCTGCATGACGTCCGAATATTCTGTTTTTATAATCATCTCTTCGCTCATAGCGTTCTCCTGTCTGTCTCCTGTATCTTATACATCCAGCTCCGCATCCACCGCATTTTCATAAATAAACCTTCGCCTGGGCGGCACATCCGTGCCCATCAGCATCTCCGTCACGGTCGAAGCCAGTCTGGCATCCTCGATCTCCACCTGCTTCAGTCTCCGATTTTCCGGATCCATGGTCGTCTCCCAGAGCTGATCCGAGTCCATCTCTCCCAGACCCTTGTAACGCTGGAGCGTGAACGCACCTGTATGTTTCTTCCGATACCGCTCCAGCGCCTTGTCGTCATACAGATACTCTTCCTTCCCCCGGGAGGGCATGGCCTTATAGAGAGGCGGCATGGCGATATACACATGGCCTTCGTAGATCAGCTCCGGCATGAACCGGTAGAAAAGCGTCAGAAGCAGCGTGCTGATATGCGCGCCGTCCACATCCGCATCCGCCATAATGATGATCTTGTCGTACCGAAGCTTCGTGATGTCAAAATCGTTGCCGTACCCTTCGGAAAAACCGCATCCGAACGCGTTGATCATGGTCTTGATCTCCGCATTGGCCAGCACTTTATCGATGCTGGCCTTCTCCACATTCAGGATCTTGCCGCGGATCGGCAGGATCGCCTGATACGCCCGGTTGCGCGCGGTCTTGGCAGAGCCGCCCGCAGAATCACCCTCCACAATGAAGATCTCGCATCTGGAGGCGTCCCGGCTCTCGCAGTTGGCAAGCTTTCCGTTGGAGTCAAAAGAAAATTTCTGTTTTGTCAGAAGGTTGGTTTTGGCCTTTTCCTCGGTTCTACGGATCTTCGCCGCCTTCTCCGCACAGCCGATCACCGCCTTTAAGGTCTCCAGATTCCGGTCGAAATACCGCTGGATCTCGTCTCCTGTCACTTTTGCAGACGCTTTGGAAGCGTCCTGATTATCCAGCTTCGTCTTGGTCTGCCCTTCAAACCTGGGATCCGGGTGCTTGATGGAGATGACTGCCGTCATGCCGTTTCGCACATCCGCCCCCGTAAAATTGGTATCCTTCTCTTTCAGAATGCCGAGCTCTCTTGCGTAACTGTTGATGACCGATGTGAACACGGTCTTGAATCCGGTGATATGCGTCCCGCCCTCCGCGTTGTAGATGTTGTTGCAGAAGCCCAGGACATTCTCGTGAAATTCATTGATATACTGAAACGCGCACTCTACGGTAATGCCTTCGTTTTCTCCCTTAAAATACACCACGTCGTGGATCGTCTCCTGAGATCCGTTCAGATCTTTCACAAATCCCACCAGCCCGTCCGGTTCGTGAAATTCAATCCGTTCCGTCTGCGCTCCCCGCCGGTCTTCAAAGATGATGGTCAACTCCGGATTGAGATACGCCGTCTCGTGCATCCGACTCTTGACCTCCTCCGCCTTAAACCGGGTCTTTTCAAAGATTTCCGGATCCGGCAGAAAATTGATCTTCGTACCGGTCTGCTTCGTCCTGCCGATGGTGGGCAGAAGTCCATTGATCAGCTCCACCGCAGGATTTCCCCGCTCATAACGGTCATGATGGATATACCCGTCACGGGACACCTCGATGTCCAGATAAGTAGACAACGCATTGACCACCGAAGAACCCACCCCATGAAGTCCTCCGCTGGTCTTATACACAGAATCATCAAATTTACCGCCCGCATGCAGGGTCGTGAAAACGAGCCGCTCTGCGGACATGCCTTTGGCGTGCATCCCCACCGGGATTCCGCGCCCGTTGTCACTGACGGTACAGGAACCGTCCTTTTCCAGATATACCTCGATCTGGCTGCAGAATCCTGCCAGATGTTCATCTACTGAATTATCCACGATCTCATAGATCAGATGGTTTAAGCCCTTTGTTGACACACTGCCGATGTACATGCCGGGTCTCTTGCGCACTGCCTCCAGACCCTCCAGGACAGCAATACTGTCCGCATCGTAGGTATTGTTTGCCATACTATCCTGCTCCTTTTTTGAAAATACAGGATATAGTATACAGAATTTCAGGAAAAATAACAAGCAGAAAACAGAACAAATTTTCGAACAGGAAAATATCAGCCTGCTTATATATGTTCCTGACCTGCCATCCGGTACGCTGAAACTCCGGCTTTCTTTTTTAATTCCATTTATCAATGACATTATAGATTATTTTTTTATAAATACCACCTCCGGATCAAAAGGAACCTATGACAATCAAATAAAAGTATGGTATAATGGACATCAGTATTCTGATAAAAGTAAAAATAAAGGTGAGACTATGGATAAGAACGAATACGAGAAAATCATACATGCAGTACCAGCCACCGGCATCTTCATCATCCGGGAAGATAATCATAAAATCCTGTACTATAACAGACGGGTGCAGGAGGTATCTCCGCATGTCTGCACAGGAATGCCCTGTCACGAAATGGGAAACCATTCCTGTGTGAACTGTCCGCTCTTAACGATAGGAGATAAACAGGAAAACCAGACCCTCTGCTACAACACACCTTTTGGAGAGATGGTGGATATCATGGCTGTCAGAACTCTGTGGGAACAGAAAGTCCCCGCTTTCATCATCACTGTAACGCCGCATATGCAGATGATCAGCCATACTTACCATAAAATTCTGCGTGTCAATCTTACACAGGATCACTATGAGATCATAAAGATAAGACCGGAGGACAGAGCAATCGGATACGGCACCGACACTTTTTCCAGCTGGCTTGGACAATTCATCTACAGCGGCGGAATCCATCCGGATGACATGAACAGTTTTATATCATTTACCCACCCGGATCATATAAAAAACACACTCAAAACCAGTCAGGACATCATGACCTGCTGCTATCGCAGATGTTCCGGCGAAGACTTCCGATGGAATCTGATGGAGGTGGTCCCGGATTCCGGCAGCACTGACGGTGATCAGTTTATCTTCCTGTACATAAAAGATATTCACGATATTCTGCAGGAAAGTCTGGAACTGGACGATACCAGTATCCGTATACAGGAGGTCATCCGGACTTTAGGTACCCAGAACTTCGGCGTATACGGCATTGATCTGGATACTGGAGAAACCAATCTGGTTCGGGAAAACGGACATACGCATACCGGATGGAAATCATGGACGCTTCCATGGAATGAACTTTTGAATACCCGTCTCATGAAGCAGATTCATCCTTCAGACCGGGATCGGTTCTGCCGGATGTTCTCCCTTGACAGTCTTCGCCGGATCCGGGAGACTTCCATGCAGAAAACAGATATGCTCTGCCAGTGGCGGGGAGAAGAGGATCATGAATACCGCTATATGGCTGTCATCGCATATTTCGGTCAGAACCACAGTACAAAAAACTATACGATTCTTGCATTGCAGAATGTCGACAAACGGGTACGCCAGGAGCATGCCCTGTCTCTTCGGGACATGCAGCTGGCAGCCATCCTCAAATCCCGATACAGCGTTATGACTACCGTTTATCTGGAAAACGGACAATGTGAACGAATTTTGATCAATGAAAGCAGTACCATACAGAATACCGTCACCGAAAACTATCATCAATATTTTCACAGAACGCTGGAAGGTTCTGTCTGTCCTGAAGACAGAGAAATCTATCAGAAAATCATGAATCCGGAACACCTGTATCAGAAAGCTGCGAACACGCAGGATTATTCCGAGGAGATATGCCAGTACCGTATGTCCGGGACGCCCCTTAAGTGGATGGAAAACCATGTTATTTATGCGAGGCAGGGCAGCCGCATATCCGTTAACATTCTGGGACGCGATATCACCCGTGAAAAACTGGAAGAAGAACTTCGTCGGAAGGGGGAACAGGAACAGGCGGATATTATCCGTACTTTAGGCGGTATGTTTTTTGCCACCTACTATGCAGATCTGGAACAGGATACCTTCCTGAGCGTTACCCAGCTTCAGGAAGTGGAAAAAGCGCTCGAAGGCAGAGTTGATTATGCAACGGGCCTTAAAATCTATGCTGAAAACTTTATCCATCCGGATGACCGTAAAGAGTATCTCGATGTTTTGAGCATTCAGAATCTGCGCCGGACTCTGAGCAGAAAACAGCCTTATGTAACTCTGGCATACCGGAAGCTTCCGGAAAAGCCGGATACAAGGCCGGAAGAATATGGATGGATCCGCAGCACTGCCATCATGTCCCAGGCGGATGCAGACGGCAGAGCACGCTCCATCGTCTATGCTGCACAGGATGTTACGGAGAGCAAGCGAAAAGAGATGCGGGAACAGCAGGCACTGCAGGCTGCCTGTGAGGCTGCCGACCATGCCAACGCCTCCAAGCAGGAATTTCTCTCCTGTATGAGCCACAACATCCGTACCCCCATGAACGGTATTATGGGCATGATCAAGATTGCAACAAACCATGTGGATGACCCCGAACGGGTAAAAGACTGTCTGGACAAAGCTTCCATATCCAGTCTCCAGCTTCTCTCCACTCTCAATGAAATTCTGGACATCAGCCAGATTAAATCGGGCGGGCTCCATCTGCGCCCGGAACCTTTGAACCTGTCCGAACTGATGCAGGAGATGGTATCTCTCATCTATCCAAAAGTCCAGGAAAAAGGCCTGCACCTTCATATGCCTCCCCTGCATGTGGAACATGAGGATATCCTGGGAGACCAGCAACGGCTCCAGCAGATGTTTTTAAATATTCTGAGTAATTCGGTAAAATACACACCGCCCGGCGGCACGCTGGAAATATCAGTTGTAGAACATGCATCCAGAGAACACGGCTGCCGTACCTATGATTTTATTTTCAGGGATAACGGAATCGGTATGGAAGAGTCTTTTATCCGCCATATCTTTGAACCTTTCAGCCGTGCGGACGATCCAAAAGTCAGCGGCATTGACGGCGTGGGGCTTGGGCTTTCCATTGCTCAGAACATTGCACGCATGATGGGCGGAAGCATCAGTGTAAAGAGTGCGCCGCAGAAAGGCTCTCAGTTCACAGTAACGATCATTCTGAAACTTAAGAATCCGATCGAACATCCTGACTGTCTGCCGAATCCGGTACATGACGATCTTTCCGGCATCTCATTCCAGGGATGCCGGATCCTCCTGGTGGAGGACAACAAACTGAACCAGGAAATCGCCATGGAATTGATTGGAGAGACCGGCGCCATGGTAGAATGTACCTCTGACGGCCGCCAGGGCCTGCAGCGCTTCGCTGAAATGCCGGAAGGTTATTACGATATGATTCTTATGGACATCCAGATGCCTGTCATGAATGGTTTCGAGGCCACGCGTGCAATCCGGAAACTGCCGCGTACAGATGCTGCAACCATTCCGATCCTGGCTCTCTCTGCCAATGTAGCCGCAGAGGATATCGCCGCCAGCCGGGAATCCGGAATGAATGGTCATATTGCCAAACCGCTGGATATTCCGCAGTTGATGGAACAGATGCATTACTGGCTGACTGCACGATGATATGCATGGAAAAGGGACTGTTGCAAAACGCCTGTGCCGCGTGTACAGACACGGGTATATTCTGCAACAGTCCCTTTCATATCAAACATGCATGTTTTTAATAATTCTCTTTCTTCTCTTCAAAATATGCCTGCGGATAAGAACATACCGGACAGATCTGCGGAGCAGTTTTTCCCACGTGAATATGGCCGCAGTTCATACAGATCCAGACGGTATCGCCCTCTTTAGAGAAAACGAGCCCGTTTTCCACATTTTCCAGAAGCTTCAGATACCGTTCTTCATGCTCCTTCTCGATTTTCGCCACCAGTTCAAATTTGGCGGCAATCTGCGGAAAACCTTCTTCTTTCGCTTCCTTTGCAAAGGTTGCATACATTTCGCTCCACTCAAAGTGTTCGCCTGCTGCTGCATCCTTTAAGTTCTCTTCTGTAGTCCCGACTCCATGAAGCAGTTCAAACCACTGCTTCGCATGAGCCTTCTCGTTGTCTGCGGTCGTTTCAAACAGCCAGGCAATCTGCTCATATCCATTTTCCCGCGCCCGTTCGGCATAATACGTATACTTGTTCCTTGCCTCGGACTCCCCCGCAAATGCGGCGATCAGATTCTGTTCTGTTCTGCTCCCTTTCAGTTCCATCTCGCTGGTCTCCTTACTTATTATAGTTCCGCATCTGAGCGCGGTCTGTCCCGCGTCTGGAAGGATTTCCGGACAGACTGCGCCCAGATGCTGTGCAGTTTTGCATCAGGATTTCCAGATCATGTCTTTGGAAATCCCGCTCAGTGCAGATGCCCCGCACATAGCCATGGTATCCGCAAGCTCAGCACCCAGTTTTTCCACATAGCACTGTACGCCTTCTGAGCCTCCGCCGTAGACCGCAGTCACAAAAGGTCTTGCAACCAGAACGCCGTCTGCACCCATGGCAAGCGCTTTAAAGATATCCACGCCGCTGCGGATGCCGCCGTCCACCAGCACCTTCATCCGGCCTCCAACTGCTTCCACGATCCCCGGAAGCACTTCGGCTGTTGCTGGACACTGGTCCAGAACTCTGCCGCCATGGTTGGAGACAATGACTGCTGCCGCTCCCGCTTCTTCTGCCTTCAAAGCGCCTTTTGCTGTCATGACTCCCTTCACAATGAAAGGAACACCTGCCATCTTCACGATTTCCCGAAGTTCGTCCACTGTCTTGCTGCCTGCCGGCGGTACAAAGTTCTTCAAAAACGGAAGACCGGCTGCATCCACATCCATGGCAATGGCAAATGCGCCTGCCTTTTTCACCAGTTCCATTTTCTCCTGGACGGTCTGAAGATTCCACGGTTTGATGGTCGGCACTCCCATGCCTTCTGCGGCTGCAATTGCCGATGATGCATGTTCCATGATCTTCGGATTCATGCCGTCTCCTGTAAATGCCGCAATACCGGCTTTTGCACAGGCATCCACCAATACGTTATTATACGCAAGATCGTCATATTTATCACTATAATGCATATTTACCGCTCCTACCGGCCCGGCAAAGAACGGATAGCGAAATTTCTTCCCGAACAGCGTAAGCGACGTATCCACCGGAGCATTCTCATGCAGAGTGTCCATATTGACACGGATTTCCTGCCATTTCTGATAATTGCGGACAGCAGTATCCCCCACTCCCTTGGCACCCGGCCCCGGTATCCGGTTCCTGCAGCCTGCACCGTTGCAGATATTACATACTTTACAGGAATCCCCAATGCAGGCACGTGCCGCTTTTAATACTTCATCATAATTCATATGTACCTTCTCCTTTTCTTTCAAAAAACTATCCTTTTATTTACACACGTCAATCCATGCTCTGCATCCGGATGTCTGCTCAAGTTCCGGCAAAGTCAGCTCTACTGCACTGTTGCCGCTTCCACAGGCCGGATACACCTTTTCGAAACGCCGGAGCGACTCGTCAAGATACACGATCACACCTTCCTTTACTCCGAATGGACATACTCCGCCGACTGCATGGCCGACCAGTCCTTCCACTTCCTCAAAAGCAAGCATCTTCGCTTTTGTATGGAACTGCGCCTTATATTTTTTATTGTCTACTTTTGCATCTCCCGCTGCTACAATCAGAATGCAGTTCTCTTCCACTTTAAAAGACAGTGTTTTGGCGATCCGGGCCGGTTCGCAGCCAACTGCCTCTGCCGCAAGTTCCACCGTTGCGCTTGATGTTTCAAATTCCATGATCCGGTCCTCCAGACCGAACTGCTTTAAATATTCTTTTGCCTTATCAAATGCCATTTTCTTATCCTTTCATTTATAGTTCCGCATCAATGCGGGACATGCCCCTTGTCTGGATGCATTTCCGGCTGCATGCGCATCCTGAAATCCTTCCGGGCCTGTCCCTCACTGATGCTGTTTACTGTTCCGCATCGGTCTCTTTTCCACAGATCAGCTCTCTCCAGGCATCCGTCAGGCGGTCCAGTGTAAAGACCGCATTGGCGGGACTGGAAGACGGAAGCTTCACTGCCTTTATCCCCGTTGCATTTTCGCAGTATTTTCGATACAGCTTATACGCTTTGTCTCCGTTGGTAAAAATTTTTGTGATCCGGCTTCCGTTCAGAATTTTGGGAATATCCGCCGGAACCACGTTTTTGATGCTGCTGTCGCTGGAGCCAATAATATCACAGCCTGCAACCACATCCCAGACGGCAATATGATGCTTTAAAAGCATTGTCTTTTTTTCTTCAACCGTCTCCGGCAGTTTTTCTTTTGTCAGCCTTGCCAGCACCTTCCAGAACCGGTTCTGAGGATGTCCATAATAAAAATTCTGCTCTCTGGACTTGACTGACGGAAAGGTTCCCAGAATCAGAATCTCCGACCGGCTGTCATAGATCGGATCAAACGTATGTTCCACATGCTGATAGAGCGACTTTTCTTCCTCTGGAATTACATCCCTGGAGTCCAGCTTCTGCCTTCCCGGATTCATCCTCCCCACGCCGCCGTCTCTGGCAATTGCCACAATATAGGAATTGATCTTCAGCCTGTGTTCCTCATAGAGCCCCATACTCTGATAAAACGCTTTGTATTTTTCCAGCAGTTCAAGCCTGACCTTTACTGCATCCACCGACACGGATTCCGTCGACACCAGGCTTCCTTTGCGCTTCATATAATAATAAACCGGTTTTTGCAGCGCAAGAAAACGCTTTGCATACCGGATATAGGACAGGTTGAACAGAAAATCCTCACACCAGTTCATGGAGGTATCGCAGGCCAGCCCATACTGTTCAATAATCTTTCTGCGGTACAGCTTATTCCACATGACGCCATAATAGAAATCTGCCGGTTCCTTCGCCATTTCCATGGCAAAGGTCTCCCTGTCCATCACATTTTTTCGGCGGATATGATGTTTTTCCGCATAATGTTCTCCGTTAACCCGGTAAAAATCTGCAATCAGCAGATCACAGTTCTCCTGCTCTGCAGCCGACACCATGGAATCCACCGCGTCTTCAGCCAGCCAGTCGTCACTGTCCATAAACTGCAGATACTTTCCTTCCGCCAGGCGCATCCCCAGATTCCGGGTATCCGATACACCGGTATTTTCCTTGTCAATCACATGAAAACGCAGATCCTTCCCTTCATATTCCCGGCAGATCTCAATACTCCCGTCATGACTTCCGTCGTTGATCAGAAGCACTTCCATGTCCGGGAATTCCTGTTTCACCACGCTGTCCAGACAACGGTGCAGATACTTTTCAGCATTATATATCGGAATAATCAATGTAACCAGCGGCATTTCCTCTCTCCTCTCCAGCCTTTTTACATCTGTCTGCGGACGATCTGGTATTCATCTTCGCCTCGAAAATACGGACAGTTGTACACAGAACTGCTTAAAAAACGGTACATCTCATCCTCATCCAAATCCATCTCGCATACATAGTAATCATAATCTTCATCGTACACATAGTTGCTGCACATCTCACAGCTTGTCTTCCTGCTCATTCAATGCCTCCCGATGTATCACTGCCATTCAACCATCCTATTATAACGTCAGCCGCAGGAGAAGTCAAATGCGCTGCCCTTGATAATCTTTTATGGAATTTCCTTCCTGAAACTGATATAATAAGAACAGATCCGCCGGTTTTCTTAACGCCGGACAATATCATATTACATATGGGGGAATCTATTATGAAGATCAAAATCAAAAATGACCATGCCACCGTTACCTGTCAAACACTGGGCGCAGAGCTTCTGTCCTACAAAAACGCCTCCGGCAAAGAATACATGTGGCAGAAAGATCCTGCTTACTGGGCAAAAACATCACCTGTGCTTTTCCCTTACATCGGCGCTGTCCCGCAGGCAGTCGTCATCCATGGCAATGCCTATGACATGCCCCGCCATGGATTTGTAAAAGATGCAGAGTTTGAAGTGACGGAACAGGGGATAGATTATGTAATCCTTTCCACTCATACGACGGATTTTACCGCTTCGGTTTTTCCATACGATTTTACTTTTACCGTAACCTTCCGCCTGAACGGACCAAAACTGTGTGTTACCTATGGAGTAACCAACAAAGGTTCCGAAGAGATGCCCTTCCTGATCGGCGGACATCCGGCATTTTTCTGTCCCATGGAAGAAGGAGAGCATTTCACCGAATATCTGCTCCATTTCGAAGATGAAGAAGTAGAGGATCTCCATCTTCAGTATCCCATGTTCGACCATGACGCCATTCTCTACGAGAATCTCACTCATCGTACCGTAAAACTGCTTCATCAGTGTACCGGCAAAGGGATTCGTTTTGATTTCCCAGGCTATCAGACAGTCGCTTTCTGGACGCCGATTAAAAAAGACGCGCCGTTTCTCTGCATTGAGCCATGGTGCGGCGGAACCATGGACCAGGTTCCGAATACCAGCCTGCTGGAGAAGAAATATGTGCAGTACCTGCCCGCCGGCGAATCCAGAGACTATTCGTTCTCCTTTGAACCCTGCTGTATGAATGGGAAGTGACACTCAATATGGAAAATCAGAATATTTTTGACGAGCTTTGCAACTGCGAAATGTGCCATCAGGCTCCCGCAGACCGGACGGAAAATCCCCGCTCCCGGCTTTGCAGAAGATGCCGGGAGCAGGCAATCCACTATCCGGTCCCCCGGTTCTTCATTCCTGTGGCGCTGGCCGTCCTTGCGCTTACTGTTTTCGCATACACGCAGATGCCGAAGAGCCTGTCGGACTATCGGATCTATGCAACTGCAGAAGCGAAGATCCAGCAGGGGATGCTCTATGATACGCTCTCACAACTGGAACAGACAGCAAAACGGCATCCGAATTCTACGGATCTGGCTGTACGTCTGGTAACGCTGTCCATGGACTATGGATGCTATGATTATGCCGCCTACTGCATGAATACCTGTCTGGTCGGCAAGTCTCTGTCAGATGCGGTCTACGGAGACATGCTTCATTATCAGAACATCCTGAACCGTTATTATGATACTCTGGATGAGCTGCAGACGTTCTTTGACCAGATGAAGGAAGACACCGATCCGGAAGCCGCCGTCTCCACCATCAGGGAAAAGCTTAAGGAACTGGAAAAAGATCCGCAGATGTACCATCCTCTGATCTGGTATTATCTGGCACAGTTTTCCGGGGAGCCTGAGGAATGCAAGGATTATCTTCTCAAATGTCTGGAAGAAAATCCCATGGATTTTACTGCCATGTCGGATCTTGGCACAAGGCTGAGACGGGAAGGAGATTTTGACGGAGCACGTTCTTACTACCAGCAGGTCCTCCGCTATGAAAAGACCGAAGCGCTGGCCTGCAGGGGAATGGCCATCCTCTCCCTGCTGAATCAGAATCCGGACGAAGCGCTTATCTTTGCGAGAACAGCTTATGAGAGCAATCCGGATGCCACCTATGTCCGGGATACTTACCTCATTACTCTCTTTGAAAATGGCATGACAGAAGAAGCAGAACGCCTGAAGCAGGAGATGAAGGAAGCAGGCACCCCGGTGGAAGAAGACACGGAGGCACTTCTGAACGGCACCATCACGCTCAGAGAATATTACATGGAGGAGGAAACTTTATGATCATACCAGGACTGGGGATCCTTATCTCCCTTGTTACCTTTCCGGGTATCGCCGTTCATGAATTTGCCCACCAGATCTTCTGCAGATTTTTACGTATTCCGGTCTTCAAGGTTGTATATTTTCGTATGGGAAACCCCTGCGGTTATGTGGAACACGAGGCATGTCAGGATCCTCTGAAAGTATTTTTGACCTCTACCGGCCCCTTTCTGGTTAATACCGCCTTCGGGCTTCTGATTCTGACTCCTGTGGCCATACCAATCCTGAAATTCCAGGAATATGCCAATCCTCTGAATCTGCTGCTGGCATGGCTTGGATTTTCCATCCTGATGCACGCGTTTCCAAGTACAGGGGATGCCGGCAATATGGTGGAACAGATTCTGAAAAATCCAAAGGTAAGTATTTTACCCAAAATCCTGTCTGCCCCGGTAATTGCTCTGATCTATGCCGGCGCTTTTGGATCCATTTTCTGGCTGGATCTGGTCTATGCCGCCGCAGTTGCCATGCTGATCCCGAATCTGCTCACGATGCTGTAGGCAAAAACAGTTATTATGGCAGAAGGGACTGCTGCAAAACGCCTCTGCCTGCGTTTTGCAGCAGTCCCTTCTCCTGTCAATCATCCTTTTTCTGATGTTCCGCATTCAGATCTCGTGAATAAAAAGCCCGCTGCGGAGCTTCGGCTCAAACCATGTGGATTTCGGCGGCATCAGCAGTCCTGCATCCGCCACTGCAAACAATTCCTGAATCGATGTTGGATACATGGCAAACGCCACTTCCATGTCGTCGTCCGCCCGGCGTTTTAATTCTTCTATTCCGCGGATTCCGCCAACAAAATCAATCCTCTTATCCGTCCGAGGATCCCGGATTCCCAGAACCGGGTTTAAAAGCTCCCGCTGCAGATATGCCACATCCAGCCCTTCCACCGGATCATCCCGTATGTATTCCGGACGCATCATCAGACGGAACCAGTATCCGTGCAGATACATGACAATCTGTCCTTTTCGCTCCGGCTTTTCCGGCCCCTTTATAAGAAATGTTTCAAATTTCTCCGAGACTTCGCTCAGAAAATGCTCCATGGACAATCCGTTCAGATCCTTTACAACCCGGTTATAGTCCATGATCATCAACTCATCATCTGGAAACAGCACAGACAGGAAGTAGTTGAAAGCTTCTGTTCCGTCATATTCCGGATACTGGAATCTGCGTTTCTGTCCTACTTTTACCGCCGATGCGGTCCGATGGTGTCCATCAGCAATATAGACGTTTCCCACCTGCAAAAACGCCTTCTCCAGCTCCTTCTGAAGCACTCCGTCCGAAATCTTCCATCCTGCATGACGGATACCGTCTTCCGTTTCAAAAGAGAATTCCGGTTCTGACGTTTTCACCGTTTTTACAATATCCCTTATTGTTCCATGAGAACGATAGGCCAGAAAGATGGGCCCCGTCTGCGCGCCGCACGCGTCCACATGCCGAATGCGGTCCTCTTCCTTTTCTGCCCGGGTATTCTCGTGCTTCCTTATCACCTGCCGTTCATAATCATCAATGGAAGCACATCCCACAATACCGGTTTGGGACCGTCCATCCATCGTCAGTTCATAAATATAATAGACCGGCGACTCCTCTTTAACAAAAGAGCCGTCCGCCTGCATATTCTGCAGACGCATTCTCGCCGCCTCGTAGACCTCCTGCGCATACATATCCTGTTCGGGCCCAAATAGTGTCTCCGGACGGTCAATGTTTAAAAATGACAGAGGTTTTCCCTCCACCGCATGTCTTGCTTCTTCTCTGCTGTATACGTCATAAGGCAGAGCCGCAATCTTTGGCTCCAGCCCTCTGGCCGGATGGATACAGCAGAACGGCTTTACGACTGCCATCTAGCTCATCACCCTGACTTTCAGAACGCCTTGAATCTGCCGTATGGTATCGATCGAAGCTTCGTCTGCCTTATTGGCCAGATCTATGATCACATAACCATACTCTCCTCTGGTTACATTCGTCATTCTTTCGATATTGATTCCCAGATCACCGAACGTTGCCGTAAATTTGGTCAGCATATTCGGTATGTTCCGGTGGATGATCGTGACACGCATGGCATTTTTGCAGACGCCCATGTCACAATTGGGATAATTGACGGAATTGTGAATATTCCCGTTTTCCAGATAGTCCTTGATCTCTTTTACCGCCATAATCGCACAGTTGTCTTCTGATTCCTCTGTAGAAGCTCCCAGGTGGGGAATCACAATGGCGTTCTTCAAAGATGCAATATCCGAAGTCGGAAAGTCCGTCACGTATTTCCGGATACGGTTGGTCCGAAGCGCCTCCACGATCGCTTTCTGATCCACCAGCGGACCTCTGGCAAAATTCATAACAACCACGCTGTTCTTCATCTGCGCAATTGCGGAAGAACCAATCATCCCCTTTGTACTGTCCATTAAGGGAACATGGATCGTAATGTAATCGCATTCCCGATAGATATCGTTCACATCCGTGATATGTTTGACATCTCTGGAAAGGTTCCATGCAGCATTGACTGAAATATATGGATCATATCCATACACTTCCATACCCAGTGCTGCCGCCGCATTCGCCACCAGAATCCCGATGGCGCCAAGGCCAATGACGCCGAGCTTCTTACCCATGATCTCGTTGCCCGCAAATGCTTTCTTCTGCTTCTCCGCCAGCTGCGGAAGATCTTCATTCTGACGTTCGGAACGAACCCAGTGAAGTCCTCCGACAATATCTCTGGACGCCAGGAGCATTCCTGCCAGCACCAGCTCTTTGACTCCGTTGGCGTTGGCCCCCGGAGTATTAAAAACAGCGATTCCCTGCTCGGAACATTTTCCAAGAGGAATATTGTTGACCCCTGCTCCGGCTCTTCCGATCACACATACACTCTCCGGAAGCTCCATGTCGTGCATTGCCGCACTCCGCACCAGCACCGCGTCCGCATTCGCGATATTATCCGTCCTGGCATAATTGCCGTCAAAATTCTTCAGTCCAACCTCCGCGATGGGATTCAGACAATGATACTGATACATAGTTCTAACTGTTCTCCTCTTCAAATTTTTTCATAAATGTAACAAGCGCTTCCACGCCCTCTTTCGGCATCGCATTATAGATACTTGCACGCATGCCTCCCACGCTCCGGTGGCCTTTCAGGCTCACCAGCCCCGCCGCATCTGCTTCCTTTACAAATCTGGCATCCAGTTCCTTATCTCCGGTCACAAAGGGAACATTCATAAGCGAACGGTCTTCTTTTCTGACCGTCCCCTCAAAAAGCCTGCTGCTGTCCAGAAAATCATAAAGCACTGCGGCCTTTTCCTCATTCTTCTGCTTCATCACCTCCAGTCCGCCCATCTTCTTCAGCCACTGAAACACTTTTCCGCAGGCATAGATGCAGAAGCAGTTGGGCGTGTTGTAAAGAGACCCTGCATCCGCCTGGGTCTTGTATTTCATGATCGTCGGTGTCCCCGGAAGCACCTCGTCGGTAATCAGATCATCTCTTACTATCGCGATTACCATGCCCGCCGGTCCGATATTCTTCTGAACACCGCCGTACATCACTGCATATTTCGATACATCCACCGGTTCCGACAGGAAACAGGAAGACACATCAGCTACCAGATCCTTCCCTTTTGTGTTGGGAAGCGTATGGAATTTCGTCCCGTAGATCGTGTTGTTTTCGCAGATATAGACATAATCTGCATTCTCGCTGATCGGAAGGTCCGTACAGTCCGGAATATAGGAGAAGGTTTTATCCTCACTGGAAGCGATCTTATTCGCCGTCCCATACTGCTTTGCCTCTTCATAGGCTCTCTTCGCCCACTGTCCGGTCACGATGTAATCCGCTACCCGGTTTTTCATCAGGTTCATGGGCACCGCAGAAAACTGCAGATGTGCGCCGCCCTGCAGGAACAATACCTTATAATTGTCAGGAACCTTCAGAAGATCCCTGAAGTCCTGCTCCGCGGCCTGAATAATCCCGTCAAATATTTTCGAACGATGACTCATCTCCATCACGGACATGCCTGTACCGCGATAGTCCATCATTTCCTCTGCAATCTCCTGAAGCACCTCTTCCGGCAGCACCGCCGGGCCTGCCGAAAAATTATAGACTCTTTTCATAATCCCATCCTCTCATCCAGACACACAGAGGGATGCTACACTTCGCCCTTCCAAATCACCCACAGCGCTTGAATAAAATTCCCATCAAGTATTGCCAGGCATCGGAAATGAACATTATGTAACATCCCCCAGTAGTATCATTTCTGCCCTTTATTTTCTTATATTATAGTACATTTCTTTTGTAAAATCAATATTGAAACGTTACAGATCGTCCTGATCAAATGCATTTTCAATGGGAGCCCCCGCCGGCACCATCGGAAATACCTTGTCGTCGCAGTCAAGCTGGCAATCCAGAAGCACCGGCCCTTCGCAGGCAAACGCTTCTTCCAGCGCCGGAAGGAATTCCTCCTTTTTCGTCACGCGGATTCCCTTACAGCCAAGCGCCTCCGCCACTTTGACAAAATCCGCCTGGTCGTTCAGGATCGTCGCAGAATACCGGCGTTCATAAAACAGCTCCTGCCACTGGTGCACCATCCCCAGCACATGGTTGTTGAAAACGATCTCCACCACCGGAATCTGATAACGGGACGCCGTGGCCAGCTCATTCATGTTCATACGGAAACAGCCGTCCCCGGCAATATTGATCACACGCTTCTCCGGCATGGCAACCTTCGCGCCCAGAGCGGCGCCAAGGCCGTAGCCCATGGTTCCAAGCCCTCCGGAGCTTAAGAAGGTACGCGGATTCCTGTATTTATAATACTGCGCCGCCCACATCTGGTGCTGGCCGACCTCGGTACAGATGATCGCGTCTCCTTTGGTCGCCTTATAGATTTCCTCCATCATAAAGGGACCGGTCAGCCCTTCCTCTGCGTATTTTAACGGAAAACGCTCCTTCAGCCCATCGATGTATGCGATCCAGTCCCCGTGGTCCTGCTGCTCCAGTCTGGGATTCAGGCGTTTCAGCACCTCTTTGATATCCCCGATCACGCTGGCATTCGCCATGATGTTTTTATTGATCTCCGCCGGGTCCACGTCGATCTGAAGGATCTTCGCATTGGAAGCAAACCGGGACGCGTCGCCGAACACCCGGTCGCTGAACCGGGAACCCACCGTAATCAGAAGATCGCATTTTGCCACGCCGAAGTTCGCATATTTGGTTCCATGCATGCCCAGCATGCCCGCGTACAGCTTATGCTCCCCGGAAAAAGCGCCTTTTCCCATAAGCGTATCACATACCGGCGCGTCTACTTTCTCCACAAACTCCAGCAGCTCTTCGGACGCATTGGATGCGATCGCACCGCCGCCCACAAAAATCATGGGCTTCTTCGCTTCAAGGATCATCTGCACCGCACAGTCAAGATCCGCCTCAAGGATCGTGGAATTGTCCGGACGCACTTCCTCCGGGACCTCCTCCACATATTCTGTCTTATTCGCCGTCACATCCTTGGTAATATCCACCAGCACCGGGCCCGGGCGTCCCGATTTCGCGATCCGGAACGCACGCCGGATGGCTCCCGCCAGATCCTTGACGTCTTTTACAATAAAGCTGTATTTTGTCACCGGCATGGTGATGCCGGTAATGTCGATCTCCTGAAAACTGTCTTTTCCAAGAAGCGGCGTCCCCACATTGCAGGTGATCGCGACTACCGGAATGGAATCCATATAGGCCGTCGCGATCCCCGTGACCAGATTGGTGGCTCCCGGGCCTGAGGTGGCAAAGCAGACCCCTGTCCTGCCGGTAGCCCTTGCATAACCGTCCGCCGCATGAGAAGCCCCCTGCTCATGGGAAGTCAGTATATGGCGGATCTCTTTATGCCCGTATAACGCGTCATAGATATTAAGGATCGCTCCGCCCGGATAACCGAACACGGTATCCACACCCTGTTCCTTCAGACAGGCGATGACGATCTCTGCACCTGATAAAACCATCTTATTCTCTCCCCTCGTACTGATCTGTTCTTCCTGAATCATTTATCTTGAGATCTCCAGAATGGCCCCTCTGTTGCCGGAAGTCACCATGGATGCATAACGGGCCAGATAGCCGGTCGTCACCTTCGGCTCCCGCGGCTGCCATTTCGCACGCCTCTGTTCCATCTCTTCCCCGGAAACATCCACATCCAGCCGGTTCTCCGGAATGTTGATCCGGATGATGTCTCCCTCTTCCACCAGAGCGATCGGCCCGCCCACGGCCGCCTCCGGCGACACATGCCCGATGGATGCGCCTCGGCTGGCGCCGCTGAAACGTCCGTCCGTAATCAGCGCTACGGAAGAACCAAGCCCCATGCCCGCAATGGCAGAGGTCGGATTCAGCATCTCTCTCATGCCCGGACCGCCTTTGGGTCCCTCATAGCGGATGACCACCACGTCTCCCGCCACGATCCTGCCGCTCTTGATGGCCTCGATGGCGTCTTCCTCACAGTCAAAGACACGGGCGGGGCCCTCATGCACCAGCATTTCCGGCGCTACGGCAGAACGCTTCACCACGCCGCTGTCCGGAGCCAGATTTCCTTTCAGAATCGCGATCCCGCCGGTCTCGCTGTACGGATTTTCCACCGGACGGATCACTTCCGGATTCAGGTTCCGGCAGGGAGCGATATTTTCCCCTACGGTCCTGCCGGTCACCGTCATGCCGTCCAGATTCAGCAGATTCTTTTTGGACAGTTCGTTCATGACCGCATAAACGCCGCCCGCCTCATTCAGATCCTCCATGTAAGTCGGCCCCGCAGGTGCAAGATGGCAGAGGTTGGGCGTCCTTGCGCTGACCTCATTGGCGATATCCACGTTCAGCTCCACGCCCGCCTCATGGGCGATGGCCGGCAGATGCAGCATGCTGTTGGTGGAACAGCCCAGCGCCATATCCACGGTCAGGGCGTTCATAAACGCCTGCTCCGTCATGATATCCCTGGGGCGGATATTCTTCTTCAGCATTTCCATCACCTGCATGCCCGCCTTTTTGGCAAGCTTGATCCGCTCGGAATAGACGGCCGGAATCGTACCGTTGCCCGGAAGCCCCATACCCAGCGCCTCGGTCAGGCAGTTCATGCTGTTCGCCGTATACATACCGGAGCAGGAACCGCAGGTGGGGCACACTTTATTCTCAAATTCTTTCACGTCTTCTTCCGTCATGGTCCCCGCCGCATAGGAACCCACTGCCTCAAACATGCTGGAAAGGCTTCTCTTCTTTCCTTTCACATGGCCTGCCAGCATGGGGCCGCCGCTGACAAATACCGTGGGCACATTCACTCTTGCCGCCGCCATCAGAAGCCCCGGCACATTCTTGTCGCAGTTGGGCACCATAACCAGCGCGTCAAACTGATGCGCCATGGCCATGGCCTCCGTAGAATCCGCGATCAGGTCCCTGGTCACCAGAGAATATTTCATGCCCACATGTCCCATGGCAATCCCGTCGCATACGGCAATCGCCGGAAATACAATGGGCGTACCTCCTGCCATGGACACCCCAAGCTTGACCGCTTCCACGATCTTATCCAGATTCATATGTCCCGGCACGATCTCATTATAGGAACTGACGATTCCCACCAGCGGGCGGTTCATCTCCTCCTCTGTCAGTCCCAGCGCATTGAACAGGGACCGGTGGGGCGCCTGCTGCATCCCCTTTGTAACTGCATCACTTCGCATCTTGTTTCCTCCTGATTGTATTATTTTATGTGTCTGCGTGTATGGACGTCGTTTTTTGTCCATTCCTGATCCTCAGATCCTTTCTGCTATCAGGTCTCCCATCCGGGCCGTACCCACACAGGTACATCCTTCCGACAGGATGTCGCCGGTCCGGTAACCTTCCTTCAGCACCGTTCTGACAGCTGCTTCCACCCGGTCCGCCTCCTCGTCCAGATCGAAGGAATAGCGCAGCATCATCGCCGCCGAGAGAATCGTCGCAATGGGGTTGGCCCGGTCCTGTCCGGCGATATCCGGCGCCGAACCGTGGCTCGGCTCATAAAGGCCGAATTTTGTATCATTCAGGCTGGCGCTGGAGAGCATGCCGATGGAACCGGTCACCATGGACGCCTCGTCCGACAGAATGTCTCCAAACATATTTTCGGTCAGAATCACATCGAACTGTGCCGGGTTCATGACCAGCTGCATGGCGCAGTTGTCCACGTACATATGGGAAAGCTCCACCTCCGGATACTCCTTCGCCACTTCCTCCACGACCTTCCTCCAGAGCCTGGAGGAATCCAGCACATTTGCCTTGTCAACGCTGCATACCTTTTTTCTTCTCTTCATGGCGATGTCAAACGCCCGCTTTGCGATCCGGCGGATCTCATATTCGTTGTAGGAGAGCGTGTCCACCGCCGTCAGCACGCCGTCCACCTCTTCCGTCTTCCGGGCGCCGAAATACAGGCCGCCGGTGAGTTCCCGCATAATCAGCATGTCAAATCCCGCCGCGCTGATGTCCTCCCGGAGCGGACACGCGGCCCGAAGCTCCTCGTACAGATACGCCGGCCTTAAATTGGCAAACAGGTTCAGCGCCTTACGGATGCCCAGAAGCCCCGCCTCCGGCCTTTTGGACGGCTCCAGCCGATACCAGGGCGACGTCTTCGCATCCCCGCCGATGGAACCCATCAGCACCGCGTCACAGGTTTTCGCCTGACGGACCGTCTCCTCTGTCAGCGGAACCCCGTGCACATCAATGGACGCGCCGCCCAGCAAAAGTTCTGCATACTCAAACGCATGTCCGTATTTTGACGCCACCTGGTCCAGTACCTTTCTCGCCTCTCTTACGATCTCCGGACCGATCCCGTCGCCGGAGATGACTCCTATCCTGAAGTTCATTCCTTCTTCCTCCTCCATCTATCATGAAACTTTCTCTGTCAGAAATCCGGTGTCATAATTTTTCACAGAAAAAGGCGGAAGTACCCTTCCGCCCCGCTTGCACCCTTGCCTAGTTCTGTTTTTCCACTTCCTGGATGGCTGATTTCTTCATGGGAATACGGCAGTTGCGGTTGCTCCCGAACTCTACGATCACGTCCTCGTCAGTAATGTCAATCAGAACTCCGTAAAAACCGCTGGTCGTGACTACCACATCGCCCACCTCAAGGGAAGCAAGCATGGCAGCGACTCTCTTCTGTTCTTTTTTCTGCGGCCGCATCATAAAGAAATACAGAAATACGCCCCATACGAGCACTATCAATATCATGCTGCCGCCCATGCCTGCGCTTGTCAATAACATATCTCTTCCTCCTGAAAAATAACTTAATGTCTATTGTACACAAATTTTCCGTTCAGGGCAAGCACTTTTTTATACCAGTCGAAATCCTGCCGCATTACAGGTTACTGTCCCATTCCTTCCAGCTTTTTTCTCTTATATTCTCCGTATCTTCCGGCCTCAATGGCATCCCGGATCTCTTCCATCATATGATTGTAAAAATACAGGTTGTGAAGCACGCACAGACGCATTCCAAGCATCTCCTTTGCCTTCAGAAGGTGACGAATATAGGCCCTGCTGTAGCGTCTGCAGGCGGGACAGCCGCAGCTTTCCTCAATGGGACGGTCATCCAACTCATATTTTGCATTGAACAGGTTCAGCTTTCCCTGATTCGTGTATACGTGCCCGTGCCTGCCGTTTCTGCTGGGATACACGCAGTCAAAAAAATCAACCCCCCGTTCCACAGCTTCCAGAATATTTGCCGGGGTTCCAACCCCCATAAGATATGTGGGCTTTTCCACGGGAAGATGCGGAACCACCGCTTCGATGATCCGGTACATCTCTTCATGGGTCTCCCCCACTGCCAGTCCGCCGATGGCATATCCGTCCAGATCCATCTGAGCAATCTCTTTTGCATGCTCCACCCGGATATCCTCATAGACCGCCCCCTGGTTGATGCCGAACAGAAGCTGATTCCGATTGATCGTACCCTCCAGGCTGTTCAGCCGGTTCATTTCCGCCCAGCATCTGAAAAGCCATCGGGTGGTTCGCTCCACGGAAGCCTGCACATAGCTTCTGTCCGCCTTACTGGGCGCGCACTCGTCAAACGCCATGGCGATCGTGGAAGCCAGATTGGACTGGATCTGCATACTCTCCTCCGGGCCCATGAAGATCTTCCTCCCGTCCACATGCGAGTGAAAATACACCCCTTCTTCTTTAATCTTCCGAAGGTCCGACAGGGAAAAGACCTGAAACCCGCCGGAATCCGTCAGGATCGGACGGTCCCAGGACATGAACTTATGCAGTCCCCCCATCCGCTTCACCACCTGGTCTCCCGGCCGCACATGCAGGTGATAGGTATTGGACAGTTCCACCTGGGTTCCGATTCCCTCCAGGTCTTCCGTGGATACCGCGCCTTTGATGGCCGCCGCGGTCCCCACATTCATGAATACCGGCGTCTGTATGACGCCGTGAACCGTATGAAATTCTCCGCGCTTCGCATTTCCGTCTTTTTTAATCAGTTTATACATACGTTACCTCATCGTTGCGTTACTGTTCACCACGGGTGGGTGGGTTCTGCGCCCCGGACCTCTGTACTCTGCAGCGCTGTGTGGACTGGAGCGGTCAGCGGAACCGTTTTGTCCGTCTCAGGCGAACAGAACTGTCCGAATGAGACGGACAAAACGGTTCCGCTGACCGATACACTCCATACGAGCGCAGAGCACAGAGGCCCGGGGCGCAGAATCCACCCACCCGCGAACCATAACATCGTTGTTGTTCACATCAGGAACCGTTGATAAATTCGTTTACAAATGAGAGTATATTATATATACTGATGGTTAGTCAACATGCAATCGCTTTACAGAACAGGAGAATCATTATGGCAGGCTCAACATTCGGAACACTTTTGTCCGTCACCACCTGGGGGGAATCCCACGGCAGAGGCATCGGCGTCGTCATCGACGGCTGTCCTGCGGGACTGCCTCTGGAAGAAAACGACATCCAGATCTATCTGAACCGCAGAAAACCCGGACAGTCCCGTTTTACTACCCCGCGGAAGGAGGACGACCTGGTGGAGATCTGGTCCGGCGTCTTTGAAGGAAAGACGACCGGAACCCCCATCTCCCTGATGGTGCGCAATACGTCCCAACGCTCGAAGGATTACAGCGAGATCGCTTCTTATTACCGTCCCGGACACGCGGATTACACCTATGACTGTAAATACGGCTTTCGGGATTACACCGGCGGCGGACGTTCCTCCGGCAGAGAAACCATCGGCCGCGTAGCGGCAGGGGCTGTGGCGGCAAAAATCCTGTCAGAACTGGGTATTTCCGTCACTGCATATACAAAAGCCATCGGCCCTGTGGCTATTGACTATAAGCGGTTTGACCTGTCGCAGATGGAACAGAATGCTGTCAATATGCCGGATGCCGCTGCCGCTTCGCTGGCAGAAGCTCATCTGGATGCCTGCAGGGAACAGCAGGATTCGTGCGGCGGCATTGTTGAATGCGTGATCCATGGCCTGCCGGCCGGCGTAGGCGAACCCTGTTTCAACAAATTAAATGCCTGCCTGGCAAAAGCCGTCTGCTCCATCGGAGCAGTCAAAGGCTTTGAGATCGGAGACGGCTTTGATGCTGCCAAAACATGCGGCAGCAGAAACAACGACGCATTTTACAGACAGGAAGACGGCAGCATCGGGAAAAAAAACAATCATGCCGGCGGCATTCTGGGAGGCATCAGCGACGGAAGCGATATCATCTTCCGGGCCGCGTTCAAGCCGACCCCTTCCATCAGCAAAGAGCAGGAAACCGTTAATAAATCCGGCGAAAACATCTCCGTCTCCATCCGGGGACGTCACGATCCCATCATCGTACCGCGGGCAGTGGTGGTCGTTGAATGTATGGCTGCGCTGACGGTACTGGACATGCTGATGGGCAGCATGACATCGCGCATGGACAGAATACAGGAATTTTTCAGATGTCATCCGTGATATCGCCTGTAAAAATAACGGTGCTGTTGCAAAACACGTTTTGCAACAGCACCTGCCTGTCCCTCTGTAATTACAGCCCTACAGCATTGACTCCGGCTTAAACAGAGATTTCACATGCTCCACCTCTTCCCTGGTAGCTTTTGAAGCAGGCACGTAATAAGATTTTTCTCTTGCGATCTGATAGAGCTGCTCCTGTGCGGTTTCGGCCTTGTTCCGCATCTGTTTCAGCGTCTGTTTTAACTGCGGATTCTCACTCTGCGTAATATACTCTGCGTACATCTTCAGTTCTCCGTTGATGCCTACCAGCGCATCGCTGACCATTGTCTTCTCATCCATCTTTTTCATTCCTCCTATTTCAGAAATCCCATTAACTGCTGCTTGTTCTCTTTTGCAGACTGCGCCGCCTGCTGAAAATACTGCTTCACCTGCTGGTCTGTGGCCTGTTCTGCATATGCGCTTAATTTTGCCTGGCAGGTCTCGCTTCCGCCGATCAGGTGACGAAGATTCTGAACATCAAGTTCTGATAATTCTGACATAAAAAATTCCTCCTTGTTTTCCATACTTGCAAATGTAGTATGTGAAAACAAGAAGGAATTATTCTCCCAAATCATTACAGCCGGACCAAAATCAGCAGCTTCAGCCAGCCGAAATGAATCAGGAACCGCATTCATTTGCAGTAAATTCATTCACCTTCAAACGGCGACAGTTTCCTGTATACTTCCTCGTACTGTCCGGCGGAATTTTTCCAGGAAAAATCCACCTTCATGGCACGTTCTATCATTTGGTTCCAGGAACGTTTCCTGTCATAATACACTGCCTGCGCATACCGGACTGCAGACAGCATCTCATGTGCATTGTAATTTGTAAAACTGAAACCTGTTCCCGATTCTTCATATTCATTATATGGTTCTACGGTATCTTTCAGGCCGCCGGTCTCACGAACAATGGGAAGCGCACCATACCGAAGGCTCATAAGCTGACTTAAGCCGCATGGTTCAAACTGTGACGGCATTAAAAATGCATCACATGCTGCATAGATTTTATGAGAAAGCTCATTGGAATAGCAAATACACGCCGCCACTTTTCCATTATATTTCCATGCATAATGACGGAACATATTTTCATAGCGGTCTTCTCCTGTTCCAAGCACGACAATCTGCACCTCATCCTGGCACAGTTCGTCCATTACGCAGTCTATCAGATCAAATCCTTTCTGATCCGTCAGACGGGACACAATGCCTATCAGCATCTTCTTCCTGTCCACCTCAAGTCCGAGCTCTTTTTGCAACGCAGTTTTGTTTTTCACCTTGTCTTTCCGGAACGTGTCCACTGTAAAATTTTTGAAAATCATGGAATCTGTTTCCGGATTCCACTCCTGATAATCCAGGCCGTTCACGATTCCGCACAGACTGCCCTCACGGGCACGCATCAGCCCGTCCAGATGCTCCCCATAAAACGGAGATTTGATCTCCTCTGCATAAGTACGGCTTACAGTTGTTACATAATCTGCGTATACGATTCCTCCTTTCAGATAATTGGCATCCCCAAAAGCCTCCAGTTTATCTGATGTAAAATACGACATGTCGAGCCCCGTAGCATCCTGTATTGCCGGAATGTTCCAGCATCCCTGAAATTTCAGATTATGAATGGTCATGATTGATTTCATATTGGCGTAAAACCCGCCTTTACGAAAACTGTCCTTTAAATACACCGGAACCAGACCGGTCTGCCAGTCATGACAGTGCACAATATCAGGTTTATAATTCACCACCGGAAGAATCGACAGCGCAGCTTTTGAAAAAAATGCAAATTTTTCAACATCCTCATGTATATATCCATATGGTTTATCTCCGGCAAAATAATATTCATTATCTATGAAGTAATACCGGATCCCATTGTATTCCATCTCCAGTATGCCAACATACTGGCTTCTCCATGCCATATCCATGTAAAAGCTTGTAACAAAGTTCATCTTTTCCTTCCACTCTGAACTGATACATATGTAATTCGGCACAATCACACGTACTTCATATTTCTCCCCATCAAAATATCCGGGCAAAGACCCCACAACATCTGCAAGCCCGCCCGTTTTGACAAAAGGCACACACTCAGACGCAATAAATAAAATCTTCTTCCTCATTCTTCCCCTCCAGCACAAAATATAGTTGTCCTGTATATTATACCGCAATCGAAGAGGTTTTTAAAGATTTTTTCACAGATTATGCATGCTTTTTATAATCCAGGCGAATTTTATCCGCAATCAATGCAATAAACTCCGAATTTGTCGGTTTCCCCTTCCCTACACTGACCGTATATCCAAACAGCTCGTCGATTGTATCCATTTTTCCTCTGCTCCATGCCACCTCAATCGCATGACGAATCGCCCTTTCTACTCTGCTGGGAGTTGTCTGGTGATTCTTTGCAATCGTTGGATACAGGATCTTCGTTATAGAGTTCAGCATGTTCATGTCCTCTACTGCCATCATAATCGCGTCTCTTAAATACTGATACCCCTTAATGTGTGCAGGCACACCGATTTCATGGATCATATTTGTCACATCTGTCTCCAGATTCCGTTCAATATAAGCCATCTTTGTTTCATACGGCGCAACCTTTCTGATTCCTGTCCTTTTATGCTGTCTGTCAGCTTTCAGGCTCTGAATCCGGTTCAGAAGCATATCATGGTCAAATGGTTTCATAATGTAGTAACTGGCGCCCAGCAGAAATGCATCTTCTGTAATTCTCTCCTGCCCGATTGCAGAAATTACAACAAAGACCGGCTTCTTCTGAATATGAACGTCCTGTCCTATTTTCTCCATCACAGTAAGCCCGTCCAGTTTCGGCATGATGATATCCAGAAGCACAATATCAGGTTCTTTTTCCTTAATCACCCGGCATGCTTCCTCACCGTTTCTGGCAACACCTACGATCTGAAGTTCTTCATCCTGACGCAGTATCCCATCCAGAATTTCCACCATTCTTTCGTTATCATCTGCAATTGCGACGCTCCATTTGCTCATGCAGTATCCTCCTCTTTTCCCATAATTTCTGTCCCCTTTCTACAGGTTCATACAACAGTTTCCAACATCCATGGAAAAAATTATAGGGAAATCAGTAATTCTTTACAAGAAAAACCTGTCGAACGAATTCGGAAAAATTCGGCTTAATTCGACATGTCTCAAAATATAATATAAAAGGGGAGCATTTTGCCCCCCTTTCAGGTGTATCGTCCGCCTATAATTTAAATTCTTCTTCCTCTTTTTTCTCCTTTTTCCAGAAATACAGTTTTTGCCGGCGTTCCCTGCGCTCTTTCTTGCTTCTTCCGTATACGAGAAGGTAGAATACCGGCATCAGCACCAGAATCAGGAGGGTCGATGCCACCAGGCCGCCGATGATGATGATGGCCATACCGGACATCATCTCCGTACCGCTTCCAAGGCCCATGGCCATGGGAATCATGGAGATGACCGTCGTCAGCGTCGTCATCAGAATGGGCCGGAGCCTTGTCTGCCCACTTCGTATCAGGGCGTCTTCCACAGGCATGCGCATACGCAGTTCGTTCACTCCGTCCACATAGAGGATGCCGTTGTTTACCACAATACCCACCAGCATCAGGATACCCATCAGGGAGGTCATGCTGACGGCCTCTCCCGTGAGGAACAAAAGGCCAAAGGAACCGATCAGGCTGAAGGGGATGCTGAGCATCACCATCAGAGAATACTTCGGCGACTCGAACTGCATGGCCATGACCAGGAATACCAGGAACAGGGCGGCTGCAATCGCTTTGCCAAGCGCCGTAAAGGATTCGACCATCATTTCATCCATGGAATTCTGCGCCAGCTGTACGGTACCGGGCAGCCTTGTATTCTCCGCAAGGTCCTCCATCTGCTCCTGTATGCCCTTCTGGTCGTCGGACAGGCAGGTGGCGTTGATGGTCAGCGTATATTTTCCGTCCGTCTTCATAATCGTCTGCTGGGAGTCCGTATACTGCAGAGACGCCATCTCCGAAAGCGGCACGCCCGATATGGACGCTCCCAGAAGCCTGCTGGCATCGTCGTAGGTCCCTTCCGGGAATTCCAGATACACGCTGTATTCCTCCCCGTCGGACGTGACCGTCATGGCCTCCGTTCCGCTGATCATGCTGTACAGAGCGCCCGCTACCTGAACCGGCGTCATGCCGTGGCTCATGGCATCCAGAGGATCCACCACCACACGGATCTGCGTCGCCGTCTCCCCCGCGCTGTTGGATACGTTCAGCACGCCCGGTATGTGCCAGACAGATTCCTGCAGAAGGCTGACCGCTTCCTTGATGTCATCCAGATCCGTGGATTCCAGTGTAATGGAGGCCGCCGCGCCCGTAGTCATCATGGCGGACATCTGGCTGCTCACCTGGATCTCCAGCTGGGCATCGACGATATCGCTGGTCTCCGCAATCCACTGGTCCGCCACCTCCTGGCTGGACATCTTCCGGTCATCCTTCAGATTGACCGTGATGGACGCGGACCCCTTCTGTACCGTCAGCGTATAATTTTCCACATCCTCATGGGACGTGACCATATCCTCCAGCCTCTGCATCCGCTCGTCCACTTCCGATACTTTTGTACCGGAACGGAACGTGGCGTTGATGCTGACCATGCCCTCATCCATACTCGGCATCAGTTCTGTGTCCATAAAGCCCGCCAGGACAAAGGAAAGCACCAGAAGTGCCACTGCCAGAAGCACGCTGGTCTTCTTTTTATTCAAAAGCTTCCGCTCAAAGACATCGTATCCGTTTCTCATGCCATCCAGAACGTGATTGATCTTCAGCTCCTTCTTCTCCTTCGGCCGAAACAGGCTGAAGAACAGGGGAACCAGCGTCATGGCGGAAATCAGCGATGCCAGCATGGCAAAGATGATCGTATAGCCCAGCTGTCCGAAGATCTGTCCGCTTAAGCCTTCCTGAAGGCAAAGGGGAAGATACACGACTACCGTAGTAATCGTGGAGGCGATGATCGAACCGACCACGCCCCTGGCGCCCTGCAGGGACGCTTCTTTAAAGTCAGGCATCCGGTCCTTGGAACGGAAACAGCTCTCCAGCACCACGATGGAACTGTCCACCATCATACCGATGGCGATCACCAGCGCGCCCAGCGTGATCATATTCAGGGAAAAGCCCGCCACCGCCATGACAATCACCGTTACCAGCAGGGAGATGGGCATGGAACTGCCCACGATCAGGCTGGCCTTCCAGTCCCCGAAAAACAGGAACAGGATAATCATGGACAGGATTACGCCCATAAGCAGCGTGCTGGCCACCGATCCCACGGCCTCCAGAATCTGCTCCGACATATCCATGGAAATGTCCATCATCAGATTGCTGTTCTGCTCCATCATCCGGTTCATGACCTTCTTTACGTCATTTACCATGCCGATGGTGCTGGCGGTCTGATTTTTGGTCACGGAAATGCTGATCGTCTCTTCTCCGTTAAACCGGCTGATGCTGTCCGGATCTTTCTGGGACCAGCTCACCTCCGCCACATCGGAAAGCTGAATCATGCTCCCCGCAGAAGTAAACATGGGAATGCGCTGAAGTTCCTGCACCGTCTGGTTTTCCGCCGTACTGATGGCGCTGATGGACTGGCTTCCCTGCTCCAGCGATCCCAGCGGAATCGTAAAATCCGTCGTCGAGATAAACTGCGCCACCTGGCTCATGCTGAGCCCGTACTGATTCAGCGCCTCTTCATCCAGAAGTACCCGGATATAGTGTTCCCGTCCTCCGGATACTTCCACATCCGCAACGGTACTGATCGCCTCCAGCTCCGGAACGATCGTATCATTTACGATGGAAAACGCATCGCTTCCATCCGTCGTGCTGACCGAATACATGATACTGGGCATGGCGTTGATATCCATCTGGATGACCATGGGTTCCTGACACTCTTCCGGCAGGGACGCCGCCGTAATATCCAGCGCAGCCCGCAGGTCCAGGTAGGCATCGTTGGTATCCACGCTGTAATCGTACTGCAGAAGAACCATGGATACGTTTTCCTGCGAATACGACATGACCGAATCCACGCCGCTCAAGCTTGCCACCTGGCCTTCGATCTCTCCGCTGACCAGAGCCTCCACCGACTCCGGGTCCGCCCCCGGATACACGGTCATGACCATCATGATCGGCATATCCATATCCGGCATCAATTCCAGACGCAGCGACAGGAGCGAAGAAAAGCCGAATACCACCAGCGCCAGTACCAGCAGGAGTGTGGAAACCGGCCTCTTTAACGAAAGTCTCGTTAAACCCATATTACTGTTCCTCCTCCGTCACTTCTTTGCTGTCCGCTTCTTCTTCACCGTCTGCCGCTTCTTCAGTATCCGTTGTTTCTTCAGCATCCGTTGTTTCTTCATCGGCTGCTGCTTCTCCACCGACTGCCGCATCCTGGCCTTCCGGTACTCCGCCGTCTTCTGTCTCTGTATCTTCCGGTGCGGAAGTCACAACCGCTTCTCCATTGATAGACACCACTTCCGCGTCGATACCGTTCCGCAGTTTGGAAGACCAGTTGCTCACAACCTGGCTGTCCTCCGTAAGTCCTTCCTCAATGACCACCTCCGTATCGCTCATAAGGCCTGTTGTCACTTCTTTTCTTATAACCTGCCCGTTTTCCACACAGTAGACATAGGCGTCCCCCGCGGAAAAATAAACCGAATCGTAAGGGATAATCAGCTTACTGTCTTCCTTCTGCGTTGTCGCGTACACCTTGACCGACACTCCGTTGGGAAGCGCCTGCTCTCCGACCCCGGCTCCGGCAATGGAAGCCTTTACCTGGAAAAGCTTCGTCTGCGCATTGGCCATGGTTCCGATCTCCGTGATCGTTCCTTCATACACCGACTCATTGCGTTCCACCGTAATCTGGTCTCCCACGTTCAGCACGTTTTTCGCTTTTTCCGCCACAAAAAAGGTAACGGTCATGGATTCTTTATTGGAAATTATGTACGCCGGATTGCCCGCTGCCGCCATGCCGTTCTTCTCCACGCTGACCGACTCTACGATCCCGCTGATGGGAGCCGTCACCGTGCAGAAATCCAGCTGCATCTGCGCCGAGTCAATCCCCACCGCCGCCTGCTGCAGCTGCGCCGCGCTGACCGCATCCGACTGGGGATAGATCTCACCCTGCGTAATCGCATACGCCTGCTCCGCCATGGCGAGGTTGTCACGGATGGTGTCCTGGCCATTCTCAGCCTGATCAATTCCGGATTTGATCTGGGTTTTGGTAGCGTCAATCCCAGATAACAATGCATCTATACTACTAACTCCTTGTCTTGCCGCATTTAATGTTGATATTTTCATACCAAGATTATTTTCCAGATCTGTTAATTCTTTTTTGAGTTTGCTAATAGCATCTTCTCCAATCTGATTTTCTTCAGCCTGTTTTATTTCAGCCATTTTTTGAGCAATATCTTTTTCCAAACCGTCTTTAGCAGAATAGTAGTCATTTTCGGCTATTTCAAGCTGCATTTGAGCCATCTCTCTTTGTTTTGACAATTCGCCTCCCTGATCTCTCAAATCTCCCAACTTATCCTGCATCTCATCAATCTGGTCGTCCGTATCATACAGGCTCTCTCTGAGCTGACGGATCTGTTCTTCGGTCTGATAATTCTGCAGGTCTCTGGCGCCTCCGTTCTGAGCCGTGACGCCCGCCTGAGCCGTCTCATAGGCAGCTCTGGCATTTGCCATCTGAAGCTGCGCTGCCTCATCATCTATCTTGAACAGGACGTCTCCTGCCTGCACCTGATCGCCCACTTCAAAAAATGTCTCCGTCACGGTTCCCGATGTCTTCGGGATCACATAGACCTGTTCCTGAGGCATGACGGTCCCAATATATGCGCTGTCCAGAGTAAGGCTTCCGACCCTTGGTGTCTGTACTTCAACAGCTACGCTTTCCGGCTCTTCCGCCTCTTCTTTTGTACTTCCGCATGCCGCCGCAGACATGCCGAGCACCAGGGCAAGACCCAGAGCTGTAACTTTTTTACTGTTCATACTTCGTTCTTCCTCCTCATTCTCATTCTCAATCCTGTTCAGATTATGCGATAAATTTAAACAGAATGTAAATTTCCCGTCATATTTTTCCTGAATTCTCTGTTAAAATTTCGTAAAAAATCTCCCTCCTTCCATAATGACATTTTCCCTATACTCTTTCTCACGCAAAAATTTCATTTTCGGCGCATGACTTCACAATCCGTTCACAATCATTCTATATGATAGCAGACAGAAAATAAATCAAAATTCACAATCGAGGTACATGATATGTTTCATATTTTAGTAGTAGAGGACGACCAGGCGCTGAATAAACTGATCTGCAGGGTACTGGCGAAGAACGGCTATGAGACAGCAGCCGCATTTGACGGAGAAGAGGCCCTTGCCATATTGGACAATACTTATATCGACCTGATCATCACGGATATTATGATGCCGCGCATGGACGGCTACGATCTGACCAGGGAGCTTCGGGAAAACGGCTACCAGCTTCCGATCCTGGTGGTCACTGCAAAGGACACCTTTCCGGACAAGCTGAAGGGCTTTAAGCTGGGCATCGACGACTACATGGTAAAACCCATCGACGTCAACGAGCTTCTGCTCCGTGTGGAAGCCCTTCTCCGCCGCTCCAGGATCATCTTTGAAAAAAAACTGGAATTCGACCATGTCTGTCTCGACTACATCAATCTGGCAGTAACCATCGACGGCAGCTCCCAGGTGCTCCCCCAGAAAGAGTTCCAGCTTCTGTACAAGCTGTTGTCCTTTCCCAATCACACCTTTACCCGCCAGCAGATCATGGACGAACTGTGGGGTTATGATTCGGAGACGGATATACGTACCGTGGACGTCCATATCAACCGGCTCCGGGACCGGTTCCGGGAGATTCCGTATTTTCAGATTCAGACCGTCCGCGGGCTTGGCTATAAAGGAATGATCGAACGATGAAGGGCCATTTTTATTCCATCTGGTTCCGGATCGTCACCGCCTATTTCTGGACCATGGTCATTACCATGGCATCCATCGGCTTTATGATCCATCTGCTGAACCGCTTTAATGTATGGAGACTGCTGTCCATGCCCATGACCAGCCTGCACATCGTCAGTCTTCTGGCTCTGATCAGTCTGGTGTTCGGCTCGCTGATCAGCATGTTTGCCCTGCACCATGTGCTCAATCCCATCACGGAGCTGTCCAAAGCCATGCACAAAGTCGCCAAAGGAGATTACACGGTAAAACTGAACCCTCCCCCCCACGGCCCGAAAAGCGAAATGTACGATCTGTGGAGCAGCTTCAACCAGATGGTCCAGGAGCTGAACAGCACCCAGACGCTGCATTCCGATTTCATCTCCAACGTCTCCCATGAGTTCAAGACGCCGCTGGCTGCCATCAGCGGCTATGCGACGCTTTTGCAGGACGACATGCTGAGCGACGAGGAGCGGAATGAATACATCAACATCATCATCCAGAGCACCAAGGCGCTCACCCGGATGACCGGCAATATCCTGAGTCTGTCCCGTCTGGAAAATCAGGCGATTATCAGCGAAAAGGAATCCTTCCGGGCAGACGAGCAGATCCGGCAGTGCATCCTTCGTATGGAACCTCTGTGGGCGGCCAAAAACATCAGCATCTTTCCGGAGCTGGAGCGGATCACCTGGAACGGAAATATGGAGCTGACCGCCCATATCTGGAACAATCTGCTGGACAACGCGGTCAAATTCACTCCCTGCGGCGGCGAAATCCACATCACGGCCTATACGGAAGATCCCTGGTTTGTCATCGTATTCCGCGACTCCGGCCCCGGCATGACCCCGGAGATCCAGCAGCACATTTTTGATAAATTCTATCAGGGCGATACTTCGCACAAAAACAAGGGCAACGGCCTGGGACTTGCTCTGGTCCACAAAATCGTTACCCTTTACGGCGGTTCCATCCAGGTAGAAAGCGTCCCGGATCTGGGCAGTACTTTTAAAGTTCTGCTTCCGCTTTCGTCTTCTTCTTAGCTTTTTTCACACTCTTCACTTTAAAGATTCTCGCACAGAAGGGCGGCAGATCCACATACAGGGTATGCGGCCTTTCTTTGTGAGGCTCGTCCTCCACCCGCCAGGTCTCATCCTCCGGCTTCGTATTTCCCCCGTACATCTCCCAGTCAGTGTGAATCAGCTCCTTCATCTCATACAGGAAGGGAATCCCCACCTGAAAATCCTTCCAGAACTGGTCCGACAGGTTCATCACCATCAGGATCGTCTCGCCGGAAGCCCGTCTTTCATAAGCGTAAGTCACAAAATCCGCCGCATCCACCTCCAGCCATTCGAAGCACTCGGAATTGTATTCCCCGTCGTGCAGCGCAGGCTCCGACAGATACAGGTTGGACAGTTTTTCATAGAAATGATGGAACGCGTCGTGCAGCGGATAGGACAAAAGCTCCCAGTCCTGCTGGCGGTTCTCATCCCACTCCCGGAACTGTCCGAATTCATTGCCCATAAAATTCAGTTTCTTGCCCGGATGGGTATAGAGATAGGTGTAAAACACTTTCACCTGCGGGAATTTGAATTCGTAATCCCCCCACATTTTCTGGATGATCGTCGCCTTTCCGTGAACCACCTCGTCGTGGGAAAACGGCAGCAGAAACAGATCGCTGTAAAAATACATCATGGAAAAGCTCAGATTGTGGTAATCATAGGGCCGGTACACCGGAGCCGTCTGGAAAAAGCGCAGCGTATCATTCATGAAACCCATATCCCACTTGTAATCAAATCCCAGCCCGTCGTATTCCGTCGGCGCGGTCACCTTCGGGAAATCCGTGGAATCCTCCGCGATCAGCATGACCGACGGATGCCTTTTGTGAAGCCCGGCATTCATGTTTCTTAGAAATTCCACTGCTTTTTCATTGACTCCTCTGGCCGGATCGCCGTTCCAGTAGATGGCGCGGCTGATGGCGTCCATACGGATCCCGTCAAAATGGAATTCCGTCAGCCAGTAATCCGCCGCCGACTGCAGGAAACTCCGGACCTCTCCCCGGCTGTGCATGAAATTCATGGTTCCCCACTCGCTGTACGCCGTATCCGGGTGCGGAAATTCATAGAGCGGCGTCCCGTCAAAGTTCAGAAGGCCATAGTCATCCGTAGCGAAATGCACCGGCACAAAATCTGTGATGACGCCGATCCCGTTCTGGTGGCAGGTATCCACCAGCTTCTTCAGCTGCCGGGGGCTTCCATAGCGGGAAGTCGGCGCGAAAAAGCCCGTATTCTGATATCCCCAGGAGCAGTCCGCCGGATGCTCCGAAAGGGGCAGAAACTCAATGTAGTTAAAGCCCATCCGTTTCAGATAGGGAATCAGCGCCTCCGCCAGCTCCTCGTAATTATACCAAGTATTGTCTTCTTTTTTTCTCCAGGAACCCGCATGCAGCTCATAGATGTTCATGGGCCGGTTGTAGTTCTTGTCCCGCTTCTTCATCCACGCCTGGTCCTGGAATCGGTAAGTCCGGTCCACGATCCGGGACGCAAAGCCCGGCCGAAGCTCCATCAGCATCCCGTACGGGTCGCAGTGCATAACGCTCCGCCCCTGTCTGTCCGTAATGCAGTATTTATAATACATCCCCGCTTCCGCTCCCCGCATCACGCACTCAAAGACGCCGGACTCCTTTCCGGGCTTCAGCTCTTCCAGCACCCAGCCGTTGAAATCACCCTGAAGTTCCACCTTCCCTGCATTCGGGGCATAGATCCGGAAGGTCACGCCGTCCTTCCCCATATGCGCTCCAAAATACTCGTATGCGTCAAATACGCCGCCCGACAGAAATTTCTGAAAATCCATAGGAATCCCCCTGTTCATCGAATGTTTTCTTCTATTTTATAGGAAACAGGCCGATTGCGCAATACCTCAGGGGTAAAAAATGAATTTTGGTCAGTTTATTCTTTTTCATACGCCAGGCGACAGGTTTTCCGGCAGCACGCCAAACCATATTTATGAATGGTCTCCATACCTTCCCTTCTTAACAGCTCGGTATACTCATGGGTTTCGATCTGCTCCATCGCCTCTCGAAGCGCTGAGTCAAAAGCACCGTTCTCCGCATATTTCACCTCAATAATACAACCGATTCTCTCCTGCGGTACCATGAGCAGGATATCGGAGTAACCCATACCGGTCTCCGCGTTCGATTTTACGATCCAGCTTCCCTCCGCCCGCAAAAGACCCAGAAACATGCCATGATAAAAGTTTTCCTTTTTTTCTTTTTTCACCGCCGTGTCCCGGATACTGATGGACTCTGACAGGAACGCACCAAACAGCTCCTGTACGGTTTGCACGTCACCGGTTTTGACCGCCCTGCAAAAACATTCCCACCGTTTTGTGTCGCCTGTTACTTTCATACGGAACCATGAGCGAATCCTGTCCTCATAGATTTTTCGGACTTCCCTGTTGGGAATCACCAGCCTGTGAAGCCGCCCCTCCGGTTTCTTCGTATCGGTCAGATACCCTGTGGCATAAAGGACGCTCCACAGATAGGTCTGACGAACACCTGCATCCTCACTGTCAAGATCCGTATAGGTCAGCTCCGGGATAATCTCCTTCTCCACTGCCTCGCCGGAAATCAGCGCCTCGATTTCCCCTTTCGTAACCTCCGTGGCATCGTTCAGGATATCCCTGACAATGGAGTTGCTGCTGCTGTTCTCCCAGTGGGATTCCATCGGGGCATCCTTTGAGCTTCTGAGCTTTCTGCACTGAACAATCACGTCCCACGGACAATAGACATCCACATCCCCGAAATGATAACCGTCATACCATTCTTTCATGTCCGGAAAACGCTCCTCCACGCCATAATACCGAAGCATCTCCCTCACTTCGCCATCCGTAAACCCAAAATATGCCGCGCAGTCCGAATCAGAAACTGAAAACACATTAAAATTGTTCAAGCCTGTAAAAATGCTCTCTCTCGCAATCCGCAGGCAGCCTGTAAGCACCGCAAAATCCAGGCTCTTATTCGTTTTAAGTGCCTGGCTGAGAAACGAGCGCATCAATTTGACCATCTCCGTATAATACCCGTCCCTGTAAGCCTTATCCATCGGCACGTCATATTCATCAATCAGAATTACAGCCCGGCTGCCATAATGATCACAGAGCAGTCTGCTTAACAGCCTCAGACTTCCATACAGAAAAGCCGGTTTCTCAAAATCACCGGCAATCAGCCGGCTCAGCTTCCTCTTATCTTCTTCCTGCAGTTTATCGCTTTCTCTCAGGAACGCAAAGCGGGTCGCTTCTTCACTGATCAGCATACCCAAACTGTCATACGCCGTTTCAAAGTCTCCGCCCTCCACATCCTTCAGACTGAGAGAGATAACCGGGTATTTTCCCATATGCCGCTCACACAGCTCTGTCTCCCTGCAAATATCCAGCCCGTCAAACAAAGACGCATCGGCCCCGACCTCAAAAAAAGACTGGAACATATCCATATTCAGGCTTTTTCCAAAACGCCGGGGTCTTGTGAAAAGATTCACAGCCCCCTTCGTCCTCAGGAACTCAGCGATCAACGCAGTTTTATCCACATAGTAATAATCTTTCCATTTAAAGTCCCGGAAAAATTCAATCCCGACCGGAAGTGCCTTTTTTCTTCCATCCATAGGATGCTCCTTCCTTTCCTGCCTCACAAAAACAGATACAACTCACCTGCAATGCATCCAGTATATCATAATCTGTTATCCAGTTTCAATCTAAAACAACACAGTCTCCCATACACAAACTGCCTGTTTATCAGGAAACATAATTCTGCCCAGCCTGTTTTACATTTTCCCGGGAATACGCCGTCCCGCTTCCCGGGCAATGATCCCGATCAGCAGACCCGTAATGAGTCCTGCCGCCAGAAGCACGGGACCGTAATACAGAAGGCTCACTGTCTCAAGGACGCATACGGCCACCAGAAGCTGCCCCACATTGTGCATCACGCCGCCAATGATGCTGACGCCGGTTACGCTGAACATGCCGCTTTTCTTTGCCAGATACATACAGAGAAAGCTGAGCGCGGCTCCCGCCAGGCTGTATAAAATCATGGACAGGCTGCCGAACAGAAAGCCTGCCAGCAGAATCCGCATGCCGTTGACCGCCAGCGCTTCCACAGGCCCCAGAGCATACAGCACCCACACTGTCACCATATTGGCGAGCCCCAGCTTGACCCCCGGAATCCCGATGGGAACCGGAATCAGCAATTCTATATAGCTGGCGATCAGCGCCAGCGACGTCAGAAGCCCCAGCCCTGCGATCCGTTCTGTTTTGCTCCCCTTCATCATCCCGCACCCCTTTCTGTATCCGCTTTCCTTCAAAGCGTCTGTTCTCTCTGTAAAAAGAGAAGGGACCCGTACGTCTGTACGCCGGTCCCTTTTGTCCGTCCACGATCTATTTTCTTCCTGCCTGCCAGCGCATGCCCCATCCAAACGCTCTGTCCAGAGCTTCATGTCCCGGATAGAACTGCACGATCTTCTCCACGCTGAAGGTCTCATCGTTCACGTTTTCCAGCAGCGCCAGACCGCACATCCGGTCAGAGGAATTGAACGTATCCATCTTTACGATCAGATCTTCCGCACCCGGATATTTCAGCGTAACGGTTGCATCCGCCTGCTTCCAGTTCGCCACGCCTTCATAAATAAAGGTATACACAAGGATTCTCTGAATATTCGCGATCTCATTGCCGTTGATGCGCAGATTCTCTCCTGCCGCCGCCGCTCCGGTCCGGTCATCTCCGTCCAGCGCGATGAAAGGCGGCCGGTTCAGACAGCCGAACGCGTTGCCCAGCGCCTGTACGGCGCCTTTGCTTCCGTCTTTCAGTTCAAAGAGACATCCCAGATCCAGATCGATCCCGGAGGACAGAAGCCCTGCAAGGAACCCCTTCGGTTTTGCGTTCCAGTTCAGGTTCACAAGGATCTCTCCCAGTCCTGCGGAACCGCCTTTTTTCAGGCTGACTTTCTGTCCCTTTTGTAGATTGATTGCCATTTTCCACTACCTCCTCAGTATCTGTTCATTTTGTTTTTATTCATCACATATCCAAGCCCTGCGCCGACAAGCCCGCCCAGGATATGGGTCAGATTGGCCACGTTATCCTGCACGAAAAGTCCCTGATAGATCTGCTCTCCTATATAGATCAATGCCACCAGTATAAACGTCAACGGAATGGATCCTTCCTTGAGACTTGTAAAGGATGACAACAAAATCAACGCAAACACGACCCCGCTGGCTCCGAGAAGCTGCACCCGGGGGAAAAATACGAAATTCACGACTCCGGTCACAAGCGCAGTCGCCAGAATGACGAACAGCATGTTGGAGGAACCGTATTTTTCCTCCAGAAGCGGCCCCACCACCAGAATGAGCATGATATTTCCCAGAAAATGCTCCCAGTTCGCATGGCCCAGCACATGTCCCGCAAACCGGATATAGGTAGCCGGACTCATAAGGGACGAACGGTAAACGCTGAAGAACAGATCCGTCGTCATGCCCTTCGTCAGTGTGCCGAGCAGCAGAGACACAAGACACAGGATCGTAAACGTCAGTATGACCGGCGAATTAAACGAGACCTTTACACGTGAGTTTCCATATTTCACAGATATTACCTCCCTGGTAGATCGTTGCTTTCATTATACCAAATTCCGGCAGGCTTCGCAACCGGAAAAACACGTCCGAACCGGTCTCAGACAGGCTTTGCAATCCTTTTCCTGCAGTAGAAAAACGCGGGAATCAGGAAGAGATCCGCGAACAGCCAGGCCGCCGGATGGGCAAAGCAGATGCCCGCGAAACCGAATCTTCCGGCAATCACCACGGCCACCAGCACCCGGGCGATCATCTCCATCACGCCGGACAGGATGGCAAATACGGAAAAGCCCATCCCCTGGATCGTGAAGCGCACGGTATTTACCAGCGTCAGCAGGCAGTAAAAGCCGGTGCAGTGCAGAAGGAACCGGTACGCATAGTCGATGATAACGGTTTCTCCCGCGTCCAGAAAGAGAAGGACCAGCGCCTTTCCGGAACACAGCGCCAGCAGAAAACAGCATACAGACACCAGAAATCCCACAAGAGACGCGTCCCGCAGCCCCTTTCCGATCCGGTCGAGCCGGCCGGCGCCCATATTCTGCCCGGTGTAGGGCGCCATGGTCTGCCCCAGCGCCTCTACCGGACAGGCGATGAACGCGTTGATCTTCTGGGCCGCCGTAATTCCCGCCACCACGGACGTTCCCATACCGTTGATCGCCGTCTGGACCACCAGCGTCCCGATGGCCGTCACCGAATACTGAAGCCCCATGGGCACGCCCATAAAGCACAAACGCCTGACATATTTCCCGTCCAGTCTCCATTCCTCTCTGGAAGCCCTCAGGATCGGATATTTCTTCTTCATATACAGAAGGCAGATCAGTCCGGAGACTCCCTGAGAGAGGACTGTCGCCAGCGCCGGGCCTTCCACACCCATACCCAGCCCCCGTATGGTCACCAGATCCAGCAGGATATTCAGCACGGAGGAAACCGCCAGAAATACCACCGGCGTCCGGCTGTCTCCCAGAGACCGGATGATGGCCGCCAGAAGATTGTACAGGAAGGTACACGGAATCCCCCAGAAAATGATCACGATATAGAGCCACGCAAACTCAAATATTTCCTCCGGCGTATTCATAAGCCGAAGCACGGGCCTGCACGCCGCCACCACCACAAGGGTCATGACGACGGAAAACAGCAGGCAGAGCCAGGCGCTGTTGGTCACAAACCGGCGCAGCCTGCTCTCCTCCCTGGCGCCGAACATCTGCGCCACCGGTATGGCAAACCCGTTGCACACGCCGGTACAGAATCCGATCACCATAAAATTCAAAGAGGACGTGGAACCGACACCCGCCAGCGGGTCCACGCCCAGATACTGTCCGACGATGATCGTATCCACCATGCTGTAAAACTGCTGGAACAGCATGCCCAGAAACATGGGCACTGCAAAACCTATGATGAGTCTGACCGGAGAACCGGCCGTCATATCCTTTGTCATATTCACTCAACCTCTTTCAAAACAAAATCGAAAGAGATTATATGCCCGGACCCGCCCCATTGTCAATCTGCCGATATGACAGAACCCTTCTGCATTTTCATGGATTTACGGACAATCCGACGAATCAGATCCTGCGGGTGGCGTTCCGGAGCCATTCCCGCTCCGCTTCGGTCAGATGGGGCGCCAGCGCCCGGTATACCTTCTCATGATAATCGTTCAAATACGCTTTCTCCGTTCCCGTCATCTCCTGCGGCAGGATTCCGTCCAGATCAATGGGCGCCAGCGTCAGAATCTCGAATTCCATGAACTGCCCGTACGCGCCGTTTTCCCCTTTTACGCAGAGCAGCTCATTTTCCGTCCGGATGCCGTACTGCCCTTCCAGATAGACGCCCGGCTCATCGGTGGTCACCATCCCCGCCTCCAGCACCGCCGGCTGCTCCTGTTCCGGCAGCTTCCAGCGAAACGCGTTGGGACCCTCGTGTACGTTCAGAAGATAACCGACGCCGTGCCCGGTCCCGTGTTTATAATCCACGCCCGCCTGCCAGAGGGGTTCCCGGCAGAGAAGATCCAGGCTGTATCCCGTACATCCGTGCAGGAAACGGGCATACGCCAGATTCAGATTTCCCCGGCAGACAGCCGTAAACATCTGCTTCTGCTCCAGGCTCAGTTCTCCCATGGCAAAGGTTCGGGTCGTGTCGGTAGTCCCCTCCAGATAATGGCCTCCCGCGTCCACCAGAAGGAATCCTTTCGATTCGATCTTTGCGTCGCTTTCCTCCGTGGGCGAATAGTGCACAATGGCGCCGTTAGCCCCGTAAGCGCTGATGGGTGCAAAGCTCTGCCCCAGATAATGCTCCTGCTCTCTCCTGCGCGCGTCCAGATATTCGGCCACGGACCGCTCGGTCAGCGCTTCCTTTCCCGCTCCGGTTTTCAGCCAGTACATGAGCCGGGTAAACGCGATCCCTTCCTTCAGATGGGCAGTCCGCAGATTCCGGATCTCTGTATCGTTTTTTACCGCTTTCATAAGTTCCGCGGGACTGCGCCGATCGATCACGTCCGCCTGACCGGAAACGGCTGTCAGAAGCCGGTAGTTGACATTTTTCTTATCCAGCAGCACTTTCCGGCCGGCTGCAAGTCCGGACAGATCTTTATAGACCGCCTCGTAATCCCGGACCAGGACGCCCCGCTCTTTCAGATACTGCCGGATCTCTTCCGTCATGATCTGCTCCCGTACATACCAGATGCAGTCTTCCTTCGTGACGCACAAAAAGGACAGCACCACCGGCACGCAGGGGATGTCTCCTCCCCGGATGTTCAGAAGCCATGCGATATCGCACAGATCTCCCAGCACATGGACGTCCGCTTTTATCTTCTCCATCTCCGCCCTCACCCGGGCAAGCCTGCTCTTCGTATCCTCCCCGGCGTAACACAGATCCAGCACATACAGTTCCGTGTCCGGGATCTCCGGCCGGTTCTCCCAGACCTGTCCTGCCAGATCCTCTGTCACCAGCACCCCGGCGCCCTTTTTCTCCGCCGCCCGGATCAGCGTCTCCGCCCGGTGCGCCCCCATGGTCCGCCCGTCAAAACCCAGCACGCTGTCCCTGGAAAGTTTCTGCTCTGCATATTCCTCGATCTTCGGTACTTCCGGCTCTCCGCTTCGGAACAGGCGGATACCGGTTCCTTTAAGCTGCCGCTCCGCCTGAAGAAAATACCTCCCGTCCGTCCAGAGTCCGGCTTCCTCCATGGTGACGACCAGCGTTCCCGCCGATCCGGTAAATCCGGACAGATACTCCCTCGCCCGGTAATGGGCGCACACATATTCCGACTCATGGCAGTCCGACGACGGGATCACATAGACGCCTACTCGATGTTCCTTCATCCGTTCCCGAAGCCTGGTAAGCCGCTCCTTGATTATCTCCATTCTGCTCCTTACTTCCTTTCCCGTTTCTGTATACATCAATGCCGGACGCCTCCCGGCATCCGGCACTGTCCCGGTATCGCTATCAATCCGCATGCAAAAATGCCCGCTGTCTCTGTATCCCTACCATTCCGCGCGCAAAAACGCCCGGTATCCCCGGTACGCCTCATAGATATCCGCCTTGCTGGATACCTCCCACGGACTGTGCATGTTCAGAAGCGCCACGCCGCTGTCGATCACGTCCATGCCGTAATTGGCGGTGATCCAGGCGATCGTTCCGCCTCCTCCCTGGTCCACCTTCCCCAGCTCCGCCGTCTGCCAGCACACGCCTGCGTCGTCCAGAACCCGGCGCAGCGCTCCGATGTATTCCGCACAGGCGTCATTGGAACCGGATTTTCCTCTGGAACCGGTGTATTTGTTGAACACCATGCCCTTCCCAAGATAGGCAGCGTTCTTTTTCTCAAAGGCAGACGCATAATTCGGGTCAAAGGCCGCGCTCACGTCGGAGGAAAGCATATGGGAGCGCTGCAGGCACCTGCGGAGGGCCAGATCCGAATATCCTCCCGCCAGCTGCATCACCTCTGCCGTGCTGTTTTCAAAATACCGGGACTGCATGCCGGTGGCGCCCATGCTGCCGACCTCCTCCTTGTCCGTCAGCAGGCAGACGGAGGTGTACAGCGGGTCCTCCGACTCCAGCTGTGCCAGCAGGGAGGTAAACGCACAGATCCGGTCGTCCTGCCCGTATCCCATGACCATGCTCCGGTCCAGTCCGAAATCCCTTGCAGGTCCCGCGGGCACCGCCTCCAGTTCCGCCGACAGGAAATCCTCTTCCTCCATGCCGTACTGTTCCTCAAGAAGCTTTAGAAGCGCTTTTTTGATCTTCTCTTTTTCCTTCTTCTCCGAATCCTCTTCTTCCTCCCTGGCCGGACGGCTTCCGATGATAATGTTCAGGTTCTCTCCTTCCACCACCACAGCCGCTTTCTTCTGCAGCTGCTCCGCCGACAGATGGATCAGAAGGTCCGAGATCCCCAGCACCGGGTCGCCGCTCTTCTCCCCGATGGACAGCTCCAGAACGCTTCCGTCTTTCTTTGCCACCACGCCGTGCAGCGCCAGCGGAATCGCCGCCCACTGGTATTTCTTGATTCCTCCATAATAATGGGTATCCAGAAGCGCCATCTCCCCGTCCTCATACAGGGGATTCTGCTTCAGATCCAGCCTGGGCGAATCCATATGCGCTCCCAGAATGTTCATCCCCTCTTCCAGGGGTTTTCTTCCAATATGGTACAGGATGACCAGTTTCTTCTTGTGCACCGCATACACCTTGTCCCCTGCCTTCAAAGACTGCCCGCTTCTGCACAGTTCCTCCAGAGAACGATAGCCCTTTTCCTCCGCCATTTTCACTGCCAGCACCGCGCATTCCCGCTCCGTCTTCGCTTCCGACAGAAAACGCTTATACTCCTCCGCCACCTTCTCAAGCCGCTCCAGCTGCTTCTCATCGTACGTGTTCCATGCGTTTTTTCTTTCCATTATAAATATGTTCCCCTTTTCAGTTTAAACCTTTCCACAAGGCTCTTCATAATCTGTGACTGGCTGGACAGTTCTTCACTTGCAGCCGCACTCTGTTCGGCCGTCGCCGAGTTTGTCTGCACCACGCTGGAAATCTGATCAATTCCCGTGGTAATCTGGGAGATGGAATCCGCCTGGTCGCTGCTGGCCTCTGAAATCTCCCCGATGATGGATGTCATTTCATCTACCTTATTGACTGCCTGAAGCAGCGACTGAGCCGTCTCATCGACAATCTGCGTTCCGTTTTCTACTGCCTTCAGTGAATTTTCAATCAAAACAGATGTATTCCTGGAAGCCTCTGCGCTTTTGCCCGCCAGATTGCGTACTTCATCCGCTACTACGGCAAATCCCTTTCCGGCAGCTCCTGCACGGGCGGCTTCTACGGCAGCGTTCAGCGCAAGAATATTGGTCTGAAATGCAATATCTTCAATAGTCTTGATGATTTTGCTGATATCGCCGGAACAGTTGCTGATCTCACCCATTGCACGTATCATCTGCTGCATTTTTTCGTTGCTCTCGTTCATTTCCATGCTGACACTGTCGGCCATGGCATTGGCCTGCCGTGCATTTTCCGCATTCTGGTTCACCTTGCTGGAAATTTCATTGATGGCGGCAGCCAGTTCCTGCACGGAACTTGCCTGCTCGGTTGCTCCCTGAGAAAGGGCTTGGGCGCCGCTGGATACCTGTTCCGACCCGCCTGCAACCTGAGCCGCGCTCTGACTGATCTGCAGCATGGTATCATTGAGCTTTTCTGCAATGCCCCGGAACGACACAAGCAGCGGATGAAAGCTTCCTGTATAGGCTTCCTCACAGACAGAATCCACCGTAAAATCTCCAGCCGCCATTCTGGCAAGAAATTTATTCTCATCGTCGATAATCAACCGCAGCTTACGGATCAGTCTTCGTACCTGTTCGGCAAGCACACCCAGTTCATCCCTGGAGGTATAGGAAATCTCCACATCCAGGTCTCCCTCCGCCATTTTTACAGCGGCATTTTCAATCTCGGAAACAGGCGTTTTAATCAGGCGTACAATCACAAATGAGAAAAAGACGCCCACAACAATGATCGCAAGGATCACTGCCGCCATAAGGCCGACGGCAGTCCTGTAAAGGAAAAAGCTTTCCTCCGTTGCAGCGTCACTGCCCTCCGTATTGTAAGTAATAATATCCTGAAACGCGCTGTTTAAGGAATTATAAAGTTCTACGCATTCGCCTTCCAGAACCGCACGGGCCTCCTCCGTGCGGCCCTGTCCGGCCAGCTCCAGGATTTCTTCATCTGCTTTCCTGTATTGAGTCCAGAGATTCATTGCCTGGTCATAAAAGCCGCTTTCTTCCTCATCAATCATCCCCTTGTATGTGACTAAAAGAGCATCCATATCTTCCTTTTCTTTCTGCAGGTACTGAAGACTGGATGCTTCCGTTTCATCAGAAACTGCAGTCAGATACCCCAGTTCATTCAGGCGGATATTAGAAAGAGTATTGGTCAGTTCCCTTGCCGTATCAATACTTGGAAGCCAGCTTGTTGAAATATCACTCGCCATATCGTTCATCCGGCCCATAAGAAAGAATGACATGCCGCCTATGATCAGCATGCCTGTCAGCGCAACTCCTATCAGGATATAGAGTTTTAATCTGATTTTTAAATTTCGTATGTAGTTAATCATACCTCTGCTCTCCTTTTTTGTGATCTGTAACTGCCGATTGTAAAAAATGGTTTTCCGCACAGTATTCTGAAATTTATATCGGCAAATCTTTCCTGCTTAATAAGTGAAATAAGAAACAAAAACGCCCACATCCTGTTTTTCCAGCTTCACTTCAGATGTAAAATAAAAATCATTTATACCATATTTCATCTGGAATAATATCAGAATCAGAAACCGTATTTTTACTGATTCCAATATTCCATTCGTCTATAAACCTTTCAATATAATTCACTGTTTCCAAACCATAATCTGAATTTATAACAAATATTCTTTGATTTCCCGGTATTTTGTCAACAGTAATATCCAGCCTCATCTCTTCTTCTAATCGTTTCATAAAATCAAACATCAATAATTTCAAACAAATATTATATTTATCAAGTGTAACCCAGATTTCTGATTTACTTGGGTGATGCCTTCGTCGGTGTGCACCACGTCCGTCAGCAGGTCTTCGGCGTACCAGTACTGGGTCCGGCGTCCGATCTCATCCGTGATCTGCAGGAGCCGGCCTTTTCTGCTCTCCACCTCCAGCACGTTGTTCAGAGGCGTTACGATCCGGGAAAGTCCGTCCTCCGTGTAGGAGAAGGCCAGGCATTACAAAAACGGCAGTTCCCAGACACAGGCCAACTGCCGTTTTAGTAAATTTCAGGTTACTAAAAAGTTCATACCAGTACTCTTATTTCTTCTCTGAAATATAAATCATACGATGAACTGATAATCCGGTCTGCCAAATATGCCTGTTTCCGTCAGCTTCGGATAAAGCGCATTTCTCAATACCTGAAATTCCAGACTGGCATTGCAGAATCCTTCCAGAATAATCTGTGCATCATTTTCCGTCAAAGTCGTATCACCTTCATAACCTTTATGCAGCCGGATCCATTCATCTGCCGACCAGACATTGCTTATTGACGTACTGAGCAATATGGATATCTGACAGAGAGTATCCAACTGTTGAAATGGAAATGCTATACTGGATTCCTTTCCATTTTTCAATACTGTATGTATCGAGCAAAAAGAATCACACAGAGCCGCCAGACGACGGTAAGGATGGCGTCCGCTTGCATTAGATATGGCCAATATTGCTTTCAGTTTTTTCGTATATTTATAAACTTCACTGATCTTATCCTCCACACCTTTCATCCGTTCAGATATGTTAATTTTTTCAGGTTCGGACAGTTTGAATATTTTTGTGAGTCTTTTATCATATCCATTGTCGGCATCGAAATCCCCGGTCGGGCTGAATCCATTCTGTCAGCAGCTGATAAATGACATATTCTTCATAATAATACACACTGCTTCCGGAAAACCTGTCTTCTATACCAATAAAGCAGGCAATTCTTAAGGGAAGAGTAAGCAGATACTGTTCGATTGCCTCCATCCTGTCTTCCTTACGCTCCTCACAGTTTGCATTGTCATATTCCCAGAGGTAAATGGTACCTTTTTTAGCCAGATGTAAAAAATTCAGTTTCTGCTGCGGCTGAAACAGGCAGACATGATATACCCTGGGCATCCCGCATTCAATCCATGATAATTCAGGTGCATCTTCCGAAAGAAGTTTTATTCCCGGATATATGGACAGATATAAAGCGGGAGTTCCGGGAATACTGAATCTCTGTGCAGAGGCAGACGCTCTCAGATGATACGGGATGTGAAATAAATTTTTTCGTTCATACGGACCTTCTCCCTTCCGAATTCTGACCAGTGCAGTATTATCACCTGTTGAAATGTATCTGAGCGCTCCATACTGACGCAGCATCTGCATCAGCTCATCGAACTTTTCAAATTTTTTACCGTACTGACGTGCCTGGTCAAATTCCAGTACCTCTGCTATCAACCTGCACTGATCTTTCATTTTCGGAATAATATCCGCTTCCAGTTTCTGATAAAAAGGTCCAGGAAAATCGTCAAAGCCAGCCTTCGCAGAATCGGTGAGTTCTTTTAAGAGTCTGTCATAATACTTTGGCAGAAAATGGATTACCGGCTCATTTTGTCGTGCTACAGGCAAGGTATACCTGCGAATGATTTCATGTAAATTACAGGTCATATGTTCCTCTTTACTGTCCCTTATATTTTTTACGCTTAAAATAAATTCATATCTATATATTGTTCTTGAGAACACATATATCAAACTAAAAAATATTATAGTAAATCTGCAGGATAACTCACAGAGATTCTATCAATATCACTATGTTATTTCTTTCCCTGTCCTGACATCTTATCTTAAGAACTCCATCATCATATTCAAAATTTTGATAAGTGTTGGAATATTTTCCAAAATATTCCCCCTCTTCTTTCTCCGGCCATACGACCTCTACAAAAGATTCATTGGTCTCGATCAATGACACTACGGAAACTGTATTTTTAAATACAGTCTTTCCATCACGCAATACTGTAACTTCTGCTTTGTGAGTTCCCCAGTGACCTGCACCAGAATGTATATACTCCCGTATTGCATTCTGTGAATCTGCAAACTCTTCAAACGGTAATTCTTTACTCATTTTTGTTCCTCTCCATTCCTTTTTATTAATTCAATGTCTAAAATATTTTATAGCAATCCAAGATAATACAGCACTTACTTGACATAGGGGTTATGATAGAGTCAGGAGGTGATTGCTATGCTACATAATGAAACACGAAAACTACTTATTGAAGCCTGGAACAAAACCCATAATGCAAAGGAAGTTGCAGAATGCTTTTCCGTAAATACCAGCACGGTTTACCGTCTGGAAAAAAGAATGCGGGAAACCGGCTCTGTGGAAACCAGGGTTTCTCTGCGTGGGCGTAAACCTGCCCTGAGTCAGACGGATATTCACAATATCGACCGGCTGATACAGGAACAGTCCGATATTACAGTCCATGAAATACGGGAAAAACTCCAGTTACAGGTAAGTGATGAAACCGTCCGCAAAGCAGTCCTGAAACTCGGATACGTTTATAAAAAGAAGTCCCTCCATGCTTCCGAACAGGAGCGTCCCCGATGTCAGGGTCAAAAGGGAAGCATGGAAAAAACATATACCGGAGAGAGGCGTAAATAACCTGGTATTTCTGGATGAAAGCGGCGTCAACACGAATATGACAAGGCGTTACGCCCGTTCGAAAACCAGTGAGCGTGCAGTGGACAGTGCGCCTGTAAATACGCCGTACAGCACCACGATCCTGTCATCCATATGTCTGGACGGAAAGACGGCCCATACGGTTTATCAGGGCGGTACTACAGCGGAACGCTTTGCAGAATATCTGGAAAACATTTTACTGCCGACATTGTCAGGAAATGACATCATTATTATGGATAATATGCGCTCCCATCATGCGAAAGTGGTCAAAGGGATTCTGGACTCATCAGGAATCAGATATCTTTATCTTCCGCCTTACAGCCCGGATCTGAACCCGATTGAAAAAATGTGGTCAAAGATCAAAGCATATTTGAGAAAAGTGAAAGTCCGTACTGCGTCAGAATTACCGGGCGCAATAGAAAAGGCATTTTCAACTGTCCGTCCTTCGGATTGTTCAGGGTGGTTTCGTTCATGTAATTATGTGCAATAATTTGTTGGATTGCTATAGTTAAAATGAGGATGCAGGAAAAAGGATGGATTCTTTTTGACTGTTTTCCCTGCTCCCCATTTTATCTACAGGAAACCTCTTACGCAGGTGATCCTTCAGCCTGACGTTTCCCGTAAGAGAATGTTTACATCATTTCTCAAATGCTGCAAACAGAGTTTTGAATCATCAGTACTCCCATGACTCATTAATCATATTCAGAAAGTCACTGAAGCTGTTTGCTATTTTGCGCAGAACCGGATGAAACTCTTCCGATTCTCCGCCATACCATATCACAACAGACGGTTTTTTCTTATGATAATCCAGACATACATAATCATCTCCGGACAGTGACGCAATCGGTACAATATCTGTTCCAAATATATCCTCCTCATCATTCATCAGCTCGCCTTTGGCGGTCAGCACCACCCCTATATCATACTCACCATTCTCATCATTTCTTGCTGATTTTTCCATCAGACACAGAAACTGTTCCACCAGATATTTCCTTCTTTTAAAAGTAAACACATTAGTTTCTGGAACTGCACCATTATATTTTTTCAAAAAATCTCTGTAATCTTCCGGAAATTTCACCTTCCAGAAATTCTCAAAAGAATCAATCAGCTGATCTGTCGGCAATGGAAATACAATACTGTCTTTGTTAATTTTCATTATATATTCTCCTGCTATTTTCTTCAAATTTATAGTTTCACCATTACTTTAAATACAATTATTTACCTCCCAAATATTCGATAAGCCCAATGACCAAAACTCGCACCTCCTTTATGATTATAAACATTGTGTATTCCAAATGGCACCAGTTCCATTACTCCTGGTATTTCAGTATGATGCCATGTAGTCCTAACCGGCCTGCCACCTATTAATTTATCCAGATAATCAAATTGGGTTTTATCTCTTAACTTCCAATAAGATTCAGGAAGTTCTTCCCGTCTTATAACAACTCCCGCTCCTTCAAAGTCAGCATATCGTTTTCCTGGCACCACTTTTACCTCAGGAATTAAACCACGTTCAATAGCTCTGCTTTTTATGATTCCCTTTTCCGTTCCTGTCAATAAATCTGCACCATCAATTTCGTCCCATGACCATTTTCTGTTTGAATTAACCATCTCCGCATATTTTTCCGCATAATGATCCATCCAGTAATCATAGTTTCTGACAGCATCCTCATAATCCATTCCTTCAATAAATGTGCCTTTATTCTTTCTCTGATTGGCTGGATTTTGTTTTCTTCCCGGACAAAGCTGCGCATACCCGCTCGGATCATAATACATCACCGGGTTATTCGCACAGTACGCGTACAGGTTCAGCCCGTCTCCGCGGTACACATCCTCCTGCAGAAACCTTCCGACCACAGGGTTGTAGAATCTTGCCCGGAGATAGTACTGTCCGGCGGCTCCGTCATATATCTGCCCTGTATAAGTCAGGTGATTAGGTATATCTCCCGTCTCTTTCAGGATGCATCCGAAGGCGTCATATCGGTACGACTTCCGGATCTCACGCGCCTCATCCAGCAGGAACAGGGTGCTTCCCGCCTCGTCCTGAACAAAGGAAAAACGGCTCTGCTCTTCTCCGTCCTGTATCAGGAGCAGCGGATCGTATCCTCTTATGTAACGGATCTGATCATCTTCCCGTCTTTCCTCCGCCAGTTCGCCCCGGTCGAAGAGAAAGCGGATGACTTTCCCGTTTTCTTCCGTCTCATAACGCAGATTTTCTCCGTCATAGCGGTTGAGCTGAGAAAAACGCTGCTTCCATGCATGTCCGGCACTTCCTGATGCTTCTGCCCGGTTTATCCCTTCTGCTCTGTCTGTCCTTCCCGCTCTGTCTGCTCCATGCACTGATTCAGATACAGCAACGCTGATCTGCCGTCCGGCCGCATCGTAAGTATACTGTTTTCTGCCGGTTCTCCCCTGCTCTTCCAGAAGGTTGCCCTGCGGGTCGTAGCGGTACCGGATAACTTCTTCCCGGGTATGGCGTTCAGTCAGCTGATTCTTTGCGTTGTAACAGTAAGTTTCCGTCTCCTGCCCGGTCTCTTTTCTCAGTCGGTTTCCTGCCGGATCGTAGGCATACCTCACTCCTTTCCCGTCCTGTATGGATCCGGTCAGGCGGTTCATCCGGTCATAGGTGTACGTGTTCTGATACGGTTCTCCGCTCTTTTCCGTGCAGTTCCCGTTCCCGTCATAAGCGTAACGGAGATTCAGCAGTACCTTTCCCTGTGCCGTCATGGTCACAAGACCTGCGGGACTTCCGTCTTCCTGATAGTGATACTCCGTCTGCAGGCCGTTTCCGTAACACAGCGTCTGAAGGGGGCCGCCTTTGTGGTAGTGATACGAAGCCAGCACATGCTCCGGTCCTTCCGTTACCTGCGTCAGACGGTCCAGCGCGTCATGGGCGTAGCGGATCGTTCTTCCCGTGTGGTCGGTCAGGCCGGACAGGTTGCGGTTCCGGTCGTAGGCGTAGTCCAGAAGGGGGACTCCATCTGCGGATTTTCTTTTCAGCAGGCCGTTTTCCGTATAGGTATACTGGTAGGTGATCCCTCCGCCTGACGCTTCCCGGAGCCTTCCGTCCGGACGGTACCGGTATTGACTGACCACCGGGTGTTTTCCGTTCCGGTCTTCGCACCGGCGGTAGAACAGATTGCCGTCCATGTTATAATGGGTATGCTCCGTGTTCCCGTTGCGGTCGACATGCGTCTCCTGACGTCCTTCTTCGTCGCAGTAGAAATACTCGCTGTGTCCTTCCGGATCCCGGATCTCCCATACCTGCCCGAAGCTGTTGTAGCGGTAAGTAATGGTGTTTCCGTTCGCGTCTGTGGCGCCGGTGATGTTGCCGGCATAGTCGTAGGTGTAGTGTTCCACGCCTCCTTCCGGCGTATGGATCTCCAGGATCCTCCCCCAGCCGTCCAGAACGAAATCCGTCCGGTTCCCATTCCCGTCTGTTGCCCCGGTCACGTTCCCCCAGGCGTCATAATCCAGTCTCTGGGCCGCCCGGCGCTTTTTGGCATTGCGGCTTCCCCGGTATACGGCAAGCAGATCCCCGGACAGGCTGTGTTCGTATTCGGTGTGGACGAGCTGTGCGTCCAGCTGTGACCGGATATTCCCGAAACTGTCGTAAGCCTGTTCCTGCAGGACAGTTCCCTCCGGGCCGATGATCCGGGTCACACGGTCACGGCAGTCATAGGTATAGCGGAATCCTGCCCCGTCATCCCGCACAGCGTCATACTGCTGCGGGCGCACCGCTTTTGTGATCCGGTCGTTCCGGTCGTAGAACAGGCGGGTGACTGCCCCGCTTTCATCGGTCAGGCGGATCAGACGGTCTTTTCCGTCATAGTCAAACCTCCGTTCGGTGGGCCTGGCCAGACTGCAGTCCCGGCGGACCAGAAGATTTCCGGCCGGATCATATTCGTACTGAACCGTTCTGTGGATGCCTCCGGTTTTATCCTCTTCTTTTTCTTCCGTTACACGGTCCAGTATGTCGTACTGCCATGTTCTCTCATGTCCTTTGGGACTGACCATGTGTATGCAGTTTCCGGCAGGATCGTACCCGTACCGGGTGACGGACCAGACCATGCGGGAACTGCCGCCGGGCTTCCGGAACCGTTCTTCGATCCCTTCGCTCCGCCGGATCAGGTTCCCCGCAGCGTCATATTCGTACCGGATGACCCGCTCCACGTGTTCGCTGATCCGGAAGCTTTCGTACGTTTTCTGATTCAGGCTGTTATAGCGGTACTCTGCTCTGGCGCCCTCCGGATCTTCCACCGTGGTCAGGCGGTTCCGGGCGTCGTAGGTGAAGCGGAGTTCGTGGGTCCGCACGGGAGTCTGTCCTGCGCGGACTTTGTCCAGTCCTCTTTTTTCCCTGATTTTGTTGGACTCGGAGTCGTATTCGTACAGCGTGACCCGGTACAGGATCTCTCCGCCGTCCGACATTTCGACAGGTTCCCACATCCCGGTGCGGTTTCCGGTGAGGTCGTACGTATAGAGGGTCGCATATCCGGCTCCGTCAGACTCTTCTTCCAGACGGCCGGATGCACTGTATCGGAAGGTGTGTTGAACCTGTCCATCCTCGTCCGTCACCTGCACAAGCCGGTTCATGCTGTCGTAGACGTAGGTGATGCCGATACCGTCGTCGGTCTCTGCCACGTAGTTCTCCGGCCTGACTTTTTTGATCAGGTTCCCGTTTCCGTCATAAAAACAGCGTTCTACGGAACCGTCTGCGTAGATTGTCCGGATCCTGCGGCTGTCGGTGTCGTACTGATAACGGATCTCCCTTCCGTCCGGCATCTGTTCGCAGAGGATGTCGCCTGCCACATTCCGTTCTTTTTTCCAGATGTTTCCCATGGGGTCTCTGGTCTCGATCAGCCGGTCGAAGAAATCGTACCGGTACGTCCAGCAGGGGCCGTCCATTCCCTGTGCGGGCGGAAACAGAGCGGTGAGGTTCCCCATCTTATCATAAGTCCTGTACTGTTCGTTGTCGTTTCCGTCCCTTACGCAGGTGGGATAGTTCTGACGGTTATAGCGTATCTCTGCGGTTCCCATATCCGTCCGGATGCAGGTCCTGCGCCCGAGGACGTCATATTCGTAGACGGTCTGTCCTCCCAGTGCGTCTTCCACACAGGAGGGTGCCAGCAGGAGATGTCCGTCCAGGCTGTCATAATGGTAACGGGTGACATGACCCAGACTGTCGGTCATGCTTATGGTACGCCCGTAAGGATCTCTCTGATATTGTCTCTGTTTCCACGCTCCTTCCCTGATCTTCTCCGACTCTTCGATGACAAAGCCGTGTTCATCATAAGCGTAATGGAACTCTTCCCCGGTGTCGGCTCTTTTTTCCAACAGTTCTGCTCCGCCGCCGTAACGGTATTCCCATGTCTGTCCGGAAGGCAGGGTCTCTTTCAGAAGCCTTCCCAGACCGTCGTACAGGCGGCGGGTAACGTTTCCGTTTCGGTCTTTTTCGAAGATCCGGTTGCTCCACTGGTCGTAATCCGTC
>CAJTXP010000010.1:113161-116656 GCA_910583615.1 uncultured Lachnospiraceae bacterium | reverse complement strand
CTATGCGGCTTTAGCCGCTGCTAATTGAATTATCATGAATAATTCAGGATTAGTTTCTTTTTCATAATGAATTTCTCCTTTGAAATATATTTTTATTAATTATACCATACATTTATACATTTTACATCATTTTTAACATATATTTGATGTTTTGAAATTAGTGGAAAAGTATGGGTATATCAGTTGTCAATTCAGGAAACGCTTCCCAGCCATACTCCGTTGCTGTTAAAGCGATTCATTTTTCCATTAATACGGGTGTTGGTATGGACCATACTTCCATCGCTGTTCATGTAATACCATTTGTTGGAGATCTTTTTCCACCCGGTCTGCATGACGCCGCTGGAGTTCATGTAGTACCATTTATTGGAAATCTTCTTCCACCCGGTCTGCATGACGCCGCTGGAGTTCATGTAGTACCATTTATTGGAAATCTTTTTCCACCCGGTCTGCATGATGCCGCTGGAGTTCATGTAATACCATTTGTTGGAAATCTTTTTCCACCCGGTCTGCATGGCGCCGTTGCTGTTCAGGTAATACCATTTGCCTTTTAGATTCTTCCATCCGGTCTGCATGACGCCACTGGAATTCATGTAGTACCAGGAATCTCCGACTTTTGCCCAGTCTGTTGCCATGACGCCGTCGGATTTCAAATAATACCATTTGTTTTTTTCAAAAAGCCAACCCGTTTTTTTGCCGCCGTTTATATAGTAATACCATTTGCCGCCGGTTTGTATCCATTCATTGACGGGAGACGCCTGCTTTTGAATTTCAAAGGAAATGGATAAAATACCGGTATAGTTGCCGATACCTGTTACACGGATATGGGCAGTTCCATATTTTGTATTATCGGAATATGAGACCGTATAATCTTTTTTGGCGATCAGCGCGGTGCTTCCGTCCATTATATTTATGTCAGGCGTAATCTGCTGGCCGGTATAATACTGCGCTGGAACAGGGGTGACCGTGGCATTGCTGATGGATTTGGGAGTGATTTGAAAGGTCTGCGTGTGACTTCCGGAACAGGCGCCGATACCGGTTATGGTTATGGAAGCTGTTCCGACATTTATATTGTTGCTGCAGCTGATTGTATAATCAGTATTTTCCAATAATGTACCATCCGAAAGAGTTACAGTGACTGAGGGGCTGATCTCAGAACCAGTGTATACATAACTGATTTGAGACAGGGATACCGTGCTGTTGGTAATATCAATGGTCTGAGAAGAATAGTCTTTTCGTCCCATGGGATAGCGGCTGTAAAAATCAGCGCCTGTATACTGTGGATCACGTGTGTGATCAGAGAAATTGTCATCACATTTTAGAAAATAATTATAATTCTCAGCGGTACGCGGTGCATCCCATGTGGCATCCAGATTGTAATAGACTCCATTTAGGCAGACAATATTCCAGCCGTGTCTTCCGCCGTTTCCCGTACCGCTGATGAGCCGGGCGTCGATCCCTGTCTCAAGAGCGAGACGGTAAAAGAGTAATGCGTATCCCTGACAGACGGCTGTTTTATTTATTAATGCAGCATACGCCGTAAATTTCAACTTGTAAGAATCAACATTTAAATTGGCATAATCATAGGTGACATTCTGGCAAATATAGTTGTAGATGTCACAGATTTTTTCATAATCGGTTTTTCCCTCCAGATTCAACTGAGTCAATACCTGTTGTACGGCCTGATCCAGTTCAAACTCCTGAGATGAGGTTGTATAATAGGTAAATGTATACTCCATCGTCATGTAATATGAGCCGTTTTGAATTTGATATGATATACTGGCATGGTATCCTGCAAACTGCCAGCGGAGATAATCGCCTTCAATGGGATTGCCTGTATGTTCCAGTGCACATTCCAGAATATCTGAAGTTAATCCTTTGTAGTATTCCTCCGTAGATTGATAGCAAACCGTAATATTTTCCAGGTGTTGTTTCAAAGGTTCACGCAGCTGGATGCCGGCAGCGCTGAGTGTGGAAACATAATTGCTGTTGCTGTATACGGCAGCTCTGGATTCATCCGGCTGGACCAGATCGGAAACCTGTATAACATCTTCATAAAGAGGGTTGATATAATCTACTTCTTCATAGAAAACGGCAGATGCTTCGGAGTCTTCAAAGTTTTCGGACGATACTGAACTGAAGACCTCGTCAAAGTTTATGCTTTCTGACTCCGGAGTACTGATGTCATCCGGCTGCATTTCATCATCATCCGATTCCCCGGTACTGATGTCATCTGGCTGTGTTTCCTCGTCTTCTGAATCGAAAGTACAGATATCCTCCAGTTGTGTTTCTATGTCTTCCGGTTCCGGAGCATTGTTCATTTCAGACTTTGGCGTATGGTCATCTTCCGGCATTGTTTCAGCGGTTTCTGATTTTGATTCTAATATGTTATCGTTTTCTAATTGTGCTTCATTGAACTCCTGAACGGGTACCTCCTCTCCTTCTTTGGCCGTCAGGTCTTCTGCAAAAGTGGATTCATCAGAGACCGTATCAGCTGTATGGGACAATTCGTCGGACACAGCAGACGCATAAGCGGTGGCCGGAAGTGAAGAGCATGTGATTACAGCGCTTAAAAGCAGTGAAATCATTCTTTTTGTTTGATGCATAATAGAGGTTCTCCTTCCCTGTAAGTTTGAACATGTATTCAGTATACAAAGAAAGGGATTCAAGTGCAAGCGAAATTTAAATGCATTCCTGCAGCCGCAAAATGATATTTAACGATATTTAACAGCGGACCAGTTGAAATTGACATGGCTTGTTTGTCAATGGTATACTGTCATAGAACTAGTATAAGGAAGGAAACTTCACAGACAGGATGAAAGGATTAAACGATTTGGCGATGTGGAAAATGTACAGAAAGATGAATTTTATACATGTTGTGGCGATTGGAATGGCAGTGGTTCAGATTGGGGGGACTCCGGTTAAAGTTATGGCGTCGGAGACGGCAAAGCCGGAAAGCGAATCTGCAGTGGTAATGCAGTCAGAAGATACTGTGATGGAAAGAAATCAGGAGGGCGAGATCTCAGAAGAGGAAAAAACAGAGGATGAGGTTGCGGAAGAGACTGAGACGGAGAACAAGGTCACGGAAGAATCAAACTCTGAAGAGAAGCCTCCGGAAGAGAAGCTTCCGGGTGAAGAGACGGCGGAAAAGGACAAACCGGAGGAAGAGCTTCCGAACGAAGGAACAGAAGAAGAGATAAAACCTGAGGAAAAAATTCCGGAAGGATCGGAGACGAAAGAACCGGAAGAAACAGAACTGGAGGAGAATATTCCGGAAGAATTGATTCCCGAAGACAATGCGGAACCTCCGGCAGAGCTGAAGCCGGAGGAAATACCGGAAGAATTTGAAGAAGAATTTGATGCGGAAGAACTGTATACTGGCTGGAATTATAACAACAGCGTATGGCGCTATTATAATATGAAGGGAGAGATGCAGACAGGCTGGCAGTGGATCAAGGGCAAGTGGTATTATCTAAAGAGCAGCGGGGAGATGCAGAC
>CAJTXP010000010.1:0-113061 GCA_910583615.1 uncultured Lachnospiraceae bacterium | reverse complement strand
GAGATGCAGACAGGCTGGCAGAAGATCAGCGGCAAATGGTATTATCTGAAGAGCAGCGGGGAGATGCAGACAGGCTGGCAGAAGATCAAAGGGAAATGGTATTATCTGAATAAAAGCGGAGTGATGCTCACAGACTGGCAGAAAATCGGAAATACATGGTATTATTTTGACGCCAGCGGAGTGATGCGTGACAGTGGAGACGGTCCGCTGATTTTTAAAGAAGGTACCGTGTTCCGGCTGAATCAGTGCAGTGCATCTTTTGATGGTGAGTCTGCAATGCGGATTACTCTTGCGGCTTCCAGAGACAGCAGTCTGGAAAAACTGGGAAATACATTTTATATTGTCATGCTGAACAGTAAAGGGACAGAGCTTCTGGAACTGTCAGAGGGAAAGGTGACAAAAGGGGGAAGTTTTCAGATTCAGGCATCCTTTGACTCAGAAGACTCATTTAAAACAATCATGATGTCAAAATATGCCATTGCGGTAAAAAAAGGATATTCTTATCAGGTGATCAGCGATGTGCAGTTTTTGAATAATCCGGAAATAACTGTCTCCCGGGATGAGGATTTTAAGGACTGGTATTGGGGATATTATGAAGGGTATAAAGTGACATCAAAAAAAGGAATTCAGGGAGTGTCAGATGCCTATACGGAGGATCTGCGGGTTCAGCATCTTCTGCTGAATGTGGATATACAGGATCTGGTGTGGGTTGGAAAGGCTTCTGGATATATTCCATATGAATATAAAGGGAAGACCTATTATTTTTCGGATCTGGTTGCCTTGAAAAAGACGATATACGATCTTCATGGATGGGGAAGCAGTGAGGGAAATGCGTATGGAGAGAACCATACCCGCAATGTGACGCTGGTTCTTTTGATGAGCTGGAAATATGATGCGCTTTCTTACCTGATCCATCCGGATGCCAGAGATAAAGGAGCAGCTCCTTATTATATGCTGAATATGAACGATGAAAAGGCCAGAGAGACGTATGAAGCCCTGTTCTGTTATCTGGGCGAAGAGCTTGGGCAGATGAAAGTACGGGTGAATAACTGGACGCTTGGCAATGAGGTGAACAGCTGCAATGCGTGGAATTATTCCGGGGGAATGTCATTGTCTGAGTGCGTGGAAAACTATGCGCAGGCATTCCAGCTGCTGTATCAGGGAATCCGGCGGACGGCGTCCAGCCCGAGACTGTTCATTTCTCTGGATCACTGCTGGAATACGGCGGATGCAGGACATGATGGGAAAGCATACCTTGATGAATTTGCCGCCTGTATGGACCGGACAGCTCCCGGGATGCAGTGGAATGTGAATTATCATCCATATTCTCAGCCGTTGACCAATACCGATTTCTGGAATGACGATTCCAGTACGGCGGATTCTGCGGATACGGATTACATTTCCATGAGAAATATAAAAGTACTGACGGACTATCTCACAAAACTGGAGTCCAGATATGGAAAAAAATCCGGATCGATTCGGGTCATTCTGGGGGAAGTTGGTTATTCTGCGGTCAGTGGAAATAAAACAGAGGAAAAGCTTCAGGCAGCGGCGCTTGGTTACGGATATTATATTGCATTATTCAATAAAAGGATCGATTCCTATATCATTCGTGCGTATATGGATGCGCCGCAGGAAACGGCGGCCGGCCTGTATCTGGGGCTGAGAAGAAATGACAATGCTCAGACAGAAAAGGAGTCCTACGCGTTGTTTAAATATCTGGATACCGGAGAGTCTTTGAAAAGGATGAGCCGCTATCAGTCATTGATCGGTATATCGAATTGGGCGCATGCAATTCCGGGGTTTGATTCCGGTGCAATAGAGGCAGAAGATTTTTAAACGCTTCCATTAGGATGCGCCGGGATAAAATTGTACATGGAACCGGAGTTCAGAATTGACGTGTTTCCATAAAGATGTTATACTTATTCAATGGTTTTATGGCACAATCAAAGGATTTATAAATAGTGGTTGGTGTTGGATATGTATCAGAAACGAAATCAATTGATGGAATTGGCTGTTTGCCTGGCAGATGCAGTAGTAGTGCTGTTCAGTTTGACTTTAGCGGGTATGCTGCGGTACAGAACATGGAAATTGTTGGTTTATGCTGAAAATTTACAGGAAATGTACAGTGTTGTTTTAGTGCTGCATGTGGCTGCTTTTTATTTTATGAAAATATATAATGATTTTTTTAAGAGGGGCCGATATCGGGAACTGCTTTTGTCGTTTAAATATAATCTGATTCTTATTGCCGGGGCAACATTACTTGGATTTGGACTGAAAAATGAAATATTCAGGTCCAGGCTGGTAATGGGATATTTTTTTGTGCTGAATGTTTTTATGGTATGGATCGTTCATCTTACGATACGGAACAGAGAAAAAGTGTTTCGCTGGAGTCACAGGCGGGTAACGAATCTCCTGATTGTAACGACGATTGATCGTTTCGATGATATTATGGAACATTTCAGGCGTTCAAAAGAGACAACCTGGAATATAGCCGGGGTAGTTCTTCTGGAAGGTGGTGAACCTTTGTCAGAATTAAAAGGTGTTCCGGTTATTCAGGGCACGGAAGAAGCTTATCTGGAATATGCAACGCAAAATGTGGTGGATGAAGTATTTATACAGGTAGACTATATCCAGAAAAGAGAGAAATTTCTTAAAAATATGATTCTGGAGTTTGAGAAGATGGGAATTGTAGTAAACCTGAATCTGGATTTGTTCAACCTGGGCCTCACGGGAGAGAAAAGGATATATAAACTGGAACAATACCATGTGGTTGCGTTTTCCAGCAGATTGTTTGATTATCGAACTGTGTTGGTGAAACGCATTATTGATATTGTTGGGGCATTGACAGGTTTGATATTGACTGTGGCAGTAGGGATTGTTCTGGCTCCTTTTTTGCTGCTGGAATCTCCTGGACCGCTTATATTCAGACAACAGAGAGTTGGCGTAAACGGGAGAATATTTGATTTTTACAAGTTTCGCTCCATGTATGTAGATGCAGAAGCGAGAAAAAAAGAGTTGATGGCCCGAAATGAGATACAGGGGCTGATGTTTAAGATGGAGAATGATCCTCGGGTAACCAGGGTAGGTGCTTTTATCCGGAAAACGAGTATTGATGAGCTGCCTCAGTTCTGGAATGTACTGAAAGGAGATATGAGTCTGGTTGGAACAAGGCCTCCTACGGTGGACGAGTATCAGCAGTACAGTTATTATCAGAAACGCAGAATCAGTTTTCGCCCCGGGATTACCGGATTATGGCAGATTAGTGGAAGAAGTGACATTAAAGATTTTGATGAAGTGGTAAAACTTGATTTGGAATATATTGATAACTGGTCGCTGATGCTGGATTTCAAGATTATATTCAAAACGATTGGTGTTGTACTTGGCAGAAATGGTGCGAAATAAGAGGAGAGTTTATGAGCGGAAGTAAAGATTGTCTCTATGAGACGGAAAGAGAAATTAATTTAATAGATATGGTTTTTTATTTATTCAGACATTGGAGGAGCCTGACTGCTGCTGTATTGACTGGAGTTTTGCTTGGAGGCGGTATTTGTGTTTTTAAGGCCGAAGTAGTGGAGATGACACCTGAGCAGGCGGTTCTTGCGGGGACGTATGAGGCTCCGCCAGAGACTCAGATTCGTATGAGTCAGGGAAGTTTATATCGACGATTGTATGAAAAACAGGCGGAGTATCTGAGAGAATCTTTTATCATGCAGATGGATGCCAACAGAGTGTATACAGGAACAGTGGAATATTATCTGTCAGCGGGAAATGACACTCGATTATTAAGTGAGAAACTGAAAAATATTTTGAATGATCATGAACTTATCCTTGAATTACGTGATATTATAGGTGTTGAAAAAGAACTGCAATATATACAGGAACTGCTCGGGTGCCAGATTGAAACGAACGATTCTGCAGTTGATGGAGAGATACAGGAAACACATAAGGATGCAGTCATTACCTACAGGGTTTCTTTTGGAGATAAAAATGTATGCGATGCAATTTTGCAGGCAATTGAGAGAAGAGTGGAATTTCTGGCTGACGAATACCAGGCTGATTATGAGGTCAGCAGATTTGAAATAATTAACGATGGTATCGAACTGACAGCAGACCAGAATATTAAAACCATGCAGAAAACGGGCGTAGACAATGCAAATGCTTATATTACAAATTATGTAAGACTGGAAAATGAGTTCAGTGCGAATTTATGGGATTGGGCATACTATAATATCTTTTACCTCGAAATGGATACCACAGGGATAGAAGATTATAATGTTGGCTCTAAAGTACCGGTATCATTAAAATCGATTTTGAAATGGATAATAATTGGCATTGTACTGACATTAGGTGTATGGGGAGGATGCCTTGTAATAAAATATCTCTTGAATAAAAGTGTAAAAACAACAGAAGAGTTGAAAGAAATGTATGAGATACCTCTTTTGGCAAATATTACATTTTCAGAACCGGAAAAAAACAGAGTCGACAGGATGCTGAAAGCATGGCTGGTGAAACACAGGATGAGCACAGACTCTCTGAATTATGTAAAAATGATGATCGCGTCTCTTGGCATTAAGAAAATAGCGGTAAGTGGTGTTTCTGAGAATACAGGAAAGCAATTTGGGGAATTGCTTGAGATAGAAGACGTGGAGCTGAATCTGGTTAATGGTTTTTTGCATCAAAACAGTGAATCATTGCGAGCAGCATTGGATTTGGACGGTGAAATACTGGTTGTGGAAAAAGGAAAAACATTGCATCAGGAAATCAAAAGAGAGCTGGATGTATGCCGCATTCAAAATATAAAAGTTTTAGGATTCATCGCTGTAGAGGTATAAAAAACAGTCAAAGTGTAGAATGAAGGAGATTGCCATAATGCAACATGTATTTATTATTGGCTCGAAGGGAATACCAGGCGCATATGGTGGATTTGAGACTTTTGTTGATAAACTGACAGAGTATCATCAGAATAATTTCAATATAAAATATTATGTAGCATGTAAAGATGATAAACTGGGGACGTTTGAATATCATAATGCATGTTGCTTTCGTATAAAGGTCCCGAAGATCGGAGCTGCTCAGGCGATCTTTTATGATGTTGCTGCTCTGAAATGGTGTTGTAATTATATCAGGGAGAATCAGATTTCTCATCCTGTTGTCTATATACTGGCATGCAGGATCGGCCCTTTTGCATCATACTTCAGGAAAAAAATACATAAGCTGGGCGGCACCGTGTATTTAAATCCGGATGGACACGAATGGAAACGGGCAAAATGGAGTATGCCTGTGAGAGCATACTGGAAGATATCTGAAAAAGTGATGGTCAGGAATGCGGACCTGCTGGTTTGTGACAGTCAGAATATTGAACGGTATATAGTCAATAACTATAGTAGATATCAGCCCAAAACAACATTTATTGCGTATGGTTCTGAAACAGAACCTTCCAGACTTTCAGATGATGACAAAGTATACACTGACTGGCTTAGAGAAAAAAAACTGATGCCCAGAGAATACTATCTGGTGGTTGGCCGTTTTGTTCCGGAAAACAATTTTGAAACCATGATAAGGGAGTTTATGAGATCCGATTCAAAAAAGGATTTTGCGATCATAACAACCGCCAATCATGCTTTTCTGGAACACCTGGAGCGGAAACTGCACTTTCGGAAGGATGGACGTATAAAATTTGTAGGAACGGTGTATGAAAGGGAGCTGCTGAAAAAGATAAGGGAGAATGCCTTTGGATATCTGCATGGGCATGAAGTTGGGGGAACGAATCCAAGTCTGCTGGAAGCGCTGGGCAGTACAGATCTGAACCTTCTGCTGGATGTGGGATTTAATCGTGAAGTGGCAGAGGATGCGGCACTGTACTGGAAAAAAGAGAGCGGCAGTCTGGCCGGACTGATTGGGAAGGCGGATCGAATGTCTGAATCAGAACTGGCGGAAATGGGAAGAAAGGCCAGAAAGAGAATTCAGGATGCATACAGTTGGGAGTATATTGCAGGGCGTTATGAAGATATTTTCCTTTCAAAAGGATAAATAATGGAGAATAAGAGAGGGATGTCTGTGAAATATCATGTGATTCAACTGGAGGGCCCGGAGTTGCGGAAATATCAGAACTGTGTGCTTGATATTGCAAAGGATGTGATTCGGGTCTGTGACGAAGAAGGGATCGGTTATTCTTTAAGCGGAGGAAGTATACTGGGAGCAATCAGACATCAGGGGTTTATTCCCTGGGACGATGATATTGACATTAATATGCCCCGGGCCGATTATGACAGGCTGCTTCGGGTATTTGACGAGAAACTGGGAGAACAGTATTATATACAGACACCGGCAACACATCCGGAAATGGGAATTCTTGTGACACAGATTCGAAAAAAGGGGACGGTTGCGCGGAGAAAATATGACTGGAACCTGAAGGAGTGTGGGATATCTATCGATCTGTATGTGATGGAGAATGTATATGACAATGCAGTTTTGCGTTTTATTCAGAAAAACATGAGTATGGCGCTGTCGTTTGCAGTTTCTGCAGTGAGAACATATAATAATCGGAACATTCCGAGGGAACTGCTCGAGATGGAGGGGCGTAAACTGAATTATACAAAGAGTAAAAGGCTTGCCGGCAGGATCCTGAAGCTCATTCCGCTGCGCAAATGGACGGCATGGTGCGGATTCTGGTTTACTGTTTGTAAAAAGGATACGACGCTTCTTGTCAGTATACCGACAGGAAGAAAGCATTTTTCTGGAGAACTGTATTCGCGGAAAGAGATGTGTGTGTACCGAAAGGAGCCTTTTGAGACAGAATGCTTTAATGTTCCAATAGAAGCGGAAAAATATTTGACGGGATTTTACGGAGACTATATGGTGATGCCTCCAAAGGAAAAGCAGGAAAAACATTTGTTTTTGGAATTGCAGTATTGACGGGCTGCGTAGACAGGGGAGGAACCGGACCGTGGACAGATCCGTTTATGATGAATTGATGAATTCCGTATTGTCAAAAGAAGACTGCGGAGAAGTGATGAGTCAGAGGGAAAGCAGAGCGGTACAGCTTGCAATGCTGGATACGCTGGCTGATTTTTGCGACCAGCATGGACTTCGGTATTTTTTATCCGGAGGGACGTTGCTGGGAGCGATACGTCACAGGGGTTTTATACCGTGGGATGACGATATTGATGTGAATATGCCAAGACCGGATTGTGAAAAACTGATGGAACTGACAGGCGGCTGTCTGGAGCAGTATATTCTTGCAGAACCTGATGAAAACGGTTTTTCGGAAAACTGTGAATTTTATCGTTTGTATAACTTTGATACGGTGATGGAAGATTTCATGGGCGGAATTAAAAAAAAGGAACCCATGTATCATCCGATCTTTGTAGATATATTTCCGATTGAGGGACTTCCGGCAGATTATCAGGCTGCCAGACGTCACTATTTTCATCTGGTGTGCTATCGAAAAATGCAGAGAGCTGCATCTTTAAAACATATGGAAGCGAGGAGTATGGCGGCTCATATATTTCATGTACTGGCATGCATTCCGGCAAAACTTGCGGGATACAGAACCTGGAGCAGACTGGTTCAGAAGGTTGCCAGAAAGTACAGATTTGATGATATGGAATATGTTGGCGTTATGACGGCAGCAGTTCACGAGATTGAAGAAAGAGTTCCGAAGAAAGAGTATCTGCAGGCAACAGAGGTGTTGTTCGAGGGTAAATATTATCATGCTCCTGGAAATTATGATCTGTATTTGACACAGCTTTATGGAGACTATATGAAGATGCCGCCTTTGGACAAACAGCAGTCTCATCATCAGTTTAATATGTATTGGAGGAAGAAAAAATGATTGTTGCGTTATTGACAGCAGCAGGCACAGGAACAAGAATGGGACAGGACATTCCCAAGCAGTTCATGCATGTGGAGAACAAACCGATCATTATCCATACGATGGAGGCGTTTCAAAGACATCCGAGTATTGATGCAGTTATGGTTGTTACTCTGCCGTCCTGGATCGAGGTCGTTAAAGCTTATGCAAGGCAGTTTAATATAACAAAGCTGCGCTGGGTCGTACCTGGCGGGGAGACGGGGCAGGAGTCCATTTTTCTTGGATTGCAGGTTCTGAAAGAAGAGATGCAGGAGGACGATACTATAATTGTGCATGATGGGAATCGCTGTATGGTATCAGCAGAAATCATATCGAACAGCCTTGCAACATTTCAGAAGCATGGAAGTGCAGTAGCAGCTATTCCATGTGTGGAAGCGGTGTTTCGAAGCGATGATAACGGAATATCTTCCCGGATGTCTATTCCGAGAGAACAGTTGTTCCGTACCCAGACGCCTCATACGTATACATTGGGCAAGCTGCTGTGGGCTCACGAAGAGGCAGGGAAAAAGGGCATCAGCAACACTGCTGCATCCTGTTCTCTGATGCAGGAACTGGGAGAAAAGGTATACTTTTCAAAGGGCTCGGAAGAAAACCTGAAAATTACTACCATAGAGGATATGATGATTTTCAAGGCGCTTCTTCATACAAAAAAGGAAGACTGGTTGAAATAATATGAGATATGTGGAAAGTTACTGGGAAGATATGGCACGGGTGACCGAGAAAGTTCCTCTTGCAGAAAAGCTGTTTGGGAAGACGCTTTTTATTACCGGAGGAACCGGTATGATTGGGTCTTCAGTGGCAGATCTGCTCTTTTATTTTAATCAGTGGAAAAAAGCGGGGATTCATATCATTCTGGCGGGAAGGGATCGGAAAAGAACTTCGGACAGATTTGCGCCTTTTGAAGAAGGAAAAGATTATCAGTTTGTGGAATACGATGCGACAGAAGGCCAGGCGCCGGACGTAAAGGCGGATTATATTATCCATGGCGCAAGTAATGCCAATCCGGCAGTTTATACGCAGCAGCCTGTGGAAACCATGCTTGCTAATTTTATTGGACTTCATGCACTTCTGAGGCTGGCAGTGAGGCAGGAGATTTCAAGAGTGCTTTATATATCCTCCAGCGAAGTGTATGGTAATAAGGAGACCCCTGATGCATATGTAGAAAACGATTACGGCTATCTGGATATACTGAATCAGCGGGCAAGTTATCCAAGTGCAAAAAGAGCAGCGGAGACGCTGTGTGTTGCATATGGAGAAGAATATGGTCTGGATACTGTAATTGTACGTCCGGGGCATATCTATGGTCCGACGATAACAAAGAGCGATTCAAGAGCATCTGCGCAGTTTACAAGAAGCGCCGCCAGATCGGAAGATATCGTGATGAAGAGTGCAGGAACACAGCTTCGTTCTTACTGTTATACGGCAGATTGTGCATCAGCGATTCTCGCCATACTGTTGAACGGAGAGAGCCGAAATGCTTATAATATATCCAATCCGAATTCAGTTGTTACGATCAGTGATATTGCCAATGCCATGGCAGCTGCAGCCGGGAGAAAGGTGATCTATGAGATTCCTACTGAGCAGGAACGAAAAGGATATAATCTTATGACAAATTCTTCGCTGGATTCTTCGAAACTGGAAGCGCTTGGATGGTCAGCCTGTTTTAATCTTCGGGAGGGAGCCGAAAAAACTGTTTCCATGTACAAAGCTATGCAGGAGGGAGAAGTCAGAAGGGATTAAGGCATGGAATATTATATTTGTGAGAAACAGATGGATGAAGGCCTTCAGAAGACAGCCGGGGTGAAGGCACGGGACGATGTAGAAGTGATACTGAGTCAGATGGGGTGCCTGCCTCTGGACATTCCGTCTAACGATGACAGGAGGCGGAGTGCCCATGGATTTGAGAAGCTGATGTGGCATTTTCGAATTTGGAAAATATGGGAAAAGAATCTTGGAAAATTACAGAAAGGGGATTGTATTTATGTACAGTTCCCTATTATTGAACATTCCTTTTTGTTGGCACATTTGTTTAAAAGATTGTCGGGACGGGGAATAAAAATAGTATTGATTATTCATGATCTGGAACTTTTAAGAGTGGCGATAAGACCGGAAGTGTCGAAAATAAAAAAGCTGCGTTTGAAAGTAGAGGAAAAGGATGCTTTGAAACATGCTTCACAATTGATTGTTCACAATACCCGGATGAAAAAATATATTATGAGATTAAACATTTCGGGTGATAAGATTATTCCATTGCATATTTTTGACTACCTGATTCCTGATCTGGACAGAAAAAAATTGAGTGAGCAAAAACTTGGCAAAGATCTTCCTGTAATTATTGCAGGAAATCTCAGGCCTCATAAAGCTCAATATGTTTATCTGCTTCCGGATAACTGTATTTTTAATCTGTATGGTGTCGGCTATGAAGGACAGGAAAAAGAACAGGTCCGGTATAAAGGGATGTTTAAACCGGAGGAACTGCCATATGTATTATCCGGCAGTTTTGGACTGGTATGGGACGGTATATCTGCAAATACCTGCTCGGGAGTATATGGAGAATACTTAAAGATTAATAACCCGCATAAAGCATCTCTTTACATTGCTTCCGGAATTCCTGTTATTATATGGAGTCATGCAGCGCTGGCAGATTTCATTAAAGAGAATAACTGCGGAATTGTAGTAGACTCTTTATCAGATATAAAGGGAAAACTGATGAATATGTCGGAATCTGAGTATCAAAGGCTGCGAATGGATACAGCAGTCGCTGCTGACAGGCTTCGTTCGGGATATTATATGAAAAATGCAGTAAAAAACAGTCGAAAGAATATGGGACAGAGTAAAGTTGAAAGGGGAAGCGATGGAGATTTGGAATGTTAAATTAAAAGATTTTCTGTTTTTCAGTGCATTAACATTTTATTGTCTTTATTATTTCTTGAACACCTCTTTATTTGGCCCAATGTTTCCAGGAGCTTTAAGGCTGGTGCGGATGATTGTTGTCGCTCTGGTATTTATGAAATGGATGATTGCCGAAAGATATACAGAGAAGAAAATATGGATATGGGGAGTGTTGCTGTTATCCTTAGTGTCCATAATCGTTATTGGCAGGTATAAGGTGATTTTTATGAGTATCTGCCTGATCATATCGGGGCAGGATATAGATTTTGAAAAGATTGTAAAGGCATTATTTTTGAATACGATTATCTGGTCGCTGCTGATAGCGGCTGCCTGTACAGTGGGCATTATTCCTGATTATATATATGACCATCAACTTGGGGGGAAAATTATGACCGCCCATTCTCTGGGATTTAAGTATTATAGTACGCTTGGATATTTTTCCATGGCAGTTACAATGATGTGGATCTATTTAAGAAAAAAAGTCCATATTTTAGAACTGATAGTTCTGGCAGTATGTAATTATCTGCTGTTTTTGGTCCATACGACAAACCTCTCTTTTTATCTTACTTTGTTGTTTATGGCAGCATATTTTTGTGTTGAGAAAGTGCATTTAATTCGTTTTGCAGATAAGTTCTGGAAATTTTTTGCAACAATTCTGCCCTTTTCTCTATGTAGTATTACTGTTCTTATTGTGTTTGCTTATAAAAAAGGGCTTTTTAAAGTAGGTATTTCATGGATGAACACTATTGTAGGACGCCTGGAATATTCAGTGGAAGCAATTGAACGGTATGGCATTCATATGTTTTCAACGCGTGTAGAGCAGCTGGGAAATACGGCATTAGTATATGGAGGCGAGAGCTCTGCTTTTTATATAGACAGCGGATATGTTTACTCTATAATTGCTTATGGGATCTTCTTTACAGTTATTTCACTGATGGCATATACTGTTTTATTAAGATATTTATATATGACAAAACAGAGAGTGTTGTATTTGTGGATCGTGACGATGCTGTTTGCCAGTATTATGAATAATTTTTTATATGATATTATAAATAATCCAGTATTATTTCTGATTCCGGTTGCAGTTTTAGGTAATAAAGGGCAAGAAAGAGAAAGGAAATATCTTTAGCGCATGGCTGGGAAAAACAAGAATAAAAATGATTTTCCAAGTGTAAAGAAAAACTTTTTATATCGGTTGGCATATGAATTATTGATCCTGATCACTCCGTTTATTACAACCCCATACGTTTCCAGAGTTCTTGGCGCTGACGGAATTGGGATATATAGTTATACGTCATCTATTATGACATATTTTACACTGTTTGCTGTATTGGGGACAACGTATTATGGAGAAAGAGAAATAGCGCAGCATCGGGATGATAAAGGTGAAGCAAGTAAACTGTTCTGGGAAATTGAACTGATGACAGTAATAACGTCATCCATTTGTATATTTCTATGGATTGGTGTTGTGATTTTCAGCACAGAGTATCGTTATTATTTTCTGGCGCTTCTTCCTCTTTTGTTCGGAAGCATGGCAGATATTTCGTGGTATTACACAGGATATGAACAGATAAAGTACATAGTTATACGTAATTTTATTTGTAAGATTGCAGGTATATTATTGCTTTTTGTTTTTGTAAGGACAAAAAATGATTTATTTATCTATATATTAATGAATTCGGCAATTACTCTGGCAGGGAATCTGTCCATGTGGACTTATCTGCCCAGAATGCTGGTGAAAGTGGATTTTTGTACCCTGCACTTCAGACGTCATTTTAAGGAGACGTTGATTTACTTTATACCGACAATTGCCACATCAATTTATACGGTGCTGGATAAAACTTTGATTGGGATCATAACGGAAGATTCTTATCAGAACGGGTATTATGAACAGGCTACAAAGATTGTTAATATTATAAAAAATGTTGTTTTTTCTTCGGTAAATGCGGTGATGGGGTCCAGAATTGCCTATTTGTTTGCTCAGGAAAAGTATGAAGAAATTCGTCGTAGAATTCAGCGTTCTATGGATTTTATCCTTCTTCTGGGATATGGGGCTTTTTTTGGGCTGATAGGAGTTGCAGATAAATTTGTGCCTGTTTTTTTAGGAGATGGCTATGGGCCGGTAGTTTCCCTTTTGTATGCGATGGCTCCATTAATCATTATTATTGGAGTGAGTAATTGCCTGGGCAGTCAATATTATTCTCCAAGCGGACAGAGGATACGAAGTGCAAAGGTCATTATTCTGGGATCAGTAGTGAATCTGTGTTTAAATCTGGTCATGATACCGTGGCTGGGCGGAATCGGAGCAGTTGCAGCTTCTGTTGCAGCAGAACTGGTAATATCTGTTTTGTATGTAAATATGAGTGACGGATATATGACAGTAAAAATGTTGTGGAACTGCAGTTTTAAACGACTGATAGCAGGTATTATGATGTGTTTCGTTGTGATTCTGGCAGGTGAGTTTTTGAGAAATCTTGTAATTTGGAGACTTGTAATTCAAATCGTTGTGGGAGGGTGCGTATATGGGGCAATCCTGATTTATATGAAAGATGGTATGTTACTGGAACTGATAAGGATGGTATGGAATGCAGTCTTGAATAAAAAAAAGTGAGGGAGACCATGGATGTTGCCAATTGAGCTGTCATTGGATGAAGAATTTTTTCAGGAGGAAACCAGAGATGGTTTTTTCATTACAAAAAAAAGAAAAGAAATATGGGCTATAGAGTTGGACTTGTTGGCGCAGTTTGACAGAGTTTGCCGGAAATATAATCTCACATATTATCTTGATGGAGGAACACTTCTGGGTGCAGTTCGCCATCATGGCTTCATTCCGTGGGATGATGATATAGATGTTGAAATGTTTCGCAATGATTACGATAAGCTTCTTCAAATTGCAGGGCAGGAATTTAAAGAACCGTATTTTTTTCAGTCGGCTTATAGCGATACAGGCTATGTTAGAGGCCATGCTCAGTTAAGAAACAGTCATACCTGCGGAGCGCTTCCAAAGGAAGCATCTCATGTAAAATTTAATCAGGGGATGTTTTTGGATATTTTTGTTCTGGATGGGGTTCCTGATGACTCGAAGCAGCGGATAAAGCAGGCAGAAACGCTTCAAAAATATTCCGCAAAGATGGTAAGAATTGCCTGCCCGCTTATGTACAATAGATTAAAGTATCTGTTGAAACTGTTAAGAAGATGGTTTTATATAAAAACAGGGCTTTTGAAACATATGTATGACCAGTTTGAAAGGTGCGCAAGGAAATATAGTGGTTCGGAATATGTATCCTTGCTGACTTTTTATAAAGCCGCAGAAGAAGACCTGATCTTCAGAAAAGAGAGCTATTCAGACATTTTGTATGTTCCGTTTGAGTCGCTGGAATGCCCAATACCATCGGGATATAAAGAGATACTGACAGCATACTATGGGAAAGATTTCATGATTCCGCAAAAAGCACCAAGTGTCCATGGAGAATTGATTCTGGACACGGAAAAGTCTTATCTTGATGTGCTGAAAATATATTGAATGAATAAAAAAGAGATGCATTTTAAAGGAATAGATGGTAAAATGTCTATATATGAAAATATGATATAAGGAGGTTACATATGAAACCTGGACACATGAGTAAATACTTGAAAAAGCTTTTGGCGGGGATTCTGATTACAACTAATATTGCAACAGGATTTCCAGCGTATGCAGCAGAAGCAGATGCTTTTATTGAAGTGGAAGAACAGAAAGTCGATCAAAAAGAAGAGACACCTGTTGCCACGGATGAAGACACTGATACGGACGAAGACCCCATCACAGATGGGGATGTTGCTACGGATGAAAATGCTGTTACAGATGAGGATGCCGTAGTGGATGAAGATGCTGTTACAAGTGAGGATACCATTGCGGATGAAGATGACGTTGCAAGTGAGGATACCATTGCGGATGAAGATATTGTTACAGACGAAGATACTGTTATGGATGAAAATATTGTGACAGATGAGGACTCCACTACAGATAAAGATATTACGGTAAATGAGGATACTGTTACGGATGAGAATGCTGTTGCAGATGAAGATTTGGAAGGGACGGAAGAAACTGCTGCAGTCCTGGGGACAGAGACATATACGGAAGAATATGAGACCGAAGTTCTGGAAGCTCAGACAGAATATGTTTATGATGCCCAATATGGCCAGGACCAGACAGAGGACAGTAAAGAACTTCAGAAGCTTCTGGATAAGGCGTGGGATGGAAGCATTCCGTCTGGCGAGCAGCTTGTGATCCGAATTCCAAAGGGTACTTATTATCTGGATGGAAGTTTATACATTTACGATAATACAAAACTGGAACTGGATGCTGAGGCATATATGATTCGTAAAGATCTGAGCAAATATATGCTGGAGAATGCACACAGAGATTTAAATAAAGACTTTTGCGATCCGGGGTATTATGGCGAAAACTGTACACATGGCGGATACAGCCAGACGAAGAATATCTCCGTCTCCGGAGGCGTGTGGAATGGTAATGTGGGAAATAATACCACGGAAGAACAGGAATCACTGATTATGTTTGTCCATGCAGAAGATATTGTCTTTGAGAATACAGTTGTAACAAACGGAAGCGGATCTCATATGATGGTCCTGAATGGAGTGGGAAATACAAGAATTGAGAACGTGACATTCAAAGATTTTAAATACTATACAGGAACTGATAAAGAATATTATGGAAATTCTCTGCCTGCAAATTTTTCTTCGCTCACGGAAGCACAGAAAGCTTCGCTGGCTGAATTTAAAGAAACCCTGCATATAGATGCCATGAACAGTATTGGAACAACAATGTATCCAAGGGATGATACAGCATGTTCAAATATCACCGTTCAGGGATGTACATTTGAAGATGTTCTTGCGGGTGTTGGAGCTCATCAGGAGAGCATTGTGAATAAACACGATGTCATCACGATTAAGGCGAATACATTTACGAATGTAAAAGGTACTGCCGTGAATGCATTTGGTATGACTAATGCTGTTATAGAAGGAAATACTGTGAATGGAGCATATGCTTTTGTGCAGTCTAAAAAAGGTGAGTTTTCTTTAAAGGGGAATAAGGTCTCCAATATATCCAGTGCGGCAGTATTTGCGCAGGATGGCTGTAATGTTACTTTGGATAATGAAAGTTATGAGATTGGCACCAAAGTGCTTCGCGACAATTTTGCCGTTGACATCAGCGGCTGCGTTGGCGTGATAAAAAACAATACCGTAATTAAAAATGGCGGAAGAGGCGGTATAGGAATTAAAGAGGGTAGTAAAGTTACAGTAGAACAAACGGCCGTTTCTACGAATCGTGCAGATACTTACGGCATCTATATTGACAGTTCTGATGGAACGCTTACAAATAATACAGTTACTGGAACAAAAACGGACGACTACGGAATCATTGTACAGAATAATACGAGCCAGACTGTGACTATTCAGAACAATGGTGTTGCAAAAGCCAATACAGGAATTGAGATCCTGGAGTCACAGGGAACGATTGACGTGACCGGCAATACAATCAGTGATATGGCGCTTTATGGCATCCGTCTTGTAAATGCAAGGGCTTTAGTCGCCAATAATACGATTGAAAAAGTTTCAGGAAAGGAAAACTGTGCAGGAATCCGGGTTATTGTAGATGCAAAGAATGGAACGGCGCCGTCCTCTTCCCTGGTCATTAAGGAAAACAAACTCAATGGCATTTATCGGGGAATATCTGTCAGTAAAGAAAAGAATGTCCGGATTGAAGGCAATACCGTAACAAACTGTAAGGATAAAGGAATACTTATTAACGAAACAGAAAACATAGATGTGATTCAAAACAAGGCAGTTGGTACAGAAACGGAAGAAGATATTGTTTTTTGGAGCTGTACCAGCGGCACATGCGAAAAGAATACAATTACCAGCAGTATAAAAAATAATATTATTGATGATACTAAGAAGATTAAAATCGGAGTAAATTATGAAGAGAATGCGGCTGATGTAGTTGGAGAGTGGAAAAAAGAAGGTGGAAAATGGTATTTTTACAGCCAGGGAAAGAAACTGACCGGCTGGAGAAAAATTAACGGAAATTGTTATTATCTTGATCCGAAACAAAATGGTGCGATGACCACGGACTGGAAGGTTGTAGATGGTCTGTGGTATTATCTGGACACAGCCAAAGGGAAAGAGGGAATTATGGCCACTGGCTGGAAATACATCAGCAAAAAGTGGTATTATTTTGACCCGGCAAAAGACGGAGCGATGACGACCGGCTGGAAATATATAAATGGAGCCTGGTATTATCTGGACCCATCAAAAGGAGGAGCGATGGCAACCGGTTGGAAAAAGATCGGAAAAGCCTGGTATTATCTGAATGGTTCCAAGGGCGGTGCAATGGCAACCGGGTGGTTGAAAATTGGCAGTTCCTGGTATTATCTGGATGCGTCGAAAGGCGGAGCAATGACAACCGGCTGGAAAAGCATAAATGGAGCCTGGTATTATCTGGATGGCTCCAAAGGCGGAGCAATGGCAACCGGCTGGAAAGAGATCGGTAAAAAATGGTACTTCCTGAACGCATCAAAAGGAGGAGCGATGGCGACTGGCTGGCTGAAGCTTGGCAGAACCTGGTATTACCTGGATTCTGAAAAAGGAGGAGCAATGGTCACTGGCTGGAAGTATCTGAAAGGTTCCTGGTATTATTTCGGAGCTTCTGGAGACATGGTGACCGGGAAAAAGACGATTGGAGGGAAAACTTATACATTTTCTTCAGATGGAGTACTAAAACAGTAGTTACTATAAATAGACGAGATTAATGAAAAGGACACACGGATAATTGATTTATCGGTGTGTCCTTTATGATGGAAGTCTTTCAGATGATGAAACGTGTGAGATAAATGTTATAAATGAATAATGAAAAAATTTTAGTTAAATCGACAGAACATTGGTATGGATTCGATTTGATAAAAGGCGTATTGATTGTTTTTGTTTTCATGGGGCATATGATTCCAGGTGTTCTCAGATCAACTTTTCCAAGATATGCGATATACTCTTTTCATATGCCTCTGTTTGTGGGTATTTCCGGTTTTTTGCTGAATGTTGAAAAGATTGATATTGGACTTTCAAAGCTGTTTGCAAAGTATTGGAAAAGACTGATCTTACCATGGATCATTGCTGTCTTTGTTTTCTTTTTTATACAGAATTTTATGGATGGTAAAATTTTAGATATTACAATGGTGTCTTTTGTTACAGCTTTTTGTTATCCTTATTACCATTTGTGGTACGTTATGGGATTTGTCTGCTATATACTTGTGTTTCGTTTTTTGTGGATGATATTTAAAAATGTAAGATTCAAGTGGACATATATTTTTATTATTGCGGCATGCCTCAGTGCGATATCTAAATGGGATTGTTTATCGGGCCATATTAGTAATATGTATTTAAATATATAAAATTATTCAAAATGATTTTAGATTGCGCATTCTTATATTCTTTGTATTTGGCATTTATTGCAGGTATATATATGAACATTTTGGAAAGTCAGTCTTTGATAAATTTATTGATGCAGTAAGAGTCTGTATGGGCTTATCAATCATTTTTGTAACGATATTATTCTGTTTTTCTTACCAGAATGTAGAAAATATTATGTTTTATGTAATGAATATCTGCATTTTGTTTGTCATATTTTATGATTGTATTGCTTCTTGTTTGCCAAGATATTCATTGCCCATTTATTTGTATCATGTTTTAGGAAAACTGTTTGCGGTTTATTTATTCGAAGAAGGTACAGAAGGATATTATATAGTGAATATATTATGCTTTATTGCAGGATGTATTTTAGTATACTTTTTACGTAGGATAAAGATAATAAATAATGTAATATTTGGCTCTACAATTACTTCTTTATAAATGGAATGATTAAAACAGGGCAGCAGGTTTGGCTTGGAATCAGATAACAGAGAAGTGTAAAAGTGTTTTAAAATATGCACAGGTATTGTCTTGACAACAGACAGCACCTGTGCTATTTTATTATACAGATGTTCACGAAAATGAAATAGGAGGTTTACATGAACAGACAAGAGTGCGATATTCTATTAACTTTATCAACAAAACCATACAGCAGCCAGCGGGCACTGGCAGAGACTTCCGGCTATTCTCTTGGGATTGTAAACCGTTCGCTTCGGACACTGGCGGAGGAGGGATACCTGGACGGACAGTTTCAACTTACTTCCAAAGCCAATGAAGAATTTCAGCGGAAAGCGCCCCGAAATGCTGTCATACTGGCGGCAGGATTTGGAATGCGCATGGTCCCGATCAACACAGAGACCCCCAAAGGGCTTCTGGAAGTACATGGAGAACCTTTGATAGAGCGAATCATCCGGCAGCTGCATGAAGCCGGGATCATGGATATTTATGTGGCTGTTGGATTTATGAAAGAACAATATGAGTATCTGATCGATGAATATGGAGTGAAGCTGATTGTGAATCGGGAGTATGCATCAAAGAACAATCTTCATACACTGAAGAGGATGCTTCCATATTTGTCCAATGCTTATATCATTCCGTGCGACATCTGGTGTGCGAGAAATCCATTTCGCAGACAGGAACTGTATTCCTGGTATATGGTCAGTGATCAGGTGGATCCTGAAAGCTCTGTGAGGGTGAACCGGAAAATGGAACTGGTGTCGGTGCCGGATTCCATGGGCGGCAATAAAATGATCGGGATTGCCTGCCTTCTGGAAGAGCAGACGGCGGAAGTCTGTCGGCGGATTCGTCAGCTGTGTCAGGATTCCAGATATGACGGGGCGTTCTGGGAAGAGGCGCTCTATTGGAAGGACCGTATGATTGTGGCTGCCAGGGTAGTATCTTCAGCGGATGCGGTGGAGATCAATACGTATGAGCAGCTTCGGGAACTGGATGAAAATTCCAGTCAGCTGAAAACAGGAGCGATGACTGTTATTACAGAAGCGCTGCATGTCAAAACAGATGAGGTGATCAATATTACGGTTCTGAAAAAGGGCATGACCAACCGTTCGTTTTTGTTTCGGTGCAGGGAGAAAACCTATATTATGCGCATACCGGGAGAGGGAACAGATCAGCTGATCAACAGAGCGGAGGAAGCGGCAGTCTATCAGGTGATTGCCCAAAAAGATATCTGCGACCGTATTATCTATATAAATCCGGAAAACGGCTATAAAATTACGGAATTTCTGGAAGGAGCCCGGGTGTGTGATCCGTTGTGTGAAGAGGACATTCTTTTGTGCATGAAGAAACTTCGCAGATTTCATGAGATGGAACTGACGGTAGAACATGAATTTGATCTGTTTGGACAGATTGCGTTTTATGAAAGTCTGTGGAAGGGAGCGCCGTCTGTTTACAGAGATTATGGAAACACCAGAGAAAAGATATTTTCACTGGAGGCCTATATCAGAAAACATGCGGCAAAAAAAGTGCTGACCCATATTGATGCAGTGCCGGATAACTTTCTGTTCTGTACCGGGGCGGATGGGGAGCAGGAGATCCGGCTGATTGACTGGGAGTACGCCGGCATGCAGGACCCTCATGTGGACATTGCCATGTTCTGTATCTATTCGCTGTATGACAGGCAACAGATTGACAGACTGATTCAGGCGTACTTTCCGGAAGGATGCAGGCGGGAGACCCGGATCAAGATTTATGCGTATATTGCAGTCTGCGGTCTGTTGTGGAGCAACTGGTGTGAATATAAGCGCAGTCTTGGCGTTGAATTCGGAGAATATTCTCTGCGTCAGTACCGGTATGCCAAAGAGTATTATAAAATCGTACAGGAGGAACTGGAAAAGATGGAGGACGTGAAAACATGTATCATGTAAAGCGGGCGTTGATTATGGCGGCAGGCATCGGAAAAAGGATGCGTCCGGTAACTCTGGAAGTCCCTAAACCGTTGATAAGGATAAACGGAACGCGGATGATTGATACGGTGATCCGGGGACTGCATGCAAACGGGATCAGCGAAATCTATATTGTAGTCGGATACCTGAAAGAAAAATTCAGATGTCTGGAGAAAGAATATGAGGGTGTCAGGCTGATTGAAAATCCGTACTATGATACCTGTAATAATATCTCTTCTCTGTATGTGGCAAGGAAATATCTGGAAGATGTTATGATACTGGACGGCGATCAGATCATCTATAATCGGGATATTTTAAATCCGGATTTTGAACGTTCCGGATACAATGCAGTCTGGACGGATCAGGAGACGAAGGAATGGCTTCTGAAGGTGGAAGAGGGAAAAATTACCGGGTGCAGCAGAACCGGTGGCAGCGGCGGATGGCAGCTGTTCAGTATCTCGCGGTGGAGCGCAGCGGACGGACACAGGTTAATGAAGCATCTGGAGGCAGAATTTGAACAGCATAAGAACCGTCAGATTTACTGGGATGATGTGGCAATGTTCTGTTATCCGCAGGAGTATGAACTGGGGATCCGTCCAATGCAGCCCGGAGATGTGCTGGAAATTGATAATCTTGAGGAACTGGCGGCTTTAGACAAGACTTATGAAATGAGGGAAAGAAAAAATGGACGATAAAAAACGACTGGGAGAACAGATTGACTGGTTTTCTACCATAGTGCCGCTGGCAGGCGTAGTGGCTTTGTGCGCTGTCTTTATGGCGATGCCGGAACAGTCGGCGTGGATTCTTCAGGCGGTCCGGGGTTTCCTGGGAGATGACTGCGGCATCTATTATGCACTGCTTGGGACCGGGATTTTCGGGTGCACGATGTATATGGCTTTTTCCAGGTTCGGCAGGATCCGACTTGGAAATGCAGAAAAACCTCAGTATCCTGCATTTCAGTGGGGAACGATGATCTTTACGTCTACCATGGCTGCAGATATTCTGTTTTATTCTCTGTGTGAATGGGCTCTGTATGCAAATGAGACGCACATCGAAGAAATGGGAGGAATTCAAAGATGGGCTTCTACTTATCCGCTGTTTCACTGGGGGCCGATTGCCTGGAGCTTTTATATTGTACTTGCAGTTGCATTTGGCTTTATGCTTCATGTGCGCGGACGGGAGAAACAGAAGTTTTCAGAAGCATGCAGACCGCTGCTGGGAAAACGCGTAGACGGTGCATGGGGAAGAGCCATTGATCTGATTGCGATTTTTGCGCTGATTGCCGGGACTGCAACGACATTTTCACTTGCAACTCCGCTGCTTTCCGCAGCGGTAAGCCAGGTGTTTGGATTTGCGGACAGTACCGGTCTTACAATCGTAATTCTTCTGCTGATTGCAGCTGTTTATACCCTTACGGTCTGGTTTGGCATGAGAGGAATCTCAAAGCTTGCTTCTTACTGTGCCTATTTGTTTTTTGTTCTGCTTCTCTATGTGCTGCTGGCAGGCAATGAGGCGGTCTATATTCTGGAGACGGGATTTTCCGCTCTTGGCAATCTGGTGCAGAATTTTGTCGGCATGTCCACATGGATGGATCCGTTAAGGGAGAACTCGTTTCCGCAAAACTGGACCATCTATTACTGGGCATACTGGATGGTATGGTGCGTGGCGACGCCGTTTTTTATCGGAACCATCAGCAGAGGAAGGACGATTAAAAACACAGTGCTCGGCGGATACAGCTGGGGACTGGCAGGGACATTTACTTCCTTTATTATTCTGGGCAATTATGGGATGGCGCAGCAGATGAAGCATGGGTTGGATGTTTCGGGCTTTATCGGAGCGGGGGGATCGTATTCAGAAGCAATTCTGAAGATCTTTGATACGCTTCCTCTGAGCAGTCTGGGACTGATTCTTCTGGTGGTGACGATGATTGCATTTTATTCAACGACTTTTGATTCCATCACCATGGTGGTATCGTCGTATTCCTATAAAAAGCTTTCGGTGGAAACGGAGCCGGATAAGAGAGTACGTACCTTTTGGGCCGTGATGTTTATTCTGTTTCCAATCGCCCTGATTTTTGCAGAGAACTCCATGTACAGTCTGCAGTCCGTATCGATTATTGCAGCTTTTCCGATTGGGTTTATTATACTGTTGATTACCGCGAGCTTCTTTAAGGATGCAGGGGCATATTTGAAAGAAAAACAAAGATGAGAAAGCAGGGATTATAAGTTATGCGAATCGTTTTTTGACGGTACAGAGTCACGATTTATTTAATAAAGACGGTGTCTGGCTGGGAACGAAATAAAAGTAAAGGCTGGAAAGCATATTCATAACAGCAGTGGGTACAGGCGGTATCAGTTTGAAGATTCAACTGATACTGCCTGTTTTTGTTTTGATACAAAATTTTGAAAATCAGAGTTGCTAAAAATGGAAAAATATAGTATAATGATACAAAATGCTGTTCAAAAGTCCTGAAAATTATTTATATTTACTAAAAAAATTGGGCAGGATGCAGAAAATATGGCGGCATTTGAAAAGAAGATAGCAAGCCGCCTGAAATGAAGCGGCTGCTAAATAAATCAAGAGGAGATGTGTGTATGATACACTACAACAAACTTGGCAGAAATGCCAGAAAAGCGCTGGCAGGCCTTCTGGTCGCAGCGAATGTTGTCGGTGGAGTTCCTGTTTATGCGGCGGAACCGACGGAAGTACAGAATCCCAGTGCTGTAGAAGCGGAGGAGACTGATGAATCAGAACAGGAGGGAAACGAAAACGCTGCAGACGGAGACGAGGATCCGTCGGAGACTGTTGATGCAACGACAGATGGTACAACCAGTACAGAAATGCCGCCGGTAGATGAAGTAACAGATACAGAAGTGCCGCCGGCAGATGATGTAACGGACACGGAAGTGCCGCCGGCAGACGATGCAACGGACACGGAAGTGCCGCCGGCAGATGATGTGACGGACACGGAAGTACCGCCGGCAGATGATACAACGGACACGGAAGTGCCGCCGGCAGATGATGCAACGGACACGGAAGTGCCGCCGGCAGACGATGCAACGGATACAGAAGTGCCGCCGGCAGACGATGTGACGGACACGGAAGTACCGCCGGCAGATGATGCAGTGGCTCCGGATGCTGTAGTGAATGAGGAGATTCCTGCAGAAGAGCCGGTTGTTCCGGAAGAAGTACCGGTAGAGATCACAGTAGACAGTGAAATTCTGAAGGCAGAAGAAGATGGCTGGCATGAGGATGGGAACGGGTTCTATTATGTGGAGTCCGGAGAAAAGCTGACATCTACCTGGAAACAGATGGATGGTTCCTGGTATTATCTGGGCAGTGACGGATATCGCTATGCAGATGGTCGGAAATATATTAGTAAAGACATGATGGGTGAATACACCTACAGTTATTATTGCTTTGACGCAGACGGCCGTATGCAGACCGGATGGTATGAAGAATATGGCAATAAGTATTATTATATGAATGACGGTAAAGCTGCAAGCGGCGTGCAGGAGGTTGACGGGGCTACCTATTATTTCGGCTATGGCGGCGAAATGCAGACCAATACTTCCTGGCAGGATGAAAAAAACATCTATTATTTTGGCGAAGACGGTAAGCTGACAAATACGATCAGCCTTGAGACAGACGGCTGGAAAGAAACCAGTGACGGAAACTTTGTCTATATTGAAGCAGGCCAGATGGTAAAGGGTTGCTGGAAAGAGATCGAAGGGGTCAGATATTATTTCGATTCTTCCGGTATTATGTGCAAAGATACTGTGACGTCTATATGGGATGAGGGCACAGGAGAAAGTGGATATTACCGCTTTGACTCCAATGGTAAGGTCGTGACCGGCTGGTACCAGGATGAAGACGAGGACTGGTATTATTATGGAAACGACGGTAAGGCGCCGAAAGGAATGCAGAAAATAGGAAATGCCACCTATTATTTCCTGTATGCTGGACGCATGGCGACCGATTATACATACGAACTGGATTCCAAACTTTATTACTTTGGTGAAGACGGAAAACTGACCGATGAGATCAACCTTGCGGAAAACGGCTGGAAGAGTACAGCTGACGGAAACTGGTATTATACAGAATCCGGAAAACTTGTAAAAAATGAGTGGCGGCAGATCGGAAAATTCAGATACCGTTTTGATTATGAAGGAAAGATGGTCAAAGATACAACCTGGGGCGAGTCTGATGAGACCACGGGTAAGTATATTTCCTATCGCTTTGACAAAGACGGTCATATGGTGACCGGATGGTATCAGGACAGGAACAGCAGCTGGTATTATTATGACAGCAAAGGAGCGGCTGCAGAAGGCCTTGTGACAGTCGGTAAAGATACCTATTATTTCAGTTATGGAAGAATGCAGACAAAAACTTCTTATTCTGATGGGAAGAGTCTGTATTACTTTAACGAAGACGGAAAACTGACCGAGAAAATCAGTATCGAGAAGGACGGCTGGAAAAAGAACAAAGAGGGCGACTGGTTCTATGTGGAATCCGGAAAGCTTGTGACGAATGAGTGGCGTCAGATCAACGGCAGCAAATATTATTTTGGCTCTGATGGCGCTATGTATAAAAATGTACGGAGGGGAATCGGCTATGATCCAGATGACCCAGGCACAAATCTGATATTCAGTTTTGATGAAGACGGACGTATGGTAACAGGCTGGTATCAGCACCAGGGTAAATGGTACTATCATAAACAGGACGGTACGGCTGCAAGCGGCCTTCAGACAATTGGTAAAAAAACGTACTGTTTCTCTGGTGAGGGAGAAATGAAGACCAATGGTCAGTATTATAAAGACGGTGTTCTTTATGTTTATGGCGCGGACGGAGTCTGCACAACCAGTCTGAAGAACGGATGGCTTTATGATACTTACTATATTGTAAAAGGGAAAGCAGTCACCAAGTGGAGACAGGTATCCGGCAAATGGTATTACTTCAATCCGGAAACGGGAAGAAAAGTAAAAAATACGACCATGGAGATTGAAGGAAAGCTTTATTCCTTTGACAGCGACGGTATCATGAACAAAGGCTGGGTGAAAGCCACGGATAACGGAGAACTGCACTGGATGTATGCAGACGGCAGCGGCGCGCTGGTAAAGGATAACTGGCAGAAAGTCGGTAAAAAGTGGTATTATTTTGACGATTCCTATAGAATGGTAACCGGCCTTAAAGAGATTGAAGGAAAGCTGGAGAAGTTCAATGCAGACGGACTGTGGACCGGTACAGCATCCAACAATGCATGGTATGAGGGCGCAGGAGGCAGCTGGTTCTATATTAAAGACAAGGCTTTGTTGAAGAATACGACCGAACAGATCAATGGTAAATACTATCATTTTGATGCCAGCGGACGGATGGTTACCAGAGAAGTCCATGATGATTATTACTTTGGCAGCAATGGTGCAGCGGTTAAAAATCAGTGGAGACTGGACAGCAACGGAAAATGGCATTACTATGGTGCGGACAGTAAAGAAGTAGAAGCAGGCTGGAAAAAGATCGGGTCTTCCTGGTATTACTTCGTATCCGGAACGATTGTGACGGAGGATTGTGTCATCGACGGCAAACTGTATCGCTTTAAAAAGAACGGTGCATCTGACAAAAAAGAAGTTAAGATTACGGATGGCTGGAACCTGATTGACGGACAGTATTATTATTATAAAGGCGGCTCTTATCTGACCGGCCTTCAGAAGATCGGCAATGCACGGTACTACTTTGACGGCAGTGGAAAGATGGCATATCAGTCCAGGGTGGGATCTTACAACACCGGATATTATTTCGCTGACAAGAATGGAAAGATCATCTCCAAAGCATGGGGACAGGATGCAGACGGTATCTATTATTATGCGGGAGCTGACGGAAGACTCGTAAAGGGACTGCAGACCATCAGCGGCAAGAAATATCTTTTCGATGAATATGACGGAGCGATGTATGAGCATGACATGGTATTGTCCAATGATGAAAAGACATTATATGTCATCAGTTCGAGCGGAGAAGTGACCCGAATTGTGAAGGCTGGAAAGAATGGCTGGACAAAGACGGCAAATGATAACTGGTTCTATGTAAGCGGCGGAAAATTTGCAAGAGGTTATCAGACGATCGGCGGAAAGTCATATTACTTCTATTCTTCCGGAATGGCGACGGATGAAACAGTCAGCGGCCATGGATATGCAGATGCCAACGGCGTGCTTCATCTGAACGGATGGTATGGCACAGGAAGTCTGATCTATGTTCGTAACGGGCATACACTGTCAGGGCCTGGAACCGTGTCCGGCAAAAAATACTATTTCTCCTATATCGCTGATACCGGACTTTACTTTGCTGACGGGAATTACTACTTCTTTGACGGCAGCAAAGGAACCAGAAAGACCTACAAAGTGAAAGAGGGCTGGAATAAAGTCAATGGTTTATGGTATTATGTGATCGATGGTGCAGTTCAGACTGGAAGCCAGGAGATTGGCGGAAAGTATTATCACTTCAGTGAGACCGGCGTTATGCTGAGTGATTGTCTGTATTACAATGATGGCAGATATCAGTATCTTGATAAGAATGGTCTTCCGATTAAGAACAGTTGGAAAAAGGTGTCTTATATGAATATCTACAGAGAATCCAATGTTTATGACGAAGAAGATATCGAGACAGAAGATGTATGGTATTACTTTGACGCAAATGGTTTTGCAGTGACCGGCAAGCAGAAGATTGGCGGGAAAACCTATATCTTTGCGAGAAATGGTAAGATGCTGTAATATTTGTGACGTAACAGATATTTGAAACGGTAAGTAAAAAGTATGGCGGATAAGTTCCTGATTTCAGGGATTTATCCGCCGTCTTTCTTTCAGGGAATCCAGATTCCGGATCGATTTACATAATCCTCTCCGATCCAGGTATCAGCTGCCATGGCTCCGGAAGAATACAGATAATAATACTTGCCGTTAATCTTCTGCCATCCGGTTTTCATGGAGCCGTTGCCGGGAGTAAGAAAGTACCATTTATTGTTAATAAACTGCCATCCTGTTTTCATGGATCCGCTGCCGGGAGTAAGATAGTACCATTTGTTGCTGATAAACTGCCATCCTGTTTTCATGGCCCCGTTGCCAGGGGTGAGGTAGTACCATTTGTTGTTGATAAACTGCCACCCGGTTTTCATGGAGCCGTTGCCGGGAGTAAGATAATACCATTTGTTGTTGATAAACTGCCACCCGGTTTTCATGGAGCCGTTGTCCGGAGTGAGATAGTACCATTTGTTGTTGATAAACTGCCATCCGGTTTTCATGGAGCCATTGCCCGGAGTGAGATAGTACCATGTTTCGTTGATGAACTGCCATCCGGTTTTCATCATGCCATTGTCCGGGCATAGATAATATCTTCTGCCGTGAATCTGCTGCCAGTCCGTCAGCATAAATGCGTTCTCGGAATCAAAATAATACCAGTTATCATCAATAAACTGCCATTCGGTTTTGGCAGCGCCATTTTCAGGATTTAGATAATATCGTTCATTGTTGATGGACTGCCATCCGGTCTGCATAATGCCGGAATGCGGATCAAAATAATATAATCGGTTTCTGATCTGCTGCCATTCTGTCAGCATGGCGCCGTCGTCATCCAGATAATACCAACATTCATCAAGCTCCATCCATCCGATTTTCAGAGTGCCGTCAGCATCCAGATAATATCGTTTCTGTCCGACAGGAAGCCAGCAGTTTCTGGATGGGTAACAGGAATTGTCAAAATAGTAGGTTTTTCCTGCATAATCGGCCCAGCCGCTGAATGCGGATGGAAAACCGTCCATATATCGAATGTGACCGTTGAAATCCAGATTTCTGGTAATGGCCAGCCAGGAAACAGAGGATGGGATATTGCTGCTTAATGTTTCATCAAAGTTGAATACCAGCGCATCGAGAGTTTCATGATACCAGGCAGTTGCATAGAGCGGCGTTCCTTTTTCGCTCATTGTCAGCAATGTGTCCAGAGTGCTGTAAGCTCCGGCTGCACCGGGATCATTGGAGATGCCGCTGCACTTTCCGGCACAGACCATGATCTGAGGAGACAGGCCGGTGACATAACCGTGTGTATTGGAACCATAAAATCCATGGTGGCCCAGAGTGAGTATATCCACGTGTCCAAGTTCTTCGGCAAGCGCTGTTTCAGCGCCTTCGTAATTATTGATGTCTCCTGCAAGAAATGCAGATTTGCCGTTGCATTCAACGAGTACCCCCAGAGAGAAATAATTGGCATCAGGTTTTGGAATGACTTTGTAATCTCCTCCATAGTGTTTGATCTGAATCTTCATGTCTTCCCCAAGTGTAAAAACAGGAGTAGAAGTGGTATCCTGTGTATTGCTCAGATCGTCGAAAATTCCTGTCTGTGCAGGTTCTGCAGTCTGCAGGGAAGCTTCGTTATTAGGGTCCAGCAGACAGGCGGCATCTACCTGGTCCTGAAATGTAATATCATTTGTAAACAGATGATCGCTGCTGCCGGAATTATCATAGTCGCCGGAAATATCGTCGAAGATTCCGCCTTCCGGATGACTGTTGCTGACTGCTTCTTCTGAAAGATCGAATTCACTGGCGTTTTCAGATTCCTCCGTGTAATCCAGCGGAGTGTTATCATCTGCATCAGCTTCTTCCTGCGGGCTGTCGGACTGCTCGTCATTGTCTGCATCAGCCTCTTCCTGTGAGTCGTCGGGTTGCTCGGAAACATCTGTCAGAGTTGTTTCCTGCGGGCTGTCGGATTGATGGTCACCATCTGTATCGGGCGTTTCCTGAGGGTCATCGGATTGCCCAGTAACATCTGTCTCAGGCGTTTCCTGAGGGCCGTCGGATTGCTCGGAAACATCTGTTAGAGTTGTTTCCTGTGGACTGTCAGATTGATCGTTGTTCTCTGTCTTTGGCTGTTCTTCCGAGTCTTCCAGGTCGTCAGGCTCTTCTTCATCCGCGGAATGAGAACACAGAAAATCATAATTGTTGTCTGCTTTTGATGTCTCATAACCGTCTATGGATTCCAATGTAACCTGATAGATAATGGGGGTTTTGGCATCGTCGTATTTTTGCAGCTGTTCAAACTGATAAAGCCAGTTTCCATCTTCATCCGGGGAGACGGTCAGTTCCTGGGTGTCTTCGGTGTCAGGTCGGGAAAGGGTAATCGTTACATGATCGGGCCGAAGATGATCCTGATTTTGATGGTCATCCCATTCAATAGAACCCCGGATCAAAACTTTCTCGGGATACAGAGGGGCTTCCAAAGAAAAATTCTGGATGACAGTCGCTCCCACTTCCGTGGCGGCTTCCAGCATATGATCATAAACATAGAGGTTGTCCCACAGATTTCCAGGATAAGTGATATAAGTATCTTTGTATTCCTGTATGTATACACGTTTTGGATGAAAAGCCCGTATGATCTCATCTGCGGAACCGATATGGTCGCTGTGCGGATGGGTTCCGATATAGAATTCAAAATTATCCTGCGTAACACCAACTGAATTCAGGTAAGCAATTACATCATCTTCATATCCGTGGCCCTGAATGATTCCGGGACGCAGGGGATATCGGGGATCCTCTCCGCAGGGGAAATCACTATCTTCTCCGGAATCAACCATTCCGAATTGTCCGTTGCATTCCAGAAGAACAGCCTCTGTATTATCCGGCAGCGTGAGATAGTGAATGCGTTGATTCTGTTCTTCTGCCTGTACAGGAAGGCAGCAGGACGATGAGAAAAAATGTGTGATGAACAGGAGCAAAAAGAAAAGAATGGCTGTTTTTGAAGTATATAGTGTCCTGCGCATGGAATTCCTCCTCAGATTCGTATAATATTGCAATATTATAGCAGTTTTTTACAAATAGACAAGAGAAAAACGGGTATTTTGCTTCCGAAAACAGAAGATTAAGAAAAATTAAGGAATCCGTATGTTGAAATCCGGACAGGGATTCGATATAATTTAAAACAACATAAAATAATTTTTTGGTAAAGGAGTACATATGAAACAGAGAATGGTGATTCGATGTCTGTCGCTGGTACTGGCAGGCGTACTGCTGACTGGAAGTCCGCTGCAGTCTTATGCGGCGGAACCGGATTCCGGTATTCAGAACCAGACGGATGTGGAAGAGGAGGCTGTTGAGGGGCTGGATCAGCAGGGAACAGATGAATCCTGGCAGCAGCCGGCAGAAGAAAGCGGATCTGTGCCGGCGGGTGAAGAACAGCTGCCGACGGAAGAGGAGACCGATGATACGGCGCCGGGAGAAACTCAGCAGGAAGATGCAGTAACAGGAGACCAGAAAACGAACTCCGAAGAAAAAACGGATGAGGATGCGAATATTGATGGGGATATTGTTCCTGATGTTGAAGACGCCGATCCGGATCCGAAGACGGATTCTGCTGATCCGGAAGCGAATACAGAACCTGTTACCGAACCGCAGGAAGATGCAGTCATAGAAGAAGGTAATGCAGAGGTTCTTATGGAACAGGAGATCGTTCAGGTTACACTGGATCCCTCGTCTCTGGATCTGCCGCTTCGCGGCGGCCCGGTAAAACTGAATGCGACTGCATATGGGAAGGACGGGAATCCAATTGGTACAGAGGTTGCTTTTTCCTGGTCTAATCTGGACAGAAGGATCGTCACCTATGAGAAGAGTGAGATACAGGGGCAGGTGATTGTAACTCCTGTCAGTATTGGAGAATCGGAGATAGAAGTTGAGGCAGGCGGGAAAAAAGCCGTCTGCAAGATCCGGGTTATGATTCCGGTTGATTCTGTGCGTCTGGATCAGACCAGCCTGTCCATGAAGAGAAACCAGGTTACAGATCTGCATGCAGTGGTGGGACCGGAGGACACGACCGAAGACCGGACGGTTATCTGGAGCAGCAGTAATGAAAGCGTGGCAGCAGTAGACAGCGCCGGGAAGGTGACTGCCCGGGCTGCCGGAACGGCTGTGATCAAAGCGACGACTGTAGGCGGACCTGCGGCTGAATGCCTTGTGTCAGTATCCAGTGAAGAGTGGGTGACCGGCTGGAAGCAGGTTGGCAATAGATGGTATTATTATAATGCGCAGAGCGAAATGATGACTGGCTGGCAGGAGATTGACGGGAAGCATTACTATATGAACGACAGCGGTGTGATGCAGACCGGATGGCTTCAGTACGGCGGGAACTGGTATTATCTGAATGCCGGCGGCTCAAGACGAAGCGGATGGCTGGAACTGAATGGGAAATGGTATTATCTGGATCAGAACGGTGTGATGCAGACGGGACTGGCTCAGGCAGAAGGACATAATTTTTATTTTAATGCAAGCGGAGTGCTGCGGACCGGCTGGCAGCAGGTGTCCGGTACCTGGTATTATATTGACTTTAAGAAAGGTGCATTGACCAGCTGGCAGAAGATTAAAAATAAATGGTACTATATGGATTCCAATGGAGCGATGCAGACCGGCTGGGTGGAGATCGCCGGTAAATGGTACTATTTTAATTCAAGCGGCGTCAGGCAGACCGGCTGGCAGAAGATTAAAAACAAGTGGTATTATCTGGAAAAAGACGGGATGATGGCTACCGGTTGGAAAGAGCTGAATAAGAAATGGTACTATCTGAATCCTGGCGGATCCATGCGAACCGGATGGCTGGAACTGGATGAGACATGGTATTACCTGAATCCCGGCAACGGAGTCATGAAGACCGGCTGGCAGAAAATCAAGAACAAATGGTATTATCTGAATCCTAAAAACGGAGCGATGAAGACTGGCTGGCAGAAGATCAACAGCAAGTATTACTATCTGGATCCGGATAACGGAGCGATGCAGACCGGTTGGCTGGAGATCAATGACAAGTATTATTATCTGAATTCCAGCGGAGTGATGCAGACCGGCTGGGTGACAGTTAAAAATAAAAAGTATTACATGAATTCTAATGGAGTCATGAAGACCGGCTGGCAGCCTATTGCAGGAAAGTTCTATTACTTTAATGAAGACGGTTCCATGCGCACTGGATGGCTTCAGGACGGCGATATCTGGTATTACCTGAAGAGCAACGGCACCATGGCAACTTCCGATACCATGATCGATGGAAAGAATAATGCATTCAACGAGAATGGAGAGTGGGAAGGCATTATCAAGACGAAGATCCGCGCATACGGGATTGACGTGTCCAGCCACCAGGGAACGATCGACTGGAAGAAGGTGGCAGGTGATAATATTGACTTTGCAATGCTGCGGGTAGTATCAGGGACGATATCCGATATGAAGCGTGATGACAGATTTAAGGAATACTATGACGGCGCACGGGATGCCGGACTTAAGGTTGGCGCCTACCGGTATTGTTATGCCACATCAAGAACTCAGGCGAGGAAAGAAGCAGAGGCTGTCATTAAGGCGTTAAATGGCAGAGAACTGGATTATCCGATCGTGTTGGATGTGGAGGAAAAAGATGGAATCATGTCAAGTTCTATCAGCAATTCCAGACGTACAGAGATTATACTGGCGTTCAAGAAAGAGATAGAAGATGCAGGGTATGAATTTGCATTGTATGCAGGATATAATGACCTGAACAACAAGCTGGAAGATGATCTGCTGGAAGATGTTGATGTCTGGGTTGCAAGATGGCGTGATCTGGACAGAGGCCATGGATATAAAGGTGAAGGAAATGTCGTTATGTGGCAGTATAGCGACAAAGGCAGTGTGAAAGGCATATCCGGCAATGTGGATCTGAATGTAAGTTACAAAAAGTATTAGAGGAACCTATATTCCCCGCCGCTTTGCGGCGGGGTAGTTCATTATATTCAGGGGGAACTGTATGACAGGTTATGAAAAGAGGAAAAAGATAAAAACAGCACTGGCAGCGGCTTTGATAACTGCAAATATGGTCAGCGTTGTGCCGGTGTATGCATCAGAGCCTGATGTTTTGTCTGCCCAGAAGATTGAAAGGGCAGAACAGGTTGATAATCATGGCTGGCATGAGGAGGGCGGACGCTGGTATTATGTGGAAAACGGGAAACGGGTGCTGCGAAGCTGGAAGAAAATAGAGGGCTGCTGGTATTATTTTGACAGTGAAGGCTACCGATATGAGGATGGGAGTTATCAGTTGAAAATCGGGATCGACGGCGAGGAAGACACAAACTGGTATTGTTTTGACCCGAATGGGCGGATGGTGACCGGATGGTACCGGCCGCTGTCATTCAGTGACAGATATTATTATCAGGAGGATGGCAGAGCGGCGAAGGGTATGCAGCAGGTGGATGGTGCGGCTTATTATTTTGGGTCTCGGGGGGAGATGCAGAGAGATTTTATTTTCAGAAATGTGGAAGGAACCTGCGAGTATTATTTTGGTGCAGATGGGAAGCTGGCAGCTGAAATCGATCTTAAGCGGGACGGATGGAAGAATGCATCGGACAGAAGCCGGTATTATGTGAAGTCCGGCAGAGTACTTAGAAACTGTTGGAAGCATGTGGATAAACACTGGTATTATTTTGATGATGACGGGAAGATGCTTAAAAATACAGAGATTGTATTATATACAGAAGATAAAGGGTGGAGCAGGTACAGGCTTGCTTATGATGGCGTTATGGTAACCGGCTGGTATCAGGATGAGGATTTAAACTGGTTCGGCTATGACCGCAGCGGCGCGATGTATTCAGGCCTGCAGACGATCGGAGAGGAGCTGTATTATTTTGATCTGGATGGAATGCTTCTGGTGAATGGAGCAGTCTATGTGGACGGGGTTCTCTATACAGCCGGTCCGAATGGAGACTGTTCTGTTTGTTCGCAGAATGGCTGGGTAGAGGATATGTATTATGTGGATCAGGGGCGTGCAGCGACCGGATGGAAAAAAGTAGCAGACAGGATGTATTATTTTGATCCGAAGACCGGAAAAAAAACATCGGATACCGTGCGGACGATTGACGGGAACTGTTACTCTTTTGACAGAGAAGGCGTGTTGGAAACAGGATGGATCAAAGGGCTTGACGATGGCTGGTTTTATTGGATGTACGCAGATCCTGACGGTGTTTTGGCGGCTGACGAATGGATAGAGACAGATGCAGGCCGCTGTTATTTTGACGATTCCTGCAGGATGGCAACCGGGGTGGTAACCATCGAAGGGCGTCATGAACTGTTCGGAAAGGACGGGATCTGGAAAGAAACTCTGGAAACACAGGGGTGGCAGGAAGATGACAGGGGAAACCGGTATTATATAGAAAATAATGTGATATTAAAAGACACAACACAGATCATAGATGGAAAAACTTATCATTTTGATGAATATGGTAAAATGGTATGTAACAGTTTCTTTGATAATTACTATTTTGGAGAGCAGGGAGCGGCAGTTACCGGGCAGTGGAAAACAGATGAAACTGGAGACCGGCATTATTATGCTTCCGATGGACAAAGATACGAAGACGGATGGAAAAACATCCAGTCGTCCTGGTACTTTTTTAAAGATGGCAGTGCGGTAACAGAGGATTGCCTGATTGATGGGAAGCGGTATCATTTTGAAGAAGATGGTGCGTCCAACAGAGAAGAAGTTTTGATGGCGGACGGCTGGAACGAGATGGCAGGCCAGGTTTATTACAGGAGAGACGGTCTGTTTTTGACTGGAATTCAGAAGATTGAAAATGACAGTTATTATTTTTACGAGGATGGGAATCTGGCCCGCCAGGCCAGAATCGTGGATTCTGTAAGCATGGACAGCTACTTTGTGGATGAGAGCGGCAAGATGGTCTTTGGCGCATGGTGTATGGACGAAGATGTCTATTACTATGCCGGGGCAGACGGCAGGCTGGTGACAGGACTGCAGACGATAAATGGTAAGCGGTATTATTTTGATGAAGAAGGGGTAATGTATGATGAGGATGTGATACGGGAAGATACCGGTGAACTGTATGTGATTCAGCATAGTGGCAGCATCAAGGAGATCGTTAAACCTGCAGAACCTGGCTGGATATGGAAAAACGGACACTGGTTTTTTGTAAGGAACAAAAAATTCCGGAAAGGATATATAGAGACGGGCGGAAACTCGTTTTATTTCTATGGTAATGGACAGATGGCAGTGGATACGGTGGTAGAAGGCTATGGGTATGCGGATCCGGACGGATATCTTCATATGGACTGAGTTCATACGGACTTGGAATTTTCTGTTTTGTATGCTATACTGTCATAGAATTATTGACAGTTTTTCAGGCAGGATGGCAAAGGAGCGGCAGATACGATGCATGGTAGGTGGTATAAGATAAGAGCTGAGATTTCCAGAGTATCTGAGGGCATGTATTTCTTTATGCTCATACTTCTGACTCTCTATTCTATATTGACGATGGTCTGTCTGGACGTGGCGTGGGAAAATATCGGAGAAGCGGTGCCGGCTGTTCATTTTCTGATTATGAAATTTATCATAGAGCCGCAGCAGGTATTGCTGGTTCTTGTGGTGATCCGGTATGCGTTCAGTGAAAATTATAACTGGAAAGAACTGTTGGCGGCAGTGGTCATCTATGCGTGTGCATCTCATGCCGTGAAGGTCAACCATTTTGCAGATATTCTTACCGTGACTTTATTCATGCTCGGTGCAAGAGAGATTTCTTTTAAGAAGATCGTTAAAGCGTATGTTATGGTGGCGGCCACGGTGGTGTTTTTTGTGGTGGCTGCTTCGCAGATCGGATGGATTGAAAACCTTGTGTACCGGCCACCGGGACGCAATCTGCGGATGGCGTTCGGGTTTACGTATCCGACCAGGTTTGCAGCACATATTTATTATCTCATTCTCTGGTACTGGTATCTGCGTGATGAAAAATTTACTTACGTGGAGACCGTGATACCGGTCTGTGCAGGGATTTTCCTGTGGATTTTCTGCGAGGCAAGACTGAGCAGCATATCTCTGGTGCTTCTTGCCCTGGCCATGGCATACAGTATCTTTCAGAGAAAGAAGGCCTTGAAGCTTCAGGCGGAATACAGAATGCATCCGTACGTGGCGCAGCTTCTTTCGATTTCGGCAGTCTGCCTGGCATTTTTGATCCTGTTGCTCACGTTCATTTATTCTCCGGACCGTCCGATTCTGGAATGGCTCAATGATGTGATCTCAAACCGGCTGTATCTGGGTAAAAAGGCGATGGAGATCTTCGGTTTCCAGATTTGGGGAACATGGATCCGACTGGCCGGAAACGGCGGATACCTGACAGGGAACAGCAGATACTTTTATATTGACAGCGTTTTTTTACAGTTCGGCATTCAATATGGTCTGGTGATGATGACGATCTTTCTTGCTTTATTCAACTGGATCGGAACAAGGGCGAAAAAACAGAAGAAGTGGGTGCTTCTGTGGATCCTGCTTTTTGCCGGAATCCATGGAATGTTTGAACCGCATATGATCAGTATTTCGTACAGTCCTCTGATCTTTGCGGCATTTGCCGATCTTCAGAAAGAAACGGTCGGGCGCGCTGGATTTAAGAAGAAGAGAAAGAACAAAACATGAAGAGAATCATTGATCATACAGGCATTATTATATTGATTATCCTGATCGGCGGAATTCTGATCTACGAAAACAAAATTGCTTTAAAAGAGGCGGAACGTCCCTATATGGAGAGGGAAGAAGAGAGTACAGTGGATGGATATGAGGATCCGGAGGAGACGCTTTTCTATCTGCTCTATCAGATTCAGAATGAGAATCTGGATGGTGCGCTTCGCTGCTGTGCGGTTTCCGATCTGGCGGAGTATTTTGACATGGGGGCGTATCTGTCCTGCGTGGAAGAATTTTCAGGGACTGATTTCATACCGCCTTCGGATGAGAGAGGAGGCGCCTACTGGCAGGTTTCTGTGTCGAAGCTGGCGTTCGATTATGCCGTCCAGCTGGACAGGTGTATGGAGGAACTGGTCAGAGGGCATACTTTTAAGGTCTATGGGATTGCTTCCCTGGAACCGGATGAGCCTGACGGGAGATACTATGAGAGGATGGATCAGATCAGCACCATTCTGGGCGCCAGGGACGTCTGTGAGATGATAGCGTATGGGGAACTGGACGGGGCTTCTGTGGAACTGCGGTTTTCTCTGGCGAGATACAAACGATACTGGAAGGTGTTATCCTTCAGTACCCTGGCATATTATGAAGCAGATAAACCGGATATTCGCATCTGCAGTAAGGAGTTCGACGAGAAAAATATCATGGATCTGGAAAGAATGTCAGAGGATGTGCTTCCGCCCAATTATAATCTGATATCCAGCCGCGGAGAAGAGGATGCCGAAGAGCTGGTTTCGAATTTCTTTTTGTATCTGCAGAGGGGAGATGCTGTTTCAGCCATGACGTATTTTGATCTGGGACTGCCGGAAGGAAACATTCTGGTAACGGTTGAGGCCCTGGAACGTCAGAAAAAAGCGGCGGAGTGGGTCCGGGATTTTTATTATCGGGTCCTGCTGTATGACAAGAACGATGTGGCATGGGCGTCCCGCCATTTCCAGGATGAACCGGGGTATCTACCAGAAAAGCTCTATGTCAGAAACATGGTGTTTGTGGATTTTGATACCATCGAACTGACAGAAGAAACAGAAAACAGCTGCAGTTATACGGTAATATACAGATATGACGGACAGCGCTTTACCAATGTACTTACATTGGAATATACGGATCAATGGAGAATTACAAATATAGAACAGAAATTTTCGGTATGACAGGAGAGATTTATTGAAAGAAAAAGATCAGGAGCTGGTCAGTATCATTGTCCCCGTATACAATGTATATCCGTATCTGGAGCAGTGTCTGGATTCCCTGTGCGCCCAGACCTGGCGGCAGATGGAAATCATTCTGATTGACGACGGCTCGACGGACGGCAGCGAGAGTATCTGCGACAGATATGCAGGGGCTGACAGCCGGATCCGGGTGATTCACAAAAAGAACCAGGGAGTGTCCGCTGCGCGCAACGACGGGATCGAACAGGCGGGGGGCAGATATCTGATGTTTGTGGATGCAGACGACCGTATTCACCCGGAGCTTACAGAGGTTTATCTACAGGCAGCAGAGCCGGGAGTCACGGTGATATGCGGCGCAACGACAAAGGAGGAAACGTGGAAAGCCTGTTCGGCTGCGGACTGGGAACAGCATGTGGAATATCTGGAAGAAGCGCAGTTTATGCAGGCGTATCGTGATGATTATATCAATCCTCCGTTTAACAAGCTGTATGCGGCGGATGTGATTCGAAAATATGGGATTCGTTTTCCGGAAGATGTGAGTCTGGGCGAAGACCTGTGGTTCAATCTGTCTTATCAGGAGAAATTCCGGGGGGCATGGAAGATCATTCATGAACCGCTTTATTATTACCGGGAGAACCGCAGTGGAAGTCTGAGCAATTTATACAGAAGAGATTTATTTGAGATCCAGCAGATGAAAGCGGAGATCCTGTATCATTTTATGCAGAATATCGGGATCTGGAATGAAGAGAGTAAAAAGGTGTATTATGGGATGTACTGGGACAGGCTCTTTCTGATCGCCAGGATATGCAGAGAATATGAACGCACGCATCCGGAAGACAGGAGGCTTGGGCTGATCCTGTCACATCCTGTCTGGAAGAGGGTATGGAAGGAGTGCAGAACCAGAAAACTGTTGAACTGGAAACGAAGGATAAAAGGAATATGTGTAATGCTGTACAAAATGACATCATGATGGGGAAATACCGGTTTTCCATCATCGTGCCTGTATATAACGTGAAAGACTATCTGGAGCGATGCATGGACTCGCTTCTGCATCAGGATAATATGGATGGAAAGGCGGAGATTCTGCTGATCGACGACGGAAGCGATGACGGGAGCGGTTCGCTCTGCGACCGTTATGCTGAGCGTTTTTCACAGGTCCAAACCTGGCATAAGAAAAACGGCGGGCTGTCTTCTGCAAGAAATCTGGGCATTGAAAAAGCAGGCGGCGATTATATTCTGTTTGTGGACTCGGACGATTATATGGAGCGGTCTGCGTGCAGGATCCTCGACCAGGCGCTGGAGCAGCATGGGGAAGTGGATGCGCTTGTCTATGGCGGGGTGGAGGATGACGGGGTGCATCAGACGCACCTGCGGCGGATGCCTGCGGAAAAAAAACAGTACGCAGACGGCAGGGCGTATCTTCTGGAACACTACCGGAATCAGAATATGAATGTGGAAGCCTGGCTGTACGGGTACAGGCGGGAATTTCTTCTTTCCAACAGGCTGTCTTTCCGGGAGGGGATCCTTCATGAGGACGTGGAGTTTACTCCGCGCGCGCTGCTGGCCTGCCGGAAGGTTCTGGAGCTTCCGGACTGTCTGTACCATTACATGGTCCGGGAAAATTCCATCTGCACGCAGAAAGACAGGACAAAGAACATCCGGGATCTGTTTCAGACGCTTCGGGAACTGGATACACTGGCAGAACAGCAGGAAGAGGAGTTGTGCCGATGGATGAAAAATGCGCTTCTTAACAGTTTTCTGAATATGGTACAGGATGCGAGAATGTATCAGCCGCAGTATCGGATGCTTCTGGATAAACGGTTTCTACGGGGAAAGGCGGCAACGGCCTGGAATCGTTTCCGGGTTTTGCTGTGCATGCTGAATGTGAAATGGTACTGTCTGGTCAATGACTGTTACAAACGCATGGCCGCAGGGCTGGAGGTGAGGAAGAGACGGAAGGGATAACACTGGTTTTAAAGAAAGTCAGAAGCAACCGGTTTATCAATAATACAAACTGGCTGATCTTTCAAAATATCTATTCTATGGGACTTTCGCTGGTAGTAGGAGCGCTGTCGGCGCGGTATCTTGGTCCATCCAATTACGGGCTGATTGGATATGGAGCGTCTCTGGTCAATCTGTTTACTGCGATCAGCCAGCTGGGAATCGACAATGTTCTGATCAATGAGATGATGAAGCATCCGGAAGAAAAGGGACGCGTGATGGGCACCGCCCTGTGTATGCGGGTCTGTTCGGCAACGGTCAGCCTGGTCTGCGCAATGATTCTGGTGATCCTGATTGAACCGGGAAACCATGTGTTATGGTTTATCACCGGGATCCAGGCGTTTGCGATCGCATTGAGGGCTTATGAACTTTTGAATGAATGGTTCCTGTCGGAGATGAAGTCAAAATATTACGTGGTGGCCAATATATGCGGACAGACGGTAGTCGGAATCTGGAAAATCGTTCTGCTGATTCTGCAGGCCTCGGTCGTGTGGTTTGCGGCTTCCACCACAGTACAGGCGTTCGTATGCGGCGGCATTGTCATAACTGTTTTTCTTATGACAAGAGATTTTAAACTGGGTTTCTGCCTGCAGTATGCAAAAGATATCTTTGACCGGAGTAAGCATTATGTACTTGCAGGACTGGCGATTGCACTGTACACCCAGATGGATAAGGTCATGCTGGGAAGGATGATGGGAGAGCGGGAGGTTGGATTTTACACGGCTGCCATGACCATTGCGATGTTGTGGGAATTCATCCCCCAGGCGATTATCAATTCTTCCAGAGTGGTGATTCTGGAGAAAAAAAAGAGCAGCGAGGCGGAGTATGAGGATAAACTGCAGCTTTTGTTGTTTGCAATCAGCGCGCTGGGAATTCTGGTCGGAGTGGCAGTACAGATCTTTGGGAAGCTGGCGGTCCATCTATTATATGGAAAAGAATATATGGCGGCGGTTCCTGTACTGAAGCTGCTGATCTGGTCCACTACTTTTGCGATGATCGGCGTGGCGAGAAACATATGGAGCGTTGCAGAAGACAAGAATCAGTATTCGAAAAACTATACCATCTGCGGGGGTATTTTTAATCTTGTCTTTAATGCGGTCACGATTCCTGTATGGGGAATCTTCGGAGCAGCGGTCAGTACCCTTGGAGCACAGATCGTTGTGGCGCTTCTGTCACCGATGCTGTGGAAGGATACCAGACCGTTTGTAACGCTGTATGTCGGATCCTGGAAAAAGGGCCTTGGCTGTTTAAGAACGTTTGCAGGGAAAGGCAGACCGTAATACCTTCAAAAGCCTTCCCTTTGTTTTCATAAACCCGCAGTATAAAAAGGAAAACCGGTTTTGCCGGGCGGGGATGACCGTCCAGGTCCCGGGAAAACAGTCCGCAGGCTGATACTGTGTGCCGGAAGGGTAGACAGAAGGGCGCAGCACCTGTTTGCCAGGCATGTGGTTCAGGATTCCTGCCATGGCGGAAAAGGAGCTGTTGCAGACGATCAGATTCCGGACCAGCGTCAGCGTGCACATGTCTTCCACAAGCGTTCCGCGGATATTTTCGCAGGGATACCGCTGCATGAAACGGTTTACAAGTCCGCCGGAAGAAGGCCGATGGTCATAAAAAGGAAGGAAAAGAAGATGCTCCTTTCCATATTTCTGAATCATGTATTCGGCGGCGTGAAACCAGTAGGATTCATGAAGCAGAAATCCCTGTTTCAGATAATCATCCCCCACGCGGAAATGAACGGCGACAGGCTGCCTGCCGGGATATGCTTCCTGCACGCGTTTCAGCCTGCTCTGGCAGGCTTCGAGAATGTCAGGAGAAAAGGCAAACCATTTCCGGACCTGATCCAGATTGTCCATGAAGTACAGGCAGGAAATAAAATGCCCTTTCATATAAGTGTTGTCAGGAACCTCGGTCGCCTCTTCGGTGTATATTTGAGAAGAAGACGGCGTAATGGATTCGTTCCATGTATTTGGAAGCGGGGGAAGCTCATCCAGCAGTTCGGATGAGGTCTGCGGGAAGATGGTGTGTAATTCGGACCCGTATTTGGGATCGCTGCTGTTGATCCGCGTATTGTGGGCGCGGATAAAACGGAACTCATATCCTTTTTTCTGAGCAATGGTTTTTACGGCTGCATAGGCAAACATCTGATTGCCGAGTTGATCTGATATATCAGCTACTAACATAGAATTCCTCTTTTCCTTGAACTGTGTTTTATTATAACGTAACAGGTAATCGAATTGCAATAAGATCGTGAATGTTGGGGAATACAAATATGAAGAAACCATATTCTGTGCCGGTTGCTGTGGTTGTTTTTAACCGCGTGCGGCTTGCGGAAAAAATAGTAAAATGTCTGGAACAAATAGAACCGCAGACCATATTTGTCATATCGGACGGTGCGAGAAAGAATGTGCCCGGAGAAGCGGAAAAGGTGAAACAGGTACGTGCATTGTTTGACCGCCTTTCCTGGAACTGTGAGGTTTACCGGGAATATGCGGAAGAAAATATGGGGTGTGACAGCCGCGTCCCCACGGGAATCAGCCGGGTTTTTGAACATGTGGACCGCGCCGTGATTCTGGAAGACGACTGTATCCCTTCCATGGATTTTTTTCCATATGCAGAGGAGATGCTGAAAAAATATGAGGATCATCCGGAAGTCATGATGGTTGCCGGGTCCAATCTGATGAAAGAATATGCGATTCCGTACAGCTTTTGTTTTACTGCAAGAACGTATACGTGGGGGTGGGCGACCTGGAAACGGGCATGGGACCATTACTGCGGGGATGAATCGGAGTGGAAGCGGATTCAGAAGGATGGGACTCTTTCAAAAATTTATTCCTTAAGAACCAGATATTATGTGAAAAGAGAGCTGAACTATTATATAAAGAGAGGAACATGTCCGTGGGATTATCTGTGGTGGATCTCCTGCATGGGGGCGGGAGGGCTTTGTGCGGTTCCCAGGGTGAATCTGATCACAAACGAAGGCTTTGGGGAGGATGCAACTCATACACAGAAGAAGGGAAATTATCAGGGGGACGTGCTTCCCATGGAGTTTCCGCTCTGCTTTCCGGAACAGGTAAAACGGGATCTGGAATTTGACCGGCATGATTCAGGGCTGAATCCGCCCTGGAAGATCGTACGCGCATTCCGAAAACTCAGGCGTCTGTTACTTTTCACGGGGTCGTGACTCCCCGGGGTTCTGTGATCCACTCCACACAGCGCCGCAGATCACAGAACCCCGGAGAATCACGACCCGTAAAAAGTAACAGATGTCTGTTTGGAAAAACAGTTCCGATGCTGTAATGCTTGTAAATTAGGGACAAAGGTGGTACACTATTACAGAAAATCAGAGGAAAGATGACAGTAGGAGCGTTGGATGTTGAAATATAAGAATAAAAAACTGCTCTGCAGAATTCTGCTTTTGATGATGGCTGATGCGGTCATCATCACGTTTTCAGGGCCGGCGTCGATTTATCTGCGCTATAATTTTGTATGGGAATCCCAGGCGATTGTGTTTGTGGAAGATATATTTCAGTATCTTCCGTTCAATCTGGTTCTGACCTTGGTGATTTTCTGGGCGTGCAGACTGTACCGGGGCATATGGAAATATGCCAGCGCTTCCGATCTGGCGAATATATTATTCGGATGTTTTCTGTCAACCGTGACCCAGTATCTGGGGATGAGAGCCTTGTCTCTGCATGTTCCAAGAAGTTATCCGTTTTTTTACTTTGCGGTTCTGGCGGCGGGAATTGTTACGTTTCGTTTTACGTACAGGATCCTTGGTTATATTCAGTCAAAGAGAGAGGGGATGCTGAGGGCCGGAAAACGCAATACCATGATCGTGGGCGCCGGAGAGGCAGGCTATACTCTTTTAAAGGAGCTCCAGAACAGCCGTTTTATCGAGCAGAATGTGTGCTGTATCGTAGATGATGATCCGGGGAAACGGGGAAAGTATCTGCGGGGAGTGCTTGTGGCAGGAAACCGTCATGATATCTGCCGTCTGGCGGAAGAATACGACATTGACGAAATCATGATCGCCATGCCCTCTGCAACGCATGGCATGATTCAGGAGATTCTGGATATCTGCAGTCAGACCAGCTGCAAGCTGAAGGTGCTGCCGGGGTTGTATCAGCTGGTGAACGGAGAGGTCAGCGTGTCCAAGCTCCGCAATGTGGAGATTGAAGATCTGCTGGGAAGGGAGCCGGTGGACACGCAGATCGACAGCATCATGGACTATGTGTCCGGTAAAACGGTGCTGGTGACCGGCGGCGGCGGATCCATCGGAAGCGAACTTTGCCGCCAGATTGCAAGACATGAGCCGAAGCGGCTGGTCATTTTTGATATTTATGAAAACAATGCCTATGAGATACAGCAGGAGCTGAAAAGGGATTACCCGGAGTTGGATCTGGCAGTGCTGATTGGTTCTGTGAGAAACACGCACCGGATCAACAACGTCTTTGAACGGTATCGTCCGGATATCGTTTATCATGCGGCGGCTCACAAGCATGTGCCGCTGATGGAGGACAGCCCCAACGAGGCCATCAAGAATAATGTGCTGGGCACCTATAAGACAGCGCAGGCGGCGGACCGGTTCCATGTATCCCGCTTTGTACTGATTTCCACGGATAAGGCGGTCAATCCGACGAATATCATGGGGGCTTCCAAGCGTCTCTGTGAGATGGTGGTTCAGATGATGAATCATCAGTCGGAGACGGAATTTGTGGCGGTCCGTTTTGGAAATGTGCTGGGGAGCAATGGAAGCGTCATTCCGTTGTTTAAAAAACAGATTGAAGAGGGCGGTCCTGTGACCGTGACCCACCCGGATATCATCCGGTATTTTATGACGATACCGGAAGCGGTATCGCTGGTTCTGCAGGCGGGCGCCCAGGCAAAGGGCGGAGAGATCTTCGTTCTGGATATGGGAAAACCGGTGAAGATTCTGGATCTGGCGTTGAATCTGATCCGACTTTCCGGTTATAAGCCCTATGAAGACATTGACATTCAGTTTACCGGACTTCGGCCTGGAGAAAAGCTTTATGAAGAGCTTCTGATGAGCGAGGAGGGCCTGCAGAGCACGGAAAACGAGCTGATTCACATCGGGAAGCCCATCGAATTTGATGAGGAGCAGTTCCGTCATCAGCTGGAGGAGCTGGATGAATGGTCCAGACAGGACCGGCCGGACATTAAGGAAAGAGTCATGGATATCGTTCCTACTTACCATATGGAAGAAAACCAGGAAGAAAAGAGGCATATGTAATGGCACACATTTATCTGTCCTCTCCGCATATGAGCGCGGAAGGCTATGAGCAGGAGTATGTGAAAGAGGCGTTTGATACCAACTGGATCGCGCCTCTCGGGAAAAATGTAAATGAGTTTGAGAAGGAGCTGTCCGCTTATGTGGGCGCAAAGGATGCGGCTGCGCTGTCTGCAGGAACGGCGGCGATCCATCTTGCGCTGAAGGCGGCCGGGGTGAAGGAAGGAGACGTTGTCTTCTGTCAGGATCTGACCTTCTCAGCCACGGCGAATCCGATCATTTACGAGAAAGCCGTGCCGGTGTTCATTGACAGCGACAGGGAGACCTGGAACATGTCGGCGGCTGCGCTGGAGAAGGCTTTTGAGAAATATCCGAAAGTGAAGGCGGTAATGCCGGTGCATCTTTATGGCCTGCCTGCCAATATGGAGCAGATTATGGACCTTTGTCGGAAGCATGGAGTAACGGTGATCGAGGATGCCGCGGAGAGCCTGGGATCGTATTATCACGGACAGCATACAGGGACGTTCGGCGATTACGGGGTATTTTCTTTCAACGGTAACAAGATCATCACCACTTCGGGAGGCGGTATGCTGATCTGCAATCTGGAGGAAGAAAAAGCCAGGGAGCGAATCGGCAAAACGCGGTTCTGGGCGACGCAGGCCAGAGAACCCGCCCGTCATTATGAACATAAAGAGATCGGCTATAATTATCGGATGAGCAATATTGTTGCGGGCATCGGCAGAGGGCAGCTGAAGGTTCTGGAGCAGCGGGTGGAGCAGAAGCGGAATATTTTTGCATTTTATAAGGAGCATCTGGGAGATCTGAAAGGGATTTCCCTCATGCCGCTGCATGAAAAGGAACGGGCCAACTGCTGGCTCAGCGTGATCCAGATCGAACCGGACTGTCCGGTGAGACCGCTGGATGTGATGATCGCCCTGGAAAAGGGAGATATCGAAAGCCGCCCCGTATGGAAGCCCATGCATCTGCAGCCGGTATTTTCCAGATGCGATTATGTGGACAATGGAGGCGTGGGTTCCGAACTGTTTCGCCGCGGAGTCTGTCTGCCCAGCGATACAAAGCTGACCGAGGAGGATCTGCAAAGAATCTGCGGAATTATAAGAGGCCTGTGGAAATAGATGAGCTTTTATGCAAAGTATGGGAAGAGAATCTTTGATCTGTGCCTGACGGTTCCGGCGTTTATCCTGTTAAGCCCTGTTATGGGAGTGACTGCAGTTCTGGTGGCCGTGAAGCTGGGCAGGCCGGTTTTGTTTACACAGAAAAGACCCGGATATCGCGAACAGATTTTTCAGATGTACAAATTCCGCTCCATGACGGATGAAAGAGATGAGAAAGGGGAGCTTCTTCCGGATGAAATGCGTCTTACCGCTTTTGGAAAGCGGCTTCGCAGCAGCAGTCTGGACGAGCTTCCGGAGCTTTTGAATATTCTGAAGGGAGATATGAGCCTGGTCGGTCCAAGACCGCTGCTGGTACGGTATCTCCCCCTGTATAATGCGCAGCAGCGAAGAAGGCACGACGTGAAGCCGGGGATCACGGGCCTTGCGCAGATCAATGGAAGAAACAGCATTTCATGGGAAGAAAAATTTGCATATGATGTACAGTATGTGGAAAAAATCTCATGGAAAGAGGATATCCGGATTCTGGTTGAAACCGTGCGTACGGTATTCAAAAAAGAAGGAATCAACAGTGAAAATTCTGCCACAATGGAGGATTTCACAGGAACGCCAAAGGAAGAGGTCCGATGATGAAAACGCCGTATTATCTGATTCACAAAGAAATGCTGGATGAGGGAATGGAAAAACTGAAGCTTGCAGCAGCAAAGTACTGGCCCAATACAGTGATTGGCTATTCGTTCAAGACGAATTCCCTCCCGTGGGTGCTCGGGTATATGAAAAAGCATGGATGCTACGCAGAAGTGGTTTCCGAAGACGAGTACGGGCTGGCGGAATATATGGGATATGAAAACATCATATATAACGGTCCGGTAAAAGGACGGGACAGTTTTGAGAGAGCCTGCCGAAAAGGTCAGATTGTAAATATTGATGCAGACAGGGAGATTCGATGGCTCCGGAAACTGTGCGGGTCACAGCCGGGCAGGCCGGTGAGAATCGGGATCCGCGTGAATTTCGACCTGGAGGGGATGTGTCCCGGCGAGGCTTCCGGCGGCGAAGAAGGAGGCCGGTTCGGATTTAATTATGAAAACGGAAGTTTCAAAAAGAGTATGGAGAGCCTGCAGGAGATTCCGGAAGCACAGATTGTGGGGATCCATCTCCATTGCAGTTCGAAGACCAGAAGCCTTAAGATCTATGAGGCAATTGCCCGGACGGCGTGCCGGATCAAACGAGAGCTTCAGACAGAGTTTGCGTATATTGACGTGGGAGGCGGATATTTTGGAGGTCTTCCCGACAGGCCGCAGTATGAGGATTACCTGCGGGTGATGACAGAGATACTTCGGGAAGCGTACGACCCGGACAGGACTGCTCTGATTCTGGAGCCGGGGACATCCCTGATCTGTCCTCCGGTCGAATATGCAACGTCTGTTACGGATGTCAAAGAGACCAGCAGAAATTATTTTGTGACGACGGATGGAAGCAGAATCCATGTGGATCCGTTGATGACAAAGAAAAGCTATTTTTATCATATAGAGCCTGTAAACCGGACGGAAAACGAAGAAATGCTTAAAAAGCAGGTGATCTGTGGATTTACCTGCATGGAGAATGACCGGCTGTTTGAACTGAGAGATGCTCCGGCGCTTAGGGAAGGAGACCGGATCGTCTATGAGAAGGTCGGCGCATATACCATGTGCCTGTCTCCGCTGTTCATCGGGTATTTTCCGGCAGTCTATGTAGAGGATCAGGGGGAGATTACCTGCGTACGCCAGAAATGGAGTGTGGATGAATATGTGCAGAAACATGAATATTCTGATATTGAGCTGTGGGACTCGAAATAAAATTGTACAATATATGAAGCGGGAGCTTTCCGGGCGGGGAAGAGTGATCGCCACGGACATGAGCCCCCATGCGCCGGCCCTTTATGAGGCGGATGCTTTTTATCTGGTGCCCAGAATCACGGAACCGGGATATATCGATATCATTCTGGATATCTGCAGAAAGGAACAGATTCAGGGAGTCTTTTCGCTGATTGACCCGGAACTGTCTCTGCTGGCGGAACATGAACAGAGCTTTCGCAGGATCGGCGTTACGGTGATCGGCTCTTCTTATGAATTATGTGAGCGGACCCTGGACAAGTGGCAGATGTATCTGTGGCTTAAAGAGCATGGGTATGCCTGCGCCAGAAGCTATGTGGACCGAAATGAATTTTACAGGGATGTGGAGACGGGCAGGATCCATTATCCGGTGTTTGTAAAACCGGTCAGAGGAAGCGCGAGCATTGCCATTACCCGGGCAGAGGACCGTGAAACCGTGGAGTTTTTGTTTTCTCACGGAGAGGGACTTCTGATTCAGGAGTATTTAAACGGCCAGGAGATTGGAGCAGACTGCTATATCGACCTGATCAGCGGAGAAACCGTCTCTGTATTTACGAAGAAAAAACTGGTGATGCGCGCAGGAGAGACGGATAAGGGGATCTCGTTTAAAGATCCGGCCCTTTTCGAACTGGTGGAACGTTTTATAAGGGAAAGCGGATTTCGGGGACAGATTGATATTGATATATTTGACTGCAGTGGAGTCTATTATATATCGGAGGTCAATCCCCGCTTTGGAGGCGGCTATCCCCACGCATATGAAGCGGGAGTCAATCATATGAAATACATGGTCCGCAATCTGGAAGGGCAGTGCAATGCTCCTGAGACGGGAAATTATAAAGAAGGCATTGTAATGATGAAGTATAATGAGATCATGTTACGGGAAGAAGAGGCTTAAGCGCAATGAAAAGACTGTGGATACTGAACCATCATTCGGGGCTGGAAGGTGACAGGCATTATGAACTGGCGAAGGAAATGGCGGCTTCCGGTATGGAGGTGGTCGTGTTTCTGTCTGCATTTGATCATCAGACAGAGACCTATATCTTTGAAAAAACAGTGACCATCCGGAAAGTGGAAAAAGGGGTATCCTATGTGTGGCTTCGGACAACGCCGGCTTATCACGGCAACGGGACTGCGCGTATTCTGAATATGATCAGCTACTATTGTCTGATGCGGAAGTATGAGAATGTTTTTTATGAGAAATTTCAGGCGCCGGATGCCGTGATCGGTTCCTCTGTTCACCCGTTTGTATGGGAAAACGCATGGCATATCGCACAGAAAAACAAGATTCCGTTTATCTGTGAAATAAGAGATTTCTGGCCTCTGTCGTTCACGGAGATCTACGGCTGGTCCAGGTTTCATCCGGCCTGTCTTCTTTTTTCGCTTCTGGAACGACGGGCATACCGCAGAGCGGATGCCATCGTGACTTCCATGGAATTCGGCTGCCAGTATCTGGAGCAGTTTCCCTGCGTGAATCAGGAACGGATTTTCTGGATACCAAACGGCTATCACACGGCAGAGATCGATCGGGTCCTGCAGGATGAGAGTGTGAAGCTGCCAAAGGAACTGGATCAGTATCTAATGGATCACTGGTGCGCTGTCTATACCGGAAGCTTTGTGGACTCCGAACGGCTTTTTGACATGCTGAATGTGGCAGCGTACATGCAGGAGCACGGGATGGAAGAAGTGAATTTTGCTTTTATAGGCGACGGGCATCTGCGTCCGGAACTGGAAGCAGAAGTGAAACGGGAGGGGCTGAAAAACGTACGGATTTTCCCGCGGATCGAAAAAAGCCAGGTGGCGGTTGCTCTGTCAAAAGCGAAAGTCTGTATTGCGGCGTTAAAGGACGACCGGGTGTTAAACGATCTCGGCCTGAGCCTTAACAAGCTGAACGATTATCTCTATTCCGGGAATCCGACCGTATTTGCCTGTAATTCCGTCAATGTGGTAGGAGAGTCGGCGGGCGGTATCGTAGTGCCGTGCGGGGATACAAAAGCCTATGCGGAGGCTTTGATGAAGATTTATCATATGCCGGAGAAACAGCGCCGTGATATGGGAAAAAACGGGAGAAGAACGATTCGGGAAACGTATAATTATGCATTGCTGGCGAAGAAGTATATGGATATATTGAAGAAGTGTACGGAAAAAAGCACACCAGGTGAAAAGGAGAGACCATGAAGCAGTTACTCTTGGACAAGATCGAAAAAAAGGAAATCACCGTAGGCGTGATCGGCCTTGGCTACGTGGGCCTGCCGCTGGCGGTGGAGAAGGCGAAGGCGGGATTTAAGACCATCGGCTTTGACGAACAGCCTGCCAAGGTGGAGATGGTGAATCAGGGGCATAACTACATCGGCGACGTGGTGGACAGGGATCTGAAGCGGCTGGTGGACGAAGGGCTTTTGTCCGCAACCTCGGATTTTGCTTTCATCAGGGATGTGGATTTTATTGCAATCTGCGTGCCGACGCCGCTGGATATTCATCAGGAGCCGGATTTAAGCTGTGTCAGGGATTCGACCGCCGAGATCGCAAAGCATCTGAAGAAAAATACGATGGTGGTGCTGGAGTCCACGACTTATCCAGGGACGACGGAAGAGCTGGTGCGACCGATTCTGGAGAAGGGATCCGGGCTTGTCTGCGGGAAGGATTTTTATCTGGGATTTTCTCCGGAACGCGTGGATCCGGGCAACCTGATCTACAAGACGAAAAATACGCCCAAGGTGGTCGGCGGCATCGGCAGTGACGCCACGGAAGTAATCGCGGCCATGTACCGGGCCGTGCTGGAGGGGGATGTGAAAGAAGTCTCTTCTCCGGCCATAGCGGAGATGGAGAAGATTCTGGAAAATACGTACCGGAACATCAACATCGGCCTGATCAACGAGCTTGCCATGCTTTGCAACGAGATGGGCATCAGTATCTGGGAGGTAATCGACGCGGCCAGTACGAAGCCCTACGGATTCCAGCCGTTCTATCCTGGTCCGGGCCTGGGCGGGCACTGTATCCCGCTGGATCCCTACTATCTGTCCTGGAAAGCGAGGGAATACGGGTTTCACACGTCCATGATCGAAAGCTCCATGATGATCAACGACCGGATGCCGGCCTACTGCGTGGAGCGCGCCGGGATGATTCTGAACCGTTTCAGGAAAGCGCTGAACGGCTCCAGGGTGCTGGTGCTGGGAGTGGCCTACAAGCAGGACATCGACGATTACCGGGAGAGTCCGGCCCTGCGCGTGATCGAAGAACTGGAAAAAACGGGCGCCGAGGTGGTGTACTTTGATCCGTGGGTGCGTCAGTACCGCTATAAGGGAAATATGCGCAGCAGCGAACCAGAGCTTGACAAGGAGCTGGTGGAAAGCGCTGATCTGGTCATGGTCACTGCCGCTCATACCAATGTGGATTATGAATTTGTACAGCAGCATGCAGCGGCGGTATTTGATACAAAAAATGTGATGAAGAATCTGAAGAACAGAGAGAATATCGAGGTATTATAAATGAGATATGCACTGATCGGCTGCGGCCGGATTGCGAAAAATCATGTGAAGGCGGTAAAGGAAAACGGACTGGAATTCGCGGCGGTCTGCGATACGGTTCCGGAACAGATGGAACAGATTCTGGCAGACGCCGGGCTTTCGGACGACCGTTCGATTGCGCGGTATACGGATTACCGGAAGATGGTGGAGGAGGTGCGGCCGGAGCTGGTGGGGATCGCCACGGAGAGCGGAGTCCATGCCGAGATCGCGCTGTTCTGCATCGACCATGGGGTAAACTGCATCATCGAGAAGCCCATCGCCATGAGTATGGAGGATGCGGACGAGATCGTCCGCAGAAGCCTGGAGACCGGAGTGAAGGTGTCCGCCTGCCATCAGAACCGGTTTAACCGGGCGGTGCAGGAGACGAGGAAGGCGCTGGAGGCAGGCCGTTTTGGGAAGCTGTCCCACGGTTCGGTCCATGTGCGGTGGAACCGGAACCAGGGCTATTACGATCAGGCGCCCTGGAGAGGGAAATGGGCGTCGGACGGCGGGGCGCTTATGAATCAGTGCATTCACGGGATCGATCTGCTGCGCTGGATGTTCGGCGATGAGGTGGACGAGGTGTACGGCGTGACACGCCGGCAGTTCCATCCGTATCTGGAAGCCGAGGACGTGGGTATGGCAGTGGTGAAGTTTCGAAACGGCGCGGTGGCGACCATTGAGGGGACGACCAATGTGTATCCGCGGAATCTGGAGGAGACGCTGTATATTTTCGGGGAAAACGGAACCGTGAAGCTTGGTGGGACGTCCACGAACAACATTGACGTATGGAATTTTGCGGATGAGACGTCTGCGGACGAGGGCAGAAAAGGGCTTCAGGAGGCCACCAGCAATGTGTACGGAAACGGGCACGCCAGCCTCTATGCGGATGTGATCGAGGCCATAGAGCAGGACCGAAAGCCTTATGTGGATGCACTGGCCGGACGGAATGCGCTGGAGATGGTGCTTGCCGTCTATAAAAGCCAGAAGGAAGGACGTCCGGTCAGGCTGCCGCTGAAGGATTTCCGGAGTACGGATATGATGGGAGAGTTTGATGTTTCAGATATGTGATCTTTGGGCCAGCGAACTGATCGGGGATGAGTTTGAACCGTACGGACAGGAGGATTTCCGGATCTTCGGCGTGTCGGATCCGGAGGATCCGGAAGCGCATTCGGTCATATTCGTAAAAGGAGACCTGTCAGAAGAATATACGAGGATAAAGAACAGTATTTTTATTACGGGGCCGGACCGGGAGCTTTATCTGGACGGTTCGTGTATACAGCTCAGAAGCGATGCGCCGAAAAACCGGTATGGCGATATACTGAACTGCATCTGTGAGAAGCTGCCGCATACAGAGTATGATCTGGTAAATGGGAGTTATATCAGCCGGGATCTGCAGCTTGGTGAGGATGTGAGGATCGAGCCCTTCTGCGTGATCGGCCGGGATGTGGCCATCGGAGACCGGTGCGAGATCGGCGCCGGCACCGTCATCAGGGACCATGTCCGCATCGGAAATGACGTCATCATCAAGGAGCACTGCGTCATCGGGACGGAGGACGCGGATATCTACCGTCCGGAAAGCGGCGCGTGCCGGACACTGCCGCATCTGGCGGGAACCGTCATAGAGGACGGCTGCCTTCTTCTGGCGGGAGCGGTGCTGGCGGCGGGAGATACCAGGACCACGGTACTGGGAAAAGGGTCCATGATCGGCATGGTGGGCGATGTGGGGCATAACTGCAGAATCGGCGAAGAGACGCTCATCAGCGGGAAGGCCAGCATCTCCGGACACTGCCGGGTGGGAGTACATACGTATGTGGCTCCCATGGCCGTGACAACAAACCGGGTCTGCGTGGGAGACGGAGCGTATCTGGGCCTTGGAGCGGTGGCGATCAGAGACGTGCCGGAGGGAGAGAAGCAGTTCGGCAATCCCGCGAGGAAAGTGCTGGAAAGCAGAAAGTCATAGAGAAACCGCAGGAAAAGAGGAAAAGGAGACATTCATGGTTCGGAATATTCTGGAATATCTGGAGACAAGCGCGCGGTCCTGCCCCGAAAAGGCAGCCTTTGAAGACCTGGAAAACAGTTATACTTACGGGCAGGTGCTGGAAAACGCCAAAAGGATCGGCAGCGCCCTGCTTCCGAAGCTTGCAGGGAATCAGCCGGTGCCGGTCCTGATGGAAAAGGAAGCCCGGACATTGAATGTATTTATGGGAGCAGTCTGCGCGGGCTGCTTTTATACGTTGGTGGAGCCGGAACAGCCGGCGGAACGGATCCAGATGATTCTCGGGACGCTGGAGGCCCGGCTGCTGGTGACCACGCGGACGCTGGCGGAGCAGCTGGATCTGTCCGGTTTTGACGGGGAGGTGCTTCTGGCGGAGGAGCTGCTGGAGCATGAGATCGATGAGGAAGGGCTGGCGGCCAGGCGAAAGGGTTTCTGTGACACAGATCCGCTGTATGCGATCTTTACCTCGGGTTCCACAGGTGTGCCGAAAGGCGTCGTGGTCTGCCACCGCTCTGTGATTGATTTTACGGAATATTTTACAGAACTGTTCGGGTTTGAACGGGAGGATGTCATAGGCGGACAGGCCCCCTTTGATTTTGACGTGTCCGTAAAGGACATCTATCCGGCGCTGAAGACAGGCGCCACGCTGGAAGTGATTCCTAAAAAATTTTTCAGTGTACCGAAGAAACTTCTGGATTTCCTGGATGACAGGAAAGTCACCAGCCTGACCTGGGCGGTTTCGGCGCTGTGCATCATTTCCATGCTGAAAGGATTCCGGTACAAGGTGCCGGGGAGCATCCGCCGGGTCATGTTCAGCGGAGAGGTGATGCCGGTCAAGCATCTGAATTACTGGAGGCAGTATGTGCCGGAGGCTCTTTATGTAAACCTGTACGGTCCCACGGAGATTACCTGCAACTGTACGTATTATGTGATCGGCCGGGAACGGACCTTTGCCGAGGAGGACTCCATTCCCATCGGGGAGGCGTTTCCCAACGAACGGGTCTTTCTGCTGGACGAATCGGATCGGCTGGTGGAGGAACCGGGGAAGCTGGGAGAGATCTGCGTGGCGGGAACCGCTCTGGCGCTTGGATATTACAGAAATGAGGAGAAGACCGGCCAGGCATTTGTACAGAATCCGCTGAATGACCGGTATCCGGAACTGATCTACCGGACCGGGGATCTGGGGCGCTATGATGGGCAGGGAGAGCTGTATTATGTCACCCGGAAGGATTTTCAGATCAAGCATATGGGACACCGGATCGAGCTGGGAGAGATCGAGACGGCCTTTCAGGCGGTGGAGGGGATTTCCCGGGTCTGCTGCATCTATGATGAGCCGAATACGAAGATCATCGGTTTTTATGTGGGGGAGCCGGACGCAAAAGAGATCATAAGACAGTTGACAGAAAAGCTTCCGAGGTTTATGATTCCCAATATATTCCGGAAGGTGGAGACCATGCCGATCACGAAAAACGGGAAGATCGACCGAAAGGCGCTGATGAAGGAATACAAGGAACAGCAGGAGGTATGAACTGTTGGATGAGAGAAGACTGGAAAACCTGGCGGTGTCTCTGGGGACGCCTTCCTATGTGTTTGATACCGATGTTTTGAAAGCACGCGCCGCGTGGGTGGCAGAGAGCCTCCGGCCGGCCGGCATCTGCTTTGCCATTAAAGCCAATCCGTTTCTGGTGGGGGCGCTGGATGCCCATGTGGACCGGTATGAGGTGTGCTCGCCGGGAGAATTTCATATCTGTGTGCAGAACGGGCTTGACATGGACAAAATCGTTCTGTCCGGCGTCAACAAGGAGTATGAGGACGTCCGTTATGCCATGGAACAGGGCGTGGTCCATTATACGGCGGAATCGAAAAGCCAGGTTTCTCTGGTGGACCGGTGCGCGGCGGAGCTGGGAAAGCAGGTGGAGATCCTGCTCCGGGTGACCAGCGGCAACCAGTTCGGCATGAGCGAGGCGGATGTAACGGAACTGATCCGGAAGAGGGCGGAATTTCCGGGCCTTCAGATCACGGGCCTTCAGTATTTTTCCGGGACGCAGAAGAAAGCGGTCAAAAAGATCGCCGCGGAACTTGCGTATATGGAGGGGCTGATTCAAAGGCTGGAAGAGGAAGAAGGATTTACCACCCGGGTGCTGGAGTTCGGTCCAGGCCTGGGGGTGCCGTATTTTACAAAAGACGACCCGGAGGAGGACCGGAAGCTTCTGGCGGAATTTGCAGAGCTGTTTTGGGAGAAGAGGCCTTATGAGATCATCTTTGAAATGGGACGGTTTCTGACGGCATCCTGCGGTTATTATGTAACCCGGATTGTAGACCAGAAGAAAAATGACGCGGTCAACGTATGCATTGTGGACGGAGGAATCCACCATGTGAATTACTATGGACAGAACATGGCCATGAAGACGCCGGTTCTTTCTTTCTTCCCGCAGCATCCGCTGGAACAGAAGGAGGAGGAATGGACGGTCTATGGTTCCCTGTGCACGGTGGCGGATGTCCTTTTGAAAAAGTTGAGCCTTCCGGACGCCAGAGTGGGCGATTATCTGGTATTTCACAACATCGGGGCCTATTCGGTGACGGAAGGGATCTATCTGTTCTTAAGCCGCAGAATGCCGAAGATCTGGCTGTACAGTGAAGCGGAGGGCGCCCGGCTTCAAAGAGACGGGCTGGAGACATGGACATGGAATACATGGAGAGAGGAATGAAGAGGAGGTATCGAGGATGGAAGCGTTGATGGAAGTGCTGTCGGCGTTAAAGCCGGAGATTGATTTTGAACGGGAAAAGGAACTGATTGATGAAGGACTGCTGGAATCCTTTGATGTCATCACGCTCATTGCGGAGATCGAGGAGCAGTTCGGCATTGAGATTCCGGCGGAGGAGATCGTACCGGAGAATTTTAATTCCGCGGAAGGGATCTGGAATCTGTGCGAGAGGATCAAAGGAGAAGAATAAGATGCAGTTTCGGGATCTGAAAAAACAGTATGAGGTGCTGAAAGAAGAGATGGACGCCGCCATCGGGCAGGTGCTTACGGAATCCAATTATATCAGCGGCAGACAGGTAGCAGAGCTGGAGGAGACGCTGGCCGCATATGTGGGCGTCCGGCACTGCATCGCCTGCGCCAACGGGACGGACGCCCTGACGCTGGCGCTCATGGCGTGGGGAATCGGGGAAGGAGACGCGGTCTTTGTACCGGATTTTACGTTCTTTTCCTCGGCGGAGACGGTGGCTTATGAGGGCGCCACGCCGGTGTTCACGGACATTCTGGAGGATACGTTCAATATGGACCCGGACAGTCTGGAGCGTGCGATCAAGGCGGTTCTGGCGGAAGGAAAGCTCACTCCCCGGGCGATCGTCGCCGTGGACCTGTTCGGCCTGCCGGCGGATTACGACCGGATCCGTGAGATTGCGGACCGGTACGGCCTGTACATTCTGGAGGACGCCGCCCAGGGCTTTGGAGGGGAGTACCACGGACGACGTGCCGGAAGCTTTGGGGATATCTCGACCACATCCTTCTTCCCTGCAAAACCGCTGGGCTGCTACGGGGACGGAGGCGCGGTGTTTACCGACTGTGACGAGTGGGCGGAGCTGATCCGTTCTTATCGGGTGCACGGTAAAGGCAGTGATAAATATGACAATGTGCGGATCGGCATGAACTCCCGTCTGGATACGATCCAGGCGGCGGTCCTGCAGGTGAAATTCCGGGCGTTTACGGAATACGAACTGGCGGATACGGATGCGCTGGCCGCAGAATACGCCAAGGGGCTGAGGGAGTTTGTGAAAATTCCGACAATCCCGGAGGGGCTTGGTTCCGGCTGGGCGCAGTACAGCATCCTTTTGAAAAACCGGGAAGAACGGGACGCGGTGCAGGCGCATCTGAAAGAGCACGGCGTGCCGTCCATGATCTACTATCAGCGGGGCATGCACCAGCAGACGGCATTCCGGGAGTGCTGCCTGTATGGGGAGACGTTTCCGGTGACGACGGATGTGTGCGGCAGAGTGCTGTCGCTGCCGCTGTCGCCGTATCTGACCAGGGAGGACCAGCAGCGGATCATCGGCCTGATCCGTGAAAAGACGGGAGCGGATGCATGAAAATCTTATTGATATCCTATGATTACTGTAAATACGACGGGCGGCTCAGGGAGCTGATCAAGGTGGCAAAGAAGCTGGGGGAGGTTACGTATATCACCCGGGCGTCGGACGGGGAGCGGCCTCTGGAAAAGAGCCATATCCTCTATCAGGACCGGGGATACAGCAGTTTTATCCTCTTTGTCTGTATGCAGGTGCAGAAGCTGGGAAGGCAGGATCTGATCTTTATTGACAACCGCAAAGGAATTCTGCCGGGTTATCTGGCTAAAAAACTGGCCGGCGCAGATTATGTGGTGCAGGACTGCAGGGAATTGTACGACATGAAAAGCGCGGCGGGGATTCCGGGGAAGATCGGCTGTGCCATTGAGAGGATCTTTACAAAGCGGTCCGACGTGGTCATTGCCGCCAACGCTTACCGGGCGAAAATTATGACAAAAATGTTCCGGCTGAAAAGAGAGCCGCTGAACTATGAGAATATCCGCCGGCTGGAATATGCCTCGGAGGAGAAACGGCGGCAGGTGGAGGCCGAGTGCCGGGAGTTTTTTGCGGAGCCGAAATTCAGGATCATCTCCACGGCGGGATGCGACATGAGCCGGACGACCGGGAAGATGCTGGAGGCCATGAAGGGGCTTGGTTCCGGGTATGAACTTCTGCTCATCGGGGAAAGTGAGGAGGAGGACGAACTGATCGTCCGTGAGACGATCCGAAGACTGGGTCTTACCAATGTAAAAATCCTGCCCAGGATGGATCAGGACCATTTGAAATATTTTATCCAGAACAGCCAGGCCGGCATGGTCGCCTATCATCAGCGGGACCTGAACAACCGGTACTGCGCCAGCGGCAAGATTTTTGAATTTCTGTTTGAGGGAAAACCGGTGGTGACGTCCACCAATCCGCCGCTGAAGGATTTTTGTGAAAAATATAAAGTGGGACAGGCGTCGGATGATTATGAACAGGCGGTCCGCATGCTGGCCGGACAGTATGACCGGTGGCAGAACAATGTGGAGCGGTTTGCAGGCCGCATCCATGTGGAACAGAATAATAAAAAGCTGGCGGAACAGATCCGCCGCCTGCTGGAGGAACAGAAAAGATGAAAAAAGTAATGCTTGTATTTGGAACCAGGCCGGAAGCGATCAAGATGTGTCCGCTGGTGAATGAACTGAAGGGTAGAAGCGGTATCCGGACGGTGGTCTGCGTGACCGGGCAGCACCGGCAGATGCTGGATCAGGTGCTGGAGGCGTTTTCGGTGAAGCCGGATCATGATCTGTCCATTATGAAAGACAGACAGACGCTGTTCGACGTGACGACGAACATTCTGAACCGGATCAGGGAGGTGCTGGAAAAGGAGCGGCCGGATGTGGTTCTGGTCCATGGAGACACCTCCACCACCTTTGTGACGGCGCTGGCGTGTTTCTACCTGCAGATTCCGGTGGGGCATGTGGAAGCGGGGCTTCGGACGTACAATATTTATTCGCCGTATCCGGAGGAATTCAACCGCCAGGCGGTGAGCATCATCTCTTCTTACAATTTTGCGCCGACGGAGCTGTCGAAGCAGAACCTTCTGAAGGAGGGAAAGGCGGAGGAAACGATCTTTGTGACCGGAAATACGGCCATCGACGCGCTGAAGACGACGGTCCGGGAAGATTATACCCATCCGGAGCTTGAGTGGGCGGAGGGCAGCAGGCTGATCCTGATTACCGCTCACCGGAGGGAAAATCTGGGAGAGCCTATGAAACATATGTTCCGCGCTATCCGGAGAGTGTGTGATGAACATCCGGATATCAAGGCCATTTACCCCATTCACATGAATCCGGCGGTCCGGGAGACCGCGGACGAGATTCTGGGAGGAGACGAGCGGATCCGGATCATCGAACCGCTGGATGTGCTGGATTTTCATAATTTTCTGGCAAGAAGCTATCTGATTCTTACCGACAGCGGCGGGATCCAGGAGGAGGCCCCGTCTCTTGGCAAACCGGTGCTGGTCATGCGGGACACGACGGAACGCCCGGAGGGGATCGACGCGGGGACGCTGAAGCTGACCGGCACGGACGAGGAGGTCATCTATGAGAACTTCCGGCTGCTTCTGGAAGACCCGGCGGAATATGAGAAGATGAGTACGGCAAGCAATCCTTACGGAGACGGGTTTGCCAGCCGAAGGATTGCAGATATACTGGAAGGAAAAGCATGAATCTGTATCTGATCGCATTGTTCCTGCTGGCCGCCGGAAGCCTGGCAGAGTGGAAGTATCCGGAATATGAAAAGAAGCTTTATTTCCTGTGTTGGTTCATGTTGACAGCGCTTTTGTGCCTGCGGTTCGGGCAGGGAACAGATTATGTGACTTATCATGCTATTTATGAGACCATACCGGTGACGGTGGACCTGCAGCACGGATACGTCTGCGGTTATTATCCGGAAATCGGCTGGAGGCTGCTCTCGGCGGCGTTCAAGCTATTGCATGTTCCGTTTCAGGGTTTTGCAGCGGCGCTGGGGCTTGCGGATATGCTGCTGCTCCACCGGTTTCTGGAGAAACAGGTACCCAGGAAGGTGGCAGGGCTTTTTCTTACCTATCCGGTGCTCTATACGGTCTACATGGTATCGGGGCTGCGGCAGGGGCTTGCCATCTGTATCTTTCTTGGGATTGCGCTGCCGTATTATCTGGAGAAAAAATGGGTCCCGTATGCGGCTGCGGTCATTCTTGCCATGTCCTTTCACAGGGCTGGCTGTGCCTGGATACTGCTGATTGCCGTTGCGTATATTCCGGTGAGGGCCATGTTTTTTCTGGCGGGACTGTCCGCCGCAGGCGGACTTGTGCTGCAGGTTCAGGCGGTGCAGGGATTTCTTCTCCGGCTGCTGCCGATCTATCATATGGAACAGTTTCTGCAGGGGGGCAGTCCGAGCTTTTTTGCCATCGGCGAGCGGCTGATTACATTTGGCGTGATTGCGTTTTTGTACTGCAGGAACTGCCGTGGGGACGAAAGCTCCGACCCCGGGATGGAAGCCGTCATGAAGGCCTGTACATGCGGCCTCTGCGTCTATATGCTCATGCTTGGCAATGCGTATTATGCCAGCCGTTTTGCCGTGATCTTCAAGGTGCTGGAGATCGTGCCGGCAGTCCGCCTTCTGGAAAACAGGGACAGAATCGCCAGAATGTCGGCGGTCTTTTTCCTTTCGCTGACGCTTCTGATGGGAGTGAAGAATCTGAACGCGGCGGTAAGCGAGGGGGGATATCGGGAACTGGGAGTCAACGTATTCACCTATCCGTATGTGTCGCTGTTCTGGCAGGACAGAATTAATGATTATTTCGACTATGCAGAAAAGTTTAAGGAAAAATATGAATACAACCTGGAAGATCAGATGATACAGATCACAGAATAACAGAGAGGACAGTTAGATCATGCGTCTGGAAATATTGATGTCGGCAGCGTTTTTTTTCGGCGGCTCGTGCCTGACCGGGTATGCTCTGCGGCGTTTTCTGAAATTGAAACAGGAAGGATTCCTTTTTTCGATCGTCACAGGTGCGATGTTCTGGTGGGCGCTGATGGAAGTGATCCTGGTTCCCATGACAATGGCGCTGGCATCCTTTACCGGATTTACAGTTCTTTATACGGCGCTTTTACTGGTATGCATGGCGGCGGGATGTTTTTGCCGGAAAGAGATTCTGGAGGATATCCGGCAGGCGGCGGCTTCTGTCAGAGCGTATATGACTTTGGGGCATCTGATGGCGCTGGCGCTGATTTTCTGGCAGCTTTATTTTATTCATCATCATATGTATCTGGAGTGGGATGACACGTATTATGTAAATCTTGCAAATGAAGCGGTCCAGTCAGACCGGATCTACTGGATCTATCCGGAGACCGGGTCCATAGTTGATTTTGACAAACGGTATGTATTATCCCTGTGGCCGATTTTTTATGCATGGATGTCGAAACTGACCGGCGTCCTGCCGACGGTTATGGCGCATACCATATTTCCGTGGCTGATCATTCCCCTTGCCGGCATGGTGTATGAACTGATCGGGCGGAGACTGTTTCCAGGAGACAGGCAGCTCCAGGGAATGTTTCTTGCCATGGCAGCGCTTCTGCATCTGTTTATGAGCGGAGAACATACAGCGGGAATTACATTTTTAAGCCTGACTCCATGGGTGGGGAAAGGCGTGCTGGCCGGCGTTTTGATTCCGGTACTGTTTTACTGGATCCTGTGTACGGCAGAGAAGGAGCAGCGGGGACTGTGGGTGATGCTTGGCATCACCTGTCTGGGCGGGTGCCTTCTGTCGTCCATGGGAATCATGCTGATCCCGCTGTTTGTGGGAACTGCAGTATGCCTGGTCAGCATCCATAAAAGAAGCCCTGGGTATCTGCTTCGCGGAGCAGCTGCCTGTCTTCCGTGCGTGCTGCTGGGAATCTATTACATTTATCTGTCACATTAAGGGGTGTTTGGAAATTCATTTTCGAAATTTTCAGTTATTTTTCAAACACGCTCTGGAGAGGAAACGCATGCAGGAATTTTTTGATATTGCAATAACCGATTTTACAGATACATTTGAAGGAGCCTTTCTTTTCCCGGTTCTGTTGACTGCGGCGCTCTTTATCCTGTGGCAGGAAAAGGATCTGACAAGGAAGCTTCTGCTGGGGGCTCTTCCGCTGGTGTTTTTGCTGCTGTACTGGTGCCCGCTGACCGGCATCCTGTTCATGAAGATACTGGGAGAAAACGTGTACTGGAGAATTCTGTGGCTGCTTCTTCTGGCAGTTACGATACCTTATGGGGGATGTCTCCTTTTGAAAAAGTTTACCGGCATCCGGCGCCAGGGAATGTTTCTTTTGTGTATGGCCGGACTGATCGTCTGCGGAAAGGAACTGCTGTCACAGGAGTGGTTTGAACCGTCCACCAATGTGTATAAGCTTCCGCAGTATGTGATTGAGGTGGGAGAGCTGCTTCCGGACCATGTCCATGGAATTGTATCCAACCGGCTGCTGCCTTATATCAGGATGTACAATCCAACGATTACCCTGGAATACGGCAGGAATGCACTGGCGTACAACGGAATAGAGGAAACCGATTCCCATGAACAGATGCTGTATCTGGAGGCGCAGAAAAAAGAGATGGACCTGGGAGTTCTGATTCCTCTGGCAGAAGAAGTACAGGTGGATTTCTTTGTTTTCTCAAATAACAGGACCTATATCGGGGAATGGGAGGACTATGGATATGAGCATTATGGAAGTACGGATGAGTTTGACATCTTTTTCAGGAAAGGGTATGAAGCCGCAGAAGAAGGTGCAGAATGAAAGATAAACTTATGAAATACCGCAGACATGGCCTGTTTCTGGGATTCCTGTGTATTATCTGCGCGGTAAGCCTGTTCTGGTGCGTGAAAAAATCAGATATGTTCATGGATGAAACCGTCACCTACGGGCTCGCTAATTCTTACTATGCCCCGTTTATTGAGGATGTAACGGAACATGGAACACTGATCAATACACTGCTTTCCCGGGAAGATTTTGAAGAGTACCTTACAGTAGGCAGGGAAGACGCCTTTTCTCTTGACTCTGTGTATTACAATCAGACGCAGGATACGCAGCCGCCTCTTTATTATATGCTGCTGCACATACTCTGCTCCTTTTTCCCCGGACAGTGCTCCAAATGGATCGGGCTTTCTCTCAATCTGATTCTTTATATACTGACCAGTATTCTGTTGTATCAGGTCGGCAGACGGATTCTTGGCAGTGAAAAAACGGCGGCGCTGGCAGTGCTGGTCTACGGCTTAAGCTTCGGAGGCCTGTCCACGGTTCTGATGATCCGGATGTATATTCTGCTGACGTTTTTCACTGTGCTGTTTGGATGGCTTGTGCTGAAGCTGTACCAGGATCATGCGCAGTGGTTCTGTTATCCGGCGGTAACGCTGGTGCTGTTTCTCGGGCTGTTCACACAGTATTTTTTTGTATTTTCTGCATTTTTTGCCAGTGCGGCATACTGTCTGTGCGAAATGAAAAGAGGTCGTTGGAAACAGTTTTTTGCCTATGCGTTTTCTGCATTTGCAGGACTTGCGGTGTTTTACCTTTCGTACCCCAGTGTTGTGGATCATCTGTTTGCGGATAAGCTGGTGTCAGGACAGACATCCGTTGACAATATGATGGATTTTGCCGGTATGGGACTGAGTATCTATTCCTTTGTCATGCAGGCGGCAGCCAGTTATAAGGCTGGTCTTATCCTGCTTTTATGCGCGCTTGCAGCGGGGATCATCGGGCGTAAAAAGGATGTTTTTACATACTTTTCCAGTTTGGGAACCAGAGATTTCACAGCTGCGGTAATGACGGCTGCAGTAATCGGCACCGTGGTACTGACAGCGGTGGTATCTCCGGTGACGGCGCTTCGATATATCTATAACGTACTGCCCTTTGTGGCAGTGGGTATTGTATATACGGCAGAAGCGTTCTTCAGAGACTGGGAACGGCATGCCGTGCCGGTTCTTGCGGTATGTGCGGTGTTTTGTACCGTACGGGGCCTGATGACGGAACCGCAGTATGTGGAAACCGTTCCAAAGGAAAATTATGAGAGGATCCGTGCTTATACAGAACTTCCCTGCATTTATCTGGGGGATCAGATGAGTTCCGCCATGACGCAGGATATGTTCCAGCTGATGGAATTTCCGGAAGTCTTTGCGACGGATGATTTCCTGTGCGGGGAAGCACAGGCATATCTGGAGTCGAAAAATACGGAGAACGGGATCGTTTTATACATTGACGTATCGGACTGGGGAAGCGGATACGACTCCGGAGAGGTGATAAGAAGAATTGAAGAAAACACAGGCTACAGCGGGACGATGCTGTGCAGCTTTGATTTTTCGGAAACCTGGCTGATTGACTGATAAAAGAAAAAAATACCGTCTCCGGAAGAGCATGCATTTCAGGGAGACGGCGTTTTTTATCTGCAGAACAGCCGGAGCTTCAGCGCAACAACCAGGCTGTCTTTTACGGTTTTCAGGATACGCATTTTGCTTGCGCCCGCTTTATCATCATAATACAGGGTAAACGGCACTTCGGCAAACCGGCATCCGGATTTGTGGAGCTTGTACAGAAGTTCCATCATGCAGGAAAAGGACCGCATGGTGATCAGGTTCTTCTGATATTTTCTGTATGCGGTGTTCAGAATCGAATAGGTATAGAGCCGGTAGCCGCAGGTGTAATCCTTCACGTTCGGAACATGGAGCATGGCAGAATAATACAGTTTTGCGCCGTCGCTCAGCGCAAGCCGGTTGGAAGGAACGCCGTTGATTTTTGCCCCGGGCTGATATCGGGAGGCGATTACGCAGTCGGCGCCTTCTTTCTGCCTGCGGATCATGCTGTGAACGAAAGACGGCTTGTGCGTATTGTCTCCGTCCATAAAACACATCAGGCTTCCGGGTATTCCCTGATGCAGAAAGTCGCGGACAGAGGTGAGCAGCGCTCCGCCCAGGTTCTGATTGACTTTATGGGCGATCACGCGGACTTCGGGATGGAGCGCTTCCATGGAACGGATAATCTCAAGCGTATGATCTGTGCTTTTATCATCCACGGGAACGATCTTCAGTTCATAACCTTCTTCCCAAAGCGCGTCTTTTTCATCAAGCCATGCCTCAATCAGCGCCTTAATATTGCCTGCTTCATTGTAGCACGGCAGATATGCGTATAATATGTTCATGTTCAGGACCTCCTTTTGTTAAGCCAGAGATATATGTATTTTCTCATAAAATACATGACAAAAAACGGCAGCACCACCGAGATGCCTTTGCTAAGGAGAAAAGCAAACCACTTCGGACAGTACAGAATGGAAAGACTGTAGGCAGTAGTAATCAGCCAGTTTGCCAGCAGCATTCCGACTGCGGATGTGGAAAGGTAGACGAAAAAGGCGCTGAGTCCATGTCTGGTATCAAAAACGGTTTTCAAAGAGAGCACATAACTCAGTACAAATCCGGTTACAATCCCCATGGTATTGGCAATGGCAAGATCAATACCCGCCATGTGAAAAGCGGTCCATACAACGATCACGTCCAGAACCGTTGACAGAACGGAGTAGAACAGATATTGCAGGATCTTCCGGAACCGCTGAAGAAGATTTATTATAAATATTTTCATAGATCCTCCGGTAGTTAAAAATAAAAATCTTCTCAATTTTACATCAAAAATCGAGTGAAAGCAACAGTTTCACGGGAAATTTAAACAAAAAAGAGACAATCATAATGACAAGAAGAAAAAATTGGGGTAGAATAAAAAGAGTTTTCAGGAAAGGAATCAACAGAAATAATGGAAAGAATAAAAGGCATGAAACCATTTGTAAAAATATACGTGATTCTGATCGCTGTATTTTTTCTGTCCATGGCGCTTGTCTACTGTATCCCGGCTTCCTGGATCCAGGGAAATATAGACAAATCCCTGGAGGTCATGGAGACGGAAGGGGAAAGACCCATGTATGCGTTCTACCGGCACAGCGCCATTGTGGACAATCATACGGATATGCTCATGTATGAAAGCCTGCTCCAGAACCGGGATTACTACAATGCCGTTCAGGCGTCGGTCAGCATCAATCAGTATCCGAGATACTGGCATGGTTATCAGGTGCTGCTGCGGCCGCTTACGGTGGTATTCCAGGTGCAGGAGCTGCGTTATCTGGGGATGCTTCTGTTCTACCTGCTTTTCTTCTGGAGCGCCTGGCTGATTGCGCAGAAGACCTGTTTTGTGAATGCCATGCTGTATGTGCTGACCATTGCCAGCGGATATCTGGTGGCGGTGACCACCTGCTTTCAGTATCTGACTACCTTTTATGTGCTGTTTCTGGCGCTGATTGTGCTGCTGTCCCGCTACGGCGGTAAAAAGCCTGTGAATGCGATACTGTTTTTCTTTGTTGTAGGCATGGTGGAAAATTTTTTTGATTTTCTGACGTATCCGATTCTTACGCTGGGAATTCCTCTGATCCTGCTTTTGTGGATACGGGTAAGGGATGAAGGGGCGGATCTACGAAAAAATACTTTGTTTATGATAAAAGCCTCCTGTTCCTGGGGGCTGGGGTATGCCCTGACCTGGATTGCAAAGTGGGGAATCACGGTGGTGGTTCTGGGAGTGCGGTATTTCTGGAGAACCATGAGCGTGGTTCAGTACCGCCTTCAGGGAAGCGAGGAAGAACCGCTTGACCGGATCGGAACCCTGCGGAGAAATCTGAAAGCCTGGATGAATGTGCAGGACGGCGGAGTGATCTCATGGAGCAAAGTGGTTCTGCTCATTCTGGCGGTTTTTCTGCTTCTGGCTTTATGGAAGAAGCTGAAGGACCAGAAGGAGATTCTTGCGTATCTGCCGATTCTGTTTGTGGCATCCTATCCCTATATCTGGTATCTGGTAATGTCCAATCATTCACAGATTCATTACTGGTATACGTATCGCGCGCAGCTGGTGACCTTATTTGGCATTCTTATGTTTATTCGGAGCGTGCTGAAGGAAAATTCTGCAGCGGCAACGGATGAGAGAGGATTCCGTTTCCGGAAATGAGACAGGCGTCTGCAGTTTGGGCTACTGCAGACGTTTTTTCCGAACGAGGTCAATGATTTTCCGGCCACCGACGGACTTGATCAGCAGTTTGATATAGAAGGTACATTCTCTGAGGATCCAGGATGCCGATGGACGAAATATGTGAAGTTCTCTCTGCATCCGGTTTTGTTCTCTGTGGGCCGTCAGCTTGTTACGGTCGGAATATCCGGCGATCTCATAGATCGAGATCGGGACGGGGCGATAATCAAACGGTATTTCTTTCAGATACATGGAAAGGAAAAAATGATGGTCGGCACATATCCGGTAACTTGTGTCATAGGGCTGTTTCAGCAAAAGAGTGCGTTTGATAAGCGCAGACTGATGGCAGAAGGCCATTTCATGAGTGATGTCTGCAAGGGGCAGGGCAGGGTATAACTTCTGCCTGTTCCGGTAAACGCACACCGTATCCCCATAGATCACAGAACCGTAGGCGGGTACGGAGAAAATCTGTTCCAGAATGTGCGGATCGGCCAGCAGGTCTCCGGCATTGAGAAACAGAAGCCAGGTCCCTTCTGCGGCCTGGGTCCCCTTATTCATGGCGTCATAGATTCCGTGATCCGGTTCGGAGATATACTGAAATGGGATCTGCGCCCGGGCAAACGATTCGGAAGACTGCTTTAAAAGAGACAGGGTGCCGTCCGTTGATCCTCCGTCTATGACCAGATATTCGAAGGATGGAAAGGACTGACACAGGACATTTTCAAGCGTTTCCTGGAGGGCTTCCCGGGCATTATAGCAGACTGTGATGATGGACAGCGTAGGCGTTGACATGTTTTTTTCTCCCTGACTGAAACATATTGCTTTTATTATAATTCGCCGGTCCGGACAAGTAAAGAAAAAATTTACGTGTATGATGACAGGAGCAGGGCATAGAGTAAAGTAAAGAAATTATAGAAGATGCGGGAATGGGAAGATGAGAGATAAGAAAAGAGACGCCGCTTTTGCAGCGGGATGTGCAGTGGTGTATATTTTGTCGTTATGGATGGCGGTTCCGTTTGTCTATGGGATCATTGACGATCGTTCCATGATGGAGATTGTATCCGGGCAGTATCTTGGTGTTCCGGATGCGCACACGATTTTTCAGGGGTACTGGTATTCGCTGTTTTTGACCGTTCTATACCGGTTTCTGCCCGGGGCGGACTGGTATGCGTTTTTGTATCTGCTTCTCCAGGGCGTGTGCATGGGATTGATTCTGTACCGGCTGATTCACCGGCAGACAGCGCTTTTGGGAAAGGTCATGGCGGTCCCTGGCATTTTGCTCTTTCTGGCGCTGGGATCACAGGCGCTGACTCAGCTTACGTTTACGACTACGGCTGCAGTTCTTGGCGTTACGGCGGTGTTCTGGTACATGACGTCTGCTGTTGTTGAGAGGAAAGATTTTCTGATCCTGTTTTTTTTATGCTGTATGACACATCAGATCCGTGCAGATATTTTTTACATGATTCTTCCGGTGTGCATGGTGCTGTGGATGTTTCGGACCTTTCAAAACAGAGGAGATGCTTTCTGGCACAGAATGATACCGGTCGGCGTGGCCGGCGTGCTTTTTCTGGGCTGTATGGGAAATGCCATTGGATATGGGGAGACAGAATGGAGACTGTACAGGCAGTATGATCAGAATCGTACCAAAGTATACGATTTTCCGGAGTATACGTTTCCGGTCTATGAAGGCGCAGAAGAGTTTTATGCCGGTATCGGAATCGAAAAGAAGAGCAGAGCCCGGACCTTGATGAATTACAATTATACCGCGGACGACCGGATTACTCCGCAGTTTTTTCAGGAATATGTGGAAGCGCATGGTAAGGCGTTTCCGCCTTCGGGGACGGCTGTCAGCCGGATGGTGCAGAGCGTAAAGGATTATCTGAAAGGAGTGCGGTCCGGAAGATTTCACAGGCAGCATGTGCTGGCGCTGGTCCTGTACGGCCTGGTTTCGGCCTGGTATCTGCACGGGAAAAAGTGGAGGGATTTTTTCAGGGTTCTGTGTGTTGTGGCCGTGCAGGTGCTCTTGTGGTGTTATCTGCTGTATGCGGGACGGATTCCGGAACGGGTCATATACAGTATGAATCTGATGCAGACGGTGGCTGCACTGCTGCTTGCAGGTGAGGCCCTTCAAGGATTCGGAATTCTGAAAAAAGCGTGCGCAGCGGGAACGGGGCTCTTCTGTCTGATTCTCTGTATACCTGCAGTTTCCGGGCTGCAGACGTTAAGGCAGCAGAACCAGGAAATGTATCATAGAAATGAAGAGATCGAAGAGCTGAAAAGTTATTGTATGAGTCATCCGGAAAATTTCTATTTCAACGATGTGACATCCATGGCTTTTACCACATATAACGTAAAGCTGTGGAGAAACAGACCATATCATATGAATTACATGTCTCTGGGAGACTGGATGAGTTTCAGTCCCGTCTGGCGCAGGAAGCTTGAACAAAACGGAATTGACAGTGTGAAGGAAGCGCTGTATGAAAGGGAAAACGTCTATCTGATCTGCAGTTTTGACAAAGGGCTGGAATATCTGGTGTCTTTATATGACAATGTATCATGTACAGAAACAGACAAAATTTCCGGATTTAAGATTTACAGGCTGCAATCCTTGTAAAAGAAGCAGGAAAGTGTTAGAATACTGAAAGATTATAGAGAATGAGGAAAAGAAGCGCCATGGATAAATTCGACCAGTACAAACGACTCCTGCGTCTCGGAATCGCCGGTTTTGAAATCTTAATAGAGACCGTTTTGTTTTCCTGCATCTGGTTTGGTATTTATAATGTCATGCTGGAACGGCCGTTTCAGAACAAGGGAAATCTGATGATGATCGGTTTTTATGCACTCTATCTGGCTGTTTTTATCTGCATGTACGGCGGGATGAAGTATGCATATTACCGGAAAGGACAGCTGATCCTGTCTCAGATACTGGGGACGTTGATTGCCAATGCGGTTATCTATATACAGATCATTATGGTATTCCGGATGTTTCCGTTTCCTGTCATGTGGCCCATGTTTGCCATCAGTGCGGTGGACATCCTGGTTATTATTCTGTTGAATCAGCTCTCCGAACCGGTATTCAGAAGGCTCTTTCCCCCCAGGCGGCTGTTGCTGATCTGTGACCTGAACTATAAGGATAATCTAATCCGCAAGATCTCCGGAAGGAAGGATCTGTATGAAGTAACCAGATGTGTTTCAGCAGGAGAACCGCTGTACCGGCTGAAGAAGGAACTTGGGGACTGCGATGCAATGATGTTGTACGGGATTGAGGAACAGAAGCGCAATATGCTGATTAAATATTGTTATGAGCGTTCGATCCGCATCTATGTGGCGCCGGAGATTACGGATATTCTGCTTCGGGGGGCGGATAAGCTTCATTCTTTTGACACTCCGTTTCTTCTTCTTCGGAATTACGGGATTTCGTTTGAACAGCGGGTACTCAAACGCATCATGGATATTCTGATTTCAGGAGTATTGCTGATTCTTGCTTTGCCTGTCATGCTGGTGACGGCTCTGGCGATCCGGATAGAAGATCATGGCCCGGCTCTCTTTAAGCAGGAGCGCGTGACCGTGAACGGGAAAAAGTTTTTCATCTATAAGTTCCGAAGCATGATCGTGGATGCAGAAAAGAACGGGGCGCAGTTCTCCAGTAAAAATGACAGCCGGATCACGAAGGTCGGAAAATTTATCCGGGCGACCAGGCTGGACGAGCTGCCTCAGCTTCTGAATATTTTAAAAGGCGATATGAGCATCGTAGGCCCAAGGCCGGAACGGCAGCAGTATATTGAAGAATTCTGCAGGGAGACGCCGGAATTCATCTATCGCCTGAAGGTCAAGGCAGGACTTACCGGCTATGCTCAGATCTATGGTAAATATAATACAACTCCGTTGGACAAGCTGAAGCTGGATCTGATGTATATCGAGACCTATTCCGTTTTTATGGATATCCGGCTGATTTTTCTGACGTTGAAGATCATGTTTACAAAAGAAAGTACGGAGGGTGTGGAAGATGGACAGAACCATGCGTAGATTCTGGATATTCAATCATTATGCGACAACTCCAAAAACAGGACCGATGCTCAGACATTACAGCTTTGCGCAGTGTCTGCAGGAAAAAGGAATAGAGACTACGGTTTTTGCGGCCAATGAGCTGCACCAGACCGGCGACACGGTGGATACACATGGGAAGCCTTACATTCGTACAGAGGAGGGAGGGGTTCCCTTTGTCTTTGTCCGGACAAGTAGATATCAGGGGAACGGTATTTCCCGGGTGAAAAACATGCTGTCCTTTTTCTTCGGCCTTCTGCGGATTGCAGGGGGATATGCGAAGGAATACGGAAGGCCGGATCTGATCATGGGTTCCAGCGCCCATCCGCTTGCCGGTATCGCAGGCATCCTTCTGGCAGGGAGATTCCATGTGCCTGTGATCGTGGAAGTACGGGATCTGTGGCCGGAGGCGATCTTTTCTTTTGGAAAAGTCAGGATGGAGAGTCCGGTTGGGAAGCTGTTGAGCGCAGGAGAGCGGTGGATGTATACCCATGCAGACGCAGTTGTGTTCACGAAGGAGGGAGATGTGGACCATATCAAAGAGATGGGATGGGACACAGAGCACGGCGGGAATATTGATTTGAAGAAATGCTATTATGTAAACAATGGCGTGAAACTGAAGGATTATTATGAGAGTATTGTAAAAGACATCCTGCCGGATGAAGACCTTCAGTCGGACAGCTTTAAGGTAGTCTATACAGGGACGATTCGTCCGGTCAACAATGTGGGAAATCTGCTGGATGCGGCGAAGCTTCTGAAGGATCATAAGGACATCCGGTTTCTGATCTACGGCGGCGGAAGCCAGCTGGAGGAGATGCAGAAACGGGCGTCAGAGGAAAAGATTGACAATGTGGTACTGAAAGGGTTTGTGGAAAAAAAATATATCCCCTACATTCTGAGCCGTTCTTCGGTCAATATTCTGAACTATTCCCAGTCCCAGTACAACTGGTCCAGGGGAAACAGCTCCAATAAACTGTTCGAATATATGGCCAGCGGGAAACCGATTATTTCTACGGTAAAGATGGGCTACTGTATCCTGGACAGGTATCAGTGCGGACTGTCTCTGGAAGAATGTACGCCGCAGGCGCTGGCAGAAACGATTCTGAAGATTCATGACATGCCGAAAAAAGACTATGACCGTATGGCGGAAAACGCAGAAGAAGGGGCAAAGGATTTTGATTTTTCCGTGTTGACAGAAAGGCTGTACCAGGTGATCAGAAGTGTGGGAAAAGATTGAAAACTATTACTGGACATTGAGATATCTGAAAAAAAGCCAGCTGTTTTATCTGATGAAAAACCGTCTGGAACGGGGCCAAAAAGCAGTAACAGAAGCACAGGCGCCAAAGACCGGTACGCTGCCCCTGTGGATGCCGGGAATGGACGAGAATCCGGAATATTTGAAACGGTTTGATGTGGAGGAGATCCAAAAAGGCAGTGTGACGCTGCTGTATGAGAGCGGAAGGCCGGAAGGAAAGAACTGGGAACATAAGGAACGTTCCCATCTGTGGAATTTTAATCTTCATTATCTGGAATTCCTGATTCCGCTGGCGGCGGCATACCGCCGGGAAGGAGATCCTGGCTGGTACAGATGTTTTCGTGAGTACTGCTGCAGATGGATCCGGGATAACCAGGAAGGAACCGGCGACGGGTGGCACCCGTATACGATCTCTCTGAGGCTGACGAATCTGTGGATCTGTATGGACGGGTTTGGAGAAATCCTTCGGAAGGACAAAGAATTCCTGCAGAAACTGAACAACAGTATGTATGCACAGTACCGTCACCTGCAGAAGCGTATGGAACGGCATCTGCTTGGAAACCATTATTTTGAAAATCTGAAGACAGTGCTTCTGGGGGCGTTGTATTTTCAGGAGCCGGAAGTATACCAAAGAACAAAAAAAAGATTTGCAAAAGAGATCAGAGAACAGATTCTGTCGGACGGAGTGCACTATGAAAGAAGCATGATGTACCATAAAATCATTCTGGAGGATCTGATGCGTGTGGAAAAAGCGCTGGGGAACCGGAGCAGATCCATGCGCAGACCGGATCAAACCGTACATCTGCCGGAACTGCTTAAGGTGATGCAGAAGATGGCTGACGCGGCATATTCTCTGGAAGAGGGAATGGGGCGCACTCCTTTATTCAACGATGCAGGAGACAATGTGGCCAGGCCTCTTGCCGGCATTCTGGAAGCGCTGGATGAGGAATTTCATATCCGGCCGGAACATCGGCAGGCATTCCCTGTTTCCGGATATTATACGCTTCAGAACCAGGAGTTGAAGCTCGTATTCGATGCGGGGGAGATTGCGCCTGCGTACATGCCCGGGCATGCGCACTGCGACGGACTTGGTTTCGAGCTTTCCTGGAAAGGAAAACCTCTCTTTGTTAATTCCGGAACTGGTCAGTATCAGGGCCCTCTCCGCACGTATTTTCGAAGCACGGCTGCGCACAATACCGTTGTGATTGACGGAGAAGAACAGTCTGCATGCTGGGGAGAACACAGGGTCGGGAAAAGAATGTCGGTCGTATCAGCAGCATACAAGGAGCGTTGGGTGAAGGGCAGTCTTGTGACCTGTACCGGGAAGCGGCAGGCACGGAGAGTGGAACTAAGGGAGAATGCCGTGGTGATCCGGGACCGGGTCAGGGGCCGTGCAGCCGGATATCTGCATCTGGCTCCGGGATACGGGTATGTGCGTGAGGAGGACCATATTCTGGTAGAGGATGCGGCAGGAAAAAAGATCTGCAGGATTTCTGTCATGCCGGAAGATACGGTTCAGATCTATAAAGAGGGCCCCGTCTGCTCTTATGCGCCGGAATTTGGGAAGACGGAGCAGATACAGGTCGTGGAGATCCTGTGGAAGGCCCGGGAAGAGGAGCATAAAATACAGATACGGTTTGAACAGGAGAAGAAAGGATAAGCGAAGGAGAGCCGGGAGATGGAGGATATCAGTAGACATACAGATGGAGGATGGCAGAGATGATTAACGTAGTAGGACTCGGCTATATTGGACTTCCGACCGCACTGATGTTTGCGGCGCACGGTGTGGAAGTAGTCGGGACAGATTATAATAAGACGCTGGTGGATACACTGAATGCAGGGAAGACTACATTTGAGGAGGAAGGACTGGATGAGCTGTTTTTGGAGGCGGCAGCGAAGGGAATCCGTTTTTCTCATGAATACCAGCGTACGGATCTCTATATCGTGGCAGTACCTACGCCTTATGACAAGGCAAGTAAAAAGGTAGATGCAGGTTTCGTGGAAAAAGCGGTGGAAGATGTATTGGAGGTATGCCCGAAAGGGGCGACGATCGTAGTGGAATCCACCGTATCGCCCGGGACGATCGACAAGCATGTACGCCCGGTCGTAGAGGAAAAGGGGTTTGTGATCGGAGAAGATATCCATCTTGCCCATGCACCCGAACGCATCATTCCGGGCAATATGGTCTATGAGTTGAAGCACAATTCCCGTACCATCGGCGCGGACAGCCGGGAGGTCGGGGAGAAGGTCCGGGCGCTGTACAGCTCTTTCTGCCAGGGCGAGATCGTGGTGACCGATATCAGGACTGCAGAGATGACAAAAGTCGTGGAAAATACATTCCGTGATATCAATATCGCGTTTGCCAACGAGCTGGCGAAAATCTGCCGGTCCGACAATATGGATGTATATGAGATCATCCGGATCGCCAACAAGCATCCCAGAGTCAATATCCTGACGCCGGGACCTGGCGTGGGAGGACACTGCATCTCCGTAGACCCGTGGTTTCTTGTGGGAGACTATCCGGGACTTGCCAATATAATCCTGTCCGCCCGCAAGATCAATGATTCCATGCCGGATTTTGTGCTGGAGCGGATCCATCATATCATGCAGGAAAATCATATGACCGACGTTGGCAGAGTCGGGCTCTATGGACTGACCTACAAGGAAAACGTGGACGATATGAGGGAAAGTCCCACGCTGCAGATGCTTCAGAGCATGGAACGGCACCTGTGCGGCGGGCAGATCAAAGTGTACGATCCGTATGTGGCCAGAGATGTGGTCCGCAATCAGTATCACGATCTGGAATCGTTTCTTCAGGATGTTGACATGGTGGTGCTTCTGGTGGGCCATGACGAGATCAAAGAGCATATGGAGAAGCTGAAAGGCAAGGTCATTCTGGATACAAGGCATATTTGTTTCCTGGATGGAACGTACCGCTTATAGAATGGAGAAGAAGATGAAACAGTTATTTTTAAATGTAAAGGACGGCACTACAAAGCTGATCGATCAGCCCATACCGACCGTAAAGGAAAATATGGCGCTGGTGGAAAGCCTGTATACGGTGGTCAGCGCCGGAACGGAGAGAGGGCTGGCTTCCTTCGGCGGGAAGAATCTGATCCAGAAGGCCATCGAACGTCCGGATCAGGTGAAAAAAGTGCTGGAAAAACTGTCTACGGACGGCATTGTAACGACGATGGAAAGCGCTTTTAACAAACTGGCGGAACCCATGCCCATGGGATATTCCGGCGTGGGGCGGGTGATCTCCTGCGGACAGGGCGTGACGGAGGTGCAGGCGGGCGATCTGGTGGCGATGGTGGGGACTGCCTACCACTGCGAGATCAACCGGGTCAGCCGGACCATGCTCACAAAGGTTCCAGAGGAACTGACGGATTGCCGCCAGGCGGCGTTTTGCGCTCTTGGCGGAATTGCGCTGGAAGGAATCCATCAGGCGGAGGTGGTTCCGGGAGAGACAGTGGCAGTCATCGGCATGGGCCTTGTGGGTCATATCGTCTGTCGGATCCTGGATGCCTACGGCTGTGATGTGATCGGTTATGATGTGGCGGATAAAAGCCTGCCGGGTACAAGGCTGAAAGCGTTCCTTAATTCCAACGAAGACCATGTGGTGGATACAAGTAAATCACTGACCCGGGGACGGGGCGTGGACAAAGTGATTATAGCGGCGGCGGCGGACAGCAATGCTCCCATGGACCTTGCAGCGGCCATTACGAGAGACCGCGGCATCATCTGCATGATCGGCGTGACGCAGATGAATATTGACAGGCGCCCCTACTATGAGCGGGAGCTTTCCTTCCGGATTGCCCGTTCCTATGGGGCAGGGCGTTATGATACGACTTACGAAGAGATGGGAATTGACTATCCCATCGGTTACGTGCGGTTTACGGAAGGCCGCAACATTGAAGAATTTGTCCGTCTTCTGACGCAGAAACGGGTGGATGTATCCGACCTGATCACACATGAGATTCCTTTTGAGCAGGCGGCAAAGGCCTATGAGATGATTACGAAAAATCCGGATCATGAGCGCTATATTGGAGTTCTTCTCAAATACGGCGAAAACGAAGAAAAGTGGAAAAATACGGTCAAAAATACAAAGGCGAAAAAGAGCGTGTCCAGAGAGAAGATCCGCCTGGGCCTGATCGGAGCTGGGAATTTTGTCCGCAGCACCATGCTGCCTGCCATGAAGGAGACCGGGAAATATGAGTTCTGTGGACTGGCTACGACCGGAGGCGTGGGAGGCGCCCAGGCGAATGACGGGACTCCGTTTGCCTATACGACAAATAATTATAAAAAGCTGCTGGCAGATCCGGAGATTGATCTGATCGCAGTATCCACGAGGCACAGCAGCCACGCAAAATTCGTGGTGGAAGCGCTGAATGCGGGAAAGAGCGTTTACTGTGAGAAGCCTCTCTGCCTGACGCTGGAAGAACTGGAGCAGATCAAAGCGGCTTATGAGGCTTCTGACGGAGAACTGTTCTGCGGCCTGAACCGCAGGCATGCGCCCTTGATCCGGCAGATTAAAAAGGAGCTGAAGACAGATCAGATTCCGGCAGTATACGACTTTATCTCCAATGCAGGTTATATCCCCAAAGATCACTGGGTTCACGACGAGACGTCAGGGGGCGGCAGGATCCTTGGAGAGGCGTGCCATTATGTAGACCTGATTCAGTATCTGGACGGCAGCAGGCTGACTTCCCTGCAGGTTACCGCGGCGGAGAATGCGGCTTATCCGATGAATGACAATGTTCTGATTACCCTGCGGTTTGCATCAGGCGCAGCCGGAAACATTGTCTATACCTCCATGGGATCCAGAAAATATCCAAAGGAACAACTGCGGGTGTTTTCCAATGGAGCGGTATATGAGATGGACAATTTCATCCGGCTGAAAAAATACGGCAGCAGCAGATCGGTAAAGGAAAAGCTGGAACAGGACAAGGGCATTAAGGCAGAATATGAGTATATGTTCCAGGTGCTGAAGGGAAAATGCAGAAATGAGACGGTTCAGGATGCGTTTCTCGGACAGGAACTGCTGATCCGCGCCATGCAGAAAGTGAAGGAAGCATGAGGATTCTGGTTTATGACGTGGCGGCGGACAGCGGCGGGGCGGCGACGGTCCTGAAAAGCTTTTATGAAGAATTCTGTCAGGACAGGGAAAATGAATATGTGTTCGTGCTGAGCGTCTTTGAACTTCCGGAGACGAAGCATATCCGGGTATTGAATTACCCATGGATCAAAAAAAGCCCGCTTCACCGGCTGTATTTTGACCAGATCCGGGCGCGTCGCCTGGTAAGACAGTATCAGGCCGACCAGGTATTGTCTCTCCAGAATATTGAACTGCCTCATGCAGGCGTGCCGCAGGTGGTATATGAGCATAATGCGCTGCCTTTTTCGGAACACCGCTTTCGGTTTCGGGAAGCCTTCCGCCCCTGGTTCACCCAGCAGGTGCTTGGACGCATGATGAAGCGGTCGATCCGGCGCGCGGAAAAAGTGCTGGTACAGACCAACTGGATGAAACAGGAGATCGTCCGTCAGTGCAGAATATCTCCGGAAAAGGTGGAAGTGAAATTTCCACCCGTGGAGATGATAAAGACGGCTCCATGGAAGATGGATGCGGCAAATCCGGTATTTTTCTATCCGTCCAATGCTTCCGCATACAAGAATCATAAAACCTTTCTGAGGGCATGCAGAATGCTGAAGAAAAAAGGGTATGAGAACTATCAGGTGGTCTGGACGGTTACAGGTGATGAAAACAGAGATATTCGTGCGCTCCGTGAGGAAGCTGAAAACTGGAAGCTTCCGATTGTGTTCAGAGGTCCCATGGCCAGACAGGAGCTTTTTGAACAGTATGCTTCGTCGGTACTGGTCTTTCCGTCTTATATCGAGACGATAGGCCTTCCGCTTCTGGAGGCCAGATCCACAGGGGCCTGGATTGCAGCGGCGGACTGTCTGTATGCCAGAGAGATGGTCGGGGATTATGAGCGGGCGGAATTTTTTGAGCCGTTCGATGCAGGGGGATGGTACCGTTTTATGAAAAGATGGATCGCCCGAAAAGAATGATCTGTACTCAGAGAGGTTTAAAGTGATGGGAACGAATGAGAAAAAGATGGTGAAGATCTTACAGGCGGCGGTGATTCTGCTGTCTGTGCCGTTAATTGTAATTGCATTTTACAGTCATCCAAGTGCGGATGATTATGGGTATGGATCCAGTGTACATCTGTGGATTCAGGAACATGGATATCATGTGTTTGGAATTATAAAATGTGCAGCTGAGTTTGCATACGACTACTATTTTAAATGGGCGTCCAGTTATCTGGATTCCTTCACAGGAGCGCTTATGCCGGACAATTTTGGCTGTTACTGGATTTCAGCGCTTATCATTTATGGCCTTCTGACAGGAGGAATGCTTTTTTTGTTCCGGAGCGTGGCTTCGTGTCTGGGAGGAAAGGAATCCCGATGGATTGGAGCCGTCTGTGCTCTGACCGGGATTGTTGCAGCGACACAGAACTGGCCGTCTTCAGTAGAGGCGCTGTACTGGTTTGACGGAGCCCAGTGCTATATGGGATATCATGCGGTCAGCCTGTGGATGTGCGGCGTGCTTGTCCTGTATCTGTTCTGTGAGGATAGAAAAAGGAGCATCCGGCTTCTCGCGGCTTCCTGTATTCTGGCCTTTATAGCAGGAGGCGGAAATAATGTAACCTCGTTTATGGATGTACTGGTCTGCTGCTTTTTCTCAGGATGCGCAGTGGTGCTCAAAAAGAAGCGGGGAATCGTACTTCCGCTGGCAGTCAGCATTGTGGGGTTTCTTCTGGAGCTTCTGGCGCCTGGAACGGCTGTCAGAGGCGGCGGAGATTACAGCGCAGTCATTCCTACGATCATCAAGTGTTTTCGATGGACGCTGCGGCAGTATATTCTGGACTGGATGAATCTGGGGATTGCGCTGATGCTGTTGTTTCTTACGCCGTTTCTGGTTAAACTTATGAAGAAAACAGCAGAGAAATATTCGTTTCGGTTTTCATATCCGCTGCTGGTTCTGGCAGGAGGATTCTGTTTTCTGTCTGCCATGTCGAGTCCGCCCTTTTATATTCTGGGAGAAAGCGGTCCGTTGCGGCTTCGCAATCTGATCTATGTGAATTTTGTGATTTTATCCATCGTGGTCTATGCTTATTTTCTGGGATGGCTGATTACAAACAAGTTAAGAGAGGAGCAGACCGAATTTATTGCCGGCATTTATGATGGAATGTCACAGAAATATGCAGTGGTTCTGACTTTGCTTATGCTTGTATGGCTTTGTGCAGGAGAACCCCGGTCCTATAGCTCCAGTCTGGAAGCAGCAAAGGAACTGCTCAATGGGAGTGCGGCACAGTATCATGCAGAGATCAAGATGCGCTATGAGCTGTATGAGGATCCGGATCTGGAAGAAATTGTCGTAGAACCTTTAAGCGTGAAACCGGAAGTGATATTTTTTGATGATATCACCGATGATCCGGAAAATTTTAAAAATGCAGGCATTGCAAAATATTTTAACAAAAAATCCATCCGGCTGAGCGCTTATGATCCGGAAATCGATTACGAATAGAAGAAACAGATAAATACAAATTGAAATATAAGAGAAAATGTTATATATTTAAGGAAGAACTGCTGGAAAGAGAAGGAATCAATACAGGGAGAAATACTTGATGAAGAAATATGTAAAAATCGCCTATCTGGTCATCGCATACATGGATCCGGAACAGTTGAAACGTCTGGCAGCACGCCTTGCCGGAACCTCGGATGTCTTTGTACACATCAACGCCAGCGTGGATGCGGCGCCTTTTCAGCGTGCGCTTTCTGATGTGAGAGGGCAGGGAAAGATTTTTTTCTCAAAAGAACGGTACCGGATCGTGTGGGGGGGATATTCGATTCTTAAGGCGACTTTCTCCATGATGGAACAGGCATTTCAGCAGGATACGTATGACCGCTTTGTACTGCTGACAGGCCTTGATTATCCGATTCGGACGGATGAAGAGATTCAGTCATTTTTTCTTTCCAATGCGGATACGGAATATATTCATGCAGATGTTGTGAGCGGCGAACGGTTTGGACATTTGTATTATCATGCATCCAGAGATCACAGGATTCTTCATAAATGTTTTCAGCTGTATGAAAAGATGTTAAGAAAATCCGGTAAAAAAGGGAAAAAAGATTATGTAGTATACCATGGAAAAGAATATCGGCTTTACGGAATTGCGCCCAAATGGGCGCTGTCAGGAGCGTGCGCTTCTTATCTGCTGGATTTTTATAAAAACAGCCGGGGATTTAACCGCTATTTTCAGCTTATGCACGCTCCGGATGATTTCTATGTGGCAACGGTGCTGTTTCAGTCCAGGTTCCGGGATTCCATCGAGAGCCGGGAAGATATTTTCCGGATCATGTGGCTGCCGGATGACAAGGGCGCGAAGATACTGGATCAGGAAGACCTGGAGGAGCTGAAAAGCGGAAACTGCCTTTATGCGAAGAAATTTCAGAGCGGGTATTCAGAAGAACTGATTCGGATACTGGATCAACCGGGTGCAGAAAGAAGAAGCGGGGTAAAAGGATGAAGGTAGTGATTCCCAGTGCAAAGGTCGTACCGGAAGAGCTCCAGAATCTTGGAAAGCTTCCGGCGATCATCTATCCGGTGGGACAGGGGATTGTACTTGATTACCTGCTGGAACAGTATGAAGAGGATACGAAATCCATCCGGATTATCTGCTGTGAGATGGCGGATGAGGTGGAACAGAGACTTTCCGCGTACCGGTCGGCCAAAATCAGTCTGAACAGACTGACACGGCTGGGTGACCTGGGGGATACGATTTATGCGGGACTGGAAGACAGTCATACGCCGGTCATCATCAATTTTGCGGATACCATCGTGATGGATGCCTTCCCGGAGGGGGCGGAAGACGCTTTTTTTTATTCTGAGGATCATCCGTCGGACCTGTGGACTTATTTTGACTGCGAAGACGGTGTGATTGTATCTATACGCGATAAACAGACCGGTCTGGATAAAAAAAGCATTCAGAAGCTTTTTGTCGGGGTATTCCGGTTATCGGACGAGGCGGACTTCAGAAAATGTCTGAAAGGATCTTTGCAGAGCGAGCGCAGTGGAATGAGCAGTTTTTACCGTGCGTTAATGCTTTACAGCCGTCTTCACCCCATGAAGACAGTATATGCAAGAAACTGGTTTGATATTGGACATGTGGATAAATACTATGATTCCGCTCTGGAAGTAAAAGCCAGGGAGTTCAATCATATTACGATTGACAAGGACAGAGGAATTTTGCGTAAATGCAGCGATGATAAAGAAAAGTTTGTCGGGGAGATCCTCTGGTATCTGAAACTGCCGGCAGATATCGAATATGTAAGGCCCAGGATTTTTTCGTATTCTCTCAGTTATGAGAACCTGTATGTTGCGATGGAGTATTATGCTTACCATACTGTGCATGAAATGTTTGTATACGGTGATCTGACCTATCATCAGTGGATGGATATTTTCCGTCGGATCCGGTTTATCTATAATGATTTTAAACGATACACCGTACAGGACGGCCATATACAGGCGGCGCTTCGGGAGGTGTATCTGGATAAGACGCTGAAACGGCTGGAAACACTGAAGTGCCAGGAAAATTTTGCTGCATTTTTTAACAGATCCATACAGGTGAACGGAAGAAGCTATCTGTCTTTGAACAGGATTTTAAAGCTGCTGGAAGAAGAGATTCCGAAAAGACTGTACGATGTGGACGCATTTCATATTATTCATGGGGATCTGTGTTTTTCCAACATCATGGTGGACAGCAATCTTTCTTTTATCAAGGTCATTGATCCAAGAGGAAAATTCGGGGCATACGATATCTATGGGGATCAGAGATATGAGCTGGCGAAGCTTTTTCACAGTGTGGATGGAAAATACGATTTTATCATAAAGGATCTGTTTCGTATTGAGACAGACCGGGAAAATGCAGTCATTGATTTTCAGATTCTGGACAGGAACCGGGAATATAAACTGTATGAACTGTTTGTGGATGTATTTTCGGAGGAAATCGGGAATGACAGAGAAAAGATAGAGCTGATCGAGGCGCTGCTCTTTCTGAGCATGATACCGCTGCATGGAGAAAGCGCAGATCACCAGTATGCCATGCTGGCGACAGGGCTTGAGATTCTGGACAGGGTGCTGAAAATCTGTGAGAAAACAGGAGGGAAAGAAAATGTATAAGGAGTATTCATTTGTATTTGATATTGACGGGACGATCTGTCCGATCAAGAAGAAAGAAGAAAGATATGAAGATCTGGTTCCTTATAAGAATGTGCTGGAGAAACTTCGTTACTATAAAGAAAACGGGGCGCGGATCATTCTTTTTACTTCCAGAAATATGAATTCTTATGGAGGAAATATTGGTCTGATCAATAAAAATACAGCAAAGATCCTGCTGGAATGGCTGGATAAATGGGATATTCCGTATGATGAGATCGTTTATGGGAAACCATGGCCGGGACACAAAGGGTTTTATGTGGATGACCGTACCATACGGCCGGATGAATTCCTGAATCACACGGTGGAAGAACTGGATCAGATCTGCAAAGATTCTAAAAACAGTTCTGTATAAACAAGACGGGGTGAAAAAATGAATATCATTATCACAATGGCGGGACTGGGAACCAGATTCCGCAGGGCAGGATACAAGATGCCAAAATACAGGATAGAAGCCAGAGGGAAGACACTTTTTGAGTGGTCCATGGACAGTCTGCTTGGGTATAACGAACAGGTATCCAAGTATGTGTTTGTTGTGCGCAGGGAAGACCAGGCGGCGGATTTTATCCGGGAGCAGTGTTTAAAATACGGAATACAACAGACGGAAGTGATGGAGATCGACCATATGACAGACGGTCAGGCAACTACCTGTATGCTGGCGATTCCCCGCTGCAATCCAAAGGAACCGGTCATGATTTATAATATTGATACTTATGTGGAACCTTACGAGTTGAAGTATGAGGATATTTCAGGAGACGGGCATATTCCCTGTTTTCATGCAGAAGGGGACCACTGGAGCTTCGCCAGGCTTGATGCAGAGGGAAAAGTGGCAGAGGTACGGGAGAAGGTGCGCATCTCGGATAACTGTACGTTGGGGGCATATTACTTTTCATCTGCAGAATTGTACCAAAGACTGTATGAGGAATATTATGCAGACGGAAGCCATATGGAAAAAAATGAAAAATATATCGCTCCATTATATAATTATATGATAGAAAAGGGGCTTTCGGTTACGATCAGCCTGGTGGACGAAAAAAAGGTTCATGTGCTTGGGACTCCGGAGGAACTGCAGGAATTTCTGGATGAGGCAAAAAGAAATTGAAATACGGGAAAAAATAGTATATAGTATTTCTGTGGATTATACTGCAGATATTCAGGAAAGGGATGGTTGAAAAATGGCGTTATTAAAAGAATGGCATAAAATTGCATACGATGAGTCCAGAGACAAAGGAGTGATTCAGCGGTTCTGGGCAAATTACTTCAATCTGGAAAAGGGAGTGTATGAAAAGCTTCTTTCAGATCCGGATACCGAGGTAAAAGGCACTGTAAAGGAGCTGGCACAGAAGTATGAGCTGAGTGTCATGGAGATGACCGGTTTTCTGGACGGAATCAATGACAGTCTTGTGAATCCGAATCCGATCGAAGAGATGGAAGAAGATACGGTGGTCAGTCTGAAGTTTGACAAAGAAAAACTGTATAAGAATATGGTGGATGCGAAGGCAGACTGGTTATACGGACTGCCCCAGTGGGAGAACATTTTTGATGAGGCGACCAGAAAGGAACTGTATCTGGAACAGAAGAAGTCCGGAACCGTGGTAAAGGGGCCGAAGATCGGAAGAAATGATCCCTGTCCGTGCGGAAGCGGAAAAAAATATAAGCAGTGCTGCGGAAAAAATCATAGTCATTGACAGGAAGGCCATTCGATGATATAATGACTGCTAATTGAACAGGATAATACAGAGACAGGAAGAGTAGGATATCGGAATCATTCAGAGAAGGAACCGTTTCGGTGTAAGGTTCCCATGAGGAAGATATCTGAAGACCGCCCTGGAGTGGCTTTCATACAGCCCGGCCGACACCGTTATCGTCCAAATGAGTGGTGCATGCAATGAGGGTGGAACCGCGGTAGCTTTGTATATCGTCCCTGAACAGTTTTTAAACTGTTCAGGGTTTTTATATGTATACGGGCAGGGGAGAGTATTCCCTGCTCGATTATCTGGAAGGAGGAACATGATATGAAGATTATGTTAAAAGACGGGTCTGTAAAGGAATATGCAGAAAGCAGGACGGTGATTGAGATCGCCGGAGAGATCAGCGAAGGTCTGGCGCGCGCGGCCTGTGCAGGAGAAGTGGACGGAGAGGTCGTTGATCTGAGAACGGTTATTGACAGGGACTGCCGTCTGAATATTCTGACTGCAAGAGACGAGGCGGGACTTCGGGTGGTGCGGCACACCTGTTCTCATGTGCTGGCGGAAGCAGTAAAGAACCTGTATCCGGAGGCAAAACTGACCATTGGTCCGGCCATTGATACCGGATACTATTATGACTTTGATGCAGCGCCTTTTTCCAGAGAGGATCTGGACAGGATCGAAAAGGAAATGAAGAAGATCATCAAAAAAGGCGCGAAGCTTGAAAAGTTTACGCTTCCAAGAGAGGAAGCGGTCCGGTTTATGGAGGAGAAGAATGAGCCGTATAAGGTGGAGTTGATTCAGGAGCTTCCGGAGGACGCAGAGATTTCCTTCTACCGCCAGGGAGACTTTGTGGATCTGTGTGCAGGACCGCATCTGATGAGTACAAAGGGGATCAGGGCATTCAAGCTGACCTCTTCTTCCGGCGCCTACTGGAGAGGGGATTCGGATAAGGCAATGCTTCAGAGAATCTATGGAAGCGCGTTTGCGACGAAGGAAGAACTGGAAGCGTATCTTCAGCATCTGGAGGATATTAAAAAACGCGATCACAATAAGCTGGGACGTGAGATGGAACTGTTCACGACGGTCGATGTGATCGGCCAGGGACTGCCGCTCCTGATGCCGAAGGGGGCAAAGATGATCCAGACTCTGCAAAGATGGATCGAGGATGAGGAGGACAATAACTGGGGTTATATCCGCACGAAGACTCCGTTGATGGCAAAGAGCGACCTGTATAAGATATCCGGACACTGGGATCACTATAAAGAAGGAATGTTCGTGCTTGGAGATGAAGAAAAGGACAAAGAAGTATTTGCGCTTCGTCCCATGACCTGTCCGTTCCAGTATTATGTTTATAAAGCGAGCCAGAAATCCTATCGGGATCTGCCGCTGCGCTACGGCGAGACTTCCACGCTGTTCCGGAATGAGGATTCCGGCGAGATGCATGGACTGACCCGCGTCCGCCAGTTTACGATTTCGGAGGGGCACCTGATCGTCCGTCCGGATCAGATGGTGGAGGAGTTCAAGGGCTGTATGGCGCTGGCGAAGAAATGTCTGACAACGCTCGGTGTGGAAGAGGATGTGACCTATCATCTCTCCAAATGGGATCCCAATAATCGGGAAAAATATATCGGAGAGCCGGAGGTCTGGAATGAGACGGAGCAGCATATCCGCGAGATTCTGACGGAGTTGGAGATTCCGTTTGTGGAAGATGTGGGAGAAGCAGCATTTTACGGTCCCAAAGTAGACATCAATACAAAAAATGTATATGGAAAAGAAGATACCATGATCACGATCCAGTGGGATGCGCTTCTTGCAGAGCAGTTTGATATGTACTATATCGATCAGAATGGTGAGAAGGTCCGCCCCTATATCATTCACAGAACTTCCATCGGATGTTATGAGAGGACGCTGGCATGGTTGATCGAGAAATATGCGGGCATGTTCCCCACCTGGCTGTGTCCGGAGCAGGTACGTGTGCTTCCGATCTCCGATAAATATCTGGGATATGCGGAGAAAGTGCAGGAGGAACTTAAGGCGAACGGGATTCTGTCCACCGTGGATATGAGGGCGGAAAAGATCGGATATAAGATCCGTGAGGCGAGACTTGCCAAGGTTCCGTATATGCTGGTCGTCGGTGAAAAAGAAGAAGCAGAGGGCAAAGTAGCTGTCAGAAGCCGTTTCCTGGGGGACGAGGGACAGAAGGAACTGCAGGAATTCATTGATGCAGTCTGTAAGGAAATCCGTACAAAAGAGATCCGCAGGATCGAGGTGCAGGAGCAGAAGTAGCTACTGCTTTATGTGGTGGAGCCGGGCACGCCCCGGTCCCCGGGATCTGCGCTCGTATGGAGTGTATCGGACACCGAAGCTGTTTTGTCCGTCTCATTCGAACAGGCGGCTATCCGCCTGAGACGGACAAAACAGCTCCGCTGTCCGCTCCAATCCACACAGCGCTGCAGATTCCCAGGGACCGGGGCGCACCCGGCTCTGCCCCCGGCGGGCGTCCGGACGGCGTGGGTGTGAAAAGTAACACCGAATGAAAAAAATCAGGGGGAAAAACAAAAAAATTGTTGACAACCGGATCAGTCTTTGCTATGATATATGAGTCGGTTGTGAGACAGACGCGAAGGGATTTTCAGAAAATTCCACAATTGAATATGGCGAGATAGCTCAGCTGGCTAGAGCACACGGTTCATACCCGTGGTGTCGAGGGTTCGAGTCCCCCTCTCGCTATTTGGTTTAGATGGCGGAAAGCATTGACGGTAGTTGTGCTTTCCGTATTCTTTTTTCCTTCGCAATTTTATACTGAAGACTGGTAAAGTACATGAACATTATATGGATAGATGGCGGACTTGGCAATCAGATGTTCCAGTATGCGCTGGCTTTAAAGATGCAGAGCCAGGGAATGCAGGTGAAAATTGATGTGACAAAATACGCACAGCATCATGCGCACAACGATTTTGAACTGGATCAGGTTTTTGGAATCGCCGGTCCGTTTGCAGACAGGTCGGAAATAAGCCGGTTCGGATATGTAAAAGCAAACCACTGGACAGAATTTTTGAAAAGGACGCCTTTTCGAAAAAAAACGGTTTATAACAATGAATCTTATATCTACGACGAGCAGGTTCTGAAGCTGGATGGATATTACATAGAAGGCTACTGGCAGAGTGAGAAATATTTTGCGGATATCCGGGAAAAAATAATGGATACCTATCGTTTTCCGGAATTTCCGGAAGGAAAGGATACATGGGCGGAGCGGATTCGGAATTCCTGCGCGGTCAGCGTCCATATCCGCCGGGGAGATTATCTGCAGTATTCTTATCTTCAGAATATATGCACCCTGGAGTATTACAGAAGGGCCATGGATTATTTTCGTGAAATCCTGCCGGAAAAAGCGGAATTCTATATTTTTACCAATGATTTTCCCTGGGCGGAGGAACATTTCGGAGAAAAGGACTGCCATTTTGTGAAAGGAAATACAGGCAGAAACAGTTTCCGCGATATGCAGCTGATGAGTCTTTGCAGACATCACGTTGTTGCAAACAGTTCTTTCAGCTGGTGGGGGGCATGGCTGAATCAGAATCCGGATAAGATTGTGGTTGCGCCGGAAAGATGGATCAACAATGCTGCTGATGAAAAGACGGATATCATTCCGGAAAGCTGGATCCGGATTCATGGTTGACAGACAGGAGTGTGAAAAATGAGAGTTGGTTTGGGATATGACGTGCACAGATTGATCGAAGACAGGGATCTGATCCTGGGCGGGGTGAAGATCCCGTATGAAAAGGGTCTTCTGGGGCATTCGGATGCGGACGTGCTTCTGCATGCCATTATGGATGCGCTTCTGGGCGCGGCGGCGCTGGGGGATATTGGAAGGCACTTTCCGGATACGGATCCGGAATACAAAGGAATCTCCAGTCTTCGGCTGCTGAAACATGTGGCAGGGCTTCTGGAGCAGAAAAATTATCAGATTATCAATATTGACGCGACGATCATCGCCCAGAGGCCGAAGATGGCGCCCTATATCCCGGAGATGGTGAAACATGTGGCAGAGACCCTGGGGCTTGAGGAAGAGCAGGTGAATATTAAGGCGACCACGGAGGAAGGGCTTGGATTTACCGGAAGCGGGGAAGGGATTGCTTCGCAGGCAGTCTGCTCGATACTGCCGATCGAAGCCTGCATAGACGATGACCGGATGACGTCGCGAAAAACATGTGAAGGATGTAGAGGATGTCCGAAAAATTAAAAGAACTGCCGGTCCCCTTTTATCTTCCGGCCGGTAGAAAAAACGAGAGCAGAGAGCTTTATGTGCAGGTGTTTTCTGAAGACACAGAAAAGTTTGTGGATTACTATTACTCTTTCAAGACCCGGGACAATGAGGTGCTGGTAATAGAAGAAGACGGACAGATCGTGTCCATGCTTCATCTGAATCCTTATCCGATGATCGTCAACGGATATGAGGTGAAGAGCAACTATATCGTTGCGGTTGCAACGAAGAAAGAATACCGGCACCGGGGGTATATGCGGATACTTCTTAAGAAGGCGTTAAGGGATATGGCTGATATGGGGATGCCGTTTGTTTTTTTGATGCCTGCCAGCGAGAGCATCTATGCTCCCTTTGATTTTGTGTGGATCGGTCCTTATACTCCGGTTCCGGAGCGGGTGGAGCGGATGGATGCGGAAGGACAGAACCGGTATCTGGCAGCCAGATATCAGCTGTTCTGTAAACGCGACAGCCGGTATCTGGAACATCATAAAGCGGAGCGAAGGGCGGAGGAGGGAGAGCAGATGCCGGAAAAGATTCCGCCCTTTATGGCGCGGATTACGGATCCCGTTCCAATGCTCCGGCTGGTCGGCAGCAGGCAGGACGGAACCTGCTTTCTGCATATAAAAGATTCGCTGATTGATAAGAATAACGGATATTTTCGATGGGAAACGTTTAATGGAAAGGCGTCGGCGGAAAAACTGAAGGACAGGCCCCAAAGGCTTGATCTGGATCTGACGATCGGAGAGCTGGCCTCTTTGATATTCGGAAGTTTGAAATGCGGACTGTCGGAGATGGTTTAGATGCTGCTTGACAAAATCTGTAAAATCCCATATGCTATAGAGACACGGATAAATGCGAAGAACGGATAGAGTAATCCATCATGCACCATCAGAGAGGGAACGCCATCGGCTGAAAGCGGTCCCGGGCGGCAGAGGATGAACGTGCATCCGGGAGCAGACAGGGGGAAGGAACAGTATCCCTGTACGCAGGCATGCGTTACATGTTTTGAGTGAAAGACGCATGTCTTTTCAGTAGAGTGGAACCACGGATACCTTCGTCTCTATACGGGACGGAGGTTTTTATGTATGATGGACTGGAAAAGGAGCAGTTATGGGATTTGTCAGTTATATCAAAGAGGAGATCGAGGTGATCCGGGAGCGGGATCCGGCGATCAAGTCGAATATGGAGGTATTTCTTTATCCTACCTTCCATGCAATCCTGAGATACCGGTTTGCGCACCGGCTGTATCAGAACGGCCATTATTTCTGGGCCAGATGGATCTCACAGCGAACAGCGAGAAAGACCGGGATTGAGATTCATCCAGGGGCGACGATCGGAAAAGGACTGTTTATCGATCATGGGACGGGAGTAGTGATTGGAGAGACTGCCGTACTGGGAGATAATGTAACTTTGTACCAGGGAGTGACGCTGGGCGGCACCGGAAAGGAACAGGGGAAAAGACATCCTACCCTGGAAGACAATGTGATGGTAAGCGCCGGGGCCAAGGTGCTTGGCTCGTTTACGATCGGTGAAAATTCCAAGATCGGAGCCGGAAGCGTGGTGCTTGGACCGGTACCGGCCAACTGTACCGTGGTGGGCATTCCCGGAAGGATCGTAAAAAAAGACCGTATCCGCATTCCCAGGAATGATCTGGATCAGGTCAATCTTCCGGACCCGATACTGGATGCTATTTCAGAACTTCGGGAGGAAAACAGAAAACTGCAAAAAGAACTGGACATGATAAAAAGAAAGCAGGAGGAGCTGTAATATGATTCGTATCTATAATACCTTATCGAAGAAAAAAGAAGATTTTATACCGCTGGAGGAAGGAAAGGTCCGCATGTATGTATGCGGACCGACCGTCTATAATTTTATCCATATCGGAAATGCAAGGCCGATGATCGTATTTGACACGGTACGCCGTTATATGGAACACAAAGGATATGAAGTGAATTTTGTATCCAACTTTACGGATGTAGATGATAAGATCATTAAAAAGGCCAATGAAGAAGGAGTGTCTGCAGAAGAAATATCCAGAAGATATATCGAAGAGTGCAAAAAGGATATGGAAGGCATGAATATCATGCCGGCGACCACCCATCCTCTTGCCACACAGGAGATTGACGGCATGATCGACATGATTTCCAGCCTGATTGAGAAAGGATATGCCTATGCGGTGAACGGGACCGTTTATTTCCGCACGCGCCGTTTCGAGTCCTATGGAAAGCTTTCTCATAAAAATCTGGATGATCTGCAGGCGGGGAACCGTTCCCTGCTGGTTTCCGGTGAAGACGAGAAGGAAGATCCGCTGGATTTTGTACTCTGGAAGCCGAAAAAGGAAGGAGAGCCATACTGGGTATCCCCCTGGGGGGAAGGACGTCCGGGATGGCACATTGAGTGCTCCGTCATGTCGCGCAAATATCTGGGAGAGCAGATCGACATTCACGGCGGCGGTGAGGACCTGGTATTCCCGCATCATGAGAATGAGATCGCCCAGAGCGAGGCGTGCAGCGGCAAAACATTTGCCAGATACTGGATGCACAATGCGTTTTTGAACATTGACAACCGGAAGATGTCCAAGTCGCTTGGAAATTTCTTTACCGTAAGGGAGATCAGTGAGAAATATGATCTCCAGATTCTTCGTTTTTTCATGCTGAACGCACATTACCGCAGTCCGCTGAATTTCAGTGCGGAGCTTATGGAAGCATCCAAAAACGCACTGGAACGCATTCAGACAGCAGTGGACAGTCTGAAATATTCTGCAGAACACGCTTTGGCGGAGGACTTGACGGAAGCGGAGACAGAACTTTTAAAAGGAGCGGAAAAATTTGAAACGGATTTTGACGCTTCCATGGACGATGATTTCAATACCGCAGATGCGATCGCAGCGGTGTTCGATCTGGTAAAATATGCAAACACGCATACTGGCGGGGACAGCAGCAGGGCGTTTGCACGGGCGCTGTGCGGACGGATCCAGAATCTGTGCGATATTCTCGGCATTATTACGGAGAAAAAGGAAGAACTTCTGGATGCAGAGGTTGAAGGCCTCATTGAGGAGCGTCAGGCAGCGAGGAAAGCGAGAGATTTTGCAAGGGCGGATGAGATTCGTAACCTTCTTCTGGAAAAAGGGATCGTCCTGGAGGATACGCGTGAAGGAGTAAAATGGAAGAGAGCATAAACTATCTGAAAGAACAGTTTGAGCTTCCGGATGTGGATATCAGGTCTTACTCTCCGCAGGTGCTGGCCTATATCGGCGACGGTATCTATGAACTGATGATCCGCACGATTCTGGTGGGCAGGGGAAACTGTCAGGCGAACGACCTTCACAAAAGGGCAAGCAGTTATGTGAAGGCGTCCGCCCAGGCGGAGATGATTCTGGCGATCCGGGAGGAACTGACAGAGGAAGAACATCATGCATATAAGCGGGGCAGAAATGCCAAAGCGTTCAGCATGGCGAAGCATGCGACCATGAGTGAATACCGTCATGCTACGGGGTTTGAAGCGCTGATGGGATATCTCTATCTGACCGGGCAGATGAAACGGATGACTGACCTGGTCCGGATGGGCATGGAGAGAACAGGAGGATTGCCATGAGATACGAAGAGTTGACGCTGGAAGGGCGTAATGCGGTGCTTGAGGCATATCGTGCCGGGAAGACCATAGACCGGCTGTATGTGCAGAAAGGGTGCCAGGACGGGCCGGTGAACAGCATCTTAAGGGAAGCCAGAAGGCAGGATACGGTGGTCAGCTTTGTGGCGAAAGAACGTCTGGATCAGATGTCGGAGACGGGAAAGCATCAGGGAGTGATTGCTCATGCGGCGGCATATGAGTATGCAGAGGTGAGGGATATTCTGAAGCTGGCAGAAGAAAAGGGAGAGCCGCCTTTTATTCTGCTGCTGGATAATGTGGAGGATCCGCATAATCTGGGCGCCATTATCCGTACCGCGAATCTGGCAGGCGCTCATGGAGTGATTATACCAAAGAGACGGGCGGCGGGACTGACGGCGACGGCGGCAAAGGCTTCTGCGGGAGCGCTTCATTATACGCCGGTGGCAAAGGTAACCAATCTGTGTGTGACCATCGAAGAACTGAAAAAACAGGGACTCTGGTTTGTCTGTGCAGATATGGATGGTACGGTTATGTACGATCTGGATCTGAAAGGGCCGGTTGGCCTGGTAATCGGAAACGAGGGAGAAGGGGTCAGCCGTCTGGTCCGTGAAAAATGCGACTATGTGGCTGCGATCCCCATGAAAGGGGACATTGATTCCCTGAATGTATCCGTGGCTGCAGGCGTGATGTCCTATGAGATTGTAAGGCAGAGGATGGGCTGAATTTGAAAAATCGGTATGAAAATCTGACGGATGAAGAACTGCTGAAGCGTCTGGAAGATGGCGAGGCAGAAGTGACGGAATATCTTCTTGACAAATATAAGCCGCTTGTAAAGAGGCAGGCGCGCACCTTATATTTGATTGGCGGAGAGAACGATGATCTGATTCAGGAAGGGATGATCGGACTGTTTAAGGCAATCAGGGGATTCCATACAGACGGAGAGTATTCTTTTTACACGTTTGCAGAACTCTGTATTACCAGACAGATGTATACGGCCGTTCAGGCATCGAAGCGAAAAAAACATGCTCCGCTGAACAGTTATATCTCTCTGGATGAAGAACCTCAGATTTTCACGGAACAGAATCCGGAAGTCCTGGTGCTTGATCAGGAAGCACTGGAAAACAGATACGATCAGATCCACAGGAACTTAAGCGATATGGAAAAACTGGTATTGGAGCTCTATCTGAAAGGAAAGACTTACCAACAGATTGCATCTGTCATAGGGAAAAATGAAAAGGCAGTGGACAATACCATCCAGCGGGTCAAGAAAAAGCTGTTATAGGGAAACATGGTTAGATGGAGATCAATTTTCAATGAGACAGTTGATGAAAGAAAATAATAAGATCATATGGTTTGCCGCAGCGATGCTGGTCATTGGAGGAATTTTGATCTGCAGAGCTTTTTATGGTATGGATACTACAGACGAGACTTTTTATCTGGCAACGGCCAGAAGATTTTATGATGGTGATCTGCTTTTCCGGGATGACTGGAATTCAGGTCAGCTGTTCGGCCTGCTTATGCTGCCTTTTTATCGTGCTTATGTTTTCTTTCATGGAAACAACGAAGGCATAATTCTGTATGTACGGATCTTATTTGTGATATTGGAAGTATTTACTTCCTGCTTTCTGTTTCGGGTGTTACTGCGGTACGGGCAGAGCTTTGGCGCAGCCTTTGCTGCATCATGCTGTATTCTTGTCTATGCCCGGGGGAATATTATAACGGTTTCCTATTACAGTCTTGGATTTCTTACCTTTCTTCTGAGTATTTTGTGGTGGATGGAGGCAGAAGATGCGAATAAAAACAAGGTGTATTTGATCCTGTCCGGAATCAGTTTTGCTGTCTCTGTCATATGCATGCCATACATGATTCTTGTGTTTGTAATTTTTACAGGAACCGCTCTTTTTTGCAGAATCAGAGGAGATGTGGAAAAAAGCAGAACCATATGCTGGTGGTTTTTGGGAATTCTGCTGTCTGCGGCCTTGTTTCTTGTTTATTTCCGGGGATGGATTCCATGGAAGAACCTGTTTGTGTATGTGTCAATGGTGTTTCAGGATCCGGGACTGGAAAATGTGGGGCTGTTGGGACAGCTTAAGGATTTGTTCTCGTATATTGTTTTTGTGTTTTTGAAATACATGTGGTTTGTGTATGCTCTGACATTTATAACGGTGTTCCTGGCGGGCAGAGGATATGTGAAAGAGAAAAGAATAGTAAAAGGAATTCCATGGATACTGCTGCTGGAGTTCCTGATTCAGTCTGTTTATGTGCGAAGCTATTTTGAAGGTGGCGTTATCACGACATTTCTGCTGTTTATTCTGCAGCTTCAGATTTTCTGCCCAAAATGCCGGATAAAAAGACTGGAAATCTGTTTTGTCCTGCCAGGTCTGTTGTTTGGAATCGCATGGATTATGGGCTCAAACGTGGGAGAACGCGTGATCAATATGAGCTTTCTTCTGGTGAACCTGTGGGCAGTGTGTTTTTTGTGGAAATTTTGTCAGGAGTATATGGGACAAAGCGCTTATCTGATGCAGATTCCGGCATACATATTGTTTGCAGTGCTGTTTTTTATCAGAATCTTTGATGTTTACCGGGATGGAAGCATATGGGAACTGGATTATCAGATCTCTCAGGGAAGTATGAAAGGGATTTATACAGAACACCATCGAGGTATTGCCTATGAGCAGACTCTCCATCTGATCTGGTCAGATACAAAGCAGGGTGACACTGTGGCAGTTCTGGGATGCAATCCCTGGGTTTATCTGGATACTGCGGGAAGCTGCGGACTGTACAGTACCTGGGATATCAGTGAAGGGGAAGAGCTGCTGGAAGTGTATTATGAGATGAACCCGGAGAAAATTCCGAATGTGCTGCTGATCGCTCCAAAAGAAATAAGTCTGTATGAAAGCTGGAAGTTCAGTTCTCACGGCGCAGGCATTCATGAAGAGGAACCGCCGGTTCTGGACGGTTTTTTTAAAGACCTTGTGGAAAAAGAAAAATTTGTCTGTACAGAGTATCATGGAGCGGTCATGTATAAAAGGCAGCTGGAATAAAAGTAACGGCAGAAGAAAATTCCCGTACGAAGATTAAAAAAAGTATTGACACTGAATAGAGCCTGTGATATTATAATCAAGTCGCGAGCGCAGGTGATACGACAGGCTGCTGTGGCTCAGTCGGTAGAGCGTCGCATTGGTAGTGCGGAGGTCACGGGTCCGATTCCCGTCAGCAGCTTTGGAGAGCGGAGATTCAATAGAATTTCCGCTTTTTTCGTATATATTATTGAAAAACACTTTCAATAATCATGTATTCTGGAAAAGGAAGATACAGATGAGAGCTTTGGTGAAAAAGGGAGTTCAGGCAGTTCGGCAGATGTCCGTCCAGGTGAGGGCATCCATGGCGTTTATGGCTGTAAATTTTATGCAGAAAGGGATCTCTTTTCTGACAGCGCCGATTTTTACAAGGCTGCTGACAACAGAGGAGTATGGAAGGATCACGGTCTATTCTTCGTGGCTGGACGTGATTGGAATTTTTGCGATGTTCGGACTGTGCAATAATGTTTTTTATAATGGGATTACCGAGTATAAAAATGACCGAGACCATTTTACATTTTCCATGCTGACGCTGTCGAATGTGATTACGCTCTTTGTTTTTGCCGTAGTCTTTATAGTGAACAAATATGTATTCCGATTCCTGAATGTGTCCGACCATCTGATTCTGTTCATGTTTTTCACATTTCTTCTGGAACCGGCTTTTGAATTCTGGAAAACCAGGCAGAGATTTGATTTTAAGTATCGGCTGCTCTGCGTGTTCATGCTTCTGGTCATGGTCTTTTCTCCGGTGTGTGCGATCGCCGGGATCTTTTTGTTCCCCGGGGCAAAGGTAGAGGCCAGGATTGTCGGTGCGCAGTTGATGACGCTGTTGATCTGCGCAGGCTGTTATCTGGTTACCATATTCCGGTCAAAAGGCGCTCCAAAATGGAAATACTGGAAATATGCGCTTCTTTATAATCTTCCGCTGATTCCGTATTTTCTGTCCACTTATATTCTAAGCAGCAGCGACCGGCTGATGATTGCCCATTACTGCGGTGAGGACAAGGCGGGAATCTATGGGATTGCCTACACCATGTCCGCAGTCGTAAACATTATCTGGTCTTCCGTAAACGCGACGATGATTCCGACCATCTATAAACGCTGTGAAGAAAAAAGAATGCATACGTTGTCGGAGTTTGTCAATCCTGTCATTATGGCGTATGCGTCCATATGCATTATGATTATGCTGATGGCTCCGGAAGTGATCGCGTTTCTGGCGCCTTCCAGCTATGGAGAAGGAATGTATGTGATTCCTGCGATTGTAGGCGGGGTCTTCTATATGTCCATCTTCAGCATTTTCTCAAATGTAATCTACTATCATAAAAAGCCAAAATATGTGATGGGAGCGGGAGTGGCGGCAGCGGTGGCCAATTTTATTCTGAATATGGTTTTTATTCCGGCGGTTGGATATCTTGCAGCAGGATATACAACGCTTGCAGCATATCTGGTAGAAGTATTATGGGCTTATGTGGCGATGAGAAAAGTGACGGGAAGTTCCGTTTATGATATGAAAAAGCTGGTTCTTATGGGATGCGGAGTGCTGGCTACAGCGGTAGTGACTCCTCTGTTATACCCGTTTGCACTGGCAAGAATATTTCTGCTGGCAGGGCTTTTCTGGTATCTTTGGAAGAACCGGAACGATATGATTCAGATGATCTGGAGGAAGCGAAATCATGAATAGGTGGATAGGAAGAAAATTTCTTTTTCTGTATAAATATTCGGGCAAATGGATTTCCCGTCTGCTCAATCAGAAACGGAGAAAAAAAAGAGAAGCGTGCCGGATCCTGCTGTTCTGCAACTCTTCCACGATGGAAGAGCATCTGCTGAATTATGTGGAACAGGTGGAGGAAGACGGTTATCGGTTTTCTGTCTTTTTTGGCAGCGGGTATGCAGACGGGGCGGAACACAGGCTGGAGGATACGCTGTTTCGAGGAAAGAAGATCAAGCCGCTTCAGCACCTGTGGCAGATGTTTGGCAGATACTGGGACCTGATCGTTTGCGCAGATCTGGACTATCCGTTCTGGCTGTTTAAAGGGACGATCCCTCTTTTATATATCGGACACGGAATATCCAACGTCAGTTATGACGGGGGAAAGACGGTATATGATTATGGACCGGAGAGTTATGATGAGCATGGGGAATTTCTGTTTGATAAAGTACTGGAACCAAACAGAAGGATTGCAGCCCTTATGAAAGAAAGCGACCGAAAGTTTGAAGATCTCATCTGTCATACCGGGTACCGTTTTGCAGGGAAGATAAAAGCAGAGTCAGAAAAAGGGGCTCAGTACAGAGAACAGTTCCAGCTCCCGGCGGATCGGCCGGTTGTAAGTTTTTTCGGTTCCTGGAATCGGGAAAGTCTGTTTCATGTTCTGGGAGAAGAGCTGTTTGACATATGTGACAGGCTGAAGGATCAGTATTCTTTTATCTTTTCCATTCATCCCAGGGAATATCAGGAATATAATCCGGAAATAAAGCCAATGGGAGCATTGGTGGACCAGCAGCGGGAAAAGGGTTTTCTGGTCCGTTCGCCCGGAGAAGACTGGATTCCGTATATTATGGCAAGCGATGTGGCTGTCGTGGATTATTCTACCATGATGTCTCTGGCAATTCTGGCGGGAAAAAAGGTGATTGTCAGCGAGTTTCCGGACGAGAAGGTTGGCGCCTGCTCTCTGGGATATCAGGTGAAGAAAACCTTCCCGGTTGTAAAGAATGCCGGTGAACTGGAGGCGGCCCTGAAGCAGGTGTTTGAGGCGTCGGCATTTGAACAGATGGTGGAACGGTTTCAGGAGGAACTGTATGTCTCTTCGGAAGAGTATAAGAAGAGGGTGCAGAAAGTCACAGAGGAGATGATTTCTGGAGTTGCTTTTCACGGGAGTCAGCGCCCGGAGCCTCTGTGATCTGCGCTCGTATGGAGTGTATCGGACGGCGGAACGGGAAATAATTTTTTGTAATTCTTGCAACCATCATGGCAGTATGCTATGATAAAAACGCTTTAGAGACAGATAGAAAACGAGGAGGAACCTGTTATGGAGAACGAAGTTGTTTCCAAAAATTTTATTGAAATAGAGATTGACAAGGATCTTGCAGAGGGCGTCTACGATCATGTTCACACGCGCTTTCCGCCGGAACCGAACGGGTATCTGCATATTGGACATGCCAAATCCATCCTGCTGAATTACGGGCTGGCAAAGAAGTATAACGGAAAGTTCAATATGCGGTTTGACGATACGAATCCGACCAAAGAGCGGACGGAATTCGTGGATGCGATCAAGCGTGATATCCAGTGGCTGGGCGCGGACTGGGAGGACAGGCTTTTTTTTGCGTCCGACTATTTTCAGCAGATGTATGAAGCGGCGGTGAAGCTGATCAAAAAAGGGAAAGCATATGTATGCGACCTGACGGCAGAAGAGATCCGCGAATACCGCGGAACGTTAAAAGAGCCGGGGAAAAACAGCCCGTACAGAGACCGCACAGTGGAAGAGAACCTGAAGCTGTTCGAGGATATGAAGAACGGAGTCTATAAGGACGGGGAGAAAGTGCTTCGTGCAAAGATCGATATGGCGTCACCCAATATGAATATGCGGGATCCGGTCATCTATCGCGTGGCGCATATGAGTCATCACAATACGGGGGATACATGGTGTATCTACCCCATGTATGATTTTGCCCATCCGATTGAGGACGCCATAGAAGGCATTACGCACTCCATCTGCACGCTGGAATTCGAGGATCATCGTCCTCTTTATGACTGGGTAGTGAGGGAACTGGAGTATCCCAATCCCCCAAGGCAGATCGAGTTTGCCAAGCTGTATCTGACCAATGTGGTGACCGGCAAACGCTATATCAAGAAGCTGGTGGAGGACGGCATTGTGGACGGCTGGGATGATCCCCGCCTGGTGTCCATCGCAGCTCTGCGCCGCCGTGGCTTTACGCCGGAATCCCTGCAGATGTTCGTGGAACTGTGCGGCGTGGCAAAGGGACAGAGTTCTGTGGACTACGCCATGCTGGAGTACTGTATCCGGGAAGATCTGAAGATGAAGCGTTCCCGCATGATGGCGGTGCTGGATCCCATCAAACTGATTATCGACAACTATCCGGAAGGAGAAGTAGAGTATCTGGATGCGGCGAACAATCTGGAAAATGAAGCGCTCGGAACAAGGCAGATTCCGTTTGGCAGGGAGCTGTATATCGAGCGGGATGACTTTATGGAAGAGCCGCCGAAGAAGTATTTCCGTCTCTTCCCGGGCAATGAAGTCCGCCTGATGCATGCGTATTTTGTGAAATGCGAAAGCTTTGTTAAGGATGAAAACGGGAAAGTCGTGGAAGTCCACTGCACGTATGATCCGGAGACAAAGGCGGGCAGCGGCTTTACCGGAAGGAAGGTTAAGGGAACGATCCACTGGGTTCCGGCAGCCTGTGCAGTAGATGCAGAGGTTCGTCTGTATGAGAACCTGATCGATGAGGAGAAGGGAGTATACAACGAGGACGGAAGCATGAATATTAATCCGGATTCTTTAAAGGTAGTGCAGGCGAAACTGGAGCCGGCGCTTAAGGATGTGAAGGCCTATGACAGCTTCCAGTTCGTGCGGAATGGGTTTTTCTGCGTGGATGCAAAGGACTCCAGGGAGGATGCGCTGGTGTTCAACCGGATCGTGTCGCTGAAGAGCTCGTTCAAGCTGCCGAAATAGTATTTGCCTTATGGCTTATCAGGCGGTATTCGACTATATTAACTATACTCACGAGCGATAAACTTTTCCACAAAACTTTGGACATCGACGCTCGTGAGTCTGCGTTACTGACAAATTCTGTTGTCCGCCAGTATAAATAGTCGGATACTGCCTGTAAATATTTGCATTTATAAAAATAAGAATATGGACGATATGAAAAATTTGGAAAGGTTATAAAAAGACTCATGAGAAGCAGTGAAGTGCAAAAGAAACGAAAAATATACATAGATTTTTTAAAGATTATAGCTATTTACATGGTCTTATTTAATCATACACATGAAGACGGATTTCTCCTTTTTACAATTGCGCGTACTTCAAAATTATATATGCTGTATATGTTCAATGCAGTATTGATCAAAATTGCGGTTCCTTTATTTTTTATGGCTTCTGGTGCTCTTCTTTTAGGAAAAGAAGAGTCATATAGGGATTTGCTGGTGAAACGATTTTTAAAGTATGTAATTGTTTTGACTGCAGGTTCTGCGGTCGTATATTTATATACCTGTCTGCGTCTTGAACCACAGGAAATGTCTATAGGTCAGTTCTTGAAAAAATTATATACTACCAATATGATTACGGCATATTGGTATTTATATGTTTATTTGGCATATATCCTCATGCTTCCATTGCTCAGAAAAATGGCTAAAAACATGACAGATGCAGATTACAAATGGATGTTTTTAATGTTTGGTATTATGCAAAGTCTTTCTATTATAGATTTTCTTTTGTTTAAAGGAGCAGCAGGGCATAATGGCTTTTTTTCCTTTTTTATTACTGTTAATTATGTTTTTTATCCATTAGCAGGATATTATATTGACCAAAAGCCTGAAAAAGTATTTACACGAAAAAAATGTTTAGTATTAGTAGCTGCGAGCATTACGTCGATTATTGTTTCTTGTTTAATGACCCAGTATAAATGTACAATGTTTGATGAGTGGGCTGAAGGCATCTGCGATACATTTTTTGAAACATTCATTTTTCTTCCGGCATTTACGGTTTTTTATTGTATAAAAATGTGGTTTATAAATATTGAACCAAGCAACAAAGCCTGTAGGGTAATTGCGGTTTTAGGAGGAACTACATTTGGAATTTATTTGATTGAACAGATATGCAGGCTTGAAACAAGGCAGATTTTTATTTGGTTAAGACCGTATATTCATACACTTCCGGCCTGTTGGATCTGGATTTTGTTAGCTTGCATGTTTGGTGCTGTCATTACATTAATTCTCAAGCAGATTCCAGTGGTAAAAAAGTTCATATAGCCCTATAACGATTTTTTCATGGATTTTGTCAATATAACAATTTGCAGAATGGTACAGGAGGTGCTTCTGCATTATGTATGAAATCATGCTGTGTCTGAGCGGAGACGAAAAGAAGAACCTGTATGAGCAGATTTATGAGTATATCAGGGGAGAGATCCGACAGGGAAGGATTCGGTGCGGGGAAAGGCTGCCGTCTACGAGGCTTCTGGCGGAACAGCTGGATGTGAGCAGGAGCACGGCGCAGATGGCGTATGAACAGCTTCTGTCGGAAGGATACATAGAAGCGGTTCCCTGTAAGGGTTATTTTGTCTGTGAAATGGACGAACTGTATCATCTGGAGCAGGACCTGTCGGTTTCTGAAGAGAGGACGGAGGAAAAAGCAGAGAATTGCAGATATGATTTTACTCCGAATGGAATTGATCTGGATCATTTTCCTTATGCGATCTGGAGAAAACTGAGCAGGGAGGTGCTTAAGGACGATCAGAAGGAACTGTTTCATCTGGGAGACCCGAAGGGAGAATATGCGCTCAGAAAGGCAATCTGCAGCTATCTGCATCAGGCGCGCGGGGTGAATGCACAGCCTTCTCAGATTGTGATCGGTGCAGGAAATGATTATCTGCAGATGCTGCTTTCCAGGATGCTGGGTACAAAGCAGAGAATTGCCATGGAGAGTCCGGGATACAGGCATGCTTATGATATTTTTCAGAGGCTGGGTTATGACTGCTGTACGGTTTCCATGGACAGATCCGGGATGAACATGAAGGAACTTGGGGAAAGCGGAGCAGACATCGCCTATGTGATGCCTTCGCATCAGTATCCGATGGGGATCGTGATGCCGGTCAGGAGGAGGCAGGAGCTGCTGCAGTGGGCGGCCATGAAAGAAGAAAGATACATCATAGAAGATGACTATGACAGTGAATTCCGATATGTAGGGAAGCCAATTCCGTCGCTGCAGGGGAGTGATACCTGTCAGAAGGTAATCTATATCGGAACCTTTTCCAAATCCATTACACCGTCGCTTCGCATCAGCTATCTGGTGCTTCCTGCGGGGCTTCTGGAACGATATGAGCAGGTGGGCAGGAGTTTTTCCTGCACGGTTTCCAGAACAGATCAGAAAATGCTGCAGCTCTTTATGGAACGGGGATATTTTGAGAGGCATCTGAACAAAATGCGGGCGCTGTACAGGAATAAGCATGATATTCTGCTGGCGCAGCTGAAGCAGATGCAGGGAATCAAAAAAATATTTGGAGAACGGTCCGGCGTTCATCTTCTGGTGCAGATGGCGGATAAAAGAACAGAGAAGGAACTGGCCGACTGTGCCTGGAAGGCTGGAATCCGTGTATACCCTCTGTCAGAATACAGTCTGAATGGAAGTTCCTGTGAGGCAACGATGATTCTGGGGTATGCGACGATGAAAGAAGGAGAGATCCGCGAAGCGGCAGAGCTTCTTGGAAAAAGCTGGGAAAAAAAGATATGATAAAAGGCGCCGCAAAATATACTGCCGCCAGTTTGTACAGCGTTACTGAGTACACCGGCAGGAGCCGTTTTGCGACACCCTTTTTTTGTTGTTCGCGGAATATATATCCGGCTGTTTATGCGTCCTGCTTATCCTCATCTGCAGGATCAGAGACTGCTGCTTCTTCGGAAACGGGTTCTTTTACGGAAGTTTTTTCTGCATCAGGCGGGAGGGATGGTTCTTCCTCTTCGAAAATCTCTTCTTCATCATCAAAAGAGGCAATATCGTCCTCCTCGTCCTCTTCAAACAGTTCGTCGTCTTCGAAAGCTTCTTCCAGTTCTTCTTCTTTTGCGAAGAATCTGCGGTAGACAAAGATACCTCCGATGACTGCGAGGGCGGCTCCTCCAAGGGTTGTAAGTGCTTTAAATGCTTTTTTCATCAGGTTACTCCTTTCATTCAGGTTTGGCTTTTCTCTATTCTAATATAAACGGGCAGAGATGAAAAGCAAAAAATCATTAAAATTTAAGAAAATATCCATTGTGATTTTGGACGTTTTCTATTACACTGTTATAGTATTTACAGTAAAGGAAGAAAGAAAACAATGATTCGACTGATTATAAGTGATATTGACGGGACGCTGGTTCCGGAAGGCGGAAGTAACATAAATCCGGAGTATATGGCGGTGATCCGGGAACTTTTGGATCTTGGCGTACAGTTTGCGGCTGCGAGCGGAAGACAGGCCAGCAGCATTGATGCAGTTTTTCATGAGCTGAGAGACAGGATCTATTATCTGGGAGATAACGGCGCATGCATTCAGAAAAACGGGAAAACGGAAAAAGAGACGCTGATGAACAGGGAGGATCTTCTTCTGCTTTTAGAGGATCTGAAAGGCATTTCTGGACAGCGGCTGCTTCTTTCCATGAAAGACGGGTATTATACGGATGATCACGATGAGGCATTTTACCGGCTGGTGTTTGAGGAATATAAGGGCGTTGGAAAGGTTGTTGAACATCTTGGGGAGTATGTGGATTCCTGTATTAAGCTGAGTCTGTACTGTGAAAATGGCGCCAGGGGGATTTTTGATCAGATATACGGGAAATGGAAGGACCGGTTTTCGATTCATGTATCCGGCGCCAAATGGGTTGACATTAATGATTTTGAGTCGACCAAGGGAAATGCGGTTCAGTGGCTGCAGGAGAAATACGGGATCATACCGGAGGAGACGGTGGTATTTGGAGACAATTATAATGATATTTCCATGATGAAACGTGCCGGGAGAAGCTACGCTTCAGAACTGTCTCATCCGGATATCAAAGCGGCGGCCGGGCATGTTGCAGAATCCTATGAGAGAGACGGCGTGCTTAAAGTATTGAAAGAGATTCTTGAGGAGGTACGAAGTGAGAGGCAGAAGAACATATAAGGCAGTCGGTCTGATATTGTCGGTCTGCTTTCTGCTGTCCGGATGCAGCAATACGAAGATTGTGCTTACTACGGGCCTTGCCTCGGACGAACTGTTTCGCATCGGGGAAGAATCCTGCCGTCTTTCCGAGGCTCTGGTCTATCTGATGAACGAGAAAAGCACTTATGAAAAAGTATATGGGATCGATATGTGGGAACATGCGATTGGAGAGGAGACGATGGAGGAATACCTGAAAAACCAGGTGCTTTCCGAGCTTGCCCAGGTGAAGAGCATGGTCCTTCTGGCAGGGGAAGAGGAAATATTATTAAGCGAAGATGAGATATCACAGTCGGAGGAAGCGGCTTCAGAATATTTTGCATCTTTAAGTCCGGAGGACGCAGCCGTTCTGAAAGTGGATCAGGAGGCGATTGCCGGGATGTATGAAGACTATTGCCTTGCTTTTAAAACATACAGACAGATTACAGAGGATGTGAGTATCGAGATCAGTGACGATGAGGCAAGGATCATTCAGCTTCAGCAGATGTTTGTTCCTGAAGAAGGCCTTGCCGGAGAATTGAAAAGGAGACTGGAGGAAGGAGAAGATTTCGGGAGTCTCGCAGCCAATTACTCTCAGCTTTCGCAGACGACGGTTTCGGTTGCCAGGGGAGACAGAGGCGGCGCCTATGAAGAAGTGGCGTTTGAACTGAATAATGATGAGATCAGTGATGTTTTCGCAGAGGACGGAGGGTATTATATCCTGAAATGCCTGAACACCTATATGGAAGAGGAGTCGGAAGCCAATAAACTCCAGGTAGAGCAGAAACAGAGAACAGAACGGTTCCAGAATATTTACACAGAGCTTATGAAGGACACATTGTCAGAGTTTCAGGAAAAACTGTGGGACAAGGTGTGCTTTTCAGACTACGAAGAGGTGGAGACCAGTTCCTTTTTTGAAATATACAAAAAATATTTTGAAGAATAAGATATATTTTCCATACCATATATACTCATGAGCGATAAACTTTTCCATAAAACTTTGAATGTCAACGCTCATGAGTCTGCATTATCGGCAAGTTTATTGTATTTCAGTACAGATGACTGTTATTGCATTTTCGTACAGATGATTGCAGGAACTGGCACTGGAGGCCTGCTGAGCATACAGCCCCGCGGGCCTCCTGCGACAATCCTGCGACAACTCTGCGACAACCCTCAGTCCAGGATTTCTTTCAGGCAGTTCAAAAGCTCGGTATTTTTATCCGGCATCATGAAACAGAAGCGAAAGAAGGTCTCATCCTCCAGTCCCGGAAAGCTGGAGCAGTCCCGAAGCATCAGTCCTCTGCGGATGGCATGGACAAAGACGTCATAGGACGTAACGCCCTTTTTCAGGATACGGACCAGAATAAAGTTGGCATAGGGCTTATAGACCCTGATCTGTTTCCAGGTCAGAAGTTCCTCATAGATCCGTCTGCGTTCGGAGGAGATCAGCTCCCGGGTCTTTTCGATATAGTCTGTGTCAGTAAACATCAAAGAGCCCGCTGCGTCGGCAAGGCTGTTGAGAGTCCATGGATTCTGCCTTTCCCTGGCAGAAGCAAGCAGCTTCCGTCCGTTTGTCATGGCATAGCCAAGCCGCAGTCCGGGAGCGGCAAAAAACTTCGAGATGCCGCGAAGGATGACAAAGTTGTCATATTCTTTCAGGAGCTTTACGGAGGAGATGCTGAGTTCTTCCGGAGCAAATTCCGCATAGGTCTCGTCGATCATGACAAAGGTTCCCTGTTTTTTACAGCAGGAGAGGATCTGCCGCATTTCTTCCGGGCTGCTGGCAGTGGAAGTGGGGTTGTTCGGATTGCACAGGATGCAGAGCGCCGGTCCGTATGCCAGCGCTTTGCAGAAATCGGAGACATCCAGCTGAAAGCCGGATGCTTCCTGAAGCGCATAATACCGGACCTCTCCGCCTGCGAGCCGGACTTCCCGTTCGTATTCAGAGTAAGTGGGAGAGACGATCAGTGTATGTTTCGGTTTCAGAACCTGTATGAACAGGGAAATCAGTTCCGTGCATCCGTTGCCGACAAGAATCTGTTCCGGCAGGCATCCGGTATAGTCGGCAATATGCTTTCTGAGTTCTGTATAGTCCGGGTCCGGATAAGAAGTGATGACATCCATGCTTTCCGCCAGATTTTTTCTCATTTTCGGTGAGATGCCAAGCGGATTGACATTTGCTCCGAAACCGGTAATGTTTTCTTTTGGGATTCCAAAATATTTTTCGATCTTTTCCAGATCACTTCCATGGAAATGCTCTTTTCCTTCCAGCTTTGTATTGTGTTCCATCTGTTTTTCCTCGCTTGCCGGTCCTCATGGTTGCATGATGCAGCTGATGAGTGCTATAATGATACGAGATCATTATATACCAAAATGCTGAAAATGCAACGGGGTTTACATGAAAGAGAAGATAAACGATTTTTTTAATGGAATATTTGCCTATGACCGGCCGGGACTTCGGATGGAACCGGCGGAGCTTATACTGGAGTTAAAGCCCTGGGAGACAGCACAGGGAAGTTTTGTGGTCAGTTCCTGCGATGAACGGAGAATCAAAGGGCTTGTGCATACCCGGATTCCAGGCATGACTCTGCTGGGAGACAGTTTTTTTGCCCGTGCCGCTAGGATAGAATACACCTATCAGCCGCAGTGCCTGAACGAAGGAGAGGGAACGGAGGGCCGGATCTGGCTTGAGACCAGTACGGGGGAATATGAGCTTCCGGTAAAAGTACGAATCAAAGGAAGAGAAGAAGAGGAGGAACCGGAAGAAGAGCTTCCCATATTGCTGGCGGGAGAAGCGGATCTGCCCGTGCATCGGATGGGAAAAGGACAGAGCGACCAGTGGAAGGCGAAAAGACAGACGGAGAAGACTCTGGCAGAGCTCCAGACTGTGCTGGAAAAGGAGCGGAGAGAAGTCATAAGCAGGCAGGAAGCAGCCGGGCAGCTTCGGGCGCTGGTGGACTCTCTGACAGAGTCAGAACCGGAGTCGCCGCTTTTTCCCCTTCTGGATGCATGGGTTATGCTTCGGGAGGGGAGAAAGGAGGAAGCGGGATGGGTTCTGAAAAAATATGAAAAGACCCGCCTGCTGCAGCAGAAAGAGATGCCGGTGCGGGCTGTTTTTTTGTATGTAAATACGCTGTTTCGTGAAGACGGGGAGGCGACTGCTCAGGCTGTGTCACAGCTTCAGAGAATCTATCAGAAGCAGCCGGAGAACTGGATGGTGACCATGTTTTTGCTGGAACTGGATACAAAGCTCTGGGAAAATCTCAGGCTTCGTTATATGGTTCTGGAGAAACAGTATCGTGCGGGGACGAGGAACCGGCTTCTGTATCAGGAAGCATTTTCGGTGTTGAAAGAGGATATGGCGCTTTTTACCAGACTTGACCGTTTTACCTTTCAGGTCTTTGGATGGGCGGCGTCCTGCGGGGTTCTGACAAAAGAAGCGGCTCAGGCGGTGGCAGTGCAGGCGGTAAGAATCAAAAGATGGTCTCCTCTGGCAGCCCGTCTGTTGAAAAGCTGTTATGAAGTGCATCCTTCCAAAGAGACGGTCGGCGCAGTCTGTTCGGTATATATCCGTGGACAGAGGACGGATGCAGAGGCGTTTGAATGGTATGAACGCGGCGTGGAGTGGGATGCCAAGATTACCAATCTGTACGAATATTTTATATATTCACTGCCGCAGAACTATCCAAAACTTCTTCCAAGACAGGTGCTTCTTTATTTTCACTATCATAATACATTGTCCAGTCAGCAGAAAACAGAATTTTACTGCAATCTGATCCGCTATGGAACGCCGGGAGAACCGGTTTTTGAAGATCATCGAAGGCTTTTGCAGGAGTTTTTGCTGGAACAGCTTCGGGAACGGAAGCTGAATGAGCCGCTGGCATGGTTGTATGGCCGATGCCTTCTGACGGAGACTCTGGAGAAAAATCTTCTCGAAGCGCTGGCAGATATCCTTTTTCTGCAGAAAATAACCTGTCCTGAGAAAAGGATCCACAGGGTGGAAGTCTGTCATGAGCAGCTGGAGGAACCCATATCCGCTCTGATGACTGGAGGAAGCGCCTGCGTGCCGGTCTATACAGAAGACGCAGAAATTTTTCTTGTCGATGAACAGGGAAAGCGGCATCGGAAGACCGTGCCGTATGAGCAGAAGCGCCTGATGATCGAGCCGGGATTTCTAAAGCTCTGTACGGAAAAACTGAAAGACCATCTGGGACTGAATCTTTATCTGCTGGACGGAAAAGAAAGGCACAGGCTGAACGGAGAAAATCAGTCGTATGCATGGAGGCTTCTGGAAGATGGACGGGTCAGGGAATCCTATCGGCAGCAGTTGAAGATTGAACTGCTGAACTATGAGAGAAAACACCGCAGGCTGGACCAGATCAATGAACGCCTGCTGTTTTCTGACGGAGAAGTGTTTCGTCTTTCCAGAAAATGCCAGGCCTCTTATATTGAGACTTTGATTCTTCTTGGAAGAGATGGAGACGCTGTACGGCTTTTATGGAAGACAGGATGTCAGGAGGTGGACGGCAGGCTTTTGCTCAGGCTTCTGGAGCAGCTGATGGAAGATGGGAAAAACTCAAAAAATCTGCTGATGCCTCTGGCAGAACAGGTGTTTGGAAAAGGACTGTATACAGAGCGCGTTGTTGCGCTTCTGGCGGAGCGGGGAATCGGAGATACCAGAGAACTTCTGGCTCTTTTTAAAGCAGGAGAGCAGTTCGGCCTGTCCTTTCCAGAACTGGAGGAACATGTGGTAGCCCAGGCTCTGTTCACGGAACAGTATGTCTGCGAGGTGTTTCCGGTATTTTCTGCCATGGATGACAGAGGCGGAGCATCTGTGCTGAGCATGGCCTATCTGAACTATCTGTGCTGGCTGGATTTTGTGAAAGGCCAGGATGTGCCGGAAGGAGCGTTTGAAAGCCTGGAACATCATCTTCTGTGGGGGGATCCTCTGCATGAAACAGCCATATTGTCCTGGCTGAAACAGCTCTCGGTCCTGCTGCTTTTGACGGATGCCCAGAAACGTCTGGCCAGGAAATTTCTGAACGACCTTGCGGCCAGAAATAAACGGTTTGCGTTTATGCAGAAGCTGCTTCCCTTTATGGAAGAGAAAGAAAGGCCCGCAGATCAGGTTGTGGTGGAATACCGCTGCAATCCCCGGAATAAGGTGATTCTTCATTATGTGTTGGAATATCATGGCAGGAAGAGCTTTGATTATGTGGCTGAGAGACTTTATCCAGTGTGCGGCGGGGTCTTTGTAAGAGCTTTTATTCTCTTTTATGGTGAAAGGCTGACCTGGTTTGTTACTGAGACGTCAGAGGATGGAACGGAGCGGTCTACAGAGTGCAGGACAATGGAAAACAGGGAAGAACATGTGGAAGGAGACAGCCGGTACAGCAGGCTGTGCCGCATGCAGTGCGCGCTGGATTATAAACAGGACCGCGCGTTGAAGCGGATGATGGAAGAATATGAGGAACTGACGGAACTGGCGGAGAACAAATTTCGTGTCAGATAGAGAAGGGAAGAGCGGTCATGGAAAACGCAAATGGAAGCGGGCAGCTTTGTGCAGGAATTGATTACAGAGAAAAAGATCCCAGGGTCTGTTACTGGAACAGTCAGATGAAAGAGCCGCAGGAGCTTCCGCTGGACTTTGGAGAGCAGGCAGGACATGTTGCCTGTCTGCGCAGAATTCTGTCTGCTCTGAAAAGATATGGGAAAAAACAAAATATCCGCGCAGCAATTGTGCAGCCGGATCTGTCGGAGGAAGGGATCAGGCGGACGCTGAGGGAGGCGTATGAAGCCGGTTTTCAGGAGGGACAGATTCAGGTTATGGGGGAGGCGGAAAGCCTGGTTCACTTTGTCATGCACCAGACGAACGATATCTGGCAGCAGCAGGTCTGGATTCTGGAATTTGGTACAGACGAGGTGAAAGCAACCAGGATTCAGGCAAATAAAAGAAGTACACCCATGATTGTCGAGACGAAGGATCCGGAGTACTGGTATATTGGGAATCTGCTGGAAGGAAATCGGGATGAAAAGCTTCTGCAGCATGTGGAAGAACGGTTTGGAAAGAATTCAAACCGCGCATCAGCGGTATTTCTCACAGGGACCGATCTGAATACGAGGGACTATAAAAAGAGCAGAGAAGCGATCTGTTTTCGGCGAAGAGTGTTTCTGGCTGATCTGCTTTATGCCAGAGGAGCCTGCATGCTGGCTCAGGACAGCAGGGAACAAAAACCTTATCTTTTCCTGAGCGGGCAGACGCTTTTGTACAATGTGGGGATTCGAAGCAGCAGAAGCGGAAAGGAAGAGGTGTATACGATCGTAAGGGCCGGTTTAAGCTGGTACGAAGTCCGGGAAAGCTGCGAGGTGATTCTGTGTTCAGAGCCTCTTCTGGAGTTTGTTTTTCAGTCCATGCTGGGCGGTGAGCCGATCAGGGCCGGGATGCATCTGCCGGATCTGCCTGACAGGCCAGGGGGAACCAGCCGGCTTCTGGTGGAAGTCTGTTTTCCAGCGCCTGCGCAGTGTGAAATAAAGGTCACGGATCTTGGATTTGGGGAACTGTATCCGTCTTCTGAGCTTTGCTGGAAAGAATCATTTGTTCTGGAAGAACAGGAGGAAATGAGTCATGGGACTGGTTACGGTCTGTAAATATAACAGGACAAAAAATCCGTTTTTCATCGAACGGGCAGATCTGAATCTTTACAGTGTGGAAGAACTGGCGTATTTTCTGTACCATAATATATGTGTTGTGGACAGGCAGCTTTTTGATGAAAGATTATGCCGCTGGCTGCAGGAAACCGGGTGTCAGGAGCTCGCCGGAAAGATCAGAGACGATATCCGGTCCGGAACGGATTTTCAGAAACTGGTTCTTACCGTGGCGGGAGCTTCCGGCTTTTTTTCGCCGGAAGAGCAGAACGACTTAAGAGAACGTCTGAACGGTCTTGCGGGCCTTAAAGAGCAGGAGCGGCTGAAGATGCGTGCGGATGAGCTCTTGAACAACCGGAATGAATGGGCGGCGGCAGAAGAGTATCGGCATATTCTTAAGATGCACCAGAACAGCAGCCTTGGAATGGAATTTTACAGTGCGGTATGGAACAATCTGGGGGTATGCTATGCCAGACAGTTTCTGTTCGGCAGAGCGGCCAGGTGTTTTGAAACCGCTTATGAATACCATCCGGATGAGGAGCTTCTGGAACAGGCGGAACTTGCCGCACAGCTTGCACAGGGAATTCTTCCAGGGGCCGGAAAAAAGAAGGAAGACGTCACAGATCCGCAGAAACGGCTTCTTCAGTGGGAAAGAGAATACCGGATGAGACAGAAGCCGTGAGCCGGATCATGTGCAGCTGTATCGGACGCCGGTTAAAGGAGGTGCCTTCGGAGTGTGCTCCTTCCGATATTCAGGCGCTTTGCGGCACTGGACTGGTTCATGTTTTCTTCCTTTAATACCTGCCGGATAATCCGTTTTGTGATCTCGTCCAGCGTTCCTTCCAGGGAAAGAGACTCGTTTTTCTGTGAGGAGGCGTCCTCTTCACTTATTTTTGCGAGAACTTTTCGGGTTTCTTTTTCTGTAATGAAAGAGGATTCCGAACAGAGGGTGAGTTCCTGGATGACGGAACGCATCTGATACAGGTTGTTCGTCCAGTTAAACTCCTGCAGAAGCTGTAACGCTTCCGGTTCGAAAGCGACGGTCTGCTTTGCGATCTGGGCATTGAATTCACTCAGATACAGAGTGGCCAGATTGGGAATGTCCTCTCTGCGGTCATTCAGCGCGGGAATGGTGATGGTCAGGGCCTGCATGGTGTTGACGATCTCGTTTCTCAGGATATTTTCATCAAATGTACTGCAGGAATCCAGGATGCAGGAAAAGATCAGCTGATTTCGTCTGTTCAGCGCCGTAGTGCGCAGAATGGTAAGAAGCTGATTTTGCTGCCTTTGATTCAACAGATGGATGTCTTTAAAAAAAATCGTGTATCCGGTCCCGTAAAGCGGGGAATCTTCATGATTGATAAAATAATCCCAGTCCTTTCCTTCTGCAAAACTGCAGTCGATAACGGCCAGGGGGCTGTTCTGATGATTGTTGTTCTGATATAACAAAAATGCAAACGAGTTCTTCCCGCTTCCAAAAGGACCGTTGATCAGTACCGGGCGCGAGAAAAACCGGAAGGACTGAATCTCGGTCTGGGCCGCTTTCAGAGCGGGGCTCAATGTGTAGAAAAACCGCTGGCTGACGGATATGGCTGTAGCCCAGCAAATTAAAGTTCCTGTCTCCCGCACAAAAACGTCAAATTAA
>CAJTXP010000009.1 GCA_910583615.1 uncultured Lachnospiraceae bacterium | reverse complement strand
TAATTGATAAGGATTTACTGGCTTCTTAAGCATATAAACTTTTTACTGTCCAGTATCAATGAAAAAATATTATTATTTCTGCCGGGCCTCCCGGGCACCGGCAGGAGCACGGACCATTGGCCCGTTCATCCCGTCGTCATTTTGACAGCGCTTTTTCCACTGCCTTTTTCCATCCTCTGTATTTCTGTTCTCTATCCTCTCTGGTCATGGATGGAGCAAATTTTGTTCTCCCCTGCCCTTCAAACAGAGTTTCCATCTGATAGATCCCGGCTGCCAGCCCCGCCGCATATGCCGCACCGATCCCGGACAGTTCCTCCGAAGACGGAACCTGAACCGGAATCTGCGCCATATCGCTCTGAAACTGCATCAGATAACCATTTCTGGTTGGGCCGCCGTCCACCCGCAGTTCTTCGATGGCGATTCCGGATTCCTGCTCCATGGCGGTGAGCACATCCGTTATCTGGTACACAATACTTTCCAGGCCTGCTTTTACAATTTCCGGTCGCCTCGTCGTCCTTGTCATACCATACAGAACCGCTTTGGCTTCGCTGTCCCAGTAAGGAGCGCCCAGTCCGGAAAATGCCGGGACCAGATAGGCAGTATCGCAGGGACTGGCTTCCTTTGCCAGTTCTTCGGTCTCTGACGGCGATGTGATCAATTTCAGTTCGTCCTTCAGCCAGGTGATGACCGCTCCGGTGTAATTGATATTGCCTTCCAGCACATAATCCACCTTTCCGTTCATCCCCCAGGCCAGGGATGTAACGACCCGGTCGCTGAAGACCGGCTGCTCCCCGATATTCATCATGATCGAAGAGCCGGTACCATACGTCGCCTTCACCATGCCCCTCTTCAGACATCCCTGCCCAAAAAGCGCCCCATGAGAGTCTCCCAGCACTCCCCGGATCGGAATGGGATGTTCCAGAAATCCTTCGAAATCTGTCTCTCCGTAACAGCCGTCTGAATCCGTCACCTGCGCCAGACAGGAGGTCGGGATCCCGAACAGCCGGCATACTTCCGGATCCCAGTTCAGGGTCCGGATATTAAACAACTGGGTCCGGGACGCGTTGGAATAGTCGGTCCGGAATTCTTTCCCGCCGGTCAACCGGTAGACCAGCCAGCTGTCCACGGTTCCGCAGCAGAGTTCCCCTCTGTCCGCCCGCTCCTGGGCTCCTTCCACGTGACGCAGAACCCAGGCGATCTTCGCCGCCGAGAAGTAAGGCGACAATTGCAGTCCTGTATGAGAACGTATGTTCTCTGCGCCTTTCTGCTGTTTGATCTCCTCACAGATGGCGGCTCCTCTGGCACACTGCCATACGATGGCGTTGTACACCGGCCGCCCGGTCGCCCGGTCCCACACAAGGGCCGTCTCTCTCTGGTTGCTGATCCCCAGAACCCGGATTTCCCGTCTGTCAATCCCGGACTTTTCCACCAGAAGCTTCACCACGCCGACGGTATTCTGATAGATCTCTTCCGGATCATGCTCCACCCAGCCTTTTTCGTTGACAATCTGGCGGTGGGGCAGATCCGCCCGGCAAAGAAGCTTCCCCGTTTCGTCGAACAGAAGCGCTTTGGTTCCCTGCGTACTCTGATCAATCCCCAGCACATATCCCGCCATGTTACAGATTCTCCTTTATGGTCTTTGCGATTCCTTCCGCATTCAATCCGTAATGGTCAAACACTTCTCTGGAATTACCGGTGATGACCGGCGCATCCGGAAGAGCCAGATTTACTACCTTTTTCAGACACTCCTGCGCCACCACCTGGCTGACCATGGAGCCAAGGCCGCCGAAGGGCGCGTGCTCTTCCGCCGTAACCACCAGCTTTGCATGCTCCGCCGCCTGGATGATCGTCTTTTTGTCCAGCGGCTTTACGCAGTACATATCCACTACGCTCACGCTGATCCCTTCCTTTTCTAGAAGCTTCGCCGCATCCACCGCGGGCTTTACCATCTCTCCGCAGGCAATGATCGCCGCATCGCTGCCCTCGCATACCACAGTCGCCCGATCCATCTCAAAAGGACAGTTGTCCTCTGTGTAGATATCTTCCACCGCATTCCGTCCCACACGGACATAAGATGGTTTTTCATCCTGCAGAAGCGCTTCGATCAGCTTTGCCGTCTGGAAGCGGTCACTGGGAAGATACACTCTCATATTGGGAATCGCAGACATGGCCGCGATATCCTGCGCGGAATGATGGCTCATGCCCAGCGCGCCGTAGCTGATTCCGCCGCTGATTCCGATCAGCGTCACATTGGTATTGGAATACGCGCAGTCCACCTTTGCCTGCTCATAGCTTCTGGTGGATAAGAAGCAGGCCGGCGACGCCGCAAAAGGTTTCTTTCCACATTTTGCAAGTCCTGCGGAGATACTGACCAGGTTCTGCTCCGCAATTCCCACTTCCACAAACTGTTCCGGGAAACGCTCCGCAAAAGGAGTCATGGACGCGCTTCCTCTGGAATCGCTGCACAGTACTACAATATCTTTGTCCTCTTTTGCCCTCTCCATCAGATATCCGTAATATCCACGAAATCAATTCCCAGCTCCTCCAGCCGTTTCGCCGTCAGCCCTCTGTATTTGATGGCATCCGGCGCGCTGAAGATACTTCTTCTTGTAGGCGCAAAGCCCAATCTGATGTTTGCCATTTGAAATCCTCCTGCATTTCTACCTGCATGTTGCTTCGATTTGTTTGTTACTGTTTTGTATGAACACTATTATAAATATTTTATATATTTTTTCAATATTTTTCATATAAAATTTTTGATTTTGTTTATATTTTCCATATTTTATTGCTTAAATTTGGTGATTGCAACCATATTTTTATTATATTTTCTCAAGTTCAAATATAAATATTTATATAAATGTTTATATAAAGTTTCAGAAAAATAACGAACAATCCGTTCGACGATCTTTCAGATTTGCAGGAAAATAAAAAACAGCGGAATGCCAAAGCACCGCTGCTCTTCTATGATCATCATCCCCGTTTTTTGTTATCCCGCCCCAACATACCGAATGACAGGCTATCTGCCTCCCGTCACAAATCCAGATATAAAAAAGGCCATACCTCCCCCCGCCGACTCCTCCGGCGTTAAGAAAATGGTACAGCCCGCTCTGCCGGCAGTAATTCTTCTATATCACTGCATTATTTTGTGCAAAATCATATTTTCCGGATCTTTCGCAACCGGATCTCCAGTTCTTGCCCCGGCAAACGTACTTTCCCGCCATTTTTATCCAGCAGTCGCTGAATACAGTCGGCATATTCTTCATCTTCTACATATTTCCCTCTATGTAACTGATCCAAAATTCCAATTGTCCCCATAACGGCCACCCCTTCTGCCGCTGCTGCCTTTCTAAGAGGTCCGTCACCTGTCAATAACGTTAAGCCACGGACTTTTGCTATAGCCAGTGCAATGCAGTCATAAACAAAAGGTTTCGCATATTTTGATGTTAATATCTCCGCTAAATAAAATTCTTCTTCTGTCAGTTCCGTTTTCTGCAAACCCAATCGTAACAGTTCACCGCGAAGCTCCGGAGGATTCAGTAGTTCATCATCAACTGTTTCATCATTCATCAGATATACATAGGGCAGAAGAAACGGAAGCTTCAGCTTTTCAATTTCTGCAAAATCCAGCCATACATTTGTATCACTGCTTATATACTCCACATACTATTCCTCTGCGGCAAAGCAGTTCCCGGCCACATAATCATATGACTGTCTTAACAACTCTGCACCTTTCTGAACAGTTATTTCATTCTCACTTACCGCTCTGAATACAAGCAGTTCAAACAGGAACGGCACTTCCGCTTCACACCAGACCGGTTCCTTCTTTTTCCAACCTGCTTTCCCCGCTTTTATATAAAAATCTTTTTCCATGCTGCCAGTTACAATACCGCAAAGCGCAGCTCTCTTTACCAGCAGATACATGGAGATTCCATACTCTCTGCAGATCAAAGTCATATCCTTACTGATCCTGGTTCTCCGGATACCAAGTTCTCTTTTTGCATCCTCCTCTGCAAAAAGAAAGGCCCCGCTGATGGCCGTTGCCATCCTTTCCACTTTCTTTTCTTCCATATATTCCGGCCAGATAAACATAAAATGCGCCATCTCATGAGCAATCGTAGAACGAATTCTTTCCGGACTCATATTTTTATTAAAAATAATATATGGTCTTTCATTTACGATTCCGTTCATACCCGAAAAAGCATCATTCTCCATATCAAGCGCATACACCAGAATCCCCCGGTTCTCCAAAAGCCGAACCAGATTTCCGACCGGCCCGGAAGCTGAGATACCAAGACACTCTCTCATTTTTTTCGCATCTTCTTCCGGATTACCCGTAAGCATAATCGTATGGGCAGTTGGTGCTTCCGGTAATATTTCGCCGCCCAGGATATCAACTACAGAATAAAATCTGCTCATATATTCTTCTACCGCTTCACGAATATATTCCTGCTGACCTGCTGCCAGTCTGCTTCCTTTGCGAAACTCCCCATGTGCAAAAACAAGATTTTCATTACGGTTGCACAGGAAATCTGCCGCCTTCACACCAAGCGCTTTCGCCAGAGTTTTCACCGTCGTCATGTCTGGCCTTCTCTCGCCACTTTCGTAATAAGTGACTGCCATTGGAGTCACCCCAATCAATGAGGCGAGCTCCTTCTTTGACATATTTTTCTTTAAACGATAATATTTTAGATTCTTATGAAACATGTCTTCTTTGTACGCCTCCTTTTGTTTATATTATATCATTTTTTATAAAAAAGTAAACAGTCTGAGCTGTAAAATATACAACAGGGAGAACCGTTTCACCTGCTCTCCCTGCTGCTTCCACTTAAAAACCTGTAATTCTCTGCACCTTTTCTGACGAAACAGTCCTTACGCCCAGTTCATCCTTCCGTACCGTTTCGTCACCGCCAGAATCTCTTCCTGCAGTTCTTCCGACAGTTCGCCTTTTACCAGACGCCACTTCCAGTTTTTCCCCAGGGTAGACGGCTGGTTCATGCGGCACCGGTTATCCAGTCCCATATAGTCCTGCATGGGAACGATGCACATCCGGGAGTTGCTGCGCATGACCAGCGCGATGAACGATTTATACAGTTCCTTCGCCGGCGTGTGCTGGTCGCACAGATAGTCTCTGGCCATCTGCCGCTCTTCCTTTGTAATGCTCTTAAACCAGCCGGTGATCGTCTCGTTGTCATGAGTCCCCGTATAAGCCACGCTGTTTTCTATGTAATTGTGGGGAAGATAGTCGTTGGCCGAACCGGAGTCCCGGGAGTCAAAGGCAAATTCCAGCACTTTCATGCCCGGGAAGCCGCTCTCTCTCACCAGCTCCCGGACGGAGTCCGTCACGTATCCCAGATCCTCCGCGATCACCTGATGCCGGCCCAGACGCTGTTCCATGCAGCGGAACAGGTCGATGCCGGGTCCCTTTTCCCAGTGTCCGTCCTTCGCGTTTTCTGCCCCGAACGGAATGGAATAATACTCGTCAAACCCGCGGAAATGATCGATCCGCACCACGTCATACATCTGGAAACAGTACCAAAGCCTGGACATCCACCAGTCGTAACCGGTATTTCTGTGGTAGTCCCACCGATAGAGCGGATTGCCCCACAGCTGTCCGTCTGCGGAAAATCCGTCCGGCGGACATCCGGCCACGGCGGTGGGCACATTGTTTTCATCCAGTTGAAACAGCTCCGGATGCGCCCAGGTGTCAGCGCTGTCCATAGCCACATAGATGGGGATATCCCCGATGATCCGGATGCCCTTTTCATTGGCATACGCCTTCAGCCGCCTCCACTGGCTGAAAAATTTATACTGAAGATACTGCTGGAACTCGATGTCATAATACAGTTCCCTGCGGTAGTAATCCATGGCGTTTTGCCACCTCAGACGGATATCCTCGGCCCACTCGGTCCAGGGCGCCCCCTCAAAGCGATCCTTCACCGCCATAAACAGCGCATAATCCGAAAGCCACCAGCGGTTCTCCTCCACAAAGCGCACATAGTCCGGATTCTCGCTGACCCGGCTGCGCTCGTAGGCTTTCCGAAGCAGCGGATAGCGTTTTTTGTATACCTTTTCATAATCAATATCATCGGCCTTTTTCCCGAAATCCGCGCTCTTACATTCCTTTTCCGTCAGAACTCCTTCTTCGATCAGCTCATCCAGACTGATAAAATATGGATTGCCCGCAAAGGTGGAAAAGGACTGGTACGGCGAATCCCCATAGCTGGTGGGACCCAGCGGCAGAATCTGCCAGTAGGTCTGCCCCGCCTCTTTCAGCCAGTCTACAAAATCATAAGCGCTTCTGGAAAAGCATCCGATCCCGAAGCGCCCGGGCAGGCTGGATACGGAAAGCAGGATGCCTGCTGCTCTGTTCATCTTTCATGTCTCCTCTCATTCATGATCTTTGATCTCCACAAGAATTCCGAAATGGTCAGATACCTTCGGTCCGTTCGTTCCGTTAAAAATCACTTTTGACGAATGTACCGGCGCAGCTGTACTGCACCAGATATAATCAATCCTCATGCCCAGGCCGGGAACCTGCCCGCCTTTCAGACTTTCCCATCCGTCGATCACACCCTCCACCGTGGCGCCGCAGTCATACTCCCAGGCCAGCTTGTAGGTATCCTGCCAGCCGGAAGCCCGGACACAGTCATATCCCTGCCCCTTCAATCCGGCAGGACTGTTGAAATCTCCCATAAGCCAGATTCTCGCCTCTCTCTTTTTCAGCAGCAGCTGCTGCTCCAGACGCTGCCACTGCGCAGAAAAAGGCTCCTCCTCATCCTGCCACCAGCCCATGTGAACGGTATAAAACCAGTCGTTGTATCTGCTTCCCCGGATACCGAGTACCTTTCTGCTCTTCCAGTTATCGTATTCCCTGCAGCCGCTGATATAAAAGGAATCTGCCTCCGTAATCTCCTGATTCAGAGCGAACAGCGCCATTCCTTCGTCATATTTCCCATAGCCGATCTTGATCGGCTGCCAGAACCAGGAGCAGGAGATTCCCGCTTCCCGAAGGCCCCTGGCCACCCGCAGGGCATGATTGTCTTCCCGTACCGTCGGTTCCTGTCCCGGACAGACAAAGAGGTCTTCTAAAAGCGCCTGATCCGCAGGCGGCGCGCTCACGGACTGACTGACTTCCTGAAGAGCCAGCACATCCGGCTGCTCTTTCTGGACCTTATCCAGAAACCAGGAAAGCTTCTGCTCGTAATCTGCTTCCTGCAGACTATGTGTATTCAGTGTTAAAAGTTTCGTAATATCCGCTTCCTTTCTGTTGCCGCTTTAGGAAAGCCGCCCGGCGGATGTCCGCAGTACGCGGACATCCGCCAAGCCGCCGTGATTTTTCTCATTTACAGAATATCATTGATATCTGACTTCAGTACATCCGCCTTGGGTCCGTAGATGGCTTGGATTCCGTTGTCCTTTCTCACCAGTCCCAACGCGCCCTCCGCCTTCCATGCGGGCAGGTCCGCCACTTTCTCCGGATCCTTCACTGTCACCCGCAGACGGGTCATGCAGGCGTCCACAAGCGTAATATTTTCGCGTCCGCCCAGAAGAGCGATGATCCGCTCCGGCTGGCTGTTTCCGCCGCCCGCGCCGGAAGATCCGGCAGGCGCGCCGCCTTCGTCCTCATTTTCATCCGTATAGTTGCCCAGACGTCCCGGTGTGGCGAATTTGAATTTACCGATCATAAAGTAAGCCACTCCGTAGCCGATGGCCAGGAATACCACGCAGCAGATGACAAAATGAATGATATCTGCGCCAAGCCCCGCTTTCAGCGACATGGGCACACGGGTGAGAAATTCCAGATTTCCAAAAGAGTGAAGCCTTAAGTCAATGATGCCCGCCATGGCAAAAGCACAGCCCTGAAGGATGGCGTAGACCACATACAGCGGCAGCGCGCAGAACATGAACATGAATTCCAGCGGCTCCGTCACACCGGTCAGGAACACTGCCAGTACGGTAGAAAAGAACATGGAACGATAGTTTTTCTTCTTATCCTCATCCACACGGCGATACATGGCAAGGGCGATTCCCATGAGAAGGCCTGTTGCTCCGATCATCTGCCCCACTTTGAAACGCGCCGGTGTCACGGTTGCCATCAGGTTCTGATAAGATGCCATGTCGCCCGCATCCTTGAAATTGATCAGGTCCGTCACCCATGCAAGCCACAGAGGATCCTGTCCGAACACCTCGGATCCCGCATTGATACCGGTCTGGATCATATAAGTCCCGCCGAAGGAAGTGTAGTTCATGGGGATTGTCAGCATGTGGTGCAGACCGAAGGGCAGCAGCAGACGCTCCAGCGTCCCGTAGATGAACGGCGCCAGTATCGGCGAAGTGGACGAAGAATTGGCGATCCACACACCGAAGGTGTTGATTCCGGTCTGAACTACCGGCCATACCACTGCCATCACCAGAGAAATCACCACGGAATAAGCAATGACTGCCATGGGCACGAACCGTTTTCCGTTAAAGAACGACAATGCATCCGGAAGTTTGCGGAAATTATAATATTTATTATACACCACTCCGCCCACAAATCCAGCGATAATTCCCACAAACACACCCATATTCAGAGCCGGAGCGCCGAGGACCGAAGTAAAATAATTCTCCACCAGCATCTCCTGCCCGAACAGGGACATGACCACCGCGCCTTCTTCATTCAGCATGGCGCTGGTAACGCCGAAAGCCGCGCCGGTGATACAGTTGATCAGGATAAACGAAATAATTGCCGCGAACGCGCCGCCTGCCCGTTCCTTTGCCCAGGAACCGCCGATGGCAGCCGCAAACAGAATATGTAAGTTGTTGATGATCGCCCAGCCGATATTTTCCATGGTGCTTCCGATGGTCAGAATCATGGGAATATCCGCTCCCGCCATCTGTACCAGCTTGCCCACGCTGAGCATAAGTCCTGCTGCCGGCATGACTGCGATCACCGTCATCAGCACCTTGCCCAGCTTCTGCAGCAGGTCAAAGTTAATGCCAAAGCCCTTTTTCTTCGGCTCCTCCTGTACCGGTTCAGCCTTTTTTTCAGGCGCTGGCTCCTTTGCTGTCAGCGTGATCACCGCGTCGCTCCCTGCAGTTACCTTTCCGGAAGCGATCTGCATCTCCATCTCCTCCGCGCCGCCGCAGATGAGGATCGGAGTGACCGGATTGATTTCCTTACTCTCAAGGAACTTCAGATCCACCTCCGCGATCAGATCTCCTGCCTTTACCTTGTCTCCCTCTTTCACATGAACCGTAAAACCTTCTCCGTTCAGGGCCACGGTCTCCAGACCCACATGGATCAGAAGATCCAGGCCGTCCTCTGTTGCAAATCCAAATGCATGCTTTGTTGCAGCAACAGTTGCAATCTCACCGTTCACCGGACTTACGATCCTGCCGTCCTCCGGGATCACTGCAACACCGTCTCCCAACGCCTTTCCCGAAAACACCGGATCCGGAACCTGATCCAGTGCCATGATCTGCCCCGATACCGGCGCTTTGATCAGAATACCAGAACCACTTTTTGCTGTACTGCTCATAATGCTGTCCTCCATTTCCTCTTTTTTCCTTTCCGTTTTCTCACATTACGCATATGCAACAAAATGCATTTCCAAGACATCATCCGCATTATATTTGTGCTTTATTTGCGTAATTTCTATGCAACACAAATATACTACTTTTGCACAATAAATACAACCTTTTTTATATACTTGCACTTTTTCGGCGTGTTGCATAATTTGCATTATTCGATTTTATGAAAAATGCCTAAATATTTTCTCAAGTAATTCTGTATCTGCTCTTCAGGCAGGCAGAAAGTATGAGAACGGCAGAAAACAGTTGATTTGCCCATGCGAAAATGATATGCTGTTTACAGCACGACAACGCGCGCAAATGGGAAGCGGATACGATTCTTTCATAGAAATGCAGGCAGGAAAAACAATGATACGAACCTTTCGATCCGAAGATTTAACAGAACTTATACATATCTGGCTTAACGCCAACCTCCAGGCCCATGGTTTTATACCGGCGGACTACTGGAAAAGCCGTTTTGAACAGGTGAAACAGCTTCTGCCCGATGCAGAGCTGTATATATATGAGGAACTTCCCGCATCGCCCTGCGGTTTTATTGGTATGTCCGGGGACTATATTGCCGGGATCTTTGTAAAGGAAACCTGCCGTTCAAAGGGGATCGGAAAACAGCTTCTGGACCATGCGAAATCTCTTCGGCAGCGTCTTACTTTACATGTCTACCAGAAAAACGAAGGGGCAGTTCATTTTTATCTGCGGGAAGGGTTTCTGATCCAGTCCCGGGCCAAAGAGGACAGCACCGGAGAAACCGAATATATGATGTCATGGAGGAACCATTTATGATTGATCCGCAAAACCGGGAAATACGCCCCACTCTGGACGAAATCGGCGCTTATATCAGAAACCCCCTGTTTCAGAATCTCTGCAGCAGGCTCCAGACGGATTACCGCTGCAAAGAAAAGATCGAATTCAGCGCCTGCAGCTGGGAACCGGGATGGAACGTCAAATTCAGAAAATCAGGAAAAACCCTCTGCACCATATATCCCCGGGAATCCTTTTTCCGGATCATGGTCGTCATCGGGCAAAAAGAAAAAGAAGCCATCTCCGCTCTTCTCGCAGACTGCAGCAGACGGCTCAAAGATATCTATCGGGAAACCCCGGAAGGGAACGGGCAGAGATGGCTGATGATCGACTTGGAAGACCCGGACGCTCTCTACGATGATGTGCTTCGCCTGATCCATATCCGGAGCGGGAAAGAGCTTTCAAAACAGAAAACGAATCACTAACGAAAAGGAGAACCCTTCTATGGCAGTCACCATCCGGGATGTCGCCGCCCTTGCCGGCGTCTCCCCATCCACCGTATCCCGCACCTGCAAAAACCACCCGTCCATCAGCCGGGAAACCAAAGAAAAAGTCCGTCAGGCCATGGCGCAGCTCGGCTATGAACCCAATGTATCCTCCGGTAGCGGACAGGCGGCTTCCCAGCTCATCGGGATCATCCTTCCTCCGTCTTCCAGAGACGTCTATGAGAACGCCTTTTATCTGGAGGCCATCCGGGGAATCAGCCAGTTCTGCAACGGCCGGGAGTATGTCAGCACCGTCGTCACCGGGCAGGATGATGAAGAACTTCTCCGCGCCGTCCGCACACTGGCAAAAGACGATCACGCCGGCGGCTTTATCGTCCTGTATTCCCGGGAACATGATCCTGTCATCGACTATCTGTACAGCGAAGGGCTGCTCTATGTGCTGATCGGCAAGGCAAAGCAGTATGCCAATCAGACCATCTACATCGACAACGACAACCTGCTGGCAGGACTGGAAGCCACAGAATACCTGTACGGCCTGGGGCACCGGAAAATCGCTTATGTGGGCAGCGAATATACCATGCTTTTCTCCGCCGAACGAAAAGCCGGCTATCAGATGGCTCTGTCCAGACACGGCCTGCCTCTGATTGCCGACTACTGTGTTGAGGTGGAGCAGATCACTCTGGATGAGAGCGAGCCTTTTCATACGCTGATCAGTCTGGACGACCGTCCCACTGCAGTCGTGGCCAGCGACGATATCCTCGCGGTGGCCCTGAAAAGAGCCTGCGGGCAGCGGGGGCTTTCTGTCCCCGAAGATCTGTCCATCGTCTCTTTTAACAATTCGCTCTTTGCCCGCATCTCATCGCCGCAGCTGACCTCGGTGGATATCAACTCCTTCCAGCTGGGTATTGAGGCTGCCTCGCAGCTGATCAACCATATCGAGAACCCGAACCTTCTGGCCACCAAGATCATCGTACCGCATGCTTTGGTGATTCGGGGAAGCTGTCAAGAATATAAATAAACAGTCAAACAGAAAAGGAGTTGTAACAAAACGCCCCCTCTTCTGCGAGAACTCAGATTCCCGCGGACTGCTGTATCCCCCGCATGGCCCGGAAGCTTCCGTACAAGTCCAGTAATCCAAAACCCCAGATCCGGTTCGGATAACTGTAGATCCCCGGCCTTCGCGCTCCCCGGATCAGAAATCGCTGGATGGCCGAGCCGTCCATGGTGGGCACGTTGCCCTGAACGATCCCCCACTCCATCAGCAGCGCCGCCGCCCCCGCAGTCAGAGCCGCCGCCGCACTGGTTCCGGTCAGCGTGCTTCCCCTGCCAAAACGGTCGATGGCTGATACATTGACAGCAGGAGCCGTGATATCCGGCTTTTGATATGCGCTTCGGGTCTTGCCCCTGCTGGAATCCATCCACACGCTCTCCGTGCTGCCCTCGTATCCCGCCACCGTCAGCACTTTGGGCGTATTGCCCGGGTCTGTGATCGTCGTGTCCGGGTCCGGCCGGAGAAAATATGTCCCGTCACTGATGAAACCGGTTACCGGAAGCCAGATGTGAAAGCTGTTCTCCAGATCGCCGGAGGAAAAGATCCGAAGCCTCCAGATGCCAGGCGTAGGATCCCGGAAAGACATCAGAAGCCGCTCGTCCCCGGATACAACTTCCGACAGTTCATACTGTACATCCAGAATCGTGCTTTCAAATACGAAATCAAACCTTTGCTGTTCCAGAATCCGCGGAAAGATTCTTGGAATCTGTTCTCCTGACGGCGATGTAACCTCTGCTGAAAACATGCCCGGAGCATTTCCCCACAGATTCAGCTGAAATCCTTCTTCATTTTCTCCCACCCGCAGTTCCACATCCAGATATCCCGCATTTTTTGGTACCACTCCAAAAAAATGATGACCTTTATTTCCTTCATTTCCAGCAGCAGCCACCACAGCCCTTCCCGCTCTGTTACCGAAGTCATCCAGATATTGTCCCAGCGCCGTATTTCCCGTATGACCTCCGGAATTGCTCCCAAGAGCAATACAGATAACCAGCGGACGGTTTTCCCGGGAAGCCAGAAGTTCCAGATATCGAATGGCCAGCATCATATCTGTCTCCTGATAAGCAACGCTTTCCTGGGGAATTTCCTGGAGCTGCCGGATAAACGGCTTTGCCTGTTTTAATTTTACAAATGCGATAGATGCCTCCGGAGCAGCTCCAATAAAATTTTCACTTTCCATCCTGGAACCTGCCGCAATGGACACCACTTTCGTTCCATGGCCATTCGGATCCGCTCCTGGAAGTTCTGTACTTCCCTCCTCCAGAAACCGATTGATCTCTTCCGAAGAATAACTGCTCCCATAAAGAAACCCCTCCGGCGGCGTTCCGCTCTGATCCGTCTGATCCCAAAGACCGATCACCCTTGTCCGTCCATCCAGAGTCCGAAAAACCGGATTTTCCAACGCTATCCCGGAATCCAGAAATCCCATGATTACTCCGCTGCCCTGAAGATTCAGCGCCGGCTGGTTCTGAATCTGCAAAATTCTTGTATACTCCAGACTCTCTGTATCCATCTGAGTATGACAGTTGGGAATCGCATAATCACCAATAGGAACATTCTGCGTATCCCGTAAAACTTCGTCTCTGTTTATATAAAAAACGCTGAAATTCCGATTGATATACTGAGTGCATACTCCAAAAGGGTATTCCTCCTGCCCTGTCAACCGGACATCAATCTTCCATATAAAATCCAAATATTCATCTGATAAGATCGCTTCTTTACAATCCATATGGCTGCTCCGTAAAACATCTCTTTTTATTGATATGAAAAAGACAGAAGACCTGTGAAAGGACTTCTGCCAGTATCCTGTCTGTTCGAATACAGACCATTCACTTTTATCGCAGTAATTCGTCGCTTACTTTCAAAAGCAGATCCCGAATCTCAATATGCTGAGGACAGACTTCCTCACATTTTCCACACTGAACGCACTCGTCTGCATGCCTGCGTCCATGCCCGCTGACCAGCCAGTCTTCCTGATGCCTGGCCGCAGCCGGATCCCGGTACAGGGTCAGATAATTCATGGCAGTAAAGGATCCGGAGATTCCGATCCCCTGGGGACATACTTTGGCACAGTAATTACAGGAAGTGCATGGAATCAGGGGAATCTTCTTCAACTCTTCCTGTGCCCGTGCGAGCACTTTCTTCTGTTCTTCTGATAAGCCGGTAAAATTCTTCATATAAGACAGATTATCTTTCATCTGTTCCACATTGCTCATACCGGACAGAACCGTGATGACGCCTTCCAGATCAGCAGCAAAACGAACCGCCCAGGATGCCACGGAGTTCTCCGGCTCGACTTCTTTAAAGGTCTGCTCCACCGACTCCGGCGGCGTTGCCAGCATCCCGCCCTTCACCGGCTCCATGATGACCACCGGTTTTCCGTGCTTTCTCGCCACCTCATAGCAGCCCCTGGACTGGACCGCCGGATTCTCCCAGTCAGCGTAGTTGATCTGTAGCTGGACAAATTCCACTTCCGGATGAGCTTGAAGAAGCGCCTCCAGCTCTTCCGGCGTGGAGTGGAAGGAAAAGCCCACATGTTTGATCAGGCCTGCTTTCTTCTTCTCCTGCACCCAGTTCCACATGTCATACTCGTCAAAATAGCGGGTCCTTCCTTCTCCCAGATTGTGCAGCAGATAAAAATCAAAATATCCGGCTCCCGTCTGGGCAAGAGAGGTATCAAACTGCGCATAAGCCTCCTCCCTCGTCTTACAGTTGATCCATGCCGCATTCTTGGTGGCAAGCTGGAAGCGCTCCCTTGGATAACGCTCCACCAACGCCTGGCGGATGGCGTCCTCACTCCCTGCATAGGCCCACGCCGTGTCAAAGTAAGTAAAACCTGCCTCCATGAACAGGTCCACCATCTCCTTTACCTGCTCCACGTCGATCGCATCGCCCTTCCGGGGCAGACGCATCAGGCCGAAGCCCAGCTTTCTGATCTCTTCGCCTAAATATCCCATATGTAGTTTCCTCCTATTAAAGTTCCGCATCCATCCTCATCATGCCCAGCATCTGGAAGAATTTCCGGTCGCTGCCGCACCCTGAAATCCTTCCGGGCATTCTTCGGACAGATGCTGTTTTTACTGTTCCGCATCCATCCTCATCATGCCCGGCATCTGGAAGAATTTTCGGTCGCTGCCGCACCCTGAAATCCTTCCGGGCATTCTTCGGATAGATGCTGTTTTTAAAAGTTCCGCATCCGTCGCTTTCCACCTCTAATTTCCTGATTGCGCAAAGCGTCCTTCGGCAGTATAATAAGTATAACAACTTCGAGTCACTCGAAGTCAAGAACTTTTTATATTTTCATACGTAAGAGCATCATACCTGTAAAATTGAGAAATATCAAAAAGACGAAAGAGGAAATCTCCATGCAATACACCATAAAACAATTCGCCGAACTGTTCCGGACCACTGAGCATACCATCCGCTACTACACCGACATCCATCTGCTGCCCTGCCGGAGAGACCGCGCAAACCGGCGGGTATTTGATGAGGAATCGGTCAGCTGGATGCAGGGCATCACCTGTCTGAAACGGTGCGGAGCTTCCATTCAGGATATCAAAGAATACTGCCGTCTGTGCCGCCTGGAAGAATCCCAGGAGAATTTAAGAGCCCGATACCGGATCATCCTCAGACAGCGGGATCAGGCCCGCAAAAGAGTGGCGGAGGCACAAGCCACCGCCGCCTATATGGATCAGAAGGCAAAACACTATGAAGATATCCTTGCCGGCCGGATTCCGGACGATACCAATCCCGGAAACTGGACGTTGGACGACCTCTCTTTTTCGTGCATGCAAAGAGAGGACAACCCGGAAAAATGCAGTTATAATCAGGATAACGAAAAGGAGTGAATACGAAAATGGAATGGATTGACCGACTCAACAGCGCCATCCGCTATATGGAAGAGCATCTGACCGATGAGATTGACTACGAACAGCTGGGGCGGATCGCCTGCTGCTCCTCCTGGCATTTTCAGAGGATGTTTTCTTATATGGCGGGGATCCCCCTGTCCGAATACATCCGAAGGCGGAAAATGTCGCTTGCCGCCGTAGACCTGCTGAGCAGCGATGCCCGGATCATTGATATAGCGGAAAAATACGGCTACCGCTCTCCCACCGCTTTCAACCGGGCCTTCCAGTCCATCCACGGAACTGCTCCGTCTTCGGTCCGGCAGGAAGGGATATCTGTACGCTCTTTTCCGCCGATTACCTTTAAAATTACGGTCAAAGGAGTGGAAGAAATGAATTATCGAATTGAGACAAAAGAGGCGTTCCGCATCGTAGGCGTATCGGTGCCTCTGGAAAAAGAGATTGAAAAGAATTTTGCAGTGATCCCGTCCAAATGGCAGGAGATCTCCCTGAACGGTACGCTGCAAACCCTGGCGCAGATGATGAATCAGGAGCCCATGGGCGTACTGGGAGTCAGTACCTGCAACGAAGAGGAACCCTGGCGGTATTACATCGCGGTCTCCACTTCCCTGGAGGCAGGCGACTACGAGGAATATACCGTGCCCGCCGCAACCTGGGCGATCTTCCCCGGAGAGGGCACGAACCAGTCCATCCAGGAGCTGGAACGGCGCATCGTCACCGAATGGCTTCCCACCTCCGGATACGAATACGGAAACGCACCGGACATCGAAGTCTACCTAAACCCGGACCCCCAGAATGCCCGGTATGAGGTCTGGATCCCCGTAACGAAAAAACAGGGCTGATCTTTCATCGTGCAGGGACGACTTTCCCCTGCACGCGCACCAAGCGCCCATATGCATATAAAAGCCGCAGCAGCCCCGCTTCGGCCCGTTTACACAGCAGCGCTGTGTGGATTGGAGCGGACTGAGAACTGGTTTTGTCCGTACCAGACGGACTTCCAATGTCCGCATGAGACGGACAAAGCCTGTTTTCTGTCCGATACATTCCATACGAGCTCTGCGTAAGCGGGCCGAAACGGGGCTGCTTCCTCTTACTTTTCCTGCTCCGCCGACACCCTCTGGATGTGCATGGCCAGATACCCGATCTCCACCGGATCCAGAGGTTTCTTCAGATGCTTTTCCAGATGTCCGCACACCGTGGACGCCATCCGGAACTCATCCGGGAATTTCACCGACATATAATCGTTCATATCCAGCTTCAGTTTCTCGCCCTTGATGGCCCGGGCCGCCATATAGCGTACATGATTCATGAGGCGGTTGTAGGACAGAGACATCACATCGATGGACGCCCCCGTCTCCGCCTCCACAAGCTGAATGCACTCCCGGACAGTCCTTGCGATCTGCATGGACAGCGCCACATTCTCATCCTCGATGGCAGAGTGAATATGTAACGCAACATATCCGACCTCGTGCTCATCGATTTCCGCCTGAAGCCGTTCTTTCAGGATCGGGATGATGCACTCGGCCGTCTTGTACTCCATATGGAACAGCGCCCGGATATCTCCGGTCAGCGGATTGCTGATCTGCTCCCCGTTCTGGATTCTCTTTACTGCAAACGCGATATGGTCTGCCATGGGAAAAAGTATGCTCCGGTCAATTTTTCCGAATATACGTTCGCTTTCCTGCAATACCTGCTCTGCGATCTCCAGGAAAACCGGATCCAGTTCTTTTACCAGTTCCATGGCGGAACCCCGTTCTGTCTTCTCATGGAGAGAATAGACCGTGCACCCTTCGGGGGCCTCCATCCTTTCACTGACTTTCTTTCCGAACCCGATTCCCTTTCCGATCAGAAGGTATTCCTGATTGTCATCCATTCCAATGGCGATCACCGTATTGTGGTTCAGCGCCTTCTTCACTCTGAACATACTTTCTCTCCCCGCAGATTTCCTCATTAACCTTCACAGGTATCTACTGCATATAGCGCGTCCCCTGCTTTGATCGCCCCTGTCTTCAGCAGGCGGATCTTCTGATTGTCAGACAGCTCCGTGCAGAGCACCGGCGATGCCAGCGACGGCGCATTTTTCTTCAGGAAATCCAGGTCCATCTTCATGAGCAGATCACCCTTCTTCACCTTGTCGCCGTTATTTACAAAGACTTCAAAACCCTGTCCGTTTAAATTCACCGTGTCAATGCCCATATGAAGCAGCATGGCGATGCCGGATGCAGTCTCAAATCCGATGGCGTGCTTTGTCTCGAATACGAAGCTGACTTCTCCGTCTTCCGGCGCCCGCACTTCTCCGTCTTCCGGAATGACCATGGCGCCGTCGCCCATCATCCGGCCTGCAAACGCCTCATCCGGCGTCTCGGACAGATCTGCCGCCGTCCCGTTTACCGGGCTGTAGATCGTATCGCTTTTCACTACTTTCCCTGCAGGCTTATCCTCCGCCGGTGCAGCAGAATCTGCCCCTGCATTTCCTGCCGGAGCGTATTCTTCATCCGGGGCCGTCTCCAGATAATCTTCCAGGTTGGATTTGACCACGGTGACCCTCGGTCCGTAGATGACCTGCACGCCGTTTCCTTTATGCACCACGCCGGATGCTCCGGTGGATTTTAAGAGTGCATCGTCCACCAGCTCTGATTTATATACTGTACAGCGAAGTCTGGTCGCGCAGCAGTCCACATCCGAGATATTTTTCTTGCCGCCAAGTCCCCGGCAGATGGCTGCGGACAGAGCGTCTTCTTCCGATGCACCGCCGTCTGCGCCCGCAGCGCCCTTCTTCCGGGCATCCACGTCGCTTCTGCGGTACAGCTTCACTTCCTCGCTGTCGTCCCGTCCCGGAGTCTTCAGATCCAGCTTGGCAATCAGGAAGGAGAACAGGAAATAGTATACAACAAAGTATCCAATACCGACAACCACGATCCAGACCCAGCTGGTCTTGGCATTTCCCTGGAGAATACCGAACAGGAACATATCGATGAGACCGCCGGAGAAGGTCATACCCACGCCTACGTTAAATACATGCATCAGCATATAGGCAAGTCCTGCAAATACACAGTGAATTGCATACAGAAGCGGCGCCACGAACAGGAAAGTAAATTCCAGAGGCTCCGTGATACCGGTCAGCATGGAGGTCAGCGCCGCGGACAGAAGAAGACCTGCCACTGCTTCTTTTTTCTCCGGTTTTGCAACTTTGTACATGGCCAGCGCCGCTCCCGGAAGACCGAAGATCATCAGCGGGAATTTACCGGTCATAAATCTCGTGGCAGACACTGCAAAATGCTCCACAGTCGGATCTGCCAGCTGTGCGAAGAAGATATTCTGCGCGCCTTCCACCAGACGTCCGCTCACTTCCATAGTGCCGCCGAGGGCTGTCTGCCAGAAAGGAAGGTAGAACACATGGTGAAGTCCGAAAGGAATCAGCGCACGCTCCATGAGACCGTACACCCAGGTTCCTGCATAACCGGATTCCAGCACCACGCCGCCGATGGCATAGATGCCCTGCTGAATCACCGGCCAGATAAAGAACATCAGGATTCCCACCACCGTATAGGCAAGTCCGCTGACGATGGGCACGAATCTGGTGCCGCCAAAGAAGGACAGTACCTGTGGCAGTTCGATTTTATAAAATTTATTATGAAGGGCCGACACACCTAGACCGACGATGATACCGCCGAACACGCCCATCTGCAGTGAGGTGATCCCTACTACCGATGCGGTCGCGCCGCTTAACATGGCCTCTGTGCCGCCGTGATTTGTGATCATGGCGCCGATGGATGCATGCATGATGAAAAATGCGATGGCTGCGGACAGCGCCGCCACTTCTTTTTCCTTTTTCGCCATACCGATGGCAACACCCATGGCAAAGATAATGGGCAGATTGGCAAATACGATATCGCCGGCTGCGCTCATGACCTGCAGAATGGCATTTAATACCGTCCCCGGGCCCATGATTCCCATCAGTCCGTAAGTAGTAAGCATGGTCTCATTGGTAAAAGAACCGCCTACGCCCAGCAACAGGCCTGCCACCGGCAGGATCGCGATTGGAAGCATAAAGGATCTTCCCACTCGCTGAAGTACACCGAAAATCTTGTCTTTCATGAAAACAATCCCTCCTGATTAAAGTTCCGCTACAGCCCTCTCACCGCCCGGTGTCTGGAAGAGCTTTCGCTGATGAAAGTTTTGGATGTTTTTTGCATGTCTCTGCCCCTTACTATCTCCATGGTGCACCGATTTTACGCATAGAAAAAGACATCAACATGCATAAACATCCCTTGGTTTAATGCATAGTTAATGCCTGCTTCCCAGTTACATACTATGTATCTAAAAATTAACATGATTGACAGGATTTGTCAAGTGCGTTTTGGTACATTTCTACAACACCGTTTCCAAAAAACAGCTCTTCTCCGATATTTAAATCCCTGATATTTTTTCGTATTTTACCAGAATATTCTCAAGCTCCGCATTCCCCCGCAGAAATTCATATTCTTCCTTATTTCGGATTTCAGCTATAAACGATCTTGCAAAGCTTTTGGCAAGCCGGTTGGATGATTTTGGGAGAGACCGGTAATACAGGGGAGACACTCCCACATCCCATGGCTTCTGCGATTCCTCCAGCGCGGCTTCGATCAGCTGAATACTCTGCTTCTCATCTTTCCGGAACAGAGCGATCAGCAGACGGGGAACCACCGCCCCATAAGGCCACAGCCCAAACAGCGAACACATCTTTTCCGATATTTCGGCGATTTCTTCCGCCTCCCGGTGCTTTCCGTCCTGCTCTTCTATTTCAAGCAGCAGAAACAGATAGTTCTGCAGCCTTCCTGCCGTCTGCAGCAGATTCCCTTCAAGGAAAACAGCCGCAGCATTTTCCTCTTTTTCGTGGAGCAAAATCCTCGTCTGCAGTAATGTTTTGTCTGTCTGAACATCCGGAAGCCGCCCCAAAAAGGAACCTGCCTTCTCATATTCTTCCATCTGTAAATATTTCGCGGCCAGCAGATATATGACAGAGTATCTTATCTTTTCGTCTGCACTGTCGCTGACCCGTTCCAGCCAGTTAAAAACGGTCTTTTTGTATGTCTCCCTGTGTTCCTCCGGAATGTCGGACAGTACCAGCACGCCGTCCAGTGTAGTCGCAGCCATATAGATCAGGGAATCGCATCGGGGATATTCCTGTATCTTCGCCGCCGCCATTTCAAATGCAGCATCGATATTTCCTTTTATTGCAGTTTCTGCAATCTCATTGGCAAACTGCCCAGTCTCTAATTCTGTCAGTTCCTCACGGAATGAAAACAGTTCGTTCATATCCATGTTCAGCAGCCTTGCAAGAGCCGGAAGCAGGGTGACATCCGGGTATGTGTTTCCCTTCTCCCATTTGTTGACTGCCGGCGCCGAGACGCCCAGATACGCTGCAACCTGCTCCTGTGTCAGCCCCGCATCTTTCCGATGGCTTCTGATCTGTTCACTCATATTCATTTCCGTCGACCTCCGTTTTCGGATTTTATTAGATCATGAATCTGCTATTCATGACCGGCATTCGCCGCTCGCCGAATGAGCAGGCTCATTCTTCTCGCTTGCGCTCATTATATCATCGCCGGCGTATTTTTTCTATTGAGTGATTGTTTATTTACCATCCTGAAATTCTAACCATGTGTTATGTATAAACGACGTTCCTCCGAAGATTTATACGTGAAAACGGTCATACCCCCGGTAGCAGTCTTCGCAGAGCCGCCTGCCGTTCTCCAGGTGAATGTGGTTCTCTGCGGCGATCTCACCGCAGCCGTCGCATCTCACCGACTGGAAGATCCGGGCCGGTTCCGGGAGCTTCAAAGTAGTCTTCTTTACTTCAAAAAGCTCTTCCGGCGCATGGTTTTGGTAATAAGCGAAGCTTTCCTCTCTGGTCATGCCCTCCGGCTTCGGGCGCAGAACCAGACGGACAGACCTGCCGCTCTTTCGCTCATAAAAGGAAAACGCCTGCTTTCCCGTCATGTGAAACAGCAGATTTCCTTTGCCCACGCTGCATCCTAAGAGTACCTGAATCGCATCCACGCCGCAGGCGTCATTTTCACTGATGCATACCACCTGCTCATCCTCCGAAAAAGAAAGCCCAAGCAGAGAAGCGGCGTACAGAGCCGCCCGGTAACCGATGGACAGCCCGCCGCAGGAATGTCCGTGAAACGCCACGCATGTTTCCCATTTCTTTTGATCCATCTGTTTTTCCTCCTTTAAGTTCCGCATCTGCCCCCGCTTCATTCCGTAGAATGCCCGGCCGGATCTTCTCTGGTGATCATGATCCATTTCAGATCTTCCTCGTCGGCCACTCCCAGATAAAACCGGCCGCTTTCCTCATTACAGCAGAAAAACAGTTCCTGACCGCCTACACTGTTCAGCTTCCGGACCTGTTTCAGATCAATGCCGGACTGACAAAGCATCTGCTCCTGCCACTCTTCTTCTGACAGGATTTCCTCATCCTCTTCTTCCGTATTCATAACATATTCATCATAATCAAACCAGATCCATCCATCCGCTTCCAGCGCCTCCTGCGCCGTGGAATAGTCGATACACGCAAGGGCTGTCACGACCACCTCCAGCAGAAAATCCGACAGCCTTTCGTACGGCATGGTCCATCTGGTAACGGGATCGGCTTCATGATTCATATAGACCGGCGGATCCTCTTTTTCCAGATCCTCCCTTCGGATACCGAAAGTCACGATACCGGCGCCGTAATCGCTTCCGATCTCCAGATAATCACAGGTTTTTGAGGACCACTGCTCTTTCGGAAGCCGGTAAAATACAGAATACCGGCTATCACCGTACTTTTCCGGATTCGCTCCCCGAACTTTCTTCAGATCTTCGATGATTTCCTGTATTCTCTCATATAAAAAACAGGGCTGCATGACGAAAGGAACCATTTCACCCACCCAGAGATCAGAAGTCTCCAGCATGGGACAGTTCATCGCTGACTCCATAAATTCCTGGTATACTTTCGGCAGGCAGATACCCTTCTCCTGCATCATCTGATCCAGGGCTTTCCTTCCTGTCTTTTTCTCATAGCCCAGTTTTTTCAATATCTCTACAGCTGATAAATCATATTTTACACTCATCGTCCATACCTCTTATTACTTCGTACATAGATTTCAATAATGCGGTCCCTGTCCTGGTCCGGAACAGTTTTTTCTCCGTATTCAGAATGTTTTCCGCTGAATATCCGGACTCATCTGCATTGACCAGATAATCCGCTTCCAGAAGGATCTGGTGGTCGATCCCCTCCACCGGGGCGACGGTATGGTGATGGCCAACCAGCCAGACGATGCGGCCGATCATATCTTCGGGCAGGCCGCTGTCTTCCAGAAATGCTTCCGTCAGTCCGGTTCCTTCCAGTTCCTGATATTTTCCGTTGGTATTGCCATATTTCTCCCGGCACAGAGGGCAGGCAATATCGTGCAGGACAGCTGCCGCCTCGATGGTCTTCTGTTCATCCGGAGATACTCCTTCACACTCTGCAATGGTCTTCGCAAAAGCGTAGACTTTCATAAAATGCCGGATGTCATGGAGATTTCCCCCGGAAGCTTTGATCATCTTTACCATGAACTCCGATATGGTCATTTCCTTTTTCATGCTGTTCATTGTTTTTCTTTTCCGCCTTTCCCTCCACGGCCCTTCACGACTGACCTGCCGAAAGCCGTCTGTCAAAATATATTTGTCTTTCACCAGCTCCCGGTTCTTATTTCTTAATACTTCCTTTTTGTATGTTTTCCTGAATTATCTGATCAGTCACCTTATACAGCGTTTCGGATCCCTCTTTTGTCTTTGACTGACGCCCGTACACCTGAGCTGCCGTCACCTGATGAGATACCCAGTCCGCTCCGTTGTTGCTGTGGTTCAGAAGCAGAGGCTGCAGATTATCCATGGCACGGGCAAACTTTGCTTCCGCAGTCAGGCCCTCCTCAAACTCATCAAACAATGCGGTAAGTTCCTCTTTCTGATCCTCCGGCAGCATGGAATACAACTTCTCTTTGGCCGCATCTTCTCTGGCTTTCTGGGTTTTCTTATGTTCCGTATCATAGGCATAAGTATCCCCGGCCTCGATCTCCACAATATCGTGAATCAGACACATGATCATAACCCGTGCAATATCTATCGCCTCGTTGGAGTATTCTCTCAGAAGATAAGCCATAATCGCCATATGCCACGCATGCTCCGCATCGTTTTCATTTCTGCCGTGCCCGGACAGATGAGTCTGCCGGAATATATTTTTTTCCCTGTCGATCTCCAGTGCAAAATCCAGCTGCTTTTTTAATCTTTCATCCATATGATCTTCCTCCTGTGAAAATACAGTCTGTGATTGATTTTATTATATAACAACTGTTTATCCAATGAAAGACATTTTGTAAGTAACCCTACGAGCGCAGAGCACACAGGCCCAGGGCGCAGACCACCACACAACCATGAAAAATAACGGTTAATGGGGTCAAAAAACCGGCATTGTCTTCCGCAGACGGACTTAAGACGTCCGAATGAGGAAGACAACGCCAGGATTCAGATCTCCACCAGCTCATATTCACGGCTGCCGATTCCAAGCTCCACTGCCGTTTCTACAATATGGATACCGTTTCTGGACTCCATGCGCTCGATCAAATGGCTTTTTCCCGGATCCTCCGACTGATACACCAGATCTACGCATGCCTGATCCAGAGCGACAGGATCGGCAGAAGCCAGAATGCCGATATCCGCCATCTTCGGATCCTCTGCCACCGCACAGCAGTCACAGTCCACAGACATGTTTTTCATGACATTGACATAAGCCATCTTTCCATCGAAAAACCGTATCACTGACTTTGCCGCATCGGCCATGGACTCCAGGAAGGAATCGTGATCTGCAGACCAGAATGCTTCTACATCTCCCGCTCCATGGATATACGCCTTGCCATGAGCTGATGCGATTCCAATCGAGATATTTTTCAAAGAACCGCCGAATCCGCCCATGGGATGTCCCTTAAAATGCGTCAGAACCAGCATGGAATCATAATTCTTCAGATGATCTCCCACATAATTCTTCTGTATCCTTTTTCCTCCCCCCACGGACAGTTCCATCTCGCCTTCCTCATCCATGATGTCCACTTTCGCGATATCTGTCCATCCATGCTGCTTCATGGTCTCCCAGTGCGCTTCCGTAGTATTTCTCTTTCCTTCGTAAGCGGTATTGCACTCCACGATGGTACCGTTCGCCTTTGCAATCATGGGCTGCCAGAAATCAGGCCGGATAAAGTTCTGATTTCCCACTTCTCCGGAATGCAGCTTCACTGCCACTTTTCCCGGAAGAGATGCACCCAATGCATCATACAGCTTCAAAACTGCTTCCGGTGTAATCTCCTTTGTAAAATACACTTTTGATTTCTGCATATTCATTTCCTCCTATTTTAAGTTCCGCATCTTCCCTCACTTCGCCCCTGCGTCTGGAAGCATTTTCCTTCACTTTGTTCCGTAAAATCCTTCCGGGGCTACTTTCGGACAGATGCTGTTTTTAAGTTCCGCATCTTTCGGAGCGATGCTGTTTTTACAGTTCTGCTTCCGTGTCCTCCCAGGACAGGCTTCCGGTCTCCACGGCCGTCTGATATCTGGAGATCTTAAAGTCCAGCCGGTTCAGAGCATCCTGGAGCTTTTCCTGCTGCCTCAGAAGATTTTTCCTCTGATCCTTGAGAAGCAGGAGACGCTCCGGAAATGTCCCATCGCCCTTCTGACACAACTGCAGGTATTCCACCAGCGATTCCACCGGCATCCCGGCCCGCCTTAGACAGACCATATGTTCCACCCAGTCCAGGTCTTCTGGGTGATAGTCTCTGGCACCTCCCGGCTTCCTTGCAACCCTGGGCAAAATCCCGGCTTTCTCATAATAACGCAGCGTATCCTGTGTGATCCCGAACTTTTCACTGACTTCCTTTATCGTCATCCTGTACCATCTCCATATGTCAAACCCTTTATTTGACCGTTTTTAACCGACAGCGGTTTTTCCCTGCCTCTGTGCAACAATCTGATTATACTCCATGGAGTTCACTCCAAGTCAAGAATATTTTATCGATTCCACATGTCCTGGCACCACTGGGTACTGTCCACGGGATGGATGGTGGTCTGCGCCCCGGGCCTCTGTGATCTGCAGCGCTGTGTGGACTGGAGCGGACAGCGGAGTCGTTTTGTCCGTCACAGACGGACAGACCTGTCCGAATGGGACGGACAAAACGGATTCGGTGTCCGATACACTCCATACGAGCGCAGATCGCAGAAGCCCGGGGCGCAGACCACCACCCATCCCGTGAGCAGTAACCCACTGCATCCCATCACTTCTTCAGCAAAAGCCCCACCGGACAGTGGTCGCTCCCGGTCTGTTCCGCATAGATCAGACTGTCTTCAATATGTCTTTCATATCCGGAAGAGACAAGAAAATAGTCGATCCGCCATCCGGCATTCTTCTCCCTTGCCTTAAAGCGGTAAGACCACCAGCTGTATGCATCCGTCCGGTCCGGATACAGGTACCGGAAAGAGTCCACAAAACCGGAAGCCAGAAGCTCGCGCATCTTTCCCCTCTCTTCATCAGAAAATCCTGCGTTTCCCCGGTTGGACTTCGGATTCTTCAGATCGATTTCCTCTTTTGCCACATTAAAATCTCCGGTCACAATGACCGGTTTTTTCTCCTTCAGCCCTCCAAGGTACGCCCGGAAATCATCCTCCCACTCCATCCGGTAATCAATGCGCGCCAGCTCGCTCTGAGCGTTGGGCACATAGACGTTGACCAGATAGAAGTCCGGATATTCCAGCGTCAAAGTCCGGCCTTCCGTATTGTGCCGGTCAAGCCCCAGGTCCGGGGACACAGACAGCGGCGTCTCTTTCGTCAGCACGGCCGTCCCGGAATATCCTTTCTTCACCGCACTGTTCCAGTACACCTCATAGCCCGGAAACACAAAATCCGCCTGCTCCGGCTGCATCTTCGTCTCCTGAACACACAGAACATCCGGGGCCTCCTTCTCCAGAAAATCCAGAAATCCTTTCTTCATACAGGCGCGCAGCCCGTTGACATTCCAGGAACACAGTTTTTTCATCTCTTTCTCCCTTCCGTCCACGTCCTCTTTCTTCATTTCTACTTCATCCATATTCCTTCACAATCTCGATCCTGCCGACGATATGCCGGTTAAATTCCTCAAGTTCCTCCGCCGGAATCCAGTATTCCTGATGATACACATCCCCCACCGTCTGAACCTCATATCCGGCCATATAGTCGTCTTCCACCTCAAACCGTGTCACATATCCTTTATATCCCGACCGGGCATCCTTCGTATTCCACCGCTTTGCAATCTCACTGGCATACTTCTCATTCAGCACTGGATAAAAGATCGGCTGCTCCGGCAGGCGCGGCGGAAACGCACTATATCCGGCCGATGCAATCAACTGCTTTTCCTTCTCTCCCACTGGTCTGTATAAGATCATATTTCCTTCACCTCTCCTGTCCGCAATCACGAAAAACCGCCCCAGTCACTGCCCGATTTATCCGGCAGTCTGACTGCGGCAGTCACTCTGCATCTTATAAAACAACAGGCAAGACGATAAGCCGGGTTATGTCGTTGGACGATCATCTATCTAGGCGCACCGTTGCCGATACGCTCAAGCGACCTACCTGAAGCTGACGGGCCGCCATTCGCTTCTGCCTGGTCTTGCTTCGGATGGGGTTTACATGTGCCCCGGCTGTTACCAGCCGGGCGGTAGTCTCTTACACTGCCTTTCCACCCTTACCGGAAAGCTTTCGCCCCCGGCGGTTTATTTCTGTTGCACTGGCCTTGGAGTTGCCTCCACCGGACGTTATCCGGCATCCTGCCCTGTGAAGCCCGGACTTTCCTCACCTGACACACGTCAGCTGCGATCGTCTGTCTTACCTGCTGTGATATCTATTTTAACCTGTTTTTTCGCCTTTGTCCACGCAATGAACGGTTTTTTTTAAAATCTGCCATGTACTGTTTTTTCAAAACACAGGCTTTGGCAGCATTGAATCATGGCTGCCAGCAGCCCGAACAGCAGAAACGCGCCCAATACATCCAGAACCGAGTGCTGCTTCGTGAACATGGTGGACAAAACAATCATTGCTGCAAAACCTCTTCCGATCCATATCCGTCTCATGGGCATCCTGTCTTTCTGCATCTCCAGCGTATACTGAAGCACAAGCGTTACATAGACATGCATGCTTGGGAATACGCTCCTTGGCGCATCCACCGTCTGTACAAACTGCATCAGATATCCGCTGGGCAGGGCGGTGTTGTATATGACCCCCTCCCGCAGGTCCAGACCCGTTGGCCAGACATAGGAAATGAGCAGAAATACATTCATACCTGCAGTCAGGAGAAAAACTGCTCTCTTATAATCCTTCTCTCCCAGATTCCGCACGGCAGAATACGTACACGCGCAAATATATGGAAACCAGCTCAGATACGGATAGATAAATACCTGAATATACGGAAGCCTGCGGTCCAGGCTGCAGGAAATCAGATGCACAGACTCCGGCTCACATATCTCCAGATACAAAAACAATGCCAGATAAATCACAAACCACACCCCAAGAGGTATGAGATATCTTTCCTGTATAAATTTTTTCATAATACCTGCTTTCCAGGTCCTCAGATTCTGTCAAACCTTCACAGCCTGCATGCACAGGCCCTACACATTAAAATAGGATCCTCCGATAAATTCTCTCAGGATCGAATTGTTGGGCACCAGGTTGCTGTCGATTCCCTGAAAATAATTGAGGAACTTCAAAAGTCTCTTTGCCTCTGTATATTCTGGTTCTCCCTGCCTTATTCCAAGCAGCAGGGGCTCTGCATACTGCTTCAGCACCGACAGCTCATAGATCAGCGCAGAATTGAACATTACATCTGCATCTCCCTGATACGGAAAAATATTCTCATCCTCTCCCCGGCGCACAGACGCCCACATGGAGATGGTCTTTTTCGCACCAGCCCCTCTGGTCCTGGCATCCCTGACCATACGCCGGATCAGGCGGCCGTCAGTCGTAGCAATCCGGTTATGCTCGTCAATATTCAACTGGGTTAATGCACTCAGATAGATCTTGAATTTGTTCTCCTTCGGCAGAGAGTGAGACAGTGCATCATTCAGGCAGTGAATCCCCTCAATGACCAGAACATCCTCCGCTCCAAGCTTCAGAGTATTTCCTTTATACTCCTTCTTCCCGGTCAGGAAATTGAAAGTCGGCATGGATACTTCCTCTCCCCCGAGCAGAGCGCTCATCTGCGTATTAAACAGATCAATATCCATGGCGCCGAGGCATTCGAAATTATAATTTCCTTCCTCGTCCTTTGGCGTATCCTCCCGTTCCACAAAATAGTTGTCCACAGCGATCGGATGCGGCCGCAGTCCATGCGCCAGAAGCTGAATGGACAGCCTGTGGGAGAATGTTGTCTTACCGGATGACGACGGACCCGCAATCATGATCAGCTTTTTGTCCTTCTGAGATGCGATCTGAGCCGCAATATTTCCCAGCTGCTTTTCCATGATCGCCTCCTGCGCCAGTATAATATCGCCGATCTTTCCACAGGTGATCTGCTCATTCAGTGCGCCGATCGTCGCCACCTCCAGCACCTCACTCCACTTTGTGGAATTTTTGAGCGTCATGAACAGCTTCTGCTCCGGTTTAAAAGGACCGAAAGTCTCCGGTGTTTTCGCCGGCGGAAATTCCAGCACAAATCCTTCATCATATGGAATCAGTCTGAAATATTTCAGATAACCGGTATCTGGCACCATATATCCATAATAATAATCCTCAAAACCGTCCAGTTCATAGATATTAACCGTCGAACTTCTCCGGTACCAGAACAGTTTCGCCTTATCCGTCATACCCCGGCGCGAGAAATTCTCAATCGCCTCTTCCACCGGAATCGTCTTTTTCCTGATGGGAATCGACTGCGACACCAGTTCTTCCATACGCGCCTGCACTCCGGCAAGAAACTTATCGTCCGGCGCCAGATATCTGCTTGTACAATAATATCCCTGGCTAACAGAAAAGTGCACCTTGATGCCTGTAACCACCTCTTTTCCCGCCACGTCGAAAATGGCCTTCAGAAGAAGCAGCGTCGCGCTGCGCTTATAGGTCTTATGTCCGTCGATGTGCCCGGTTGTCAAAAACGTCACGGTACTGTCATCCTCCACTTTCCGAAACAGCTCCCGCATTTTGCCGTTTTCCAACACCAGCACGATATCATGGGAATAATTCTTCTGATATTCTTTCGCAAGTTCCAGATAAGTCATGCCGTCCGGCACTTCTCTTTTCTTTCCTTCCACAACGATCTGTTTCATATGTACGACCCCCTTTTTATGTCCAGTTGTTTTCCGGCCCACTGCAGGCATTTGCTCATGATCCGGATTTCATTTTATACGACTGTGAACGGATGTTTTACGGGCACGCATTCCATACGCACCCCTGCCAGTACTTTCTCCAGATAGTCCCTGACATCTTTCATAAATATATGTTCGATCCCATAGTGACCTGCATCAATAATGCAGAGTCCCTGATCCACCGCATCAATCCCGGTATGATGGTCGATATCCCCTGTAATATATACATCGCAGCCAAAACGCAGCGCCTCTTTCATGGTACTCTTCCCGGCTCCGGGGCAGACAGCCGCCAGGCGGACTTCTGTATCCGGCGGACCAAACAGCCTCACACTGGGAATATCATATACCTTCTTTACCAGTCCGGCGCATTCTTCAAGCGTCATGCGCCTGGGAAGAAGACCGACTCTTCCAATTCCTTCTCCATCCCTGACCTCTTCCAGAACCGTACATTCATCAAGTTTCAAAAGCCCTGCCGCCAGGTCTGCCATTCCCCTGGTATCATAATTAGTATGCATGGCATAGTACGAGATATCCTGCCGGATCAGCGTGATCAGCCTTCTTCCAGTCATGTCCTCATCCGTTACCCGCCTGACTGGTGAAAAGATCATGGGATGATGCGTAATCAACATATCTGCTTCTTTCTCCACCGCCATATGCACCACTTCATCCGTTGCATCCAGCGCCAGCAGAATCTTCTTCACTTCTTTATCACGCCTGCCTGCCAGCAGTCCCACATTATCCCAGTCACAGGCATATTCCGGTGAATACTCCTGTTCGATCAGAGTGCATATCTCACTGCATTTCATACAAGGAAAACCTCCTTTCCATTCTCTGCCCTGCCAGGCGTCCGGATCAGCACGGCAGCTTCCTGACAGCACCGGCTGATCCGTTCGATGCTTTCCGCCACTTCCGCCGCGCGCCGCGTCCCTGCCTGTCCGTTCTGTTTCAGTATCTCCATAACTTTTCGATTTCTTAAAAGCTCCTCCTGAAGACAGGAATACAACACCTCCCGCGACCTCTGGATATCCAGTTTACCATAATACAGCTCTGCCTGACGGAGTTTCCGCTCCTCTCCATGAACTGCACGCATCATTGAATAATATTTTCCGTCTTCCTCCACGATATCCTCGGCTGTAATCTGATATCCATTCTCATACAGCCATTCCCTCACCCGATGGATATCTGACTGCGGCTGCAGTATCAGCTCCTTCACTGTGTGCAGACAATGTCCGCCTCCTTCCAGAATCCGCCGGATCAGCATCCCGCCCATTCCGGCGACCAGCACGGTATCCGCCTCCCCTGCCTCAAGCTTTAAAAGCCCGTCCGACAGGCGGGTCTCTATATATGTAGAAAGCCCGGATTCCCGGATGTGTTCCCCGGCGCGGGCAAGCGGTCCCTGATTCACATCCATTGCAACAGCCGAAGGTATCCTTTTCTCCCGAAGCAGTGCAATCGGAACATAACCATGGTCCGTTCCCACATCCGCCAGCCGGTTCCCTTCCGTTACCAGGGAAGCCAGACGCTGCATCCTTTTAGACAACTGCATGTCTTTCTCCTAATCCAGAAAATCCTTCAGCTTCCGGCTCCTGCTTGGATGGCGAAGCTTTCTGAGCGCCTTCGCTTCAATCTGACGGATTCTTTCACGGGTCACATTGAATTCCTTGCCTACCTCTTCCAGTGTACGTGCCCGTCCGTCATCCAGCCCAAAACGCAGACGGAGTACTTTCTGCTCCCGCTCTGTCAGAGTCCCCAGAACTTCCACAAGCTGCTCCTTCAAAAGCGTAAAGGCCGCTGCTTCTGCCGGAACCGGCACATTGTCATCCTGAATGAAGTCTCCCAGATGACTGTCTTCCTCTTCGCCAATCGGAGTCTCCAAAGATACCGGTTCCTGAGAGATCTTCAATATCTCCCGGACCCGCTCCACCGGCATACTCATCTCTTCCGCAATTTCTTCCGGCTGTGGTTCTCTTCCCAGTTCCTGAAGCAGCTGTCTGGATACCCGAATCAGCTTGTTGATGGTTTCCACCATGTGCACCGGAATACGAATCGTTCTCGCCTGATCGGCAATCGCTCTTGTGATCGCCTGACGGATCCACCAGGTCGCATAAGTACTGAACTTATAGCCTTTTCGATAATCAAACTTTTCCACTGCCTTAATCAGGCCAAGATTACCTTCCTGGATCAGGTCAAGAAACAGCATGCCTCTGCCCACATAGCGTTTTGCAATACTGACCACAAGACGGAGATTGGCCTCAGCCAGGCGTTTTTTCGCCTCTTCGTCTCCCAGCTCCATCCGCTTTGCCAGATCGATCTCTTCTTCAGCGCTCAGGAGCGGAACCTTGCCGATTTCTTTTAAATACATGCGGACCGGATCCTCAATGCTCACGCCGTCCGGAACAGACAGATCGATCTGCTCTACATCCACATCGTCTTCATCACTCAGGATAATATTATCGTCATCATCATCCGTGATGCGAAGCACATCGATATTGTTCTGTTCAAGAAAATCCAGAATTTTCTCAAACTTTTCCGCATCCAGCTCCATATCATTGAAAAAGTCGCTGATCTCCTGATACTCCAGAACATTCTTCTTTTTCCTTGCAGTCGCCAGCAGCTCTTTCAATTTTTCACTGAATTTCACCATATTTTCTTCCATACTGGTTCTTCCTTCCATAATTGTTCATATTTTATCCTTAATCCAAAGAAATATGCAATTTCTCAATTTCCCGGCGTTTCTGTATGATATTCTGCATCGTTTCTGCATCGCCCGGGTCCATATGCTCCATCTGCCAGGCGATACTGGTCTGTTTTACCCGGAGTATCGTCTCCTTCAGGGCTTCCTCCTCTTCTTTGGGTGATAACATCGGAATGGTACCCTGCAGCATGGCGGACACCTTCTGCTGATCCTCTTCTTCTGTAAAATACTGAAACAGGGAAGCAGGATTTAATTTTCCGGAGGCCAGCTGTTCCGCAAGGAGTTCCGCCACTTTTCTGCAAAGAGGATCAGTAAAGTCTTCCGGTTCCACATATTTTCTGATATTCCGAAACATCCGTGCGCCGGAACTCATCCAGGTAATCAGAAGACGCTGGGAACGAAGGCTCCCGTCTTCTGCTTTTTTCCTCTTCTGTTCCGAAGCCCTGACCGGTGCAGGCGCTCTTGTAAGTCCGCCCAGTTTCACCCCTGTCTGATTTACCATATGGAGAAGCTGTTCATACGTCAGATGATATTTTTCAGCAGCTGCCTCTATGTAGGTATTCCTCTCAATTCCCTGCTCAAATTCCAGAAGCTTTCCGGACAATGCACGAAAGAATGCAGTCTTACTCTCCGGTTCCCTGAAATCATACTGCCTTTCCAGCATCCGGATCTCAAAAAAGAAGCTGCTCTCCGCCTCATCCATCCGTTTCTGAAAATTCTCCGTTCCTTCCGCCTTGATAAATTCATCCGGATCCTTGTATGGCTCCATATGGATAATCTTCGCCGTCAACCCTGCATCCTTCAGGATTGGAATTGCCCGCAGCGCCGCTTTTACCCCCGCCTCATCACTGTCATAGGTAAGCAGCACCTCATTGGTATACCGTTTCAATATCACTGACTGCTGCTGAGTGAATGCCGTTCCCAGAGAAGCCACTGCCTGATTGAATCCCGCCTGATGCATGGCGATCACATCCATATATCCTTCACAAAGGATGATGTTCGGTTTCCGGCTCATCCGTGCCAGATTCAGTCCGTAGAGATTCCGGCTTTTATCAAAAACCTTCGTCTCCGGGGAATTCAGATATTTGGGTTTCCCATCTCCCATCACCCTTCCGCCAAAACCAATAACCCGGTTATGTGTGTCCATGATCGGGAAGATGACCCGGTTCCAGAATTTGTCGTACATACCGCGCTTTTCATCCACCTGCATAAGCCCGGATTCTTTTAACAGCTGATCCGAATAACCCTTACTCTTCAGATACTGATACAGGCTGCTGCTGTATTTGTCCGCATAGCCCAGCCCGAATTTCTGGATCGTCTCCCTGGTAAGCTGCCTTCCCAGCAGGTAGTCGAGTCCCTGCTTTCCCGCAGGCTGCCTCAGTGTATAGTAATAATATTTTGCCGCCAGCTTATTCAGCTCCATGATCTGCGCTTTCAGATCCGCCTGCTGCCTTGCTTCTCTGGAACGATCCTGCTCTGGAAGCGTGACGCCGGCACGGTCCGCCAGCACTTTCATCGCCTCCGGAAACGTCAGGTTCTCGTATTCCATCACAAACTTGAACACATCCCCGCCTGCCCCGCAGCTGAAACAGTGATAGATCTGTCTGGCCTGATTCACGGACATGGAAGGATTCCTGTCATTATGAAAGGGACAGACACCCACGTAATTGCTCCCCTTGCGCTGCAGCTTTATATAACCGGAAATCACATCCACGATATCACTTCCGGAACGAACCTCCTCCACAAGGTCCTGCGAATAAAAACTCATATCACACCTGATTTCTGTTAAAGTTTCCAGGAATCCGGAAGAAAGAATTCCTGAAATTTGGATATGGCATACTGATCCGTCATACCTGAAATATAGTCGCAGACGCTTCGCTCCTGCGTCTCGCCGGAGTGCCACATCCGCTCCACATACTCATTGGGGAGAAGCTCCGGATGCTCCATATAATAATAAAACAGCTCCTTTACGATATTCTCCGCTTTCCGTTCTTCTCCTTTTGCTTTTGGATTCGTATACACATTGTCAAACATGAACTTCCGCATTCCCATAAACGCATACTGAATATCCTCTGATATCAGGATGTCAGGCTTGTCCTGACTCTGTTCCACAATGTCATGGATCATGATATTCAGCCGCTCCCTGGTAGAATGCCCCAGAATATCCGTATAAGCTTCTGGAAGATCTGCTTCCCGGATCACTCCTCCCCGGATTGCATCATCCACATCATGATTTATGTATGCAATCTTATCCGAATAACGGACGATCTTTCCTTCCAGCGTCGCCGCATTTCCCGTCATCTGATGATTGAGAATCCCGTCTCTCACTTCCCAGGTCAGGTTCAGCCCTCTTCCGCCCTTTTCCAGGCGTTCCACAATCCGCACGCTCTGCCTGTAATGAGCAAACCCTTCACTGCAGATCTCATCTAACGCCCTCTCCCCGGCATGTCCGAAAGGCGTATGCCCCAGGTCATGTCCCAGTGCAATGGCCTCTGTCAGATCTTCATTCAGTCTGAGCGCCCTGGCTATGGTCCGGGCGTTCTGAGCCACTTCCAGCGTATGGGTCAGCCGGGTACGGTAATGGTCTCCTTTGGGAGTCAGGAAAACCTGTGTCTTGTGTTTCAGACGCCGAAAGGATTTGCAGTGCAGAATACGGTCCCTGTCCCTCTGATAAACCGGACGGATGTCACAGGGCGGTTCCTCTCTGTCCCTGCCCCTGGAATCTCTGCTCAGCGCCGCGTATGGGCACAGCCGCTCTTCTTCCCAGTTCTCTGTCTTTTCCCGGATCGTCATAACATCCCTCCTTTACAGCAGTTCTGAATACATTTTCGAAAGTTTCCTGTATCGTAAAATTCCCTATATTAATAATATACTGCGCAAAAACCGAAAATCCTTCTTCTTTTTTCAGTTTTTTTTAATTTTTTTGATTTTCGGATAATCTTTCTTCCCTACCATGTACTTTTTCATGTAAGCGAACGTCTTTTCCTCGCCTTTTTCATCCAGCATGTGCAGGATATATTCCAGAAGCTCTCTGGTTTCTTCATGAATCAGATAACTCCCCTTCCCCTGCTCATAATAGGCGAGCGGTGAATGCCTGGTGTATTTCTTCCCTTCATATACTTTTGACGCGGCAATGCGGTCCATAACCATTTCATTTACATACTTTAAAGGCATCTTCATGCCCGCCATGCACTTTACGGGCTTTAAGCTGTAATCAATCCAGTATTCATAATGGTGCCTGTTTCGTCCCTTGTGGTGCAGCCATGCGGCGGAATATCCCTTATCCTCACGCTCTGCATTGTTTGGACTCTGAAATCCCTGATAATACTTACATCCCTGCCAGAATTCCGCCGGAGTATATTTGGACAGATCATGAGTGATTCCCTGCCAGTACATACCTACTTTAAAACAATGCCGTGCAACCAGCATCTTATGCTCCGTAATTGTATAAAAATGCTTCCATATATTAATCAGTCTCATCTTTTTTACCTGCCAGTATCAGAATTGTCCTTGGCGGAACCATCACCGTCTTCTGCGTGTTAAGAAGCAGTTCTTCCCCCGGACAGTAAAACGCATGTTCCTCTCTGCCGGTATCTGCAATCACATGCCACCTCTCCTCTTTGGGAAGGATGGGCAGCGCCAGCTCGTGCTCTGCAGTATGCATATTATATGCCACATAACAGTTCTCTCCTCCTGTATAGCATCCGGCATAGAATATTCCCATCTGCCGGTTACCGTTTTCAAATTCATCATACCATGCCTTTTTCCCATGGTAGGACAGATCCGGCATTCCTTTTGCCAGACCATCTTTCATAGAATATTCCTTTGAACGCCCAAAAGCTCTGGAATCTTTCCGAAACTGAACTGCGTCTTTTACAAATTCCCGGAGCCTTCGGTCCGCTTTTTTCCTGCTCCACTGTATCCAGGCCAGTTCATTGTCCTGGCACCACACATTATTATTTCCTCTCTGCGAGTTCCCCATCTCGTCTCCTCCATAGATTGCCGGAACTCCCTGCGACAAAAGCACCAGAAGGAACGCATTGCGAACCTGCCTCTCTCTTAACTGCTTTAATTTTCTTGAAGAGGTGGGACCCTCTTCCCCATAATTGCAGCTGCAGTTATAATCACTTCCGTCCCTGTTCTCCTCCCCATTGTCTTCATTATGCTTTATATCATAAGAAACGGTGTCTGCAAGCGTGAACCCGTTATGGCATGCCATGTAATTGACGACTGCCTGCTGCCCCGGATTCCGCCGCATGCAGAAGGCAATCTGTCCGAGCATTCCTTCCTCCCCTTTCAGAAACCGCCTTGATCTCTGAAGGAAGCCGTCATTGTATTCTGCAAGCCTCCGATATGCCGGCTCATAATCCGGTTCATAAAACTCCTCCAGCGGGAAGCTCTCACTCATGATCTTTGTACAGGAAAGCTGCGGGTCAAAAACCAGACTGCCAAGAGGAGTTCCCTGACTGTTTACATGTACCCCGTCAATATGATATTCCGCCACCCAGTAGCGAATGCAGTCCAGAATCATATGGGGATTTGTCCTGACCGGAAAATAAAATTCCAGGATCAGTTCGATTCCGTTTTTATGTAACTCCCTCACCAGTTCCTTGAATTCCCTTACCGGGTTTCCGGATGCACTGTAGGAAGCCTTCGGCGCAAAATAATATGCGTCTCCATATCCCCAGTAGTTGATCCGCTCTTTGGCGCTTCTGCTCACCGGCATGTGTTTTTTTGCCGGCCTCTTCGGTTCGTATTCTGCAAATTCATATACCGGCATCAGTTCCAGCTGGCTGATTCCCAGACTTTTCAAATATGAAATTTTTTCCTTTATGCCCGCAAAAGTTCCTGGATGACGGGAGCCGGAGGATTGATCCATGGTAAATCCTCTGACATGCGTTACATAGAGAATACATTCCTCATATGGAAGCATCAGCGGCCTGTCCCCCTGCCAGGAAAACCGTTCTGTCTGTATGCCTGAACGCAGTGCATGCACGCCTTCCGGACGGGTCCCCCACTCTTCTTTTCCGCATATCACCCCGGCATAGGGATCCGGTGTTACTTCTCCGTCTATCCGATAATTGTATTCGTATTCATTAACGGGAAACCGGCCGATCTGCATGGCGCAGATATCTCCAAACCTCATTTCCTCTGTAAATGAAAGCTCTGCTGCAATCTCTTCCGTCCCCTTTTTATACAAAAGCAGACAGCAGTCTTTCCTGTCGCGTACCACTACCGCAAAATTGATGTCTTTCCCATTCCTGGTCACTCCCAGGCGAGCCGGATTTCCGGCTCCGATGCGATAATCAAACATAGTATTTTACCTTTTCCCTTCAGTAGTCGACACTTTACCCAATTATAATGAGTATATCATCAAAGAAGCGTTTTTGCAAATACTATTCGAAAATACTGTTGTAAAACGCCTCACAAACCGTTTGCCATCCGGTTTGTGAGGCGTCTCTGCTATTGTTTATCTGTCTGTTCCGGTGTTTCTTCCTGAACCGGTTTTTTCTTTCGGAAAATTCCTGCTCCTTTCTTTTTAAAGACCATTCTGCGAACGGCCAGCACAATCAGGACGATCACCAGCGCCCATACTACCAGCACCGGCAAAGACCCAACCAGCACGATGACGAATTCTCTGAATCCGGTTCCAACCACATACAGGCTGTCGCCAAACCGCTCCGCGATTTCCTCAAAGAACGTTTTCTTACCGGTTTCCGTAATCCGTTCCACTTCTGTAACAGTCAGATATACGGTGCTGTAATCAATCTGGTTGTCCAGAAGGCGCTTCTGGCTTCCGTAGTTTTCAAGTTCATAACGCACTTCTGAAAGCCTGCTCTCGATGGCCAGGAGATCTTCCAGATTTTCCGCCTGCTCCAGCAGTTCCAGCAGCCGCTCCTGTTCCGTCTCCAGCGCCTTTTTCCGGCTCTCCACATCCACATACTGAAGCGTCACATCCTCCACGCTCTCATTTTTATATGTAACGTTTCCAAGGTCACCGACGACATCAATAAATTCATTCAGCCGGTCCGCCGGAACCCTCACCGTATACTCGGAACTTCGGGTACTGTTATTATAATAACTGTTCCCCCACATGGCGGAACTTTCGATATAGCCATCCATCTCCTGGACTTTCTTCACAAGCCCGTCAACCAGCGCGTCAAATTCCTTCGTCTGCATCTCCAGACGTACGGTTCGAATCAGCTTCCGTCCGTTCTGAACCATTTGATTAATGCCCTGTTCGGATGTAAGCGCGCCGCCGGCATCCATCTCCGACGCCGCATACTCCATTTCCTTCGCTTCTGCCGGCATGGCGGCATCCATGGTCTCTTCTGCGACCGCAAAACTGTCCTGGGCAATTCCTCCGGACATGTTTTTTGCCCCCATCCCTCCGCAGCCTGTGACTGCCAGAAGCAAAAGCCCCGTTATCCATAATGCAGCCGTTCTGTATCTGTTCTTCCCATATCCTCTCTTCATACATCCTCCTGTTCTCACTTTGCATCCCTGTTCAAAATGATTCCGACTCTTCCATTGTCTTTTCGAAAACCTCTGCAAAGGTAAATTCCACACTGAGCGGACCCTGTCCGGTATGAGTAACCAGGCGATACTGGCTGGCGTCATAATCAATCTGATATTCTGACAGATCAATTTCTTCATCTACAGCCATTCCCGCTTCCAGTATATGCCATTCTCCCTCCTGCTCAGATTCCGACGGAATCCGGTACCATGCATCTTCCAGCCATACTTCCAGTTCACAGCGATCCAGATAGCGGACATCCTCTTCTCCCATATTGCCAATTGTAAGCATCAAAACGGGATTGTCTTCATCCAGTACCGGACAGTTCACCAGCGTCGTCAGGTTTTCCAGACGTTCAGGCACTTCCTGATCCCCGGCAGGGTAAACCATCTGTTCGCAGTAGTTTTTCCCTTCCTGCTCTTTGGTCTCCTTTGACTCTTCCGTTTCCAGAATACGCTCTTCCATGTCCGCATTTTCCGGCTCTTCCGCCGTGCTGCTCCCGGCTCCGGAGTCCATGTCTTCGGCCGCCGCTTCCTCCACTGCAGACTCTTCCGCCGGAGCTTCTGCCATATCTGCGCTTTTCTCCATACCTGAGCCTCCGATCTGACCGCCCACACGGGCAAGCAGCCATCCGCATGCACAGAATACAAGAATGCATGCCGCCCACTGTCCATACCTGGGAGAAAAATGTCTTCTGATTTCTTTTTTCCGAAGCTCATCCGAGATTTCTTCCTGAAGTCTTTCCATTGCCTGTTCAAAGTCCTCTGAAAATCTGTGTTTTCTGGAAATCTCCCGTTCCGGCGGTACAAAACTCAGATCCTCCTCCAGACATTCCTCCAGAACCTCTGCCAGCAGCTCTTCTCCTTCGGAAAGTTTCTCATGCTTTTGCAAACCGGTCAGCCTCCTTCTGAATCATTTTCTGCAGTTTCTTTCTTGCCCGAAAGTAACGTATATTTACATTTTTGGCAGAAATCCCGAGAATATCCCCGATCTGAGCATCTCCCATGTGATATATGTATTTATATTCAAATACAACGCGGTATCTGTCATCCAGCTCCAGAATACAGGATACAAGATGATTATAATTTTCCCTTGTCAGAAACTGCTCCAGAACATCCTCCTCAGCCTGCGTCTTTGACAGCTGCTCATTCAGCTCTTCTTCAGGCTTCAATCTTCTCAGAATATCCACCGCCTTGCTTCTGACAACTGTTGCCAGAAACTTTTTCGTCCTCGGACTGTGTACATCCTCGATCTGATCAAGATGCCTGGTCAGCGCCAGAAACGCTTCCTGCACCGCATCCTCGGCAAGATGTTCATCCTGCAGCTTCTGATTGGCCACATACCACATGAAATGACGATACTGCTCGTAAACTTCCGTGAATTTTTCCTGTTCCTCCGGACTGTCCAGAAGCGCCAGAAACAGAAACATATTTTATCCTCCTGGTAAATGCATCTACACACATATAAACGCAGTTTTCTTCTATTTTACTACAACCTCAGGAGAAAATCTTCTTAATTCTTCTTAAAAGTTTCTGAACGTCAAAAAACTGTTACTTTTATTACGGTTTCATAACAAATTCCACACATCCCATATATCCGGGAGCCACTTCATATTCATTAAAGCAGATAACCACTTTTCCGTCTTTATTTACGTAAAAATCCTGATCCTCTGCAATAGATACAAAGTTCCATTCCGGTACCTCTTCATAATCAATCCAGTAGACCAGACTCTCATCCTCTGCCATCCGGCTGCGCATCTGCGCCTTTACTTCTTCGCTGACGATTTCCATATAATCTTCTCCAAAGAAATCCGAAAGTTCTGCCCGTTTTCCAGTAGCTTTATCGATGGTATAGTGGCGATGGCGCTCATAACCGCTTCCAGCCCCCTGATAAAGAACCAGATCCAGCGAAAACCATTTTTCGTCATCCGTCATCACTTCGCTGTCCACGACGATGTCCCCATAGCCGTCCTCAAATTCTTCCATGGTACTTTTGAACTCCTCGATCAGTTCATCTGTCGCCTGACGGATGTCAAAATTGATGTCTTCCGCCGTATCCTTCGCCTGCTGTGCAGCTTCTTCCGACACGCTGTCCGCATATTCCGGCACCACCTCCGGTACTTTCACATCTGCCTGATAGCGGTCTTCATCCACCTGATATTCCCGGAATGTCACAACTTTGAAAAAATTCCCAAGCACCGGGATCTGCTGCATGGCCGCTGCTGCCGTCCGGCTTGTGTTTGGAAGCAGAAGCAAAACAGCAAATACTGCCGCGGCGCTTCCAATACAGCGTATCATCCGGTTTCTCTTCGCCCTGTTCTTACTTTCCTTCGCTCTCATAACTGCTTCCTCCATCTTCTCTTTTATATTTTCCGGTACCATAATCCTGTCATACTCCTTCTTCCATCTCTCCATACCTGGTCCCTCCTGTTCTGTTTTGGTCTTATTTCCGGTCTCTGTCACAGTTCTGCTCCGGCCTTTTTATTTTCCTCAAGCTCCATATATTTTTTCAGTTTCTCCACCGCACGATACAGCCGGCTTTTTACAGTGCCGACTTTCAGATCCAGGACTTCTGCGATGGTCTCCAGCTTTTCTTCCTCAAAATACCGGAGTATCACGATTCTTCGTTCCTCTTCTTTCAGCTTTAAAAGCGCCTGTCTAAGATCCAGATCTTCTGTTTTATCTTCTCTGCCCTCCTCGTACATGTCTTCCATTGGAACCGTGCGTCCTCTGTATTTTTCAAGAAAACGAACCGCTTCATTCATCATGATTCTGCATATCCATGTGTCCACATACTCCGGTCTTTTCAAAGAACCGCTTTTCAGAATCGCGCGGTATGCTCCTTCCTGTACAATATCCATGGCATCCTGCTCCTGAAATGTATAGCTGTATGCAATCCGGTAATATTTTTCATAATGCTCCACCAGACATCTGTGAACCAGATCTTCTTTATCAATGCCTTTCACAATGATCCCCTCCTTTCTCACTCTTTCTGACTGTTAGACCCGCCATCCAGAAGAAAAGTTTCATCCGCATCCTGATTTTTATTCTGCACAAAAAAGCGGCCTCAGGAGTTGCTGCAAAAAGCCCGTGCCTGCGTTGCTGAACACGCAGGCACGGGCATATTTCGCAATAATCCCCTGTCTTATACACTCTTTCTCTTTTCACTGACCGGAAGTAATGCCCAGCTTCTTTCCAACCATCCGGAATTCATCTTCATAGATGCAGTTGGGAAGAGAACTGTTCTGTATCATATTCAGACATTCACCATAGTCCATCCACATAACTTCTTCCACTTCACTTTCCTGCAGTTCCAGTTCATGAAGTTCTACCGGTCTTTGATACAGATACACATGGCTCCATTCATAATCTTTAAATGCCCTTCCATAAAACACATCTTCCGTCCAGCCTTTGTGAATTCCCACAAACTCCAGCTCTTCAGAAGAAACATCAAGGCCAAGCTCTTCCTTAAGCTCTCTCTGTGCAGACTTAAGAATATCTTCTCCTGATGTCACATGCCCTGCTGCCGAGATATCATAGCAGCCTGGATAGGAATCTTTCTGCCTGCTCCGCTTCTGAAGCAGTACGTCATAAGCGCCGTCTTCCCGTTCCCGGACGATCCAGATATGTACCGTGGGATGCAGGCTTCCTTCACAGTGCGCCACGCCCCGCTCCCGAACGATCCCGCTCTTACTGCCGTCCTCATTCAGCACGTCAAAAAGCTCCATGGGGGTTCCGTTCAGGCTGGCGCTTACAAGGCCGCTGCGTCCGTCGTATACCAGCTTCAGAGAAAAGAACGGGATCTTCTCATCCAACAGACGGAAAAAGATCTTGTCGCCTTCCCATATATGAAGTCCCCATACCTTTTCCTTCGGCACCCACTCCAGTTCTCCCTCATCGCAGGGAATCTCTTCCCCTGTAAACTGATCCGCAGTAAACAAAGACATATACTCCGTCACCCCGTCTCCGGACAGAAAAGTAACCAGCCCCCGGTACTGATAAGAGGTAAGCGTATAACCGGTCTCTTCCTTCACCTCCCGAAGCACGCACTCTTCCGGACTTTCCCCCTCTTCAAAATGGCCCCCGACCCCGATCCATTTATCCTTGTTGACATCGTGTTTCTTGACCGTACGGTGAAGCATCAGGTATCTGCCTTCTTTTTCAATATAGCATAATGTACTCATATTCTTCATGATTCCCGCTCCTTTTTACAGTTCCCCACATACACATAGGGCAGACAGTTCTCTGCCGTCTCTTTCAGCTCATACACCCTCTGCACATCCGTTGCCTCCCGGTCCAGCATATGGTATCTGGGAAAGAAACGGGTGATATGGAGCGGAATATCCCGGTTCACGGAAGCGATCCACTCCGCCTCCTCCGCCATCTCTGACAGCCCGTCGTTTTCTCCCGGCACGATCAGCGTCGTCAGCTCCACATGGCAGCCTTCTGCCGCCCGGGCAATAAATGCCTTTACGGTATCCAGATCCCCTCCAAGCTTCCGATAATATTCTGCCCGGAATCCTTTCAGATCGATATTCATGGCGTCCACATAAGGAAGAAGCTCTTCCAGCACAGAAAGAGACGCACTTCCGTTTGTAACCAGTACATTCTTCATGCCGCATGCATGTACCAGTTCCGCCGCATCCCGCACATATTCCCATCCAACCAGCGGCTCATTATAGGTAAATGCAACTCCGATATTTCCCACCGGCTGATATTTACGCGCCCTTTCTGTCAGCTCCTGCGGGGAAACATAACAGGATACCGCCCTGTCTCCATCCGCCATGGATATCTCATGGTTCTGGCAGAATGGACAGCGCAGGTTGCATCCATAGCTCCCCACAGACAGAATCAGGCTTCCAGGATAAAACATGTTTAAAGGCTTTTTTTCTACAGGATCCAGATTCAGCGAAGTGACCTGTCCATAATTCTCACATCGGATCTTCCCGCCCTCATTTTTTCTTGCCCGGCAGATCCCCCTCTGTCCCGGCTTTAAACTGCAATGGTGCATACACACCTGACAGACTGCCTCCATCCATTCACCTCTTCTCTCTTCGTCTCCGTGTCAGAAATGCCTGACAACCTCAAACCGTTCCAGTTCCACTTCTTCCTTCTCTCCGATACCCGCTTTCTGTCTTGCAATGGCGATCTGCTCATCCACCGTATCCACGCCTTCCAGATTCGGAAGAAGCAGTCCGCGCCGGTATCCGTTGGTCACGACCACGCCATATCGTTTCACATCCAGTTCTTTTGGGGAATTGATCCTTTCTGTATCGCCCAGTACATCCACGCTTATAGATAACTGTTCCAGCTCTTCCGGCATTACCGGATCAAATCGAGGATCTCTGGAACATGCGCTGACAGCATTCTGTATGATCTCTTCCGCGATCGAAGACTGTACTGCCTGTATAGTCCCGATACATCCTCTGAGCCTGCCGTCTTTTTTCAGGGAAACGAACACGCCCGCCCTCCGCTTCATCATCTCCTCCGGAATCATCCCGGGACAGCGCATCACTTCTTTCGTCGTCACATACTGCCTGATCGCCTCCCGCGCCAGACGCACAAAAGCATCCTCCTGTTCTCTTTGCCTGCGCTGCCGTGCAGATGTCCTTTCCTGATACGCTTCCAGAAAATGCCGTCTGTCATCCGAACCGCATACCTCGTATGCACAAATGCCGTATCCCACGCCAAACGGCCCTTCATAGGACAGGCGTTCACTCCTTACCCTGAGCCCGTCCAGCGCTCCTGCCATCATGGTGAAAGAACGGTGTCCGCATTCTCCCGCCCTTTCACAAAAGCCCTCTGGAAATTCCAGAAGTTCTCCAAAGGCGCCCCGTTCCATAACATCCATCACGCGACTGTCATACTCCGGCCCTTCTTTCTGATATCCATAAGGACCGTCCGCTTTCAGCCTGTGGGACAGGTCCCCGCTGCCGATCAGCACCGTCTTACGTTCCAGTGCGTCAGCAACTCTCTGTATATACTGCCCCAGCCGATAATGTTCCGTAAGCGGAAGCCCGGACAGGCCGATCCGGACCAGACGGTAACCGGTCCAGTACCGGTTCACAAAATACAGCGGTACCATCGTCCCATGGTCCAGCCTTTTGTCCCTCTCTCCAAGCGTTCCTGCCTGCATCCTTTCTCCAACCGCATACTGGCACAAAAGGCTTATGAATTCCGTATCATAAGCCGTCTGAAACTTCACCTGCTCCGCCCGGAACCGTCCGAAATCTCCGGATGCCGCCGTTCCCGGCGAAATATGGAAATAATCCGCATACATGGTCTGATGCGGCGAGATCAGAACCACCGTATCCGGCTTGATCCTTCCGATCCTTTCCGCCGCCTTTTCATATGCATTGATCGTATCCTGAATTCTCTTTTCTTCTCCTCTTCCGATCTCCGGCACGATCAACGGCGGATGCGGAACCATATATGCCGACACAATTCCCATAAACAAACCCTCCTTCTCTCTTATCCGTCCGCACCGGGCATCCCGATGACGCAGGTATGAAAAACAACAGTATCTATGTCCGCTCCGCCCTGCGGAACAATACATATCCCGCAAGAAACAGAATGGACAAAAGTCCGATCCCGGTCCTCGACGTCCCGCTCAGCTGTGTCGCCGCTCCGAGCATCAGAGTTCCCATGAACGCCGCTCCTTTTCCGAAGATATCATAAAAGCCAAAATACTCTGCCGCCTGTTCTTTCGGAATAATCCTCGTAAAATAAGATCGGGACAGCGCCTGGATCCCTCCCTGAAAAACCGCCACGCATACGGCAAGGAACCAGAACTCCCAGGCATGGCTCATCTGAAATGCAAACAGCACAATACCCAGATACCCCAGTATGGAAAGCCGGATCAGCCGTCCGCTCTCCATCCTCTTTGCCAGGCTGCCGAACAGGATGGAGCACGGGAATGCCACCACCTGCGTCAGTAAAAGCGCCAGCATCAGGTCTGTATCTGAGATCCCAACATCCTTGCCGTAAGAAGTCGCCATGTCAATGATCGTATAGACTCCGTCAATATAGAAGAAAAAAGCTGCGAGGAACCAGAAGATCCGTTTGTTCTTCCACACATCCTCCATGACCCTTAAAAGACGCCCGAAACTCTCCCTGACCGGATGCTCCTTCGGCTCCACATAACAGACCTGCTCAAAACTCCCAAGAAGGGGAAGCGTCAGCAACAGCCACCACAGCGCATTGAAAAGAAAGACCAGTGCAGCTGCCTGTGCACTTCCAAGTCCCACAGGCTCTGCGTACAGGATCAAAAGAATACTGGCGACAAAGGGAATACAGCTCCCGATATATCCCCACGCATATCCATGGGCAGATACCTGGTCTACCTTATCTTCCGTCGTTACGTCCGCCAGCATGGAATCATAAAAGGTCAGGCTTCCCTGATATCCCGTCTTGGCAATCACATAGATTCCAAGGAACAGAAGCCATCCTGCCGGCGTGCCAAGTAACGCACACCCAAGAACCCCGACACCCATAAAGCAGGCAAACACAGGCTTTTTAAAGCCCCTGATATCTGCTATGGCTCCAAGGACCGGGCCAAGAACTGCCGCAATCACAGTGACCAGGGAACTGGCATAACTGAAATATGCCGTAGAATCCGCCGCAGACATCCCCGATCCTTCTGCAACGTTTTTAAAATAGATCGGGATCACTGTGGCTGTCAGCATGACAAAGGCAGAATTACCCACATCATACAGAACCCAGTCCCGTTCTTTTTTCGTCAGTCGCATTATATCGATTCCTCATAATTCTGATACAGCCGTTCCGACAAAAGTCCTCCCACCTCCAGGACTCTGCCGTACTTCTGTATCTCATCTACCGCCGTCAGGACCGCATGATCCATGCGTTCCTTTAAAAAACGGTCGCTCCCGGCACAGATCGGATGAACGCTTCCATCCATAATCAGGCCGCCGATACTTTTATCCTGCCCTGCCACCCTGGAAATTATTTTTAACGCCAGCCTTTTTATGGGATTCCGGCATACAAATAACGTAATAACCCAGCGGAACTGCCGGATGCAGACATGGATCTGTTCCGGAGTCACGCCCTCGAACAGTCTGGAAATCTGTTCCCTGGTATGTTTCCTGCTGATCAGATGATGTATGGGGACAAAGACAGGCGGCTCATATCCGTCTTCTGCCATCAAATACCGGTCAAATTCCGTCTCTATGGTCAGATGTCCCAGATCTTTTTCCTCCATAAAACAGTTTACAAACGGATGACATTCATGATCCAGGATAAAATGACACAAAAACCCATACAGGTACGCCCGAAGCAGCGGATCCGGATTCTTCCGATAACAGATTCTTCCCCTGTCAAAAAAATCCGCTGCAATCTCCTTATGCATCCATACTCCATACTGATTGATCCGGTTCTTATGAAACGGATGATAATAAAATAACAGATCCGGTCCATGAAGCCCCAGAAGAAATGCATCCTTTCCCTGACGGACTTCCTGTTTTATCCTCTCCGGTAATTTATGAAATACCTTTTTCCCAAACACATAATGCGCATAGGTCGCTGGCATGGCTGTTTCCTCCTGCTTACAGTTTTTTCATCAGTCCGCTCACCGTTCCCTGTCCGGACAGATGCTGCTTTGTCCTTTTTTGTTTTAGTATAGCACAATCAGCCGTTTCTGCATATGATGAAGTGTAAATAGTTTTTGGAGGTTATCTTCATGGGTGACTTAAGTAGAAATGGTTGCGGCTGCGGCTGTGACAACAACTGCGGATGCAGCTGCGGATGCGGCAATAACAGTGTGGGATTCGGCGGAAGCGGGTGCGGATGCCTGATCCTGATTCTTCTTCTGTTCTCCTGCTGCGGCAATGGCTTCGGCGGAAACGGCTGCGGCTGTGACAGCGGATTCGGCGGAGACAGCTGCTGGTGGATCATCCTGCTTCTGCTCTTCTGCGGCAATGGCTTCGGCGGAAGCTGCGGCAACAACAATTCCGGCTGCGGATGCGGATGCAACAACAACTGCGGATGCTGCTAAGCAGCTGTGGAAGGGTGTCATGGTCCATGGCGCCCTTCCTGCCTTTGAAAAGGCTCTGTAAGATTCCGGCCCTGGAAACCGCATGATTTCCAACGGCCGTTCATATATTGAAGAAAGACGCAGGGAGTAATCTGCCATGACATTTGATGACGCAATTCTTCCAAAAGAGCTGCAGATGATGAAAGCCTTCCTGCCCTTTCTTCCTGCCGGTATGCAGAAAATGCTGGCGATCTATATCAAATGGACGGAACTGCAGAAGACCATCGAATATTTCAGCCGGAATCCCCCCGTCCAGCAGTCTCCGGATATGGGAAATCTCATGAAATGCATGAAGGGACTCCTTTCTCCGGAAGAACAGTCCCAGATCGAACAGTTTACAGACATGTTTGAAAATATGGATATGTATCGGGAGATGTTTGAAGGCTTTTCTTCTGCCTTCACATCAGAACAGAAGGAATAATAGGAGGATAACACATGAACGCACCGGAATGGTTCCAGGATCCGCGCATCAGGAACATCTCTCCTGCAAAGCTTAATTTTCTCTTAACGCTTGCAGAACAGATCGAGGGAAAGAACCAGAAGCAGGCCATGCCCATCCTGTTTGGCGCCGTAGCTTCTGCAGGCAGGCAGAACCTGCAGTTTACACAGGAAGAATTTCAGCTGATTTTCGAGATCATGAAAGAGGGAAAGAGCGAAAAAGAAAAAGCAAAAATGGACGAAACGCTCAGAAAGGCACAGAAAATGATGCAGAAGGGAACCTGAAGTTCTCTTCTGCATCTCATTGATTTTTAACGATTTACCAGCGCTGGAATCACGAAAGTCTTAAGCATCAGTTTTCAGAAACTCTTCAATTCTTTGCCTGCCGCTTTATCCGGCAAAAACCCTCTGAAAAGCTCCAATACAGGTTCCTGCAAAAGAGCGGTCCAGCACGGCAAAGACCACCGTCTGAAACACGCCTGCAAAATCTCCTTCCAGAAGTTCTTTCCACCATACGGCAATTTTTTCCGGATCATTCCGGAATACGCCGCATCCGTAGGCGCCCAGAATCAGATGCTCACAGCCCTGATCCGCAAAGATGGCGAGGGACAGGCCCATACGCCGCCTCATGACCTTTTCCGCTTCTGCCACGTCTTCTCCTTTCAGCTGCACCTGTCCCATATTGACTGCCGGAAGAGTCAGTACAGACGCACGCACCGGCTTCTCCATCAGACGGAATCTTCCGTCACGGAAAAATACCACGTCCGGAGACCAGATGGCATGATCCGTATACATCATGGACCGGAACGCCCTGTTTTTCACATAATATTCTTCATGGGCCAGCTGCGTCTGATACAGACAGCTCGAGGCTGCCAGACTCTCCTCCTGCGCCATGGCCCCGTTGATGAATCCGCCTCCGGGATTTTTGGCGCTGGCAAAATTCAGAACCGCCGCAGATTTTCCTTCTGAGACAAAATGCAGGATTGCATCCACTGTAGAACCGTTCTCTGTTGTAAAAACCGTCTTCCTGTTCTGTGCTTTTGCACCTTTCTCATATGCTTTTATCACCTGCTTTCCCTGTTCCGGTGTCAGCAGGAAACTCCTTTTTACAGAATCTGCCTGCCGTTCCCTGATATCCACATGGATTCCATTTATTTCATAATAACCTCTGTCCATAATGGCCAGCGTCTCTCTGGCCGTTGCTTTTCTGTCCATAAAACGTTTCCTCTTTCTGATTCAAAATACATCATCCGGATACTCCAGACCGCTCCACCATACATATCTGCAAATCGGATTCCGGCAAAGATAATATGCATCCTCCATGTTACAGTTCAGACTGCGTTTTTCCAGCAGGAACTGAAATTCAAGCAGAATATATTCGCACAGACTCAGTTCCGAAATCTTCTTAATATCTGCACATCCACACTTGGGACATTTCACAAAATTCCCTGCTGCATCTTTACAGCCTGGTAAATATTTCTCAACACGCTCTGTAACAATTTCTTTTTCTGCCAGTTGATAATAAGCCCCGCAGTGCCTGCACTGTTTCACTTTCACACCGTTAATCCGAACGATCCGGCACTCATCCTTATGGCAGTTCGGACATACCACATCCTTCACCATATTCTCCTTATCTTTTCCTGTATCATAACAAAGTCAGAATTCTTTGTTCATGTTTTTCTGCTACTCCTTTGTATGTGTATCGATAAACTGCAGGTTCGTTTTGGAATACAGTATCTTCTGACTGTGATACAGTCCATAATATCCCGACTCCAGATAAGCGATACTCACAGAGAGCAGGAAAAATGACATGTCTCCAAAACCGAACAGTTCAAAACTCAGAAGCAGCGATGAAATCGGGCAGTTGGTCACCCCGCAGAAGACCGACGCCATGCCGCATGCCGCCGCCAGCGACGGAGGCATCCCCGTCACCTGTCCGAACAGGCATCCGAACGTGGCGCCCACAAAAAGAGAGGGAACGATCTCGCCTCCCCGGAAGCCGCTTCCAAGAGACACCCCGGTAAACACAATCTTCAGCAGAAATGCCGCTGCAACGACCTTTCCCTCCATGGCAAGCTCGATCACCGGCATACCGGCTCCCAGGTAATCGGTCGTCCCCAGAAGCTTCGTCATAAGGATCACCAGGCATCCGCCGGCCACCACTCTGAGCCATTCGTTGGGAATCCATTTTTTATAAATATGTTCCGTATAATGCAGGACCGTGCAGAACAGAATGCTGACTCCCGCGCAGCAGAGCGCCAGGATAATGACCAGCGTCACATTTTTCCAGTTAAATGCCGCTACTGACGGAAGGGGAAAATGCTCCCCATGGGCGCCCACAAGCTCCGCCATCTCTTTGGCCACCAGAGACGCCACACAGCAGGGAACCAGCGCCGCGTACTGCATGATCCCCACATTGGTCACCTCCATGGCAAAAACCGTCGCTGTCAAAGGCGTTCCAAACAGCGCAGAAAATCCGGCGCTCATTCCGGACATGATCATGATCCGATGGTCATACTCGCCCAGCTTCAGCCATTTTCCAATCGTCCCGGAGATGCTTCCGCCCAGCTGGAGCGCCGCACCTTCCCGGCCTGCTGAACCGCCGAACGCATGAGTCAGAACCGTGGAACCCACGATCAGAGGCGCCATGCGCAGCGGGATATAGGCTCCGGTCTGTATGCCCTCCAGCACCCGATTCGTCCCTGTCTTATACGGGTCCATTTTATACATGCCCACGATCACAAGTCCGGCCAGAGGAAGCAGATACAACATCCACAGATGGCTTCCCCGATAATCGGTCACCGCCGTGATGCTCCTTCCAAACAGCCCTCCCAGAACGCCAACCACCAGGCCGGTCATCCCGGCCAGCAACAGCCATCTGGTCAGAAGCCATACCCTTCCCATACATAACTCTGCATATTTTTTCAAAACTGGTCACTCCCTTACGTCTTCACCTTCTTTCTCATTATCCTCGCCTGAAGCCCCTGTGTCAAGAGTTCCTTAGCGACTTCTTAACCTCCGTTTCTGTTCCGATACTGCTTTTCATGGGGTGGTCTGCGTCCCGGGCCTGTGTGCGCTGCAGCGCTGTGTGGACTGGAGCGGACAAAACGGCTTCGGTGTCCGATACATTCCATACGAACGCAGCGCACACAGGCCCGGGACGCAGACCCCGCCGGCACTCCGTGAAAAGCAGCCTGTTCCGGCTGCTTTTCGCAAAAATGAAAGGGGCGTTTTACAACGCCCCTTTCTGATATTATGCTTCCGCAGCTCTCGCTGCCACTTCTTTTTCCTGAACATCTGACGGCGCCTGCTCATAGCGTGCAAATTCATAAGAATATACGCCGCTTCCGCCGGTCATGGAACGTAGATCCGTGTTGTATCCGAAGATCTCCATCATCGGTACATCAGCGACCACCTCGGTCTTGCCTGCCCCTGCCGGATTCATACCAAGTACGCGGCCTCTTCTCTTATTCAGGTCACCCATGACATCACCGGTATATTTGTCCGGAACAAGAACTGTCATGGTTACGATCGGCTCCAGGAGAACCGGCGACGCCTCCATAAAACCTTTCTTGAATGCCTGGATCGCAGCAGTTTTAAACGCCATCTCAGAAGAGTCCACAGGATGATAAGAACCATCATAAAGAACTGCTTTCACTCCGACCACCGGATATCCTGCCAGAGGTCCTTTGGTGACGGAATCCTGAATGCCCTTTTCCACCGCCGGGAAGTAATTCTTCGGCACGGCTCCGCCTACAACCATCTGATCAAACACATACGGATTCTCCAGATCACCGGAAGGCTCGAACGTCATCTTTACATGACCATACTGCCCGTGTCCGCCGGACTGTTTCTTATATTTGTATTCCACATCGGATTTCTTCCGGAGTGTCTCGCGGAATGCCACCTTCGGTCTGTCCAGTTCTACTTCTACTTTATACTTCTCAGCAAGAGTACTTACGATCACGGACAGATGCTGATCTCCCATGCCATAGAGCAGTGTCTGACGGTTCTCCGCATCGTTGACTGCCTTGATGGTCAGGTCTTCATCCATCATTTTTGCCAGTGCCTGGGAAATCTTGTCTTCGTCGCCCTTTTTCTTTGCCTTATATGCCATATAAGTATACGGTCTGGAGATCTCGGTCTTCCCGAATACCACCGGCGCCGCCTTCGTAGACAGGGTATCGCCGGTCTTGCAGCCGGCTTTTCCGATGGCTCCGATATCTCCTGCATGAAGCTCGTTCACTTCAATGGGCTTGTTGCCTCTCATGACATAGAGTTTGTTCAGCTTCTCTTCTGTCTCCGTAGAAGAATTATACAGTACATCATCGGATTTGATGACGCCGGAGCACACCTTGATCAGCGAATATTTGCCAATGAACGGGTCCGCAATGGTCTTGAACACATAGGCAGATTTTGCTTTGGAGAAATTATAATCTGCCTGGAAGATCTCGTTGGTCTTGGTGTTGATACCGGCGCACTCCTTCTTGTCCGGAGACGGCAGAAGCTCCACGATATCGTTCAGCATATTATGAATGTTCCGAAGCTCGACGCTGGAACCCATGGATACCGGAACAATACTTCCGTCATCCACGTTCATCTTCATGGCAGCGCGGATCTCACCCACGGAGAACTCCTCGCCTGCAAAATAACGCTCCATGAATTCCTCGCTGGTCTCCGCCACCGCATCCATCATGGCTTCCCGATAGATATCAAGATTCGGCTTACAGTAGTCCGGAATCTCACAATCCTCTCTGGTACCGATGCCGGTGAAACGACGGCCTGCCATCTTCATGACATTTATGTAACCCACAAACTTTTCGTTCTCACGGATCGGCTGATAGAACGGCGCAATCTTCTTACCGTACAGTTCCGTCAGCGTCTCCACCACTTCACGGAAGGATGCATTGTCCACATCCATATCCGATACAAAGAACATGCGCGGCAGCTTGTATTTCTCACAGAGCTCCCATGCCTTCTCCGTCCCGACTTCCACGCCTGCCTTGCCGGATACCACAATGACTGCTGCATCCGCGGCGGCCACTGCCTCTTCCACCTCGCCTACGAAATCAAAAAATCCGGGGGTATCTAAAATGTTGATCTTTGTATCTTTCCAGATGATCGGTACGACAGAAGTATTGATAGAGAACCTGCGCTTGATCTCTTCCTTATCATAATCACTGATGGTCGTTCCATCTGTAACCTTCCCAATACGGCTGGTCAGTCCGGAAACGTAAGCCATCGCCTCGACCAGGCTGGTCTTACCGCTCCCGCCGTGTCCTAAAAAGACGACGTTGCGGATACTGTCTGTTGTGTAAACGTTCATTAGCAATCTCCTCCAATACATTTTGTCATCCTGCGCTCAGAATCGCAGCACGTTTACAAAGGGAAAAAACCAGGTTCCAACCCCTCATGTTAGAATTATACTAAAATATAGAGGAAATAGCAAGGATTTTAGGAAAGATGATCAGACCCTCTGCGCTGTTTTGTCTTTTTTCCGTTTTTTGGCCTTTTCGCTTTCGCTGTTCCGGCTGTTTTTTTTACTCCTGTTTTCTTTTTCTTCCTTTTCTTCCCTTTCTTTCTGTATTCCAGAGCCATCAGAAAGATGACCAGCCCTGCTGCCGCCGCTCCGGCCGCTGTACCGGTAATCAAAGCAACATCAGGTCCGGACTCCGGCTCCTGTATTTCTTCCGGCTCCGGTTTCATCTCTGGTTTATCCACTTCCTTTTGCTGCTCTTCCAGCTTCGGCTCTTCCTCTGAAAATTCCTGCTCTGTGTCGGGGTCTGTATCTGCGCCGGCTGTCTGAAGAGTTCCTGAACGAATCCCCACATCTCTGCCCGAAGAACGTATATTCTCTACAGGCAATTTCCCTTTTACGGGATCTGAGGCCGGACCGGTGTCTTTGCCGGCTGGGCTTCTGCCATTTCCAGAACTTCCGCCGGCTCCTGAATTTCCAGAGCCTGCTTCTTCCGACCCGGACACCGAAGGAGCTTCTGCATCATCATCCGGAGTATTTTCATCCGGATTTTCCACACCCGGATTTTCCTCATCTTCACTCTTCCCGACCGAGATCTTCTGTTCGGGCGACGCATTGATCCTGCCCTGCTGCCTGTCATAAGCATCATTGACGATTTCCAGACTGTCTTCTTTCACGCGCACCAGAGCAGCAGCACTTCCCCCTGTTCCAGGATCCAGCACCACCTTTCCCAGACAGAATTCCTCTGTCTGGAAAATTTTCTGCTTCGAATTACCGGATATATACAGATTCAGGATTCCGCTTTCCTTCTCATAACGATACTGTTTCACGGCACTTTCAATACCGGGATCAAACTCGAAGGACACCCCTGCATCCCCTTCTGTCACTTCAACCTCCAGGCTGAGTTTCATGGACAGCACTGTATCCTCCGAACCTCCCATTGACACCTCGACCCTGCTTTCCTCTGCCTTCAGGATCACGTCCTGATCCAGCGCATGAGACCGGATCCCAAGACAGAGGAAGCAGACGGCAAAAAATCCTGTACCACCAGTCAGTCTGTTCATTTTCTGTTCCCCGCTCCCTGTGTCAGTGTTATTTCCGGAAGATTTTCCGGAACCTCTGCAAAAGCTGTATCGCTCACAAGCCTCTGTCCCTCATTGGTCAGTGCATTATCTACCCTGTAGAGTTCTGCCCTTACCTGTTCGGGAAGTTTATCTGTCGTCATACCATCTTCCGGCTCAAACCAGTAGACCCAGATACCTTCTGAAACTTCACCCAGCAGCGCATCTTCGTCTGACAGAGGCGGAGCCAGAATAATCTGATGCGCAGTCAGTGTTCCCTCACTGTCCGTCCCTCCTGCAATCCTGCCGTTTTCATCAAAGAGCACCACCACATTATAAGCCGGATTTCCTTTATAGGTTCCAGTGAACAGAATCGAACCTTTGGGAATCTTATACGTCCCGCTTCCCTGCACATACGAATAATCCTCTTTCAGAATGCCGATCCCTTCTGAAGCAATCTCAGCATTGTCACCGGATGGTCCGTACAGATCAATCTCTGCAACAGAAAGAGGCTTTCCCTGCTGATCTGCTGCTGTCAGCTTTATATATGCAGCGTCATATGTGCAGATACGGCTGTTATCATCATGGAAATATATTCTTGATGTACCGTCTTCCAAACGGAACGTACCCGTTGCCACATCCTGATAAGTCTCTCCGTCCGCACTGACCTCGATCCGGTATGAGCCGACCGGTGAGCCCGATGTACAGGTATATCCCAGTGCACAGATCTCTTCCATCCGGTTCAGCCGCAGAAGAATATATGGTTCTTCATTCTGCGAGCTGCCCGTAAAGACCGATGTATCATCACCGTCAATTACCCGGCCGGCTGCTGATTCCATCACCGGTTCGCATGGACGCTCCTCCGTGGCATCCGGAATTATATCCTCGGATGATATCATATTGGTCTGTACCGTCCAGCTGCTTTTATCCAGATATCCGCTTCCGCCGGCCTTCACGCTTCCGGCCTGATATGTACTGGAATAATTCATACATTTGTCGACAGCGCGGACTTCATAAGATACCATGCGGTTTGCCGCAAAGGATATCTGATCCGTAAACGTATTTCCCTGCGTAAATCCGGCAACCTCACGTCTTTTTTCTCCCCACTCGGTAAAGACCCGGATGATCTCATACCCCTGAAGGATGTCTTCATTTACTGACGGAGTGATTGTCAGAGTCACCCGTCCGCTGCCGTCAGACTTCAGATTCACGGATGCTATGGCACCTTTTCCGGCAATGTTCTGCCCGGTGCCCTGTGTCATCTCGTAAACTCTTGCTGCATCATCCGCATAGTATACGGCCCTCTTTTCTTCCGGGAACTGCCCTGCATAGGCTTTTGTGGAATCATCCGGCACCATGCCCCATCTTTTGAAAAATTCCGTCAGGTCATGCTCCGCTGCTGCGCTGGCAAGGCGCATCAGGTTCTGATCCCTGCCTCCGTCCAGCTTCAGCGCCACGCCGCCCGGAGACGGTGCTGATGCCGTATTACGCACATAACTGTCTACTCTTGCAAAAAACAGATTCTCTTTCATTTCCTGCCAGGTCCCATAGATTTTGTAATTATAGTCCCGATCGTAAGCAAGATGCAGCTGCCAGTACATTCCCAGCTGGGTAAACACATTGTCCGCATATCCAAAAGCCCCGGATGTCACTTTCTCAAATACTTTCGGATACTGGAAACGCACTGTCTCATTTGTATCTTTTGCCTGTGCCAGCACAGAAAAATAGTTATTGGTCACTTCCGCATGTGCATAGGCAGACTGATTGATCTGATGGCCGATCTCATGGGCAATTCCCCATCCGAAATAGTTGCCGCCCTGATATCTGCCGTTCTCATCTGCCGTCACCGGAACCCCGCTCATCAGCCCGGGAACAGATCCCCACTCAATTCCTATATGGTCGCCGGATGCATACATGAATGCACCGGCAAACATCTTCATATAGCGGATATTCAGATACCGGTTGGGAAGATGGTGATACGCAGTGGTTTCCTCCGCCGTTCCGTCTGCAAAAGAGCCGGCCAGCCCTTTATGCTGATAAAAGAGAAGAAGCATGTCGTCCATCGCCTGTACCGTACGTTCCAGACGGGATACTCCCCCGTTTCCAAGCCCTGCCATGACCTGGCTTGCCGGAACCGAAAGCATCATGTAATCCGTCACGATATCTGTCATATTCAGAATACAGGTGCGTTCATCATATGCAGTATATGCATTTACATTACTGTTTTCAGATGAAACATGGCTCTTTGTATGTTCCTTTTCCAGACTCGCTGTATATTCCTGCAGCTCATTTACATACCGTTGCATTCTGTCCGTACGCTCTGATCCGGATACCCGGTACAGATTGAGAACCGGATATACCGTGCCGCCGCTTACACGGACCGCATACTGATCTTCATCGCTGCCGCCTGTATACTGTACATACAGCGCGCCGCCCTTTTCCACATCGGTACTGGAAAATCTGGGAACGGTGATCTCATTTCTTCCGATCTTCAAACCTTCGATTCTTGTCAGACCGTCCGACTCCGCATGCTGCTGCGTAAATACCAGCTGAAGCTTTGCAGCCGCTCCGGACTTCATACCGGGATTTCCCACATACACTACGATCTGCTCTTCTGCAGCTGCCGTTACTCCAAGCGGCTGTCTGGAAACCAGTCCGCCCAGAGCGATCCCGCTGTCTTTCTGCGCTGAAATATTCGGATTGACCCGAATCACGTTTCCAAGCCCTTTTGTTTCCAGAAGCTCTCTGGCCGCATCCAGTTCTTTCTGAAGCGCACTGCGGTCCGGATGATATTCTCCGCTTGCCGGATCCGGTGTATCGAGCCGGTTCTGAAGTTCATCAATTACAGACGCATCCACATCCTCCCGCAGAGTGATGTACAGATCGTCTGCATAAAGATTCAGAATATCATGTTCCAGGCTGTCGTATTCATGAAATCTGATCTCTGCAATCGTTACACTCCGCAGTCTTCCGTCTCCCTGACCGACTCCGATCTGTATTGTGGAAGTCCTGACCGGTTCTCTTAATTTAACCAGGTAATATTTACGGCTGCCGTCAGAACGCCGGGAGATTGACACATTCTGTGCAGTCCGGCGTTGTCCGTTCTCATCCTTATACTGAACATTGACAAAGGAATAGGATCCTTCGTCCATCGGCTGCGCCAGCGTAATCATTCCGATCTCGTAGACATCGTCCAGTTGAGCCGTTATGCCTTTTCCCTCTCCCGGATATGCCCCGCCGAAATCCCAGTCCTTCCTGCTTACATAAGAAGCATAATTATTGTCAAAGGCCCCCAGCGCACTCCCTGGTTCTGTATCCAGAGGACTGGCCACCATCACTGCTGCTCCGCTGCCGAAAGAAGCCGACACAATATGGCTGCTCAGGCTGCCTTCCCCATTGGAAGTATTAATCAGCCTGTATGCCGGCAGCTTTGCAGGTACCAGACCGCTGATGGTCGTATCCGATGCCGTCAGGGATGCAGGCCCTTCCCCCAGCTCGTTGGTTCCGGTCAGATAAACCACATATTTGGTACTGTCTTTGAGGCCCTCTACCTTATAATAAGTTCCTTCAATCCCGGTAACCTTTTCAAAATTCTCCGCCCCGTTTTCTTTATAATAAAGATTGAAACTGTCCGTATCTTTCATCTTTGACCACCGGACTTCCAGGCATTGATATCCGCCTGTCACTTTTACCCGATCCGGCGCAGGCGGCTTTCCGTCCGGCTTCGGAATCACAGTAACCTTTCCCGAATATCCGCTCTTCCACTCTCCGTTCAGAGACTGGACACTGATTTCATAGGGAATATTATTGGTCATTTTGTCTCCCATAAACTGCTGAATGGTTGCAGATACGGCGGTAGTCTTCCGATAATCTGTCTTTCCTTCACTTTCAATGCGTATCTCGTAAGCAGTCACGTTAGGCTGCACATCCCAGTGTACCGCGAAGGATTTGTTTCCCGGGTCAGCCGCAACACCCGTGGGAACATTCATATCAGGCTCCGGAATCCGGCTTCCCATATCATTGACAAATTCCACTTTGGATATTTCCGCCAGATTCTTCCCGCCTGCAGTCTTTGTAAGGCGGAAAGTTACTTTTTTTACGGCAATCTGCCCTCCCAGAGAGATATGCAGGGAACCGTCTTCCTTTCGTTCGATCCGGAATTCCTTTTCCTGCACTGCAACCACCGCAGACATTCCGGTTCCTGAAAATCTTCCTGCCAGAGACTTTCCATCCTCCGTCTCTACCAGCACAGTCCCTTCTGTAATCCCGTTTTCCGGATTCCAGGGCGCCCCGACCAGTATCTCCTCCATCACCGGAGCCTGACGGTATTTCTGAAAATCAAAACTGACCTCCAAAGGCCGGCTTTCCGAAACAGCCTCCTGTGTTTTCAGTGTAATTCCGCCCTTTCCCTGCAGAAATTCTTCCATGCTTCCAGACTGGATCGTTCCGCCCTGCAGTTTCATCTCCGATGCTTCCAGCGGAATAAATTTTTCCAGGGTTGCTTCATGGCTTTCTCCCATAATTCTGGTCAGATAGTTAAGATCCAGCAGATCTGTCTTACCGTCGCCGTACAGATCATATGCTTCTTCATATCTTCCTGCATCAATCGCATTGATCAGCAGCTCAATATCCGACTGATCCAGGATTCCATCTGCGTTCAGATCCCCCTTTGCAAGCAGGCCCGGCTTTGCCGTCCCGGTTCCCACAGCTGCTTCACCTGTATACAGCTGAACACGGTAAGCGAGCCCGTCCACCTGTACGGTCTGTGTATAGGTCAGGTAGCCGCTTCCTGATACCTGGAGCTTATAAGTGCCTGCCTCCAGTCCTGTAAAGCGTACTGAGGTCTGAGGAGCTTTCTTTTCCCCTGTTTCAACGCCGGACAGTACAGCCTCCTGTGACCCGTCCGTTCCACCATTCAGCGTCACCTGGAACTTCTGAGCCTCTTCTACCGGAACGCCTGCCGTAATCAGGACCTCAACAGCACCTTTCATCACATCATTACCGCCCGCACGTTCCAAAGGCCGTTCTGTCAGACTTTCTTCATCCTCTGTGTTCAACAGCTCCGTCAGCCCTGACTCTTCGTCCGAAGAGTCAGTCCCCGGCCCGCTCTCTTCCAGGTCAGCATCTTCCGCCTTCTGGTCTTCCGGCGCTCCGTCTGACTCATCCGTTATCCCGGCTTGCGGCATCTCATCCGTTTCCTCCGGCTTCCCGGATTCCGGCGTCTCATCCGTTTCTTCTGACCTTCCCGCTTCCCGCGTCTCATCCGCTTCCTCCGGCATCTGCCAGACCATCTGCTTTTGTTCCCGAGCCGACGCGGTATCGCATGCAACGGAAAAAATAATTGCTGCAGAAAGCAGCCCTGCAAAAAATCTGGAAACTGTTCTCTTCATATTGTCTTTTCTCCCCGTCTCAGCACAGGCACATCCGTAAACTCTGTCTAACTGCCTGCACAACTAATATATTTTCCATGAGCCAAACAGGACTGCAACAAAAAATATATTCTGCTGCAGTCCTGTTTTCACCGCTGTTCATGGTAATATTGACATTTTATTATGAAATGGTAATTTATGCAACTGTTTTATTGCTTTTTATATTTTTCTCCCTGTAATACCTGATTCAGCATTCCGTACAGCCTGTCCACCTCCACAGGCTTGGACAGGTGTCCGTTCATACCACAGTCTACAGATTTCTTCAGATCATCATCAAAGGCATTTGCTGACATGGCAACGATTGGTATGGTATGACAGTCTTCACGCTCCATGCTCCGGATCGTACGGGTTGCCTCCAGTCCGTCCATCACAGGCATCATGATATCCATCAGAATCACATCATAAGTACCCGGCAGGGTTTCTCGAATACGTTCAACTGCCTGAGCGCCGTCATATACACAATCCACATTGAACCCCCGCTCCTCCAACAGACTCTGTGCAATCTCAGCATTCAGTTCATTGTCTTCTACCACCAGAATACGGCATCCCTCAAAGGAAATCTCTTCTTCCAGTTCTTTGGATTCCACATTTTCCCCAGGTTTCAGAGAAAGCCGAAAGCTGAATGTGCTGCCCTCTCCCGGCTCGCTCTCCAGCAGAATATTACTCCCCATCATCTGGATCAGACGGCGGCTGATCGACAACCCCAGCCCTGTACCCTGCTGCTTTGACGAACTGTGTCCTGAAGACTGTTCAAAAGAGCGGAACACTCTCTCCTGATCCTCCTGGGCAATACCGACCCCTGTATCGCGGACTTCAAAATATACAGGTATTTCCGGTCCTTTTGACTCTTCCTCATATACAGCCAGCCTGACTTTACCCATCGCAGGCGTAAATTTCACTGCATTCCCAAGCAGGTTGATCAGTACCTGGCTGATCCTCATTCTGTCTGCTGCAAAGCAGTCATGTGTCAAACGAATATCCTGTATAAATTCAATTTTTTTTGCTGCTGCCTGCGGGACAATCAGTTCCCGTACTGTATCCAGCATCTCATGCATATTGAAATGAACCGGATCCAGCTTCATCTTGCCGCTCTCGATCTTCGACATATCCAGAATGTCATTAATCAGCCCAAGCAGGTAATCTGAAGACGTCTGGATCTTCTGCAGACAGTCCAGAATCCTTTCCTGGCTCTGGTCCTCCTGCAGGGCAATTGCCGTCATACCAATGATGCCGTTCATCGGAGTACGGATTTCATGACTCATACGAGACAAAAATTCTGATTTCGCCCTGCTGGCAATATCATGCTGCTGCTGATTTATCTGGCTCTGAATCATCCTGCCAAGTTCGGCAAGATCCTGATATTTTTCCGGGTCCTCGAGAAGTCCTGAGTCCAGACCGAGAATACAGATATTGCCCATATAATTCCCACTGTCATACATCGGAAGCACAATACCATACTGACCTGGCGCTGTTCCCAGAAAACACTGCATCATCTTCTTTTGGCTGTCTTCTGCCGTGCAGTAACACACTTCCTTTTTTCCCAGCCAGTTTTGAAAAGCTTCTTTTTCTTCTTCTCCGTATTTTCTTACGATCTTCTCAATCTCTTTTCCGTCCCTGTGCCACTGATAATCCAGATAGCTGGAGCAAAAATCTGCCCGCAGCACGGAAACCATTACGCTTTCCGCCTCATAAAATCTTGCGATCTTACGAATCATTAACGTCATCTGAGCCGAAAAATCCGCTCCCTTCCCAAACAGATTCAGTGCGACTGAAACCAGACTGAAATCCTCATCATAATCCAGTGTATGTATCTCATGTCGCTGCAGCTTTGGCAGTTCTGTACGTTCCTGTTCCGGAATATTCTCGTAAAAAACATACTCTTTTGCAGAGCCGGAGGCTGCCGTTTTTCTTGCCAGTTTTGCCATACGGATCAGCCTTTCAGTTGTCTGCCCTTTTCCTGCACATACCAGACCCGCATACATGGTAATATAAAATACTTTTGACTCAAAAGCCGACGAGATCTTTCCCAGCACATCTTCCATAAACTCTGCTGCCTGTTTCCTGGACTGTTCCTCCATCCACAGAACAAACTCGTCTCCTTCCAGCCTGACCGCTGCTGTTTGAAACCCTGTCTTCCGGGTATATGCTTCGCATTGACCCCGGATCATACTTCCGATTTCCTCCAGTATCATATCTCCGAATACGATCCCGTTTTTTTCATTCACTTCTTTCAGCCGGTCCGCATACAGATCGATCATAACACCGTCTGGCCGAAGTTCCCGGCTTTCTGACAGACGCTCCATCCCGGCTTTAAAAGCATAAAAACCAGTCACCCCGTCTAGTGTATTCTTACGGAGCTGCTCTGCCTCTTTTTCCTTCTGCTCCTGGATATTACGGATACTGCCTACCAGCTTCCGCCGCCTGCCGTCTGTATCATAAACCGTTCTGCCCGAAAGCGCCACCCAGCCAAACTCCGGCTCTTTGGGCCATTTCATCCGAAACTCCACCGACAGCCTGTCTGCGCCGCTCTGCAGAACTTCCGTCACTGCGCTGCGGTCCATATCACAAATATATTCGGATTTAACAAAACCCGTCTCAGGCTCCTGACACTCCCACTGGCCGCTCATTGTTTCATGATTTACAAGATCCAGTATATGACTTTCAAAATCGTAGGAAAAGAAAATATCCTTTGAGGATTTCAGCGCCACTCGATAACGTTCCTTCTCTTCCAGAAGAATATTCTCCGCCTCTTTCTGCCTGTCTGTCAGATCCTTCACCACATCATACAGTGCATCGATCTCCAGAATATCAGAAGGGGTAAACTCCTGAAGGCCCGCGCTTCCTCTGCTGATACACTGCATCAGAGACTGAACCGGTCTGGTCAGATGCTTTACAAGAAGGTAGATGCCGAATATCCCGAAAATCAGACCGACAAGGACGGCAGCCAGCATCCAGATATAGAGCCGACGGCTCATTCCAAAGAGTTCTTCCTCTGTATTCAGTCCCAGAAGCATCCACTCGGTGTTTTCATAAGGTGCATTATTACTGTACAGCTTCATCGGACAGATCACAGCATAAATTCCCTGATGATCCATCTGTACTCCCTGAAGCAGCGAAAGATTCTTATATTTTGTATTTTTCAGAGTCAATGTATCTCCCGCAGAACAGACCAGATTGTAAAGAATTCCTTTTCCCACCAGCGGAACATAGCTTCCGTCCTCCTGCCTGACTGCCAGCATATACCCGGACTGCCCGGAAGCGTTCAGTTCTGACACCGGAAAATAGTCATACAGTTTTCGGCTGGAAATCTCCACCCCCATCACTCCATAAACCTGTCCATGATATCTCAGAGGAAGGGAGCATGTAATCATCTCGTATGGATCTGCCGTATCTTTCTCCAGAGAAAAAGGCATGGACCAGTAACACAGATGATCTGTATCTGCATTCATATTCTCCCTTCCGGCGCGCCACGGCTCATAAAAAAAAGCGTCTGAACGGTTCTGCCCCTGCCCATCCATATGGAAACGGGTCGTCCAGCCGGTATCCAGGGGAATATCCCACTCTCTGGAAAACTGTTTATTTCCCCTTTCCAGCAACAGATCCGTTCCATTTACCGGATTTGTATCCGGATCAGAATCCCTGATAAAAAAACCGTCAAAATCCCCGGCTTCCTGCGGATCCCTTCCCGTCAGGATCATGAAAATCCCCGTTGTATACTGATTCTGTAAAATATCAATACATTCTGGAAAAAAACGTCCGAGCAGTTCTTTCTTCTTTTCATCTGAGGAAAGAACATCTTCCAGTCCTGTACCTTCACTGCTCAGAAACTGCTCCAGGATTCCGTTCATGAGCATCTCCTGCTCCCGGACAGATGCCCAGCGCTGATTCATATCATTCTGGAGAATGACTCCTCTGTTTTCTACCAGGCGGTTCATCATACTGCCGGAGTATTCTTCCAGCATTCCCGCAGTCCTTCTTACTACCAGAGTACCGATGGTAATAACACTCTGGATCAGCATAATACCGATTAAAGGAAATATAAAAATCCTGAAGATTGATGTTTTTTTCCTTTTTTGACGTTTTCCGTTCATACTCTATTCCTGCCCGCTGACTGCCTGGTTCAGCGCATCACAAAAAGAAGTATACCATTCTTCAAAAGCGTCTTCCGTCACATAAGGCGCTGATGCTTCTTCCAGCGTCTTCCCCTGTTCCAGTGCTGCGGATACATCTGCGCGGTCTTCTGCCGCCTTATCCGCAAGATGATATTCCAGAACTTTTCTCGCTGCCGAACCATTCTCAAAGCTTTTATTTGTATACAGCTTCAGACTGTCCATTTCCTTAAAAACAGTTGTCAGGCAGTCATATGTCTTGGGTGCCACCTCCAGCTGCCGCTCTTTAATCACCTGATCCAGCTTTTCAATGCTGTTCGCTTCCTTCCGTACAGGAAGATAACCGGACACACAGCCAAACTGCAGGTTATTGTCCGCCTCCGTGAACCATTTTAAAAATTCCACAGCGGCATACTCATGCATCTCATCCGACCTGCTGACCACCATGCCGGCTCCCTGCTGGACTGCACAGAGTTCTCCTCCTTCAAATACAGGTGCCGGCATCACAATATAATCAATGTCATAACTGGTATCTTCCAGCTCTACCTGATTCGGAAAATACATGGCCGACGATGTGGAGCCGGTATAGGCAAGAAGTTCTCCCGTCTTCACATCATCAGAACGGAAAGAACCATATGCTCCAAAATAACCTTTGACCATGGGAACATAATAATTCTCCCAGATGCGACGCAGTTCTTCTTTTGGCAGATTCAATGTCACCTGACCATTTTCCACCTGAAAGATCTCCACCCCCTGCTGCTGCATACCGATGATAAAATAATTCGCCATCGCGTCCCTGCCATAGAATGCCCTTCCATCCTCTGCCACATCCGGCGTCTGGCTGTCGGTCCACTCATAGTATTTCTGTGCTGCCGCTGTCACGCCTTCCATCGTTTCCAGATCCTCCAGCGAAACGCCGGCAGCCTCTGCAAAGGGCTCCCAGTCCGTCTTGTTGACCATCATGATCTCGGTAGATTTTGCAGTTGGAAAGATACGCAGCGTACCATCTGCAGCAATGCGGCCCTCTTCCATATAAGAATCCACATATTGATTCAATTCCTCTTCACTGAGATAATCTGACAGATCAGCCAGTGCGCCTGCCTGCTCTACCTCGTAGGCCGTATCTGCATAAGAGGAAAAAACATCCGGCATCACATCCGCACCTACTTTTCCGGCAATGGAATCCCGTACTGCTGTTTCCAGATCCGAAACCGAACCCTGGCTGTAACTCTGTACGTAGATCCCCTTTTCTCTTCCCACAGTCTCATTAAACTCTTCGATCAAAGTGTCAAATGCCGCCTGCTGAGATCCGTTATAATAATGCCATATAGTCAGAGATACCGGATTCGCTGGATCCAGAGGGCTTTTATCCCCGCATCCTGTCAGAGCAAAAACCAGAACTGCTGCCATGGAAATATGTTTTTTCAACCTGCCCGTCTGTTTCATACACTGTCCTTTCCTTTCTCGCCTTTTTATTTTTATTTTAACATACACTTTCTATATTTTCAATAAAACGATTGACGCAAACGACCCTGAGAAAAAATCCCTGCTGCCTTACTGTAAAGCAACAGGGATTTTCAATATGCTCTATTCTGCTTTATACTGACGAACTGTGTTTATTTTGCTTCGGACAACGCCGCCTGTGCCGCTGCCAGTCTTGCGATCGGTACACGGTACGGAGAACAGGACACGTAGTTCAGGCCTACCTTATGGCAGAACTCTACGGAAGACGGATCTCCGCCGTGCTCGCCGCAGATGCCCAGCTTGATATCCGGCCTGGTCTGGCGTCCAAGTTTCGCCGCCATCTCCACCAGTTTGCCCACGCCTGTCTGATCCAGACGAGCGAACGGATCGGACTCGTAGATCTTCGCCTTGTAGTAGGAATCCAGGAACTTGCCGGAATCGTCACGGGAGAAGCCGAAGGTCATCTGGGTCAGGTCGTTGGTACCAAAGGAGAAGAACTCTGCTTCCTTGGCGATCTCGTCTGCCGTCAGCGCCGCACGCGGGATCTCGATCATCGTACCGATATGATACTGGATGTCGCTTCCTTTTTCCTTCTTCACAAGCTCTGCAGTCTCTTCCACGATCTTCTTAACGAAGCTCAGCTCCTTGCGCTCGCCTACCAGCGGGATCATGATCTCCGGTACGATATCAAATCCTTCTTCTCTCTCCACTTCGATCGCCGCTTCCATAACCGCACGGGTCTGCATCTTTGCGATTTCCGGATAGGTAACTGCCAGACGGCATCCACGATGGCCCATCATCGGGTTGAACTCATGAAGCTCGTCGCATTTTGCCTTTACGTCTGCCGCGGACAGGCCCATGTCTGCCGCCAGCGCCTTGATGTCCTCTTCCTCGGTGGGAACAAACTCATGCAGAGGCGGATCCAGGTAACGGACCGTCATCGGTCTTCCCTTCAGAGCCTTGTACATTGCCTTGAAGTCTTCCTTCTGGAACGGAAGCAGTTCCATAAGAGCCGCCTCTCTCGCTTCCTGATTGTCGGAAAGAATCATCTTGCGGATCTTCGGAATACGCTCCGGATTGAAGAACATGTGTTCGGTACGGCACAGGCCGATTCCTTCTGCGCCGAGACGAACTGCATTGGCCGTATCTGCCGGCGTATCTGCATTGGTACGTACGCTCAGGCGGCGGAACTTGTCTGCCCATCCCATGATTCTCTGGAAGTTGCCGGTGATGGAAGCTTCCTTCGTCGGGATATCGCCCTTGTAGATCTTACCAGTGGTGCCATCCAGGGAGATGTAATCGCCCTCCACAAAATGATGTCCGCCCAGCTCGAACCATTTCTCTTCTTCCGAGATCTTGATCTCGCCGCATCCGGATACGCAGCAGGTTCCCATACCGCGCGCAACCACCGCTGCGTGGCTGGTCATACCGCCGCGAACCGTCAGGATACCCTGCGCCGCATGCATACCCTCAATGTCCTCCGGAGAAGTCTCCAGGCGGACAAGGATCACTCTCTCTCCTGCCTCGTTGGCTGCCTTCGCATCCTCTGCCGTAAAGTAAACCTTACCTGCCGCAGCTCCCGGAGACGCCGGAAGAGCCTCGCCAATCACTTCTCCGGCTTTCAGAGCAGCCGTATCGAAAGTCGGATGCAGCAGCTGGTCCAGAGACTTCGCTTCAATACGAAGCACTGCCTCTTCTCTTGTAATCATGCCTTCATCCACCATGTCGCAGGCAATCTGAAGCGCTGCCGGAGCGGTTCTCTTGCCGTTGCGGGTCTGCAGGAAATACAGATGTCCTTCCTGAATCGTAAACTCCATATCCTGCATATCGCGGTAGTGGTTTTCCAGTTTATTTGCAATCTTCATGAACTGCTCGTAGCACTCCGGAAGATCCTCTGCCAGCTTGGTGATGGGCTGCGGCGTACGAACACCTGCCACCACGTCCTCGCCCTGGGCATTGATCAGGTACTCGCCGAAGATGCCCTTCTCGCCGGTAGACGGGTTACGGGTAAACGCCACGCCGGTTCCGGACGTATCGCCCATATTTCCAAATACCATGGCCTGTACGTTCACTGCGGTTCCCCAGTCGCCCGGGATATCATTCATACGGCGGTATACAATGGCACGGGGGTTGTCCCAGGAACGGAACACTGCCTTCACGGCACCCATGAGCTGTTCCTTCGGATCCTGCGGGAAGTCTTCCTGCTTCGCCTCTTTATAGACAGCCTTAAATCTGCCGATCAGTTCCTTCAGGTCCTCTGCGGTCAGTTCGGTATCATAATGAACACCTTTGGCCTCTTTCACCTCATCAATGATCTTCTCAAAATAGGACTTGGGAACCTCCATAACAACATCCGAATACATCTGGATAAATCTGCGGTAAGAATCATACGCAAATCTCGGATTGCCGGTCTTCTTTGCAAAGCCTTCCACCGATACATCGTTCAGACCCAGATTCAGGATCGTATCCATCATACCAGGCATGGAAGCTCTCGCGCCGGAACGGACGGACACCAGAAGCGGATCCTCCGTATCGCCGAATTTCTTTCCCTGAAGTCCCTCCAGGAATACAAGCGCAGCCATGATCTGCTCCTCCACCTCATGGGAGATGCGCTCGCCGCTCTCATAATAATCCGTACAAGCCTCTGTAGTTACGGTAAATCCCTGCGGAATCGGTAAACCAAGGTTTGTCATCTCTGCCAGATTCGCCCCTTTGCCGCCCAGCAGGTTTCTCATGCTGGCATCTCCTTCTTTAAAAAGATACACCCATTTTGCCATTGAATGCCCTCCTAACTAAAATATATAGTATAAAATCAGACAAGGTCGTTCCCCTGCCCACTGCGCAGAAACACATACTGCCGGACGCCCGCTTCGCGCCCGGAATCCCTGCACACAAAAAAACAGCACAGTTCACAGCCGTGTGGCTATCTCTGCGCACATGAATATCATACCATATTTCAAACGAAAGTCAACATATTTTGTGCTGTTTTCACAATCTATTTTTACAGCACCCCCGTTTTCTACTCACTTTTTGACAAACTTTTAACAAAAAGGGCAAAAACCGCTTCCGTCTGCCAAACAAAAGGAAAACTGTGCACAGATATCCATGCACAGCTTCCTTCTCTTATGATTCACACCGTCTTTTTTATTTCGCGACGACTTTTTTCAGTTTCACAAACCGGGGAAGGCTGTTTTCCTTCTTCATCTGAATCTCGCCCTGGATCAGCGGCAGCGCGTATTTCACGAACTCGTCCGATACATTGTTGCCTCTCTCATTGATCCATTCCACCGGAACCTTCTTCTCAAAGTTCGCCACCTTGGAAAGATCCAGAAGATCTGCCTCACACCGATAGCCGTTCTCGTCTCTGGTGCACTTGAAGCCTACCATCTTGTCGGTAGTGCCCTTGATCGCCTCGTTGACTGCCGTCTGACCTGCCATGAAGGATTCGTCGGAATCCGTCTGAGAAGCACAGTGCTCTGCACAGCGCTGCAGCAGAGAAAGCTCAATGGGACGCACCTTTACGCCCGGAATGGCATTCTTCACCACATCGCCCAGCTTCACAGCAAGGCCGCCAAGCTGCGCATGTCCGAAGCCGTCGGTTGCGGAAGTCTCCGCCTCAGATACAAACTTGCCGTCTGCATAGTGAATGCCCTCGGAAACCGCTACGATCACGTTCTTGTTGGCATCCCAGATCTTCTTCACATCCTCGAGGAACTCGTCCATGTTGAAATCAACCTCCGGAAGATATACCAGATCCGCCGGATATCCAGCCACTCCTGCCAGAGAAGCCGCTCCTGCCAGCCAGCCGGCATGGCGTCCCATAATCTCAACGATCGTCACCTGTCCCTTGTCGTATACGTGGGAATCCTGATAAATCTCTACCAGAGAGGTGGCAATGTATTTGGCTGCGGAAGCAAATCCCGGACAATGATCCGTACCGAACAGGTCGTTGTCGATCGTCTTTGGGATCCCCATGACGCGGCAGTCGTAACCAACCTTTTTCATATATTTGGAAATCTTATTGCAGGTATCCATGGAATCATTTCCACCGTTGTAGAAGAAATAACGCACGTCATATTTCTTGAAAATCTCAAGAATCTTCTTGTAATCCGTCTCATCCTCATCCGGATCTGCAATCTTGTAACGGCAGGAACCCAGCGCAGAGGACGGCGTATATTTCATAATCGCCAGCTCCTCCGGATCTTCCTCGTCCATAATGTAAAGCCTGTCGTTCAGCACGCCCACGATTCCGTTGGCAGCGCCGTAAACTTTCGTGATGCAGTCAGCGTCAAGACCCGCCTTGATCGCGCCGTAGCAGCTTGCATTGATAACAGAAGACGGACCGCCGGACTGTCCGATAATCATTGCACCTTTTAATTCGCTCATTTTAACAACCTCCTGGAGTGTAAATTTATATTTTGGTAAATATGGTACCCAACTGTTAAATTATAGCAATAAATACAGCTAAAAGAAAGACTTTTTTATAAAAAATTCGGCCACGATAAAGTTACTTTTCACGGGATGGGCGGTCTGCGTCCTGTGCCTTTGTGCTCTGCAGCACTGTGTGGAGTGTCTCGGACACTCCCCCATGAAAAGCGACACGTCAAAACGTAAATTTGTCTGCAAAATACGCATCCAGTTCGTCGATCTTCACTCTTTCCTGCGCCATGGTGTCTCGGTCGCGGACGGTCACGCATCCGTCGGCCTCCGATTCGAAATCATAAGTTACGCAGAACGGCGTCCCGATCTCGTCCAGACGGCGGTAGCGTTTCCCGATATTTCCCCTGTCGTCATATTCACAGTTATATTTTTTCGAAAGCTGCGTGTAGATCTTCTCAGCGCCCTCCGCCAGCTTTTTGGACAGAGGGAGCACGCCGATCTTCACAGGCGCCAGCGCAGGATGGAAACGAAGCACGGTCCTCATATCGCCGCCTTCCAGTTCTTCTTCATCATACGCAGAGCAGAGGAATGCCAGAACCACCCGGTCCGCACCCAGAGACGGCTCGATCACATAAGGAATATATTTCTCTTTGATCTCATCGTCAAAATAGCTCATATCCTCGCCGGACACGTCCTGATGCTGCGTCAGGTCGTAATCTGTACGGTCAGCAATCCCCCACAGTTCTCCCCAGCCAAACGGGAACAGGAACTCGATGTCCGTGGTGCCCTTGCTGTAGAAGCACAGCTCCTCCGGAGAATGGTCGCGAAGCCTCATCTCCTCTTCCTTGATACCAAGGCTTAAGAGCCAGTCACGGCAGAAACCTCTCCAGTACTGGAACCATTCCAGATCTGTGCCGGGCTTGCAGAAAAACTCCAGTTCCATCTGCTCGAACTCACGGGTACGGAAGGTAAAGTTTCCGGGGCTGATCTCGTTGCGGAAGGATTTTCCGATCTGGCCGATGCCGAACGGTACTTTCTTACGTGAAGTTCTCTGAACATTTTTAAAATTGACAAAGATACCCTGCGCAGTCTCCGGGCGGAGATAGATCGTATTCTTTGCATCCTCGGTCACTCCCTGGAAGGTCTTGAACATCAGGTTGAACTGGCGGATGTCCGTAAAATCCTTCTTGCCGCAGCTGGGGCAGACGATCTCATGCTCGTCGATATACTTTTTCATCTCTTCCTGAGACCAGCCGTCGATGGAACCCTCGATCTCGATCCCGTTTTCCGACATATAGTCTTCGATCAGCTTATCCGCGCGGAAACGCTCCTTGCACGCCTTGCAGTCCATCAGGGGATCAGAAAATCCGCCCAGATGGCCGGAAGCGACCCAGGTCTGCGGATTCATCAGAATCGCACAGTCCACACCCACGTTATAGGGATTCTCCTGTACGAACTTCTGCCACCATGCTTTTTTTACATTGTTTTTCAACTCCACGCCCAGATTGCCATAATCCCAGGTATTGGCAAGACCGCCGTAGATCTCGCTGCCCGGATATACGAACCCGCGGTTTTTTGCCAGAGCCTCAATTTTGTCCATCGTCTTTTCCATTCACTTATCTCCTCACTTTTTGAAATTAATACACCCTTATTGAACTGCTGACGTTCAATAAGTTATGATATATGCATACTCATCCTCTTCTTCAATGGGCATGACCTCAACCATATGATCCGATATGATCTCCACATTATTACTGACGTATTTTACAGGCTTCTCCAACTGGACAATTCCTTCATTCTGCAAAATCAACACCTGATTGTCCTTTTTTTCCGTCACCTCTGCTGTCGTACACTCTTCATAATCAGCATCTTTAAACAGAAGGTCGAATGACTGCCCGACACCCAGAGCCTCCTCTATGGTACCGACAAAACAGTATTCCTCATTATAGCTGCTGTAGGCCTCTGCGTTCGAAAAGTTCAGCAGAAGGTACAGAGTTCCGTTCTCCACTTCCAGACGTTCGACCGATATGGCCGGCTCGCTGTAGTTGCTGTTACAGCTCTCCACTTCCCGGTCAATCATGGACTGAAACTCAGACAGACTGTAATATTCCTTTTCAAAGCTTTCCACGACCGCATATGTAAGTTCTCCATTTTTCTGAACATACAGAGATGTCACAGAAGGGTCAAAGGATGAACCGCAGGCAGCCATGGGAAGTACCAGAAACAGAGCACACAGAATTGTTACACATTTTTTCATTCAGTTTTCCTCCTCGGCGTATGTGTTAAAGAGAAGTATCACTCACTTCTGTTCACAGTGCAGCCCGACTTCGCCTCGCTCCATCCCGCCTGCAGGCTCCGCCCTGTACACTGCTCATTGCCATACGCGAACATTATACACTCTCTACATACAAGTTTCAAGTATTTCCAGCGACTTAAACCTGTGCTCCACGTAATGTTCCCGAAGCCAGGTAATCACTTTTGCAAACTCCAGAAGCACTTCATCCCGAAGCGCAAAAGTATAAAGCTTCTCCACCGGAGACGCCGCCACATACTGAAGCGCATAAAGGGTAGACTCATGCAGGTTCCAGCTTTGAAACTGCTCAAAAGTCTGAGGACATTCACCGCTGAAAACCATGGCTTTCAGCTCATATATGTACCTCACCAGAGTCCGCGGAAGAGACGGAACAGACAGCGCGCGCAGAGACTGGTAAACCAGACGCAGATAATCACATCCATCCGCATTTTCCCTCGTATAATAATCCGCAAATTCCAGAAAATACTGTCCGAAACAGGCTCCTTCAAAATCCTTCATCAGCTCTCCAAAGTAGTTTTTTATGGATGCCTGAGAGATCCCTGAAGAACTTCTTCCCTCATAAATCTGAAATTCTCCGAATGCAAATACATTTGCAGCCGCCATCAGCGGATTGCCCGGCCTTCTCGCTCCCTTTGCAAAAACACGGAGTTTTCCCCGTTCTTTTGTCAAAAGAGTCACCAGTTTGTCATATTCTCCCACCGGTGCGGCAGACAAAACGATACCGGTCACTGTACAGATCTGGCTGCTCATGCTTTTCTCCCATCCTCCCCGCCTTCACTTCTTCTGTCTTGTAGGCTAGATAATCTCGTATATCTCCGGTGTGTGCAAACTGATTCCAACTGTCCATCTTTTGAACCTCCGCTTCCTCTGTTCTGTGTAACCTTAGAATCCCCGGAGCGGACACGTCCTATACTTCTTTCTTGTCATATCCAAAATTTTTTATAAGGAAGTCAGAATCTCTCCAGTCCTTCTTTACTTTCACCCAGAGCTTTAAGTTCACCTTCGCTTCCAGCTGTTTCTCAATCTCATAACGGGCAGCGGAACCGATCTTTTTAAGCATGGCTCCGCCTTTTCCTATAATAATGCCTTTATGGGACGCCCTCTCGCAGATGATAGTGGCCTCAATATCCCACAGCTTCCCTCTGATGCGCTGCTTCATAATGTCAATGGAGACCGCAATTCCATGGGGAATCTCTTCGTCCAGAAGCTTCAGCGCTTTTTCCCGTATCAGTTCCGCCGTGATCTGACGCAGCGGCTGGTCCGTTACCGTATCTTCATCATAAAACATAGGGCCATAAGGAAGATACTTGTAGATCAGTTCGATCAGCGTCCCGCTGTTTGTTCCTTTCAGAGCCGACACCGGAATGATTTCTGCAAAATCCAGTATCTTCCGGTATGCGTCAATAAAGGCAAACACCTCTTCCTTTTTCACCGTATCGATCTTATTGATGACCAGGATCACCGGAGTGCTGATCCTGGCAAGCTGCTCTGCAATATGACGCTCTCCTGCTCCGATAAAGGTGGTGGGCTCCACCAGCCAGAGCACCACATCCACCTCCTTCAAAGTACGCTCCGCCACATCCACCATATATTCGCCCAGTTTATTCTTTGCTTTGTGAATCCCCGGCGTATCCAGAAACACGATCTGCCCCTTTTCCGAAGTATAGACCGTCTGAATCCGGTTCCTGGTCGTCTGAGGTTTATGAGAGGTAATGGCAATTTTCTGTCCGATAAGCTGGTTCATCAGTGTGGATTTTCCCACATTCGGCCTTCCGATCAAAGTAGCAAAGCCGGATTTTTTCTGTTCGTTCATATCTGTATCACTTTCTGTTCCGGAGCATTAAGAATGAAAGAGGCTGAACGTCTGATCGAACAGTTCCTTTTCCTTCTCGATACGGTTTTCATTTCCAATTGCGCAGAAACTTTCCTCTGCCAGAAGTTCCCGAATCCCGCCGGCCAGTGCGCGGATGTCCGCCGGCGATGCATCCAGCACCTCATCTCTGATTTTCTGCAGGACTTCTTCTGTCGTATGAGTCATCCATGCAGACATGGATCTGGCCCCCTCTGCCGCAGGAGTAAGCGGAGTATCCATCTCGCTGATGGTGCCGATGATATATCTGGTCATATCCCTCTCATCTGCATCAAACCGTTCCACATAGTCTGCTGTTTTTTCAAACACCTCATTGGTCTGCCCGAGATTCGGATCTCGATAAGATACCAGATAGCTGTCCCCATAGATTCCAAATCCGCTCATGCAGCCGTATGCGCCGCCCTTAACCCGGACCTGGATCCACAGATAATCATAACTCAGAATTACTTTCAAGATCCGGTATGCTCCGTGATAGCTGCCGATATGTCCCGCACGCGCCACATACTGAACTGCAGAGGGCGTCTTGATCCCTTCTTTCTGCACCTGAAGCTTTTCTTCTTCCTGTCCGGAAAACTCCGGAAGCGGTTCTGTATACAAAGCCTTCTTCAATGCCGGAATTTCTTTTTTTACTGCCTCGATCCCTTCCTGTCCGGAAGTACAGCTCACCGTCAGGCATTCCGGACGCAGAACGTACCGCATCACCTGAGAAAGCTTCCGGATCAGATCATCGGAGCGTTCCTCAAAATTCCGCTCCAGATCTTCTATCATCTGGTAAAAAGCAATCCCGTTTATCCGGTCATTCAACCGTGCAGATGCGGAAAAGCCTGCCATTGCACGCATGGCCGCCGCCGAATGTCCGGAAGAAGTCAGATACATCTGAAGCCTGGATTTTAACTGTGCCACGATCTCATACAGCCTTTTTTTATCCGTCAGTTTTGTCCGGTGCAGAATTTCACGCATCATGGCAAACGCAAAATCCGTCTTTTCTGAAAGCACCTTCGTCTTCAGTTCGAACATCACGCGGTACTTCTCCCGCTCCTGCATGTTTCCATAAAGATTGATGGCCGGACCAATCCCGCCGGTATGGCAGTTGATCTCATTGAACAGCTCGCCGTAACTGTAATTCTCCGTATCCACAAACCCGAGTACATGTTTCAGGATTCCCATATAGGGAATGAGGGATGCCGGAAGTCGTTCTGCGTCAAAGAGCAGGCGGATATAGCTGATCCCATTCGTGAAAATATCCTGATGCAGAAGTATCGTTTGATCAACACACAGTTCTGTATTGACAAACGGCCTGATCTTTCTTTTAATGTCCTCCCGCTTCAGCATGGGAATCTTCTGCAGCGCATCCGGGGAAGACGGTTCGTCCTGATACGCCTTCAGCTCATGGGTATGTTTGATCAGCTTCTTTGTCTCATCCGCACTCAACCCTTCTTTGTATTTCCGAAGCAACTGAGCGACCCGTTCTCCCTCCTGCGCCTCCAGTCCCGGTACCGGCCTTAGGATCAGAAGCGCCGTATGCGTATTATCCAACAGCCAGGTCTTTACCAGACCTTCAAAATATCCGCTGTTCATCCTGTCTTTTAACACTGCAAAGTTGTCCAGCGCGATCAGATGAAGAAACGGTTTTGTCTCATCATAAAGCCAGCTGTCAAACATCTGAAGCCCATACATAAGCCCTTTGGGATAGTTTCCAAAATCAGCCTCCCGATAACGGAATTCATAAAAGTTAAGTCCGGCCTGAAGAGCCTTTCTGTCAAATCCGTTCTCTGCGATCTCTGTCAGCGTTCTGCGAATCGTATCTAAGAAAGCATCCTTCTGTTCAACATCCGCATTTTTTGCAATCACTGAAAAATACGGCTGTGCGATCCCGTTTTCATAAGAGCTCAGGATATCCTTTCCAATACCCGCATCCAGAAGCGCCTGTTTTAAAGGTGCGCCCGGCGCGGACAGAAGCGCATACTCCAGCACCTGAAAAGCCAGATACAGTTCCGGATCCAGAGAGTCCCCAACCACTGCGCTGTAGGACAGGTACGCCTGATTCTTCACGGACTCTCCTGCCGAAATCGGATAGTCCACCGTCCGCTCTCTCATACAGTCAAAGGAATCCTGTTTTGCAATGGTAGAATCGACGTCAAGATATTCATATCTGCTCAGATAATGCTTATCTATCCATTCCAGCTTTTCTGCCATATCCATATTTCCATATAAATAAATATAACTGTTGGATGGATGATAGAACTTTTTATGAAATGCAAGAAAATCCTCATACGTAAGCTCCGGAATATGCTTCGGATCTCCGCCTGATTCGTAAAAATAAGGCGTATCCGGGTACAGCGTCGTCATAATCTCACGATCCAGCATATCTTCCGGAGAAGAAAATGCCCCTTTCATCTCATTATAGACAACACCATTATAAATCACCGGTTCCTTTTCCGATTCCAGTTCATAGTGCCAGCCCTCCTGCCGGAAGATCTTTTCTTCCCGGTAGATATTGGGATGGAAGACGGCGTCCAGATAGACATGCATCAGATTCTGGAAATCCTGGTCATTACAGCTTGCTACCGGATATACGGTCTTGTCCGGATAAGTCATGGCGTTCAGGAATGTATTCAAAGACCCTTTCACCAGTTCCACAAAGGGATCTTTCACCGGATATGTTTCAGAACCGCAGAGCACGGAATGTTCCATAATATGCGGTACTCCTGTACTGTCTGACGGCGGCGTGCGAAACCCGATGGTAAATACTTTATTCTCATCTTCATTTTCAAGCAGCGCCACTCTCGCACCGGTCCTTTTATGCTTCAGCAGATATCCGGTGGAATTCAGCTCCGGAATCTGCTCTTTTTGTATCATCTTGTAAGCTTCCAGTTGTTCTATGGTCATTGATACCTCCAGATCTTTTTTACTTAGTATGGACATCTTTCCCGTCCTTTATCATATTCCCGTCAAAAGCCGCTTTATTCATACAAAGGAAGAGGCTGCCGCATCCTGCGGCAGCCTGATGATTTCCCGTTTTTACAGGTTGGTCTTGAAGAATTCCTCGAGCGCTGCTGCTGCTGCATCCTCGTCTTCACCTTCCACTGTTACGGTAACCGTATGTCCCTTCTTTACTCCCATGCTCATAATTGCCATCAGTCTCTTGGCGTCTGCCTTCTTGGTTCCGTTGTCAAGAGTCACAACACTCTTGTAACCTGCTACCGCTTTTGCAAGCATTCCTGCCGGTCTTGCATGGATTCCAAGTTCATCCTGAATGGTGTAAGTAAATGATTTCATGTCTTTTTTCTCCTTTTATTTAAATTTTTATTTTATTGACTGCATAAACAACTGCAAAGTCCTGCATGTTTCAAACGCCGGACACCGCAGGATCAGCACTCGCGGATCCGTTTTCTAAGCTCCAGCGTATATCCCGGAGATACGGACAGCTCGTCGATACCCATCTGAACAAACTTCGCCGTCAGTTCCTCATCTGCTCCCAGCTCACCGCAGATTCCGCACCATGCGCCGTACTTATGCGCATTCTCGATGGTCATCTGGATCAGACGCAGAATCGCCTCATGATGAGGATCAAAGAAATTGTCCAGAGACTGATTCTGACGGTCGATTGCCAGCGTGTACTGACTCAGGTCATTGGTTCCAATACTGAAAAAATCCACATGGGGCGCCAGCAGATCGCTGGTAACTGCTGCTGCCGGAGTCTCAATCATAATGCCAAGTTCTACTTCTCCCGTAGCAATATCCTCTCTTGCCAGCTCCAGCTTCACTTCCTCCACGATCTCCTTGATCTGTTCGATCTCCTTTACAGAAATAATCATCGGGAACATAATTCCCAGATTACCGAACGCAGACGCACGGAACAGCGCACGAAGCTGTGTCTTAAACACCTCTTTCCGGGTCAGACAGATACGGATCGCACGATAGCCAAGGGCCGGATTATCTTCCTTTGGAAGATCAAAATAATCAATCTGTTTGTCCGCACCAATATCCAGCGTACGGATAATGACTTTTTTGCCCTCCATCCGGGACAGAACCGTCTTATACGCATCAAACTGTACCTCTTCACTTGGATAATCATCGCATCCAAGGTACAAAAACTCGCTGCGGAACAGTCCGATACCTTCTGAATCATTCTCCAGAACTGCATCTACATCATTGACGCCGCCAATATTGGAATACAGATGAATATGCTTACCTGCCTTTGTGACAGTCTCCTTCCCCTTCATCTCCTGAAGAAGCGCTCTCTGCTCATCTGCCTTCTTCTTTTTCTCCACCAGTTTTGCCATGGTCTCATCATCCGGATCAATGTAGATCAGGCCTGCAAAGCCGTCTACGATGGCCTGCCTTCCATGGTATTCCTGATCAACTTCAATATCCGTTGTCACAAGCGACGGAATATTCATCGTTCTGGCAAGAATTGCCGTATGAGAGTTGGCCGAACCCTTCTGGGTTACAATCGCAAGAAGCTTGCTCTTGTCAAACTGCACCGTCTCACTGGGCGCCAGATCTTCAGCCACGATGATAACCGGTTCCGGCATTGCCTCCGGGCTTACCTGCGTTCCGTTCAGGATCGAGATCAGACGGTCTGATATATCATGAATATCCGCTGCCCGGCCTCTCATATAGTCGTCTTCCATGCTCAGGAACATGGCCGCCATCTGCTCACCGGTCATGAACACTGCGTACTCTGCATTCATCCTGTCATTTTCAATAATGCCGGTGATGGACTCATTATAATCCAGATCGTCCAGAAGCATCTGATGAACGTCGAAAATCATTGCCTCTTCTTCCCCAACATCTACCCGGGCCTTCTCATAAAGTCCTTTCAGCTGCCCCATGGCTTTTTCTTTCGCTGCCTCAAAACGGGCAAGCTCCGCTGCAGTATCTTCGATCTCTACTTTGCTGACTGCCTTTTCAGCCTTCCGATACACGAAAATACTGCCAATGGCAACTCCTTTGAATACGCTCTTGCCTTCTCTTACAATCATTGCTCTTCCTCCCAGTCCATAGTATCCGCCTGGTCTTCCGCCAGGCTTTCTTCAACGGAAGCATCTTCCGCTTCCGCCTCTTCCGTCTCCGGTTCAATCGTCACAAACCCTTTGCTGACTTCCTCCACCGCAATGGAAAGCGGCTTCTTTCCCCTGCTGTCTACATATGCCTCCTCTCCTGCAATCAGTTGTCTCGCTCTCCTGGCTGTCGCCAGAACGATGGAATACCTGCTGTTTACGGTTGGCGTATCACCTTCTGCCTCGCTGTTGATGGTTCTCATTAAGTCTGTATAAGACGGATGTAGCATAAATCATTCTCCTTTCGAAAAACTTCTGAGTTCTTCTCTCACTCTGTTCACAAGCTCCATATTATAACGGATCTTCCGATGCTCACTCTCAATGATGGAATGAATCTCTGCAACGCAGGCATTCAGTTCGTCATTAACTACCAGATAATCATATTCTTCGATTCCCTCCGACTCCTGCACAGCTCTTAAAAGCCGTTTCTGAATCACTTCCCGGCTCTCCGTTCCTCTCTTTTTCAGTCTTTCCCGCAACACCTGCGCATCTTTCGTCGTTACAAACAAAAGCACCGCATTCGGAAACTGTTCCCGAATCTTACGCGCTCCCTGAATCTCAATCTCCAGGATTACATCTTTCCCGCTTAGAAGCATCTCCTCCACATAGGCTTTGGGTGTGCCATAGTAGTTCCCCACATAACGCGCATATTCGATCAGTGCGCCCTCTTCGATCATCCGTTCAAAATCTTCTCTGCTTTTGAAAAAGTAATCCTTTCCCTCTTTTTCTCCCGGCCTTGCCTCACGAGTCGTCGCTGAAACAGACAGCGCATACTGCTCATGCCTGCCCGTCAGTTCCTTCATGATCGTACCTTTTCCGGCGCCGGAAAAACCGGATACCACAATCAATATTCCCTCTCTTGCCATATTCTATCCTATTCTATATTCTGAATCTGTTCGCGCACCTTCTCAATTGCAGTCTTAAGATCAATCGCACAGTTGGACACTTCCAGATCGTTTGCCTTGGACAGGGTCGTGTTCGCCTCCCGGTTCATCTCCTGTGCAATGAAATCCAGCTTCCGCCCAATGCTTCCGCCTGTCTTAAGTGCAGACTTCATCGCCTCCACATGGCTTTTCAAACGCACGATCTCTTCATCCACGCATATTTTATCCGCAAATATTGTCACTTCAGTCACAATCCGATTCTCGTCGACCTGCGCATCCGCGAGCAGCTCCCGTACTTTTGCTTCCAGCTTCTGCCGGTATTCTGCCAGAATCTGCGGAAAACGTTCTTCAATCACTCCGGCTGTCTCCAGTATCCCGTCCAGCTTCTGAATCAGATCCTCCTTCAGCGCCTCTCCCTCCCGGGCACGCGCCTCCACAAATCTCTCACAGGCTCCGCAGACTGCCTGCTCCAGAAGATGCCGGATCTCTTTTTCATCCTCCTGCTGCTCCTCCATCACAAAAACCTCCGGACAGCGTGCAAGAACAGACACCTGCATGTCATTTTTCAGATTAAACTGTTCTTCCATCCGGCGGAAATATTCCACATACTGAGCGGCAATCCCCGGATGATAGGTCAGCGCTGCATTGCCCTCGCTCATATCTTCATAGCTGATATAGATGTCCACCTTTCCCCTCTGAATGTATTTTTTCAGAATGGCGCGGATGGACGAATCGAAAAAATTCAGCTTCTTCGGCATCTTCATGCTTACGTCCAGATAACGATGATTCACGGACTTCATCTCAACGGTAATTTTACGGTCTCCTTCTGAAACCTCACAGCGGCCGAAGCCGGTCATACTATTTATCATACCAATCATCCTCGTTGTTTTGGCGCTGCATGTATCCGCCGTAATCGTTTTTATTATAGTTGATTTTCTAAATCTTGTCAATTATAATGGTACAGGAAAGCGTATCTGCAGCAACATAGTGTTACTGTTCACACGTCGGCCAGTGTTCAGCCTGGTGGGGCAGATAAGCCTTCCAGACCCATTGAAGGGCGCCGGTCCTTAGGGCGCGTGTTTTGCGCCCTTAGTACCGCTGCGTCCCTTCATTAAGCGCAAGCGGGGTCTGGAAGACTTATCTGCCCCGACAGGCGTCCGGACGGCGTAGGTGTGAAAAGTAACGCAACATATAAAACAGGAGACGACATTATGGCATTTGACGGCATTACAATCGCATGCATCGCACATGAATTACAGGAAAAGCTGACCGGCGGGCGAATCTCAAAAATCGCACAGCCGGAGGCTGATGAGCTCCTTCTGACTGTAAAATCCAGAGAGGGAAATTTCCGGCTTCTTCTTTCGGCAGACGCAGGCCTTCCTCTAATCTATCTGACGGAGGGAAACAAGCCCGGCCCCATGACGGCGCCGAACTTCTGCATGCTGCTTCGGAAACACATCAGCGGCGGACGTATCCTGTCGGTTACGCAGCCTTCTCTGGAGCGGATTCTGCGGTTTGAAATCGAACATCTGGATGAGATGGGCGATCTGTGCCGGAAATACCTGATTGTGGAGATCATGGGAAAACACAGCAATATTATATTCTGTACAGACACCGATCAGATCATTGACAGTATCAAACATGTATCCGCCCAGATGAGTTCCGTCCGGGAAGTTCTGCCCGGGCGGACATATTTTATTCCGGATACTCAGGAAAAAGCCAATCCTCTGACCATTTCCGAAGAAAATTTTACCGGACTGGTGGGGAAAAAAGCGGCAAAGCTTTCCAAAGCGCTCTATACTTCCCTTACAGGTTTAAGCCCCATCGCAGCAGAAGAAATCTGCGCCCGGGCTTTTCTGGATTCCGACCGGCCGGCGAATTCTTATGAGCAGCCAGAACTGATCCATCTGTACCGGACTTTCCTCCGGTTTCTGGAGCCGGTCCGCTCCGGTGACTGTGAACCGGCCATTTATTATGACGGAAAAATCCCGGTGGAATTTTCCTGTCTTCCGCTCACGGTTTATAACCACTGCCGGAAAGAAACATTTTCATCCGTCTCCAGCCTTCTGGAACGGTATTATGCAGAGAAAAACATGCTGACCCGTATCCGTCAGAAATCCACAGACCTGCGCCGGATCGTGCAGACTGCTCTGGAGCGGAATGTGAAAAAATACGATCTGCAGGCAAAACAGTTAAAAGATACAGAAAAACGTGAAAAATACCGGATCTACGGGGAACTGATCAATACGTACGGATATGGAGTAGAACAGGGAAGTAAAAATTTTGAAGTGCTGAATTATTATACAGGCGAAATGATCACAGTTCCCCTGGACCCTCAGATCCCGATCCAGGAAAATGCCAAAAAATATTTTGAGAAATATGGAAAACTGAAGAGAACCCACGAAGCCGTCACTACGCTTCTGAAAGAAACCCATGCTGAAATCGAACACCTGCGTTCTGTCCAGACTGCGCTGGATATTGCCCTTCAGGAAGAGGACCTGATTCAGATCAGAGAAGAACTGATGGAATCCGGCTATATCCGGAAGAGAAATCCGGGCAGCAGGCGCCCGAAAATCACTTCAAAGCCCTTTCACTATATTTCAGGCGACGGTTACCACATGTATGTGGGAAAAAACAATCTGCAGAATGAGGAACTGACCTTCCAGACTGCAAAAGGAAATGACTGGTGGTTCCACGCAAAAGGCGCGCCTGGTTCTCATGTGATCGTCCAGACCAACGGCGACGAACTTCCGGACAGCACATTTGAAGAAGCGGCAAGGCTTGCTGCCTACTACTCCAGTAACCGGGGCGCCGACAAAGTAGAGGTGGACTATGTTGAGAAAAAACATGTGAAAAAGCCAAATGGCTCAAGACCCGGATTTGTCGTCTACTACACCAATTATTCCATGATGATCGATTCAGACATCTCCGGAATCCAGCAGGTATAGACAGCAAAAGAAGAACGGCTGCACCCCGGCTCCCTTAATTTATGATCCTGAGACTGCTCCCCTTTTCGCTGTTTTTCACTCTGATCTGCTGAGGTATGCTTTCCTTCAGTCTGGGCACATGAGAAATAATCCCGACCAGACGCCTTCCTTCTGTCAGCTGATTCAAAACCGACAGCGCCCGGTCTAACACATCGCTGTCAAGCGAGCCAAATCCTTCATCAATAAACAGAGCGTCCAGCTGCTTTCCTCCTGCATGGTTCTGGACCACGTCAGACAGCCCCAGAGCCAGCGAAAGCGACACAAAAAATGATTCGCCGCCGGACAGGGAGGAAGATGGACGCTGCTTCCCTGTCGTCATATCGAGCACCGATATCTCAAGCCCCGCCTTTGCGTTCTGGTTTTTTGCATTCCTTTCATGAATCAGCTCATACCGTCCGCCGCTCATGATATCCAGCTGCCGATTCGCCATTTCCAGAACCTCCTGGAACACATCTCCCATAACATATCTGTCAAAACTCAGTTTTCCGCCTGCCGCATTCCTTTTACCCATTGCCAGATCTGCCAGACTGTTTATTCTTTTCCATGCAGACTCTGTTTTTCTCAGCGCCTGGCCGGCCTTCTGTACAGTCTCTGCTGTATTTCGATGATTTTCATACTGCTTTTCACATACAGACCGCTCTCTCTGAAGTCTTTCCCGTTCTTCTTCCAGATTTTTGATGCGCTCATTCAGCTGGTTCAGATCCAGTCTTTTCCGGCCTTCCATCTCTTTCTTTAGTTCTCTGATACGATTTCGAGTGCTGTCCAGATCATTTTTATAGTGCCTGATCGTTTCATCCTTTGATGCAAGCCACGTTTCTATATCCGCCCCCGTCTCTCCTGCTGCCTGCAGAACATCCTCCACTTCGTCAGGATTCTGAAATCCACCCGCCCTTATTTTATCTTCCAGACTCTTTGCCGCCTTTTCCTTTTCCTCCTTAAGCCCCGGCAGTCTTTTTTGCTCCGTCTCCAAAGCTCCTGCAGTCTCATTATAATCCTTTAACGTTTTCCGAAAGCTTTCAGCAGCTTTTTGAATTTTTTCCAGCCTTTCTTCTTTTTCTCGTTCCCATTGTCTTTTCTGATCCTCTGCAGTCTGTTTATCCGGATAACGCAGAATTTTCTTCAGTTCTTCAATCCTGGCAGACAATCTGATTCTTTCCTCTTTCAGATTCTGTTCCTGCCGTTTACAGCGTTCCAGATCCTGATCCTGGCGCTTCCGTTCTTCCCTTTTTTCATCCAGCAGTTTTTTCCAGGATATCAGATCTTCTCTCTGCGCCTGCGCTTCTCTGCAGGCGCTGTGCGCCTCTTCCCTTGCAGACTCATGTTCCTCAACAATCTTTTCAAGATAACCGCTGCCGGAGAGCGTCTCCCAGTCCGGACAGTCCGGCCTCAGCGTTTTTAACTTCTCCGTAACCCTTTTCTTTCTCTCATACAGCACATGCTCCATCCCCATGACTTTTTTATCCTGTTCCTGCCTTTGGCTCTCCCTGCGTTCAAATTCTGCCTTTGTTCTGTCAACTTCTTCCTGCTTCGGTATTTCTTCGGTTACTTCCGCAAAGAGATGCAGCGGGCTGCCGCGAAACACCGTTCTGCATACCGGGCAGGCTGCTTCTTTCTTTTCCAACAGTTCCCGCTCCAGTTCTCCTGCCAGAATCCCCGCCTGCCCGTTGATAAACGCCTGATACGTCTCATGGTAAACCGTTCCCAGAATTCCCGCCTGTTCCGTAATCTCTCCAAGCGCTTTCTTTTCCTGTAAAAGCTTCCGCTCCTGCTGGCAGATATCGTTAACCTGATCTCTTACTCCGCCTTCTTTAGTCAGCTGATTCAACCGGTCCGATGCATTCTCGAACTCCCTTTGCAGACGCTCCGCTTTCACGTCAATCCCGTCTGATTCTTTTATTTTCTCATCCAGCTTTTCAATCTCGCTTTCTGTTCTTTTTCTGTGGTTCTCCGCCTCCTGTCTCTGTTTCACAGCATTTTCTGTATCTGCATGATTTTTACCCTGTGCCCGGCGCCTGTCCTCCAGGTCCTCATATCGGGGAAGCGCTTTTTCTATTTGTCGAATCTCCGCTTCCAGCCGCGCGGCGACAGGCCTGTGTTCCTCTTCACACTCTTTTTGTGCCTCCTCTTCCTTCTTTGTTTTCTGTTCCAGCTCACCAAGCATTCGTTCCAGACGGTCAATTTCCCTGTCGGCATGATCAAACGCTTTTTCTGCAAGCACATACAGCTGTTTTGCCGGACTTATGCTGTAAAATGCTTCGCTGATCCTGTTTTTCTGCTCCTTCAGCTGTTCCATCTCTGCCGTTCTCTCCTGAAGTTCTTCCAAATGCCTTTCTTTTTCATCCAGCTCATCCAGTTTTCTGTTCTCTTCTTCCGCTTTTCCAGACTGTATATGCAGTTCCTTTTCCTGTTCCTGGCAGGCTCTGATCCTCCCCTCCAGGTCCTTTTTACGCCTGCTGTCCCTTTTTACCAGAACCGCAAGAATTTCTTCCAGCCGGGAATGTCCTGCTGTACAGCATTCTTTCTCTTCTTCGCTGATTTCCTCCGGCAGCCGGAAATCCTCCATGGCTCTTTTGATCCTGTCCAACCCTTCCGTCTGCCGATACTGTTCCAGCTTCATTCCCGCCCTGTCGATCACGTCCTGAAAATAAACATAAGCGGAATTATCAAACAGATCCCCCAGTATCTGATTCTTCGTTTCACTGTCAGCATCCAGAAACCGTTTAAATTCCCCCTGGGCAAGCACAGCTATCTTACGAAACTGATCGGCATTCATCCCCAGCAGTTCCGTAATCCGATTTGTAACCGTCTCCGGTTTTTCCATGACAGGCCTGTCCTGTTCCCAGAATTTCGCTTTCTGTACGGCTTTTTTATACTCTCCTGTTTTCTGCTCTTTCCGAAAATGGATCGTCCGTTCTACTGTGTGCGTTTTTCCCATATGTTCAAAGGTCAGTCTGACCACCGAATCCACCGACCGGTCCACATAATCACAGTGCATCATCTCAGGAGTCCGGAAGGTTCCGTCCCTTTTTTCCTGTTTTCCTTTTTTTCCGGTCTCCCCGCCGCTGGCCACTCCATACAGAGCATACATGATTCCGTCAAATATCGTTGTCTTTCCGGCCCCTGTATCCCCCGTGATCAGATACAGACTGTGTTCAAATTTCCGAAAATCAACCGGTTCTTCCAGTTTCACATAAGAACCAAATGCAGTCATATCAAGTGTAACAGGTCTCATTTCCTATCCCTCCTGTTTTAGAATAAACGCCAGCAGATCATCCGCATCCTTCTCCAGGGCTTCTTCCCTGCTCTCTGCCGGTTCCGCCTTCCGGGCACAGTCCGCTGCAAACCGGAACAGTTCAAGATCTGCCTCTTCAGGATCCGTCTGTGCCATCCGGTCCCGATAAAACTCTGCAAAATATTCCTCAATGGATCTCTCTTTTTTCCGTGCCTCCGCTGAAGCTTTTCCTGTACCGGATTCCCTGAAATCCGAAAGCAGTTCCATGACGACGCTGCCCCGTTTTCTGAACAGTTCACGCAGAAAATCCGATATCTCCGGCGTGATCCGTCTGTCTGTTATAACAATACGGAGATATTCTCCTTTTCCGGCGTCTGCTTCTGCCGCCTGCTTCACGTCTTCATAAATTCCTTTCATCTCCCGCATGGGATGAAGCGGCTCTATGATCCGGATTTCGATTTTAACTGCCGTTCCTTTTTCCCCCATCTCCACAAGCAGCGGTCCCTTGCGCGGCTGTTTTGTCTCGTCAAAGTGATAGCACAGGGGCGATCCTGCATAACGCACTTCCCTGCGTCCTACATGGTAAGAAGCATGAATATGCCCCAATGCCACATAGTCAAATCCGTCAAATACTCTGTAATCAACCTGTCCCACGCCGCCGACCATGGATTCAGAACCGCCCCTTACGGACTCTTTTCCATCCGCTGTAATATTTTGATGGCATACCAGCACGTTTCTCCTGGAAAAATCTATATCCTGCCGCTCTAAAAGCCGTCTTACCGCCGTCTCATAGTCCCCTATGGAATCGTCTTCGAGCTTCTGTGCCGCAAGAGCGGGAAACAGGTAAGGAAGCAGCCAGAAAGTCACTTCCCCCGATCCGTCTTTTTCCTGAATCGTCACATGGCGGATCTCCTTTTCCAGAATTCCCGCAATATGAATCTTCTGTTTTGCCAGAATCTCTCCGGCAAAAGACAGCCTTTGTCCGGAATCATGATTTCCGGCAATGATCAGCACCGGAATTCCCATGGCATCCAGCCGGGTCAGCATGTCATCGAACAACATTACCGCATCTGCGGAGGGAGCGCTTCTGTCATAAACATCCCCCGCTATGATGACCGCATCCGGCTGTAATTCCTCCGTCATTTCCAAAAACCGGTCTTTCCAGAACTCCTGATCCTTTTGATCGATCATTGAAACGCCGTATAAAGATTTGCCCAGATGCAGATCTGACAGATGTAAAAATCTCATATTTCTTTTTCTTCCTTCCTCTGCGTATCATGTTCCCGGTGCTTCATCCAGCCGTTTTGTCAGAATGGTATAATCTTCTTCTGACCGGAATCTGTCCCTGAGCCCTTCGGTCACGTACAGTTCCCCCTGCTCCATAACCAGCACCATATCGAATTCTGCCCAGTGTTCCTGCCAGTATTTCACCGCATCCTTGTATCCCATAATATACAAAGACGTGGACAGTGCATCTGCCAGCGTCCCGTCTTCTGATACAACCGTCACCGATATCAGATCTCCATTCGCAGGATACCCGGTCCGCGGATCGAGGATGTGAATATAGGTATTTCCATTCTCTTCAAAATACCGTTCGTAACCTCCGGATGTGATCACTGCCTGGTCTTCTGCCTCCACCACAGCCAGCACCTCCCCCTGTGCGCCGCCTGGATTCTGAATTCCTACCTGCCACCGGCTTTGATCCGGCCTGCGTCCAAGAACCTGTACATTTCCGCCAAGGGAAACCATTCCGGAAGTAATCCCATGTGACCGGAAGATCTCCATAATCCGTGAAGAAGCATAACCTTTGGCAATTCCGCCAAAATCAATCTCCTGTTCCTCTCCCAGCACAATTCCGTCGCCGTTGCGCCGCACTCCGGATGCATCCACCTGCGGAAGAACTGCCTGAATCTCTTCTTCTGCCGGCACATGGTATTCCCGCGTCGGAAATCCCCACAGCTTCATCAGCGGATAGATGGTAAAATCAAACAGTCCTCCTGTCTCCTCATAAATATCCATTGCCCTTTCAAAGACTGCCAGGGTATCTTCTGACAGCGTTCCCCTTTTGGCGCGGTTGATTTCCGCCACCTCACTGGAAGTATCCTGGGCTGACAAAAGCGCATCCAGGCGTTTCACCTCCGAAACCGCCTCCGAAACCGCTTCTTCACACTCTCTCCCATATGCTGTAAAACTCATAAACGTATCCATGGCAAAAAGCTGTTCTGTACAGGACCTGTTGTTCTTATTCACGCGGCATATCCCAATCACACCGGCAAGAACCGCCACCAGTCCCACTGCGGCAATTCTTGATCTCATCCGTCTGCCCATCTTCTCCTCCTGACATTTCCTGCAAAATCATCCGCTCCCCGTCCGCACCAGACACAAAATGGGAGAGTGCTTTTTTCCATCATACAGCACTCCCCCGGATTCCTCAATTCTTAAAATGAATAAAACGATAACTCTCCATGATCTGAAAATATTTCACAATTCTGGGATACAGCGGTTCTACTTCTTCTCCGAAGAATTCTTTCTGAAGCTTTGCCAGATCCATCACCGTCTTTTCCCCGTCGATCAAAGGCCACAGAAAACTTCCATACTTATCCATATGTACGTTGGTATGCTTTGGCTTTTTGAACATTTTCTGGGCAATTCGGTTGAAAATCCCCTTATTTTCCACACGAAGAACCAGAATCCCGTCTTCTCCTGCTTCCCATGAAAGCGCTTCTGCCCTTTCCGGCACCAGATCCAGATAATTTTTTTCCTTCTTTTTTCTGCTCATCCGTTCTTCTGCTTCTTCCATAGAGAGAACTTAAGCAGACTTAAGATCATCAGGATCATCAGAACAACCCCGCCGATGTTACCAAAATTCACAACACCGGACAGATCCAGGCTGACACCGAACACCGTCAGGATCGCCAGGGCAATACCAACCAGTCCCTCGCCCGCAATCATTCCGGCACAGTACAGCGTCCCGTCCGTAGACTGCCGCTCCTTCGTTTTCCCATCCACGTTTTTCCTGCCGTCCATCAGCATGCGTACCACACCACCGATCATAATCGTTGCATTCAGATAGATCGGAAGATACACGCCAATAGCAAAAGGCATAACCGGAATCCGCAGGATCTCCAGTCCGATCGCCATAAACACACCGACAAATACAAGATTCCAGGGAAGATTTCCGCCCATGATCCCTTCCACGATCATCTTCATCAGAGTCGCCTGAGGAGCCGGAACCTCGGCGCCGCCATAACCATATGCCGTGTTCAGAAGATACAGGACGCCGCCGATGGCAAGGCCGGACGCCACAACGCCGATCAGCTCACCGATCTGCTGCTTCTTCGGAGTTGCTCCAAGCAGGAAGCCGGTCTTCAGATCCTGGGAAGTATCTCCTGCGATCGCAGCTATAATACAGATAACAGAACCAATGGCAATGGCTCCCGTCATACCTGTAATTCCGCTGTCGCCGGACGCCTTGATTGCAAACGTGGCAATCAGGAGCGTCGCAATCGCCATACCGGACACCGGGTTATTGGAACTTCCGATCAGGCCTACCATGCGCGAAGAGACCGTTGCAAAGAAAAATCCAAAGATGACGATAATCACTGCGCCGAGAAGATTCACCGGTATCGCCGGAACCAGCCAGATAATCAGAATCATCACTGCAATGCCGATCAGAACAATATTCATCGGAAGATCCTGTGCCGTTCTTGCATCGCTGGTATTCCTGCTTCCTTTCATGCTCTTCATGGAATCGCGGAAGGTAGCGATAATCAGCGGAAGGGATTTGAGCAGGGAAATGATACCGCCGGTAGCGATCGCTCCTGCCCCGATATATCTCACATAAGATCCCCAGATACCGGAAGCTCCCTTTTCCGCATAGAGTTGTCCAATGGTAACGCCCACATCCGCCGGATACATCCAGGTATCCGCGCCAAACAGGCAGATCAGCGGAATCAGGACCATCCATCCGAACAGAGAACCTACAAACATAAAAGATGCGATCCTGGGTCCCACGATGTAGCCCACGCCCAGCAGAGCCGGATAGACCTCCATGCCCAGCTCTCCTTTAAAAGCTTTGAATTCTGCCGCCACATCTGCCGGAATCACTTTGATACCGTCCACCACAAGTTTGAAGAGCGCTGCAAGCCCCATGCCGCTGAATACGGTAGAAGCATTGGCTCCTCCTTCCTCTCCTGCCAGAAGAACCTCCGCACAGGCCGTTCCTTCCGGATAGAGAAGCGTCGCATGTTCTTTTACGATCAGAGCATTGCGAAGCGGAATCATAAACAGGACGCCCAGGACGCCGCCGCACAGCGCAATCAACGTGATTTCCACAAGTCCCGGCATATCGCACAGTCCCTCTTCTGCCCACAGAAACAGCGCGGGCATTGTAAAGATTGCACCTGCTGCCAGAGACTCTCCTGCTGAACCGGTAGTCTGAACCATGTTGCTTTCCAGAATGGAATTCTTTTTCATGAGCACACGGATCACCCCCATGGAAATGACCGCTGCAGGTATGGAAGCCGATACGGTCATACCAACGCGCAGGCCAAGGTATGCATTGGCGGCTCCGAACACAATCGCCAGAATAATACCCATGATGATTGAAGTGAGTGTAAATTCCGGCGTTATTTTTTCCGCGGGAACATACGGTTTGAACTCTTTGTTTTCGTTCATTTCTTTTTCTCCCTTATATTAGTTTTACACCAGAGCATGAATACGCTTTTTGGTGATACAAATTATATTATACAGAATCTATGCACTTTTTACAAGAAAACATTTTCAAAATCGTCAAAAAGTGAAAAACTGCTGAAAATCAAGAGAAAAAAATTATGATTTGCATTCATGGAAAATGTGTGATAGAATAACATGGCATGGAGACGTATCGAAGTGGCCATAACGAGCTTGACTCGAAATCAAGTTGTCGGGCAACCGGCACGTGGGTTCGAATCCCACCGTCTCCGTTTCTAAAGGGGTGTTGCAAAATGCCGGACACACAGAAAGGGGGTGTTTTGCAACACTCCCCTTTTCGTGTTTTTACACAGGAAACCCTCACTAACCTAATATCGCCTTATCACTTGTAAATTCTTCTCCACTGACCTCTTCAAATTTATGAAGCAGATCTTCCACGGTCAGATTTTTCTTCTCTTCTCCGCGGATATCCAGGATAATATTTCCATCCATCATCATAATCAGGCGGTTTCCATGTACAATCGCATCTTTCATATTATGCGTAATCATCAGAGTAGTCAGTTTGTCCCGGTTCACGATCAGATCCGTCGTCTCCAGTACCTTGGCCGCCGTTTTCGGGTCCAGAGCTGCTGTATGTTCATCCAGCAAAAGAAGTTTCGGTTTTTTCAGGGTGGCCATTAAAAGAGTCAGCGCCTGTCTCTGCCCGCCGGAGAGCAGGCCGACCTTGGATGTCAGACGATCCTCCAGGCCAAGACCAAGAGTGGAAAGAAGCCTCCTGTATACTTCCCGTTCATTATTTTTGATTCCGGACCTCAAAGTTCTGCTCTGTCCCCGTCGAAGCGCCAGCGCCAGATTTTCCTCAATGCCCATGGTGGCTGCCGTCCCGTTCATGGGATCCTGAAACACGCGTCCAAGAAATGCCGCACGCTTATATTCCGGCAGCTTCGTTACATCCTGTCCGTCTATGAGAATATGGCCCTGGTCGACCGGCCATACCCCTGCAATGGCATTGAGCATCGTAGACTTGCCGGCTCCGTTGCCGCCGATGACTGTAACGAAATCACCGTCCTCCAGAATCAGATTTATATTTTTAAGAGCCCGTTTTTCATTTACCGTCCCTGGATTGAACGTTTTGGAAATATTTCTGATCTCCAGCATTTTACACACCTCCCCTGACGGCCGGCTTTGAAAAATACCTGCTCTTCCACGCAGGAACTGCAAGGAAAACTGCCACAACCGCTGCAGACAGCAGTTTCAGAAGATCCGTATCAATGCCCAGCCAGATCACGATCTGCAGTACAAAATAGTAAATAATGGATCCAAGAGCAACCGCAAGCAGCCGGAAACCAAAATTACGGAAAATCTTTCCAAAAACCGCCTCTCCAATGATAACTGCCGCCAGGCCAATCACAATGGCTCCGCGCCCCATATTCACATCGGCAAACCCCTGATACTGTCCCAGCAGGGCGCCGGAAAGCGCTACCAGTCCATTGGAGATCATCAGTCCAAGAACCCGGTTAAAATCCGTATTGATCCCCTGCGCTCTTGCCATCCTGTCATTACAGCCGGTAGCGCGAAGGGAACAGCCGAGTTCCGTCCCGAAAAACCAGTACAGAAATATGATCAGAACCAGAATCATCAATGCTACAACCAGAATCGTGTTTTTATAGAAAGGGACCCCTTTGATATAACGGAGAGAAACCAGCAGATCAAATTTATCCACGTTGATGGCCTGGTTTGCCTTTCCCATTATTTTCAGATTCACAGAATACAGTCCAAGCTGTGTCAGGATGCCGGCAAGAATCGCCGGAATTCCCATAAAAGTATGCAACAGGCCTGTTACCATACCGGCAAGCATGCCTGCAAGCAGGGCAATCGCCATGGATACCCACACATTCTGTCCGCTCTGCATCATCATGATGCAGACTGCGCCTCCCGTGCAGAGCGTACCGTCCACGGTCAAATCTGCAATATCCAGGATACGGAAGGTGATGTAGACACCGATTGCCATAATTCCCCAGATTAAACCCTGCGCCACAGCTCCCGGCAGGGCATTGATCAGATTCATAATATTCATTTTCTCATCACCTCAGTAAAATCATCCTCATATATTTAACAACAACAGCGAGAGAGGATTGATCCAGTCTCGCTGCCGTCTTCAGATTCATTTTATCCTGCAGTCTTCGGCCTACTCTCCGATTGCAACATAGTCATCCGGAACTGTGATGCCAAGCGCATCACAAAGTTCTGCATTATACTTTTTCGTAAACTGCGGAGCGTATTCAATCGGCATGGTGGAGATGTCAGACTCACCCGTCAGAATCTTTGCAGCCATCCTGCCGGTTCCCACGCCCAGGTCATAGTAACTGATGGACAGGGTTGCAACGCCGCATCCTGCGCAGATACCTTCCTCACCGGCAATGATCGGAACCTTTGCAGGCTGTGCTATATTATTCAGAAGCTCTGCATTTGACGCTGCTGTATTGTCTGTAGGAACATAAAGCACTTCGTTCTCAGAGACTGCAGTCGTTGCTACAGAAGACAGGTCATTGGAATCTGAAAATCCGTACTGCTTACAGGTATAACCCATACCCTCAAGCGCCTTCTGCACCTCATCTACCTGATACTGAGAATTCGCTTCTGCCGTACAGTAAATCAGGCCGACATTTTCAGCATCCGGAAACAGTTCCTGAAGCATTGCCGCCTGCTCGGTCAACGGAGCCAGATCTGAGGTACCGGAGATATTGCCTCCTACCGTTCCGTCAAATCCTTCAATTCCCAGAGCTACGCCATATTCTGTTACAGATGTACCGAGAATCGGAATCTCATTCGTTCCCGCCTGAGCCGCCTGAAGCGCCGGCGTCGCATTGGCAAGTATCAGATCCACATCACTGGACACAAATCCATTGATAATCGTGGAACAGGTATTGGAATCATTCTGTGCATTCTGCTCATCAAAAACCACTGCATCGCCAAGCTCCTCAGTCAGAGCGTCCTTAAATCCCTGTGTAGCTGCATCCAGAGCCTCATGCTGCACCAGCTGGCAGATTCCTACTGTATAACTCTCTGCCCCTGCAGAAGGAGTCTCCTCAGGCGCTTCCGCGTCCGCCGCCGCATCGCCTGCCTCAACCGTGTCCTGAGCGGGTGTATCCGCAGCTGCATCTGCAGAACTGTCGCCGCCTCCGCAGGCTACCAGACCAAGTCCCATGGTCATTGCCATGGCAAGAGCCAAAATCTTTTTCATGTCTTTTCCTCCATTATCCTTGTATCTAAAAATTTGCTATTTCTCAATAGCTTTTTCGATTATATCGCTTTAAAGCAAAAAAGTCAACAACTTTTCACACGTCGGCCGGTGTTCAGCCTGGCGGGGGCAGACATGTGAAAAGTAACGCAGGAAAAAACAATAAAAGCGCCCACTTTTCGTGAACGCCTTTATTTTTCACCGATTCTCGGATAGGGTGTCTTTTCGTCTGTCAAATCCAGAAGGTAATCCACACTTGTTCCATAAAATCTGGAAAGTTCAATCAGAACATCCGGAGGGACGCGTGTCTTTCCATTTTCATAATCACTGTATGTCCTCTGGCTGCATCCCAGATGATGCGCCATCTGCCACTGTTTTAAATCATGATCTTCCCGCAAATCTCTTATATGCCTGTACACGTATCTTACACCTCTGTGATAAGATAACTTAAAACTCCACGGCATATGCATTTTTAGCAGAATTTCCGGTAAGCTTTCTGAACCGCTGTCCTGTTGTATCTACAACATACAGAAAACATATGCATCCAGACGGCAGAAAAGCTACAGCATACCAGGCCGTCCCGGTGGCCGGTGAAACCGGCCGCTGGGACAAAACCGCATGCTGCAGCTTCTCTGCTACACATACATTTCCTATAAAACCTTGCTTAAAAAATCAATGGTCCGCTTCTTCTTCGGATGCAGTATCACTTCATCCGGCGTACCCTGTTCCACAATATAACCGCCTTCCATGAATATCACCCGATCCGCCACTTCACGGGCAAATCCAATCTCATGCGTAACGACTACCATGGTCATTCCCTCGGACGCCAGCTCCTTCATGACTGCAAGAACCTCTCCGACCATCTCCGGATCCAGCGCGCTGGTAGGCTCATCAAAAAGCATGATATCCGGCTTCATGGCAAGCGCGCGCGCAATTGCCACGCGCTGCTTCTGCCCGCCGGACAGCTGACTCGGATAGGCCTGTGCCTTGTCCTCAAGCCCCACCCTTTTGAGCAGCTGTTCTGCACGGTGCCTTGCCTCCTCCTTCGACATCAGCTTCAGATGTACCGGCGCAAGGGTCATGTTGTCCATCACGGTCAGATGATTAAACAGATTAAAATGCTGGAACACCATACCGATCTTTTCCCGCACTTTATTGATATCTGTATGCCGGTCGGTCACTTGATGTCCATCGACCATAATCTGCCCTGCAGTCGCCGTCTCCAGCTGATTCAGGCAGCGGAGCAGTGTAGATTTTCCGCTCCCGGAAGGACCGAGAAGCACGACCACTTCGCCTTCTGTGACATCCAGATTAATGTCTTTTAAGACTTCAAGCTTTCCGAAATTTTTCTTCAGATTCGTTACATGGATCTTGCCGGAGCCATACGACGTCTCCGTATGATGCCGTCTATCTGCCACGATTCACCCTCCTCTCGATCCGTTTTGCGATTTTACTCAACGTAGTGATCACGATCATATACATAATACCGATGATAGCCCAGGTCTGCAGATTTTTAAAAGTATTGCCCATAATGGTTTTTCCCACATTGGTAAGCTCCGGAAAACCAATCACCGACAGAATGGACGTATCCTTCAGTGTGATGATAAACTGATTGATAATAGAGGGAATCATGGTACGGACGGCCTGAGGTACGACGATCAGAGCCATGCAGGCGCCGTAGGAAAGCCCCAGGCTCCTGCCTGCCTCCATCTGTCCCCGATCCACGCTTTCAATACCTGCTCTTATGATCTCCGCCATATATGCGCCGCAGTTCATGGAAAGGGCAATAAAGCCTGCCTGAAACCCGCTCAGTCGAAAACCGGCAAAACCAAGCCCCTGCACCCCTGCAGGCACTCCAAAATAGATAAAATATGCCAGTACGATCAGAGGAACGCCCCGGACCGCATCCACATAAACAGTGCCGATGCAGTTCAGGATCCGGTTGTGCCCCACATTCATAAGTCCGAAGACCATACCGATCACCATGGCAAATACCAGGGAAAGCACAGTCATCAGAAGCGTCCTTCCAAGTGCCGTAAGCAGCATGCTGCCATATACTTGAACGATAGAAATCATAAGTCAGGTTCTCCTTACTTTAAAAGCCGTATCTTAAAAAAGATTACTCACCAAGGTACTTTGCGATAATCTCATCATAAGTTCCGTTTTCTCTGATATTTGCAAGTCCTGCATTGAACATGTCAAGAAGCTCCTGGTTTGCCTCATTCATGATCGCAAAGCCATAGGGAGCGCCGTCGCTCTCCATGCCTTCCGGAATCTCCAGCGCCAGTCCGCCCACCTTGATGGAGTCCGCCATGATCGGAGTATCCTCTACGCATGCCGCACTGTTGCCGAGGATGACATCCTGATACATCGTCGGTGAATCCTCAAATACCGTCGTCGTAAAGCCGTATTCTTCCTTCAGGCTCTCTGCAAAATCAGCGCCTGCAGTACCGTTCTTTACTGCCACATTCTTTCCTGCCAGATCCTCGAAGCTTTTGATATCACTGCCTGCGGGCACAACAAACGTCTGGGTCGCATTATAATATCCATCAGAAAAGATCCAGCCGGATGCCTTTCTTTCATCCGTAATGGACGCGCCTGCAATCAGACCGTCCGCCTGTCCTGCCTGTACGGCTGCCACTGCCGCATCCCAGCCAAGGCTCTGGATCTCATAACTGAAACCCTGATCTTCTGCAACTGCTTTCATGACATCCACATCAATGCCGACAAATTCGCCTGTCTCGTCTGTAAATTCAAACGGACGGAACACGGTATCCATCGCAATGATCCAGGTCTTGTCGCCGGAAGCCTCTGCGGGCGCCTGTGCATCATCAGCACCTTCCGCCGGCGTTTCTGCCTCCGACGGCGCTTCTGTCTCTTCTGCAGGCGCCTGTGCCGGCGTTTCTTCTTTTGAACCGCATGCTGTTGCTGAAAATGCCATGCACGCGATCATAGACATCACAAGTAACTTTTTCATAAATATGTACTCTCCTTTTCTTCCGGCATCTCCTGCCGGTATTTTAAACATAAAGGCGATGTATGTTCCTACACCGCCTCTGATGCTCATGCATAAGTATAAAATTTTCTTCACATCTTGTCAAGAAAAAACTGTATAATTGTATACATGTATCTTATCAAAGTTACTTTTCACACCCACGCCGTCCGAACGCCCGCCGGGGACAGATAAGTCTTCCACCAGGCTGAACACTGGCCGGCGTATGAAAAGTAACTATCAAACGTAACTTTTCACGGGATGCTGCGCCATGGGCCTCTGTAATCTGCAGCGCTGTGTGGACTGAAGCGGACAGTGGAGCCGTTTTGTCCGTCACAGGCGAACAGACCTGTCCGAATGGGACGGACAAAACGGCTTCGGTGTCCGATCCACTCCATACGAGCGCAGATCACAGAGGCCCATGGCGCAGAGCCCACCCCGTGAAAAGCACCTGTCAAACCTCTTCGGCCGCTGCCAGGACCAGCTGCACTGCCCGGTCGATCCCAAGCTTTTCTGTATTCAGCGTCAGATCAAAATTTCTGGAATCTCCATAGCTTTTGCCTGTATAATATGCGCAGTACCTCTTTCTTGCCTTATCTGCAGCCTTGACATCCGCTGCCACCTGTTCCCTGGGCGTATCCGGCATCATCTCTGACATTCTGCGGACACGCCACTGAAATCCGGCATGGATGAATACGTTCAGACAATGGTCAAACTCTCTTAAAATATAGTCTCCGTTCCTCCCGACAATGACACAACTCTCCTTGTTCGCCAGTCCGCGGATCGCCTCTTTCTGGGCTCTCCACAGTTCTTCATCCAGCGGCTTGTTATAAAAATCAAACAGGCTCTGCGCAAAACCAAAGCTGCTTGGCACCTTCTCATCCCACTTGAAAACCTGTTCCGGATTCAGCTTCCGGTTTGCCATTGCCGTTTTCAGGATAATGTCCTTGTCATAATAAGGAAGTCCCAGTTCCTTCGCCACACGCTTACCGATCTCTCCGCCGCCTGCACCGAATTCCCTGCCGATCGTAATGATTTTTCTCATGGTCATATCCTCCGCTTTCTTGTCTGTTACGAGATATCTCTATTATAAAGTGATACAGATGACAGGGCAACTGTTTTTTACCGTTTTTCCATCAGCTTTCGTCCCATGAGCACGCCCATGGCGGATGCCATCATCAGCCCTCTGGTCCAGCCGGAGGAATCTCCAAGACAGTGAAGGCCTCTGATGTTCGTATTCAGTTCTTCATCCATCTTGACCTTATTCGAATAAAACTTCAGTTCCGGGCTGTATAAAAGCGTCTCATCACTGGCAAAGCCGGGAACCACTTCATCCATCATCCGTATAAATTCGATGATGTTCGTCATGGCGCGGTACGGCATGGCAGCTGTAATATCTCCTGCCACCGCATCCTTCAGCGTTGGTTTCACATTCGAATGCGAAAGTTCTTTCGGCCAGGTTCTCTTACCGTCCAGAATATCTCCATACCGCTGCACCATAATATGGCCCGCCCCCAGCATGTTCGTCAGTTCCCCCACCTTCTGCGCATAGGCAATAGGCTGGTTGAACGGTTCCGTAAAATTATGGCTGACCAGAATGGACAGATTGGTATTTTCGCTTTTCAGATCTTTATAGCTGTGCCCATTGACGACCGCAAGATCATTGTCATAATTTTCCTGCGCTACAAATCCGCCCGGATTCTGACAGAAGGTACGGACTTTATTTTTCCAGGGTCTTGGATAACCGATCAGTTTTCCTTCATAAAGGACTTTATTGACCATCTCCATGATCTCATTCCTGCATTCTACCCGGACGCCGATGTCCACAGTACCCGGCCTGTGAGCAATGCCGTTTTCCTCGCACACCTTCTCCAGCCAGTCCGCTCCCCGGCGCCCGGTGGCTATGACGACCTCCTCTGCAGACAGTTCCTTCTCTCCCTCATTTGTTATAATGCGTACGCCCGTACACACGTCTTTTTCCAGAACGATATTCTCACATTCCGTTCCGAACAGCATCTCCACGCCTTTTTCCGACAGATAGTTCTGGATATTCAGGTAAAGCTTCTGTGCCTTTTCCGTCCCCAGATGACGGATCGGGCAGTTGACCAGACGAAGTCCCGCCCGAATGGCGCGCTTTCTGATCTCATTGATCTCTTCGCCTTCATAGACGCCTTCCACATGTTCATCCGCACCGAACTCCAGATAGATCCCGTCGGTATAGTCGATCAGATTCTGCGCAGACTCCTCTCCGATCAGCGCCGGAAGCTCTCCGCCCACCTCGCAGGAAAGGCTCAGCTTTCCGTCTGAAAAAGCCCCTGCGCCGGAAAAGCCCGTCGTAATCATGCAGTTCGGCTTGCAGTTCATGCATTTTCCTGTTTCCGCTTTCGGGCAGTGCCTTTTATCCACCGGTTTTCCCTTTTCAACCATCAGAATCTTTTTTCCGGAATTATTCCGGATCAGCTCCAGCGCCGTGAAGATTCCCGCCGGGCCCGCTCCGATAATAATAACATCATACTTCATAAAAATCTCCATTCCGCCGCCTTTCAGTTGGCGGCACAAATAGTGATGAAAGTTCTAGTTTCTTTCACACTACCCCTCCTGCCTCTCATAAATAACCTCATTCTTATGTAACACCTCTGCTGACTTTTTACAAAACCGCTTTATTATAATATGTTGTTGCCGAACTGTCAAAAATGCATCAGCGCAGTGAAAATTCAGTTCCCTGCGCTGATCATTGTCTCTGCAAATATCCCATACCCTTTTGTGGGATCATTCACAAATACATGAGTCACGGCCCCGATCAGTTTTCCGTCCTGCAGGATCGGAGATCCGCTCATTCCCTGAATAACTCCCCCGGTCAGTTCCAGAAGCTCCGGATCCGTCACCTGAAAGATCATGCCCTTGTTCACATCATCCTCGTTCAGCCGGATCTCCTGAATCTGGATCCGGTAATTTTTCAGTTCCCCGGATACGGCGCTCCGGACGTATGCCGGTCCTCTTGATATCTCCTGTTTAAATGCCACTTCCACAGGTTCTGCTGCCAGTTCACCGCGTGTTTTCTGATCGGTAATCCCAAAGATGCCTGCCGAAGTATTACTGTCTATCATTCCCCGGACATGGCGCTCGGAATATGTGATCATACCGCTGATCTCGCCCGGTGTTCCTCTCACTCCCTTAATAATCTCCAGAATATTCGTATCATAAAGCGAACCGCCGGAAGCCTCCAGCAGTTCCCCGGTATCCGTATCCGTGATTCCATGTCCCAAAGCGCCGAACCTCATATCCTCCGTCATATAGGTCAGCGTTCCGATCCCCTGAATATCATCCTTCACCCATACACCGATCTTATAGTCTTCTTCTTTTGTTTCCACTGCATTGACACGGACCTGAATGACCTGTGTGTTTCTGAGCAGTTTCAGGATCATAATATCAGAGCGATTTGCCTGTACACAGTCGATCAGTTCATCTTTATCGTGGATTTTCTTTCCATTCACCGCAAGAATGTAGTCTCCTGTCTGCACGATCTGATACGCCGGTTCATAACTAAGTCCGTCTGCAGCTTCCACTTCTCCGGTTCCTACCACGTAGACTCCTTCTGTCTCCAGATAGATGCCGATGGGAATCCCTCCCGGGATCACCCGTTTTCGCTCTACGACACGGACGGACACTTCTTTAAGACCCAGATCCAGCGTCTGTTCATCTCCGATCCCCACCCGGACTACATCCGGTATCTGTGTCCGAAGATACCATCTGACATAGAAAAACATCAGAAGGACCGACAGCGCAAGGGACAGAAGAAGACAGATGCGGTATACTTTAAGACGGTTCATGCAGCCACACCTTTCACACTTTTTCTTTAGTGTCTGCATAAAACGGTCTAAAATTACTGGCAGGTTTTTCCTGTTTTCTTTTTGAATTCAAGCGCCAGCCGTCTCATCTCCATGGCATTCCAGCGAACGGCATCCGTGATCCTGGCGCCGCCCAGAATACGTGCCAGTTCCTCTGTGATCTCTTCCCCGGACAGCCTGCGTATCCGCGTCTGTGTGCTTCCGTCATGCGCCTGCTTTTCAATACAGTAATGGCTGTCCGCCATGGAAGCAAGCTGAGCAAGATGCGTGATGCAGATCACCTGTCTGCTCCGTCCGATCAGCGCCAGTTTTTCGGATACCTTCTGCGCCGTACGCCCGCTGATTCCGGTATCAATCTCATCAAAGATAACCGTATCGATCTCATCCTGATCCGCCATCACAGTTTTAATGGCAAGCATAACTCTGGAAAGTTCTCCGCCGGAGGCAATTTTCCCCAGAGGCTTCATGGGCTCTCCCGGATTCGTGGATATCATAAATTCCACATCATCGAAACCATTCGCAGAGGGGATACCCGTATCTTTTACAGAAATTTCAAACTTCACATCCAGAAAGTTCAGCTCTCCCAGCTGTTCCTGCATCAGCACGGTCAGTTTTTCTGCCGCTTTCACCCGGATGCCATGCGCTTTCCGACAATACTCCTCAAGTTTTTTCGAAGCTTTTTCATACTCTTCCTGAAGTTTTTTCCTGTATTGTTCAAAATTGGCCAGTATGGAAAGACGTTTCTGCTTTTCCTCCAGATACGTCCGGATTTCTGCAATTGACGGACCGTATTTTGCTTTCAGACGGTTGATCAGATTCAGCCGTTCTTCCGTATCCTGAAACTCCTGCCCGGAAAATTCAAACCCTTCCATATAATCCGAAAGTTCCCGGACAAAGTCCTGGAGACTGCTGTCGATCTCCTGAAGCTGGTCGTTAAAATTCCCAAGACCCTCATCGTACTGCAGAATCTGCGAAAGCTCTCTGCATGCCCGTCCGGTCTGTTCGGAAGCGGACATCTCTTCACCTCCGCAAAGGCTCTGCACCATGTTGAGTGCCTCCAGAATTTTCCTGCTGTTAACCATTCTGCGGTAGGACTGCTCCAGAAGCTCATCCTCCCCGTCTTTTAATTCTGCTTCTTCGATCTCCTGTATCTCAAATTCAAGGAGCGACTGCTCCCGTGCCCTCGTGCCGGCGTCCCCGAGCGTCTGCTCCAGTTCTCTGTTCAGTTTCTGACAGACTCCAAAGCATTCTGACAGTTCCTGAAGGACTGAGAGAAGTTCTTCATGCGCATAAGCATCCAGAATCTCCAGATGTTTCTTTTTGTTTAACAGGGACTGATGCTCATGCTGACCATGAATGTCAATAAGCCAGGAAGACACTTCCTTCAGAACAGACGTGCTGACGGTCTCTCCGTTCAGCCTGCAGATACTGCGGCTTCCGGTGATCTTCCGGGACAGAACCAGCTCACCATCATCTGCCGGAATATCCAGCTCCTCAAGTTTCCGTAAAAGCCCGGGATGGTCCACTGAAAATACCAGTTCCACAAGAGCCGGTTCTCCTTCTTCCCTGAGCATTTCTCTTGGCACCTTCCCTCCCAGAGCCATGGTCATGGAACCGATCAATATGGATTTTCCGGCTCCGGTCTCTCCGGTCAGTATATTCAGCCCCTCGGAAAAATCAATCTCTGTCTCCCGGATCAGGGCAAGGTTTTTTACATGTAAATGAAGCAGCATTTCTTCACCTCTGTCTTTTTACGATCTTTTCCAGTTCCTTCATCACGTTCGCCGTATCCTCCGCAGTACGAATCGCACACATGACCGTGTCATCCCCGGCGATACAGCCCACGATCTCTTTCCAGCCGATATTATCCAGCGCAGCTCCCACTGCCATCGCCATCCCGGAGACGGTCTTGATAACCAGAATATTCTGGGCACAGTCCATGGATACAAACGCCTCCCGTAAAATTCCCACATATTTTTCCGCCATCTGATGTTCCTGACGGTTCAGCAAAGCGTATTTCTGACGGCCCTCTGTTCCAGGCACCTTGGACAGCTTTAATTCCCGGATATCCCGGGAAACTGTTGCCTGCGTCACCTGAAAGCCTTCCTGGACCAGCCGGTCAGCCAGTTCATCCTGTGTCTCTATGTCATATCTTTTTATCAGTTCAATGATCATTTCATGTCTTCTGCGTTTCATGAAAACCTCCTGTTACAGCCTGCCCTCGCTGTTGTTCCAAAACCGTTATACTTTATCAGCCCTAAAATGTCAGCTTCGGCTCAGCTTATTGCGAAGCACTTCGAGAAAGCTGACCTGATTAATCTTCATGATCCGGGTCACCTCTTCCGACTTCCTGATCTCTACATAATCCCCGGTCTTCATCTGCACGCAGGTGTCTCCGTCAAAGGTCACGCACGCTTCATCTCTGCCGCCCCTTCGTCCCTCTCCAATCCGTATCCGTATCCGGTCGTTCCCGGAAAACACAATGCTTCTGGAATTCAGCGTATGAGGACAGATGGGCGTCAGCATTAACATGGTCGCCGTAGGCGAGATAATGGGGCCTCCTGCAGACAGACTGTAGCCGGTGGAGCCCGTGGGCGTGGATACAATGATCCCGTCCGCAGTGAAGGAGTTCAGATACTGGCCGTTGACACAGACTTCATAATCCACTACCCGGAGATTTCCGGACCGGTTCAGGACAATGTCATTCAGCGCCACATCCTGTTCTGCCATCTTCCCGTTCACATAGACGCTCCCGGACAGCATCATCCGCTCTTCTATGGTATAATCATCTGCAATCAGGCGCTCCAGCGCCGCCTCTACATTCTGTTCCTCGATCTCCGCCAGATACCCCAGATGTCCCATATTGATTCCCAGGAACGGAATTCTGCGCTCCGCCAGCTCTCGTGCTGCCCGAAGCAGCGTTCCGTCCCCGCCCAGCACGAGAATTCCTTCTATCTCATCCGTAGAAAGCCGGCTGTGCAGCGCCGGGTCCTCTTTCTCCTGCCTGCGGACTACACAGCGCTTTCCCCTGGCAGTCAGATAATCCGCAATCTCATAAGACAGCCTTAGATTCACATCCTTGTCTGCATTTGCAATAATATAAAATGTCTTCATATGTATCCCTACAATGCCTCATGGGCCTGCTCCACGACAGCAGCCGGATCCGGCATCTTCCCTCCTGGTACCGCCCCTTCTTCCTGATTCTTAAGATGGACCAGATACTCAATATTTCCTTCCGGTCCCCGGATCGGTGAAAATTCCAGTTCCTGCGCGGCAAAGCCAATACTCTGCGCATGATCCAGTACCCGCCTGATCACTTCCAGGTGGACTTTTCTGTCTCTCACCACGCCCTTTTTTCCGACCTGCTCCCGTCCGGCCTCAAACTGCGGTTTGATCAGTGCCACAACGTCCCCGTCCGGCGTCAGAAGCTCCTTCACCGGCCCAAGCACCTTCGTCAGAGAAATAAACGCCACGTCGATGGAAGCAAATTCCACCGGCTCCGGAATCTGCTCCTTTGTCACGTAACGGATGTTGGTCCGTTCCATGACAACCACCCGGCTGTCCTGCCGGAGTTTCCATGCCAGCTGGTTCGTCCCCACGTCCACCGCATAAACTTTCCGAGCTCCGTTTTGCAGCATGCAGTCGGTAAAACCTCCTGTGGAAGAACCCACGTCCATACAGACTCTGTCCGTCAAAGACACGTCAAAATGCTCCATCGCCTTTTCCAGCTTCAGCCCGCCCCGGCTTACATATTTCAGCGGCTTCCCCTTTACCTCGATCACGGACTTTTCCCCGAAAGAAGCGCCCGCCTTGTCCTCCCGCTGTCCGTCCACAAACACATTTCCGGACATAATGACTGCTTTTGCCTTCTCTCTGGATTCTGCAAGTCCCCGCTGCACCATCAGGACATCTAATCTTGTCTTCATAAGTCTATCCCTGTGTAATATACCTCTCTATAATCCGTTTGGTTACAGATTCTGCATCAATACCCACCTCTTCATAGAGTATATCCACATTTCCGTGCTCCACGTATTCATCCGGAATGGAAATATTGAGCATTTCCACCGGAAGCTTTTTCTGTACGATCCAGTCCTGAACCTTCTCTCCATAGCCGCCGCTTCGCACATTCTCCTCCATGGTCACCAGAAGCCGGTGTTCCCGGGAAAGTTCTGTAATGATATCCGTGTCAACAGGTTTTACAAAGCGGGCATTGACCAGCGTACAGCTGTAACCGATCTCTTTCAGCCGTTTCCGAACCTCCACTGCCGTCTTCACCATACTGCCCACAGCCAGGATTGCAATATCCTCTTCTTCATAAAGGAGTTCGCTCTTTCCATATACCACAGGACTCCGAAATTCCCTCAGCCCGTCGTAAGCCTCTCCTCTCGGATACCGAAGAGCGACGGGACCCTGAAATCCCACTGCAAATTTCAACATATCGGACAGTTCCCACTTGTTTTTCGGCGCCATGATATGCATATTGGGGATACTGGACAGATAGGACAGATCGAAGATCCCCTGATGGGTCTCTCCGTCGCTTCCCACCAGTCCGGCCCGGTCGATGGCGAAGACCACCGGCAGGTTCTGAATACAGACATCATGCAGTACCTGATCATAGGCTCTCTGCAAAAAGGAAGAATAGACTGCGAAGATCGGTTTCACCCCTCCTGCCGCCAGTCCAGCCGCAAAGGTCACGGCATGGCCTTCTGCAATTCCCACGTCAAAGAACCGGTCCGGATACATGTTTTTAAAACGTTTCAGACCGGTCCCGTCCGGCATGGCAGCCGTAATCGCCACCACATGCTCATGGCGCTGTCCCAGCTTTACCATGCAGGTGGAAAAGACGTCCTGATAATTGGCCTTTTTTCTCCTGTTCTTCGGCAGTCCCGTCTCAATTTCAAAAGGCTCGGCTCCATGGAATCTGGCCGGATGCCGTTCCGCCGGCGGATAACCTTTTCCTTTTTTCGTCAGCACATGAACCAGTACCGCTCCTTTTACCCGTCTCGCCTTACGGAACACATCCAGAAGCTTTGTGATGTCATGCCCGTCCACCGGCCCCAGATAGGTGATGCCCATGTCCTCGAACAGCATTCCCGGAATCAGAAGCTGCTTGATGCCGCTCTTGGTCTTCTTCAGCTGATTGGCAAGATGAACGCCTCCGGGAATGCGGTTCAGGGACTGCTCCACCCCGGTCTTAAAATTCGTATACACCTCATTGGTCCGAAGACCGTTCAAATACTCGGACATGCCCCCCACATTTTCTGCAATGGACATGTGATTGTCATTCAGGACGATAATAAAATTCTTCTTAAGCTGAGAGGCATTGTTGAGAGCCTCATAAGCCATGCCGCCGGTCAGCGCTCCGTCGCCGATGACCGAGATGATGTGCTCGTCACCGCCCAGCAGGTCTCTTGCCGCCACCAGCCCGATCCCCGCCGAGATGGATGTGGAGCTGTGTCCCGTGTCAAAACAGTCGCAATCGCTCTCCTTTCTCTTGGGAAATCCGCTCATGCCGCCGTATTTGCGCAGCTCGTCAAAACCGGCTTTCCTTCCGGTCAGAAGCTTGTGAGTATAGGCCTGATGACCCACATCCCATATCACCTTGTCCTTTGGAAAATCAAAACTCAGATGAAGCGCCATAGTCAGCTCCACCACGCCCAGATTAGACGCCAGATGCCCGCCGGTCCGGCTGATCTTCTCCACCAGAAATTCCCGGATCTCTGCGGCAAGCGTCTCGTATTCTTCCGGGGATATCTGTTTAATGTCATTGACCTGATTGATCTTTTCCAGTGCCATGGTCCAACCCTCTTACTTTTCTCTGTATATCAACGATCTTATCAGTTCCGTCAGAAATTCATTTTTATATGGAAGAGACGCAAGACGCGCCAGCGCTCTCTCTGAAATCATTCCCACATCCTCTGAGGCTTTCTCCAGCCCTTTCAGCGTCACATACGTCGTTTTCTCATTCCGGTCGTCACTGTTGACCGGCTTCCCAAGCACCTCCAGCGTACTGGTCACGTCCAGAATATCGTCTCTGATCTGAAAAGCTTTTCCCACATCGGAGGCAATCTGCTCCATTGTTTCTGTCTCTTCTTTTGATGCGCCTGCAAGAACAGCGCCGATCATCATGGATGCTTCCAGAAGCGCACTGGTCTTCAGTTCATAAATGAACAGAAGCGTTTCCTCATCTACCGCCTGTCCGGTGGACTCAACGTCCACCACCTGTCCTCCGATCATTCCATAGATGCCTGCCTTTTCTCCCAGAATCCGAAGCGCTTTCGCAACTCTTTTCAGGCCGTCGGCACTCTCCTCACAGTCAAAAGCCGCCGACGCCGTCTCAAAAGCCCAGTTCAAAAGCCCGTCTCCTGCCAGGATCCCCATGGCATGTCCATACTTTGCATGAGTCGTCAGCTTCCCTCTCCGATATTCATCGTTATCCATGGCAGGCAGATCATCATGCACCAGGGAATAGGTGTGAATCATCTCAATGGCAGCCATGAAGCACTCAACGGCGTCTGTCTTCCCGCCGAACATCCGGAAAGTCTCATACATGAGAAGCGGGCGCAGTCTTTTGCCGCCTGCCGTCACACTGTAACACATTGCGTCCACAATCGTACGCTGCCGTCCCATATGCTTCGGAAGCCATTTGCAGACAATCTCCTCTGTCTGTCTGGTCCGTTCTTTCAGTTCTTCAGAAAAATTCATGGATCTGTCCCTCCTCGTCGATCTGGAGCATCTGCTTCTCCACATGGTCGATCCGGGCATTGCACAGTTTCAGAAGCTCCATTCCCTCCTGATAATACCGGAAGGAATCCTCCAGCGATACATCCTGGTCCCCCAGCTTCTCCAAAAGCCCTTCAATCATTTCAAAAGCTTCCTCCAGGCCAGGTTCTTCTTTTTTCCCTTTTAATTCTTCTTCCATGATTGTCTGTTCCTTTCCATCCGCTCTGTCTTCTCCGCTCTCGCCAGAATCTTTCCATCCGTCACATGAATCGTAACCGGCTCCCCGGCCTGTATCTGAGAAACGCTCCGAAGCGCTTTTCCATCCGAAAGCTCTGTATAAGAATATCCCTGCTGCAGCTTTTTCAAAGGTGAAAAGCCTTCCAGACTGCCTGCATGAAGCTGCATCCGGTGCCTGCTCTCTGTAATCTTCCTCTGCATTTTCTGCCGCATCCATTCTGTCAGATCCGCCGCATACTGTTTTTTCTCATTCAGCCGGTTCTGCGGACTGACATTCTGCAAAAGAAGTCCGAAGCGCTCCGCACGTTGCCGGTACTGGCCGATCTTCCGTTCCAGGCGGTCCGTAAGCTGGTTCTTAAACAGTTCCACTCCGTCCGAAAGCTGTCTTAAATCCGCCACTGCCAGTTCCGCCGCCGCCGATGGTGTCGGCGCCCGAAGATCCGCCACATAATCTGTGATCGTCGTATCCGTCTCATGTCCGACGGCCGAGATGACCGGCGTCCGGCATTCAAAGATCGCCCTTGCCACCATCTCTTCATTAAATGCCCACAGATCCTCTATGGAACCGCCGCCGCGCCCTACGATCATCACATCTACGCCATAGGCATCCAGTGTCCGGATCCCCTGCACGATACTGGGCGCCGCCTGCTCTCCCTGCACCAGCGCCGGATACAGAATCAGCTGCACACAGGGATTCCTCCGCCTGGCAATGTTCATGATATCCCGGATCGCCGCCCCGGTGGGTGCGGTCACAATCCCCACGGTCCTGCTGTACACGGGAATCGGCCGCTTATACTGCGGCGAAAACATGCCCATCTCTTCCAGTTCCCGCTTCAGCTGCATATATCTTTGATACAGCACCCCTTCTCCGTCCAGTACGACCTCTTTTGCATAGAGCTGGTATTTTCCGTCCCTTTCATAGACGCTGATACTGCCAAGAACAATGACCTTCTGTCCCTCCTGCATCCGAAAGGCAAGGCCTCTGCGGTCGCCTGCAAACATCACACAGGCAATCGTCCCGGATTCGTCCTTCAGGGAAAAGTAGATATGGCCCGCCGTATGGTATTTACAGTTGGAAATCTCTCCTTTTACATAGATCCGTTTCAGCATGAAATCCTGCACGAACATATTTTTAATGTAGGAATTGACCTGCCGGACGGAATATACATTTTTCGCCATGATGCCTACTTCTTCTCCGCCAGCTTTGCCAGCACTCCGTTGATAAATGCGGGCGCATCATCGCCTCCGAATTTCCGGGCAAGCTCAACTGCTTCATTGATCGCCACTTTTTCCGGAATGTCCTCATCGAATTTCATCTCATAGACCGCCAGTCTTAAAACAGTCAGCTCCACTTTTCCCATACGTGATATCTTCCAGCCTTTGGACGCCTCCTTAAGCATGGCATCAATTTGGGGCAGTTCTTCTACGATCCTGCCGTATTTCTCCAGAATATAAGCTTCATCCTTTTCCTGTACGACCTGTTCTTCTTTGATGCCTTCCATATACATGTCCGTCTGTTCGGGCATCTCTTCCTGCCTGTTAAATTCCACGCGGAAAAGGAGCTGAAAGATGCATTCTCTCTGTTCTCTTCTCTTCATCTTTTTCCCTTCATATCATCTAATGCAAAAAAGCTGCCGCGACCTGTGGCTCCCGGCACACCGGGAGCTGCGTCCCTCGGCAGCTCCTCCTTCACTTGTACAGGCAGCAGTTATTCCAGTACCACACCGGCCACGCGCACATTTACCACGGACACCTTCATGCCTGTCATGCTTTCGATCGCTGATTTTACTTTTTCCTGCACCTTTCCGGATACTTCCAGAATATTTGCTTCGAAGATCAGGTTCAGCGCCAGATCTACTTTTACATCTGTATCTGTTACTTCTACTTTGACGCCTTTGGACAGGTTCTTCATGCCCATCTTCGCCACCAGCTCATTCTTGATATTTCCCGCCATGGATGCGACGCCTTTTACTTCTGTTGCCGCCATGCCGGCGATGATCGCTACTACTTCGTCTGCAATCTGCACCTGCCCCAGATCACCGTCAACCTGGATTTCATGAGTCGCTCTGTCCAGCTTTTCCATACCCAATACCTCCAATTTAAGTTCTGCATCTGCCCGAACGCTTCTCCGGTTCCGAAATGCCTGCTGCGCCTGCATCATTAAAGCATCGTCCAGGTTTCTGCTGTTTATAACTTTTCCTGATAATTGTATATAGTATAACAAAACTTCCCACCTTTGAAAAGAGGAAATTTACCGTCCGAATTCGCTGAGGATAAGCCCCTCGTTGCGGTCCAGGGTCATGCCGATGCTCCAGCTGTTGATCCAAAGAAGCAGCGGACGCCCCTTCAGATCGCGGATCTTCTTCATGTCGGAGGTGCCGCTGATCCTGTCCATATCGATCTCTTCATTTTCGATCCACCGGATATGCTCATATGGTAAGTTTTCCAATCCGATCTCCACATTATACTCATTATTCAGACGATATTTCAGCACATCGAACTGCAGGACGCCCACCACGCCCACAATGATCTCCTCCATGCCCGTATTGTACTCCTGAAAGATCTGGATCGCGCCCTCCTGGGCGATCTGCTCGATGCCCTTGACGAACTGCTTGCGCTTCATGGTGTCCATCTGACGGACTCTGGCAAAATGCTCCGGCGCGAAGGTGGGGATTCCTTCATACTGGATCTTCTTCCCGGGCAGGCACACCGTATCCCCGATGGAAAAGATGCCCGGATCAAACAGGCCGATGATGTCGCCGGCATAGGCCTCTTCCACGATCTTCCGGTCCTGGGCCATCATCTGCTGAGGCTGGGACAGGCGGATCTTCTTATTTTCCTGCACATGCATGACTTCCATGCCCGCATCGAATTTTCCGGAACAGATGCGCATGAAGGCAATCCGGTCCCGGTGAGCCTTGTTCATATTCGCCTGAATCTTGAAGATAAAGCCGGAAAAGCCCTCTTCCATGGGATCGATGATACCCACATCGGCCTTTCTGGGGAGCGGAGACGTGGTCATTTTCAGGAAATGCTTCAGAAAAATCTCCACGCCGAAATTGGTCAGAGCAGAGCCGAAGAACACCGGAGACAGTTCTCCTTTGTCCACCAGGCTCTGATCAAATTCTGCGCTGGCGCCGTCCAGAAGATCGATCTCCTCCAAAAGCGTCTCCTTCTGGCCCTCCAGCAGCACACCATCTGCTTCTTCTATGGATAATACCTGATCTTCGCCTTCCTTTGTCCCCTTTTCTGTATCGGAGAAAACATGGATCTTTTCACCGGCACGGTCATAGACCCCTTTAAATTCCTTACCGGAACCGATAGGCCAGTTGACGGGACAGGTGGCGATTCCCAGCTCCTTCTCGATATCGTCCAGCAGCTCGAAGGTATCCATGGCATCCCGGTCCATCTTATTAATAAAGGTAAAGATCGGAATATGGCGCATAACGCATACCTTGAAAAGCTTCCGGGTCTGGGCCTCCACGCCCTTGGAACCGTCGATGACCATAACGGCGGAATCCGCCGCCATGAGCGTCCGGTAGGTATCCTCCGAGAAATCCTGATGTCCCGGTGTATCCAGAATATTGATGCAGTAATTGTCATAATTGAACTGGAGTACCGATGAGGTGACGGAGATTCCTCTTTCCTTCTCGATTTCCATCCAGTCCGACACCGCATGCCTCGCTGTCGCTTTTCCTTTCACCGAACCCGCCAGGTTGATGGCGCCTCCATATAATAAGAACTTTTCCGTCAGAGTCGTCTTACCCGCATCCGGGTGAGAGATGATCGCAAAAGTCCGTCTCTTTTCGATCTCTTTTCTGATGTCTGCCACGATCTTTCCTCCTGTCATTATATCATGAATCTGCGATTCACGATCAACATTCGCCGCTCGCCGAATGAATAAATTCATTCTTCTCGCTAACGCTCATTATATCACATCTGCATCCTGAAATTCCTCCGGGCACGGTTCGGGCAGATGCCGCCTTATCATTTTGTATCTGTCGTTTATGACTCTTTTTCAATTACTGTACCAGTATATGGCAGGAGGAAACATGTGTCAAGGAGAAGACGAAAAACAGGCACGCCTGTTTTTTCAATCAAAACGAAAAGTGCCGTCCAACCATCCGCTGTTATGGTTTTCCAGCACCTTCTGCATCATTTTCTGTCCGTATAAAACTTATAATTTCTTCAAAAGTAATTTTCAGGGTCTCAACTCCTGCCGGAAACAAAAAACACAGTCTGCAAAACCGTTAATACAAGAAGCAGAAACACCGTTAAATATTTTATTTTTCTTTTTTTAATCAGTTCCAATGACACGGTATTTTTCAACACGAAGCATGCTGTCAGGCCAATAACCGTATTTCCCAAAAAAGGAATCAAGGTCAACATAACCAACGGCATGGACCAGTCTCTTCCCTTCGCAATTACAGATAAGACTGATATTACCGATACTCCCAAACCCGTTAAAGGGTATAAAAAAAATAATATTGCCAGATTTCTTTTAACTTTATCGTTCGAATCCATATTTTTAGCCTGCATCTGTTCCTCCATGTTTTATTCTCATTGTTCTGTCAATACTATCCTTTTTCTCTCCGTCTGCGTCTATAATATATAGAAGGAGCTTTTCAATCTTATCTTAATCACAGGAGGCGCGGCATGGATCTGGATCTGCTGCTCATACAGCGAATGAAAAGCGGCGACAACGCCGCCATCGAAAGCTTCATACGCAAATATTATCCGCAGATCCTTCAGTACTGCCGCCTCCACGTCCACGATCCCGGATACGCGGAAGATCTCACACAGGAAACCTTTGAGCATTTTTTCCGGTTCCTGCGGCAGTACCAGCCCTATGGAAAACCGGCGAATTATCTCTATGCCATCGCCGCCAACAGCTGCCGGGATTATTACCGCAGGAAAAAGGACGAGCTGCTGCCGGAAACGCTCCCGGAACCGGAAGACCACCGTATGGAACGCCTGGACCAGTGGATGGATCTTCAGGCCGCCTTTCAGAGTCTCTCTCCGGAATTTAAGGAAGTTGCGATCCTGTACTTTCTTCAGGGAAAAAAACAGCGGGAGATCGCCCGGATTCTGGGCATCGGACTTCCGCTGGTGAAATACCGGATCCGAATGGTCCGGGAGAAACTGAAAAGCCTGGTCTGACAGCACGGCTTCACGACCGGCTGCACCGCCGTCAAAAAGACGGCAGAATGGAGACAGACATGAAATACCGTTCCAGAAAACTACAGTCTTATATCAGGCGGCATCCATTGCCGCCCTGCCGGGAAGATGCGATCCGGCAGACGATAACAAAGTCCACGCAGGCTTTCTGCGAGCATGAGGCGGAACAGCCTCTGTCCGCCGCGGAATTTTTATACGCACAGGGCCGGTATATCCGCAAACGGTGGTGGGGCCTGCAGGCGCTGCTTCTGTTCCTTCTCTGGGCATACATGAGAGGGACCGGAAGCGGTCCGCACGTGCAGCGCGCCATGGGCATCCTGGTGCCGCTTTTCTCCCTGCTGATCATGCCGGAGCTGTGGAAGGACCGGATGGCGGATACCGTGGAGATCGAATGCACGACCCTCTACTCCCTGCGGCAGGCGTACGCTGCCCGCATGCTCCTTTTCGCGCTGGTGGACCTGTTCCTGGTCACGGTCTTTCTGTCCATGGTCTCCGTCACCATGCAGGTGCAGGCCTCTGAACTGATCATCCAGTTCTTCCTTCCCTTCAATGTGACCTGCTGCATCTCTTTCCGCAGCCTGTACAGCCGGCAGAGACGTTCGGAACTCTCTGCGCTCTTCCTGTGTACATTCTGGGTGACTTTCTGGGTCAGGATCGTCCTGGCAGACCGCATTTACAACGCCATCACCCTGCCGGTCTGGGGCCTGCTCCTTATGGGCTCCGCCCTCTGGCTGTGCGGCTGTATCCGGAAGGTGTGGAAAAACTGCGGGATACTGCCGGGCTTGTGACTATCCTTTCCCTTTCTGTCTGCGTCTATCATAACAGAAACCATCATCGTCTTCCCGGCATGGCAAAAGCCGCCGGGAAGACTCCTCACGAAAGGAATTCAACATGCTGTTAGAGGTAACCGAACTTACGAAAGCCTTCCGGGATACCATGGCTGTGGATCACATTTCCTGCGCGCTGGGAAACGGCGTCTACGGCCTTCTGGGTGTCAACGGAGCAGGCAAGACCACCTTCATGCGCATGCTCTGTACCCTGCTGCTTCCCGACTCCGGAGCCATCCGGTGGGAAGGGAGCGACATTTTTTCCATGGGCGGAGCATACCGGAAGCTCCTGGGATATCTTCCCCAGGACTTTGGATATTACCCGGATTTTACCATACAGGATTACCTTCTGTATATCGCTTCCATCAAGGGGCTGCGCCCCGCATATGCCAAAAAACACGCAGAGCAGCTTCTTCAGCAGGTGGGGCTCTGGGACATCCGGAAACAGAAGATGAAAAAGCTCTCCGGCGGCATGAAGCGCCGGGCGGGGATCGCGCAGGCCATGTTAAACGACCCGCAGATCCTGATCCTGGACGAACCCACCGCGGGACTGGACCCCAGAGAACGCATCCGCTTCCGGAATCTCATCAGCGAGATCGCGGACAAAAGGCTGGTCCTTCTGTCCACCCATATCGTTTCGGACATCGAATACATCGCCGGAGAGATCCTTCTGATGAAGGATGGGAAACTGACGCTTACCGGCACCACGCAGGAGCTGACCGCCTCCATGCCGGAACAGGTGTGGCGCTGCACCGTCCAAAGGGAGCAGCTGGATCATTATCTGCAGCATTATCAGGTGTCCAATATCCGGAATACTGCGGACGGCGTCGAACTGCGGATCCTGTCCGCATCCTGCCCCATGGCAGAAGCGGTGCCGGAACCGGCCACGCTGGAGGATGTATTTTTATATCATTTTGGAGAAAAGGCAGGTGCGGACCATGATATTCTATGAGATCAAGAAAACAGTTTCCCGGACCGGCGGCCGAATCGCACTGGGCCTGCTCCTGTTCACGCTGGCAGTCTCCTGCTTTCTGGCGGTCCGTGTATATTATGTAAACGAAGAAGGCGTCAGGGAATACGGTTATTCCGCCGTTCGGAAATTAAGGGCGGCGCAAAAGGAATGGGCGGGAGTCCTGGATGAGGAGCGGCTGCAGGCGGCCTTTCAGGAAAACATAAGGATCCGGCATTCCCCGGAAGCCCTCTCAGAAGACATTACCGAAAATAACATCGCCTTTAGCCGGCTCCAGGGAATCTTCGAGATTCGATCGCTCATCAACGAGTCCTATGCGGAAGGATTCCGGTCCTATGACTACTATCTGGCCGACCGTCTGACCTCCGTAAACGCCGCCGACTTTTACCAGAACCGGGTCCGCCTGCTTCGGGAATGGCTGGAAACCGACGCCAAAGACCAGTTCACGGAAGCAGAGAAAGCCTGGCTGATCCGGCGATATGAAGAACTGGACACGCCCTTTTTCTATGACTATGTGAAAGGATGGCGGCGGGCCATGGAGTATTTTCCCACGCTGGTCATGCTGGCCGTCATGATCCTGGGTTATCTGGTGGCAGGTATTTTCTCCTGCGAATACCAGTCAAAAGCAGAAGCTGTCTTTTTCGCCAGCGCCTATGGACGGAGCCGCGCCGTATCCGCCAAAGTAAAGGCGGGCCTTCTGACGGTGACCGGCATCTACTGGGCGCTTGCGGGATGTTACAGCGCCTTTGTGCTGGCTTTCCTCGGCGCGGACGGCGCTTCCTGTCCGGTCCAGGCAGACCTGGGCGGCTGGAAATGCTTCTATCACCTGACCATGGGGCAGGCTTACGTCCTTGTCCTGTTGGGAGGCTACCTGGGATGCCTGTTCCTCTCCGGCCTGACCATGCTGGTATCGGCAAAAACCCGCTCTTCCGTGGCGGCGGTGATGGTGCCTTTTGGAGCGGTCTTCCTGCCCTCCTTCCTGTCTTTCATCCAGCATCCCCTGATGAACCATATCCTGGTTCTGCTCCCGAACCGGCTTCTGGATATGGGCACGACTCTGGGGTACTTCTACCTGTATCCCGTGGGCGGACAGCTTCACGGAGCGGTTCCCCTGCTCCTGATCCTGTATACGGCGCTGTCCCTGGTCCTCTATCCCATGCAGTATGTGGAATACCGGCGTTTGTCAAAAAAATAACGAACCAGGATCGATGCCGTTTTCTGCAGAAATCCGCCCGTTTACATCAGATCAGGAAACTTTTGCCCCATTTCTGCCGACATATTGAAAAGAAACGTTTTAATTAATAAGGCAGGTGAATCTTATGCTGTCCATCGCCGTATGCGATGATGAAGTGCTCCAGTGCTGCACGCTTTCCAATAAGATCCGGGAGATTCTGGAGCAAAGGAACCTCTCCTGTACCATCCGGCAGTTTTATAACGGAAATGCGCTCCTTCAGGAAGCAGGACATTTTGACATTCTTTTTCTGGATATCCTGATGCAGGGGCTTGACGGGCTGGAGACTGCCCGGCGGTTCCGCCGGCAGGCATCCGACCAGATCCTGATCTTCATCTCCTCCAGTCGGGATTATGTATGGAACGCCTACGATGTGGAAGCCTTTCATTATCTCCTGAAACCGATCGACGACCGGAAACTGGCGACAGTCCTTCTGAGAGCTGTCCAGAAAACCAGAAAACATCCCCGGGAATATCTGGTCATCCGGCGGGAACGGCAGCAGAAAAAAGTCTTCCTTGACAACATCCGGTATTTTGAAATCCGCGGCCGCATGATCGAGGTCCATGAGACAGCGGACCGTTTTGCCTATTATGAGCAGATCCGCGTCCTGGAGGACCGGCTGCAGGGCAAAGGTTTCTTCCGATGCCACAAAAGCTTTCTTGTAAACCTGAACTATGTGGACTCCTACAACCGTCAGGAGCTTCTTCTCGACAACGGGGAACGGATCCCCATCGCCAAAAGAAGATATGACGATTTCTGCGCGGAGCTGCTTGCCTGCATGAGAAAAAACGGAGGGATCCTGTGAAAGAACTTCTTTTCCTGCTGCCCTGTCTCATGGTCTCCGTATGGGCCGTCGACCGGCTCTGCCGGGAGCATCTTAATCCCCGCTGGAACCGTCGATGGGCGTTCCCGGTCTGCCTTTTCTTCAGTCAGGCCGCTCTTCGTCTGCTCTGGAAGGCCTGCGCATCCGCTCAGAGCCCCTACATCCTTTCTGTCCTGCTGAAGCACCTCCTCTTTCTGGGAGCCGTCTTTCTCTTTTTCCGGTCGCACGCCGCGAAAAAACTGCTGACGGCTTCGGTGCTGATCGCCGCCGTAACGCTGACGGCAAATTTCTGCGAATCCTTTCTGTCCTGCCTTGCGCTCTTTGTCCTGCATACGGTATGGCATATCCAGGCGCCTCTTCTGGGTCAGACGGAAGCCGTCCCGATCCTCTGTCTCTGCACGGCCATGGTCCTTCTTGTTCTTCGCCGGATTCGGATCCGTCTGGACCTTGACGTCCTGTTTTTCGATAAAAGCAGGAAATGGCACGCAGTCCTGTCCGCCCCGCTCCTTGGAATCACGGCGGTGATCGATGTCGCCAACTGGAGCGCCTCCAACGGCATTCTGGTCAGAAGCAGCGCCGGCCTGGGCATCTATTACGACCAGCTTTTCAGCCACGGGGAACTGTGCGTCCTGACCGCCCTGTCCATGTTCGCGGCGGGCTGCTACCTTTTCGGAATGGAGACGATCTGCACGGAGCAGCAGAAAAGCAGCCGGTATCACGCACAGATCGCCGCTTTCCGGATGCTGGAACAGCAGTACCGCCAGTCGGAACGCCTGCGCCATGACATGAAAAATCACGTCATCGCCCTGTCGGGTCTGGTGGAACGCAGTGAATGGGCCAAAATCGCGGACTATCTGAAACAGATGGAGCAGTGCGCAGATCCGGGAGCCGGCGCGGAAGCCACCGGAAACAGCGCCGTAGACGCCCTTCTGTATCAGAAACGAAAGCTGGCGGAAAAAAACAGCATCCTGTGGGAATGCGACGTACAAATTCCTCCGGCATGCGGCATTCCCGAATTTGACCTGTGCGTGCTCTTCGGCAATCTGCTTGACAATGCGCTGGAAGCCTGCGGAAAGCTTTCTCCCGGGGAAGACCGGTGGATCCGCGTCCAGGCACGGCCAATAAAAAAATGTTTTCTTCTGGAAATCAAAAACTGCACGGTTCTGGAACATATGGACGCGGTCCGGTCCGCCGGAAAGCATCCCGTCCACGGACACGGAATCGGCCTTTTGAACGTGCAGGACGTGCTCCGTAAATATAACGGCACCCTGCATATGGATCTTAAGGATCATCTCTTTGTCGTCTCTGCGCTGCTCCCCATGGAGCCTTCCCGCCGCATATGACAGGAAAACGGCTTTTTGAAACAAACAGATGATACCGCCTGCATTGCCGCCGAAGAAGAAGGTAAGGGCTTATGATAACGCCCGAATAAAAATCAGGAGGTCATGTCCATGAATATGAAAACCGTAGAAGGACTGGTTGGAGCCAGATCCAATATCAATCTGTCCGATACCGCCATGGGCGTCTATCGCCAGGCCATGCAGAAAGGGGATACTGCCACCGCGGAACGGGCGCTGGGATATGCCGGCGATATGACAGACCAGGCAGAAGCGTATGAAGCCAAAGCGGAAGAAGGCATGAAGGCAGATGCCAAAGAAATGAAGGAAAAGGCAAAGGCCGATCAGGAAAAGATCATCGAAAAACGCAAAGAAGAACAGAAAGAACTGGAAGCCCGGATCGAAGAGAGCAGAAAGCCGGACGGCGACACCGTCGAGATCAGCGGGGAAGGAACGCCTGTTTCCGCCGGGACTGCAGGGACTTCTGGGACGGATACTTCCGGTTCCTCTGACGCGGCAGCTTCCGGCGCCGACACTTCGGAAATGCCGCCTGTCGTCTATAACAGCGCAGGAGAGACAACTCCTCAGGAAGCGCCGGCGCAGGCAGAGATATCTGTTGTTGTATAAAACAATATGGGGGTGTTGCCAAGCGCCCCCGCCTGTCGGTTTCTGCCTGTAGGTAAAATCATCGGTTGCTTTTTTCTTACGGATGGTTCCCTGTCTCCAGGCACCATCTGGCAATGTCAGAGACCAGCTCCGCCGGAACCGGCCGGCTGTATGGAAGCTGTATGGTTCCCTTACTGGTCCTGTATTCTGTCAGACGTTCGGCAAACTCCAGAACTGCCTCCGGACCCGGATACAGGCCCGCATGGTTTTTGAACCCGGCAAAATGGATGATGTTATGCTTTTTCCAATAGGTCGGCATACTCCATGAGATCCGCTCTTCCGCCTCCGGAAGCGCCGCGCGCAGTGCATTCCGAAGTTCCGTCAAATACGGCTGTACTTCCTCTGGAAGCGCCGCAATATATTCTTCGATCGTTTCCGGCGCTTTCCCGCAGTAATGATCCTGACCCTGCCTTTTAAACGTGCGCCCGCACTTTGGACATTTCCACATCTTTTCATCTCTCCTTGTATTCTTATTTTCTCTGAAGAAAGCAGTCCTTCACCCCAACCAGCTGCGACCACCTGGCATATAACATTTCCGCGTACAGCACAGGGTCCAGACCATAGCACCCGATCGCAAACCCGTCGTTCATCTCGATCAGTAAAGTCCTTCCATCATCTGTAACGCCAAAGTCCAGCGAGCATCCAGCCGGTATTTTCTTGTATTTCTGTATTGCGCACTGGAGGATTTCCCGATCCGGTATCTTCTGAGGATCGCCGCTGTAATGCTGTATTCCCAATATCTCTCTGTATCGGACAAAGCATCTCCACTCAGACTGAAAACGGACCACTTCACTGCAGAGTATTTCTGCATAAGGATCCATATGACTGTATTCCCGGAGATCCTCCCTGCTGTTTACAATGATTCCTTTCGCCGCCTTTTCTTCCGCCGGCTTGATGAATACAGGAAGCCTTTCCCGCAGAAGATCGCCCAGCCTGATCTTCCAGATCCTTCTTCCCAGATAACTGCGAAGCTCTTCCGGATAGTTGTAATCAGGCAGCTGTATCCCCAGTTCCGCAAAGCTGTGATGCATGATAAGCATTCCGCCTACAACAATATCTTCCCCTGCTCTTCCATCAAGTTCTTCATTTGTTGTAAACAGAACGCATTCTATGCCAAGACTGGTAAAGCCGTCATATGCCGCCTGGCATTCTTCATTCCAGGGCCTGCCCTGAAATGCGTGGATATATGCGCGCATGGTCAGCCTCCTCTCACACCCATTCTCCCAGCATTCCCCGCACTTTATTCTCGATTTCATCTATCATTTCCTCACAGACCTGCCGTTTCAATCCTGCCTGGCCCCCAACAGCCAGCAGTTCTTTCCTCCCGGGATTTCTCCCATTGCCGTCCACGGTCGTGGTATGTTCTCCATAACAGGTTGAGCTGTAAGTAAGATCATACGCAGGACTTAAGCTCCAGGTATCCGTCTTCTCATCATACATCCAGGAAAAATTCTTGGAATGATCATCCCTGTTATGAGCGAATACATTGAAGCACATCCTTCGGAACATGCTCTCCATCTCCTGCTGATGATCTCTTGTCAAAATCTTTGTCAGCTTCATCAGGCTGTGATAATCCAGGCTTGGCTGGCGGTAGTCCAGTTCCAGCAGCGCAGCCGCCGTCAGCACATGAATCCGTTCCCCTTCCGGCCCTCTGTCAAATCTTCTGGTTCCAAAATATCCGTCGCACCGCTTTGAAGGAAACAGTCTCGTCTCTGTCATGGGAATTCCGCATTCTTTTGCGCACAGGGAATATTCGTACTCCATGCGCCCGGTTGTCTCCTTGTCCACATGTGCCGGAAATTTTATGATCCAGTCTTCCCCATCAATCCTTGTCATGATTTTCGGTCTGGCCCCGCCGCTGGTTCCGCCCAACTGATACAGCACGTCCAGATTTTCCGAATATTGTGCATGAAGTATCTTCTGACATTCCTGTTCCAGTTCATCCAGATCGCCTGGCACAGCAGCCGTTCCCATCCATAATTCCGGCTGATAGGTTAATGCACCCATGCCGGAGCTTCCGACAATTGCCAGACGATTCAAAACACTCAATTCGTCTTTTGCAATTCCTTTCCGCTTTAACAGACGATCCAGCAGAAGATTTCCCCATGCATCCGGAAGACTGTCTGCAAAACAGCCAAATAATCCCTGAAAATAATCTTTTACCGGCACAAATACCTGCTTTTTCAAGGGAAGAGAAAACGGGCTGATGGAAAATCCGTCCCCCAGCCAGCCGTCATCATACGCAAATGCAGCTTTATGCTCTCTGGTCATGACAAGCGTTCCAACCAGTCGTTCTTTATAAAACACCTGAAGCTTTTTATCAATTCTCACGTATAACCTCCTCAAGGCTCTGATAGGGAACTGCTGTAAACAGTCCTTTGATCTCTTCTGCACAGTCCAGCGCCATGGCGATCTTCGTCAGGGACAGCAGCGAAATCTGTCCGGATGTTTCAAATCTTTTGATGGAACCATAGCTGACTCCGCTTCTGCGGCTCAGCTCTTCCTGTGAGATTTTCCTGCGCCTTCTGATATTCCGGATACGTTTTGCAAGATCTCCATTAATTTCTTCTGCCGTCTCCCACACAAAACCAGTCACCGGGTCATGCCTCCTTTCTGAATGGAACTCCGTCACTTCTTCCCTGCTTTTCTCAAATATTTTTCACAGATAAACAGCTAGTATATTATCTATATTGTAATATTATATCCATTTTTAGATAATATATGATCCTTTATTATTTTACTGATTTTCCCTGCTTTTGTCCAGCTCCAGAAACTGTTCTGTCAGGAAAAACCAGTCTTCATTCCTGATCCGTTTCCCCATACACATAGTCCTTGAAATAGTCCGTTTTCTCCTGATGATCCAGCCACAGCTCAAACCACCCCGGGAAATCCTGCCGCTCACAGCAGGGCTGGACGCCTACATCCGTAAAGTTCCAGACTTCGCCCCGGCATTTCCCGATTATGATCAAACGATAACTCATGCAGCACCCCAGATTGATCAGTTCCATATTCCCCCGATAAACTTTATGGTCCCTTTCAGTCTCAATGATATCGGCATCCCTTTCGTCGTCCTCCCAGATCCAGAACCGGTCAAGCAGAAAGGGGGACGCCAGCTCCTGACACAGACTGCTTTCCAGATCATTCAGGCGGCAGCCTTCAAACATATGTTCACAGCCATTTCCAACTTCTTTTAAAAACATGCGGTACGCCTGCGGCAGTTGGATTCTATGGCATTCTTCAAACGCCGCGATCGTTTCTTACGAAAGGCATTCGCCCATTTTAACAGGAAGTGTTTTTACCTTCTCCTGAATCCGTCTGATTACTTTTTCATATTCCTTCGGTTCGTAAATCGGCATATTTGTTTCTCCCTGTATTTTGATTTTTTGCCCTGTCTGTTTATTTTGACAAGTCGGGATTTTTCTCCGGCCTGATAACAAGAACGCTTTCCAGCGGCGCATAAAATGTTGCTTTCCCCCATGGTACGGTGACATGAAATTCACTGCCGTTCAGATCAGAAAATGCAAATGTGCCCACATCGGTCACCTCTTCTTCCCAGTCATCAGAAGGATAAACATGAATCGTATGCCTGCTCAGTTCCTGCGTTTCCATGTAAAACAGATTCAGCTCCCCAAATTCATAGTACAGATCTCCATTTTCGTCTGCTTCTGCATTTTCCTGATACCATGCGCCGGTGCGAAAGGTTTGAACCAAAATCCTCTCATTATTTACAAAGCTGTAATTTGCTTCCTCTCCATACAAATATCCAGAATCATATACCAGCTTTAACTGATTACCCTCAATGTTAAACAGACAGAATCCTTCTTCGCTTTCACCTGAAAAATAAGAAAAGACCACATAGTTTTTGGATGGAGAAAGCGTAAGCCACCCTCCGCCATAACCGCCGCAAGGATAAGGAACCTCAAATCTGCTCTCTGCTTTATCATCGGAAACGAAAGACAGAATGATATCATCATCGTCTTCCAAAACAACTTTTCTGTTGTCTGATAAAAATACTATCTTTGTTTCTTCCATAAATAAACATCCTTTTTCAATGCTGTTTTATGTTCTACTGGAAGTAAAGGCCGGTTTACTGTTGTTCACGGTCCGTTTCCTCCGAGGCCTGACGCAGATTTTCCAAAGCGTCGGGCGCATCTGCGAGGATCGTTCCAACCGTCCGGCATGTCTCAAAACCCTGACAGTCACCGCACGTTGTCACCCCTTTTTGAACCGCACATTGGCGAACGGCGCAAAGGCTGTCACAGTATATGGTCTTCATTCCGTCAACACGGCAGCCCTCACAGTTGATATGCTCGGGCAGAATAGGCACATCATTTAACTCGGCCCACAGTTTCGCAGTTTTCTCACGCAGCGCCTGATCGTCGTTAATCGTTGCAAGATAAGCATTGCATTTTTCGCAGTCCAGTCCGCAGTATGCAATCATATCTTTCATATGTATGTTCCTCCTGAAATTTTTTACTTAATTTGCTTCACTTCCTGCTGTCATCGCAATCTTTGTCATTTTATCTACTTTTTTTCTTCCCTCATGATCCTTTGCCTCCTCTAAAAGTCCTTTCGCAGGACATTCTCTGTCATAATTCAAACGCTTTAACAACGCTGTATACTGAAGTTCAAAACGTTTAAACACATCATCTCAGGTATACACATCTTGATCTACTTCTTTACATACAGAAATAAATTTCCACCTGCGAAATGCACTGTTATCTTCATAATTCACATAATGCCTCTTTATAATCACTCGTAATTCCTGATGTCTCTATAACTTTGATTTTTCACACTTAAAGGTATAATCACTGATTTTCTTCCTAGTATAATAATGATATAGCCACAAGAGCTATAGAGTTAATAAGTTACAAGG
>CAJTXP010000008.1 GCA_910583615.1 uncultured Lachnospiraceae bacterium | reverse complement strand
TTTCATGAGCCTGTTTGTGCCTTGAGCGAAGCGAAAGGAATGATAACATTTATGAAATTTCAGATGAATTTTACAACGTCTCAGGATGATGTACAGCGGTACTCCTCGGCAGAAGATCTGAGAGGATTTTACCGAAAATACGGGTTGGACGGGCTGGAAGTGATGCCGCTGCCCTGTGGAAAAAACGGGAGGTGGACAGCACCGGATACCTGTTCGCTTCTGGAACGGGATATGGTAGTGGGTGTGCATACGCACAGCATCGGAGACTGGATGGAAATGGACCGGGACTCCGTATTGGAGCATTACCGAAAAGATCTTCAGTATGCAGGGCGGATGGAGGCGGAATATGTGGTTTTCCATATAACGCAGGTCAGCGCAGAGGAGAGCTGGACTTATCAGATGCGTCATACAGACGAGGAAGTTATTGACGCTTCCTGTTCTCTGATTAATGAACTGCTGGACGGTGTGCATTATGAAAAGAAAGGGCTGCTTCTGGATACAGGACATTATATGCATACAGATCTGGATCTTTCTACTCAGGGAGATGCAGCAGCTTCTCTGCATGCCATGCTGGATGCCCACGGGGAACTGGCGACCTGGATTAAAGGACTCCATGTTCATCAGTCTCTGACTGGAACGTATGTTCAGAACTGGATGGAGTGTCACCAGCCTCTTCCGGAAGATCCAGAGGAACGGTTCTGTAAAATGTACGAGCATATCTTTGCCATCGACCGGCACGAACCGTTTACGGTTCCGGGGCTGTCCGGGCTTGTGGAGCGGATCGATCCGCTTTATGTGACTTATGAATATATTACGCGAAACCGGGAAGAGCATGGAAGGTATCTGGAAAAGGGGTGTAGAAGTCTTGCCATGTTCGGAAAAAAGTTACAATAAATAAAAAGGTGTTCAAAAAGGAGAGATACGAGATGGCAGATTATACTTATCAGACCAGAAATGCGATCCGGGACCGCCTGAACCGGGAGCAGGAGGAACGGATCGGGAAGCTGACAGGGAAGGAGCAGCTTCTGGCGAGGAGGATTGCGGACGGAAAATGGCCGGAGCTTTGGGAGGAGCTGGGCAGAGACCGGGAGAGAATCTATAGAAAGCCTTCCTCCTGGTACCATCCGGAAGGGCTTCAGCGGCTGATCTCCTCTCATCAGGCGCTGCTGGATGCATTTGTGCCGAAGGCTTACCAGCAGTCCTATCTCTATATCATTGACAAACTGAACCGGTTTCCGTTTACGGGCGGGATGAGCCGGAGGTCCGTGCGGACGGCGGACTACCGGCCGCAGTTTTATCAGGTGTTCCACCTTCTGAAAGCGTATGAGAAGCTGTTTTTCTGCAACGGAAGGCTGGAGGACTATATGCTCCGGCGTCTGGACGAGGAGAAGCGGGATTATATTCGGTTCGATTATGGGTTTGATTCGTTTTTCAGCTGCCTCTATGCGGCGGAGATCGACCGGGGAAATCAGGCGGTCATCGGGGCGTTGAAGGATCTGATCTTAAGCGAGAACAATACCTCTTATCTGGACCGGCAGATGATTCTCGGCATCCTGCGTTCGGATCATGAAGAACTGCAGGAGCTGCTTGGAAAGCTTCTGGTGGCGGCCAGGCTCCAGGAGGGGCTTCGCCAGGCCATCTGCGAAAGTATGGACCAGGGGACGCCGGAGGCGTTCCTGCGCATGCTGAAGGTGGTGGAGGAGCACGATCTGATCCGGTTTTCCTCTGTCAAACGCGCGGTGTCCGCCTGGATCGGGATTTTCAATGAGAACAGTGTGGACCGGGTGAACGAAAAGCTGTTAAGGCTCATGGGACAGTGCCTCCGGGACGACGCGTTCTGCAAAGACCAGCTTGCCACCAACGATGCGGTGGCGGTCAATACCGCTCTCTGGGCGCTGGGCTTTCGGGAAGCCGGGGACGCGATCCGGGCCATGGGAGAGCTGGTGGATCATGGAACGAAGAACCAGAAGCTGTCCGCTTCTTACTACAATCGATGCCTGTACGATAAAGACCTGGAGCTGCAGACTTCCAGAAAGGTCCTGCTGGAGCATGCGGAGGATCTGGAGCTGGTGACCGCCTTTATGCCCGGCTTTTCTTTCAGTATCCGGAACTGGATCCAGGAGTCTTTCGAGGAACAGTCCCTGTATGCCGTAAAGCTGGGTACGCCGAAGACGCCGGAGCTTACGAGATATTACCGGGACCGGCAGGAAGCGGAGGCGCTCTATACAGCCTTTCAGTCGGTGTGCGACCGGCTGCCGAAGAAAGGAATCAGCTTTCACCCGTTTATTTTTCCATGGTATGACGCGGAGCTGCATCCGTCGGAGCTGCTGATCCAGATGGCGTATCTGGCATGGCTTCTGCAGGATGAGGAAAAGATCACGGCCATGGCGGGACGGCTGGGAGAGATCAAGGACGAGTATCTGCGGGTAAACCTTCTGAATCTGCTGCTCTATGAGCCCTCCGGCCGGGAGCAGCGCAGGCAGATCATCGGATATATGGGAAATACCCATACGCGCACTTCTCAAATGGCAGTTGAAATTGTCAAGAAGCTCCGTCTGGAACAGGAGGAATACGGGCTTCTGGAGGACATGCTCCGATTTAAGAGAGAGGGCCTGCGGGGAATCCTGATCGGGCTTTTGATGGAGCAGCCGGAGGAACGGATGCCGGAATGCCTGAGACGGCTTTTGTCGGATAAAAAGGAGGAGAAGCGGAGCGCCGGACTGGACATGCTGCTGCGGCTCTCCCGGGAACCAAAGAGCGCCGGCCTGTATGAGAGCGTCCGGACCATGACGGAGCTGGTGGAAAAGCCCACCGATAAGGAGAAGATCCTGATTCAGGAGCTCCAGGGAGCTTCGGGTGAAAAAACGGAGGAGAAAAAGGGATACGGGTTCTATGATCCGGAGGCGCCGGAGGAGCTTCTGATCCCGGTGCCGGAGACGGAAGCGCCTGCGCCGGAGGAACTGTTCCGGCTCTGCATGCCTGTGACGGAAGCGGAAGCCGTGCAGACTGCGAAGAAGCTGGACCGCCTGATCGCACAGCATAAGGACTATGAATATAAAGCGCACAATGGAGAAACTTATCTTTTGGGGAACCGCCTCTGGTGTATGGAAGAGGGAATGCGCGCCAGTCTTAAGGGCTCGGGAAATCCTTATGATTCTCTGGACTACTATCCTCTGGCAGAACTGTTCCGGCAGTTTTATGAGGAAGAGATCAAAGATTACCGTACCATGATCGTTCTGGAAGCGGTCATGCTGGGATACAGCGCGGACGCGCTGAAGGCGGCCAGGCCTTTCTACGAGCGGATTTTCGGACAGATGCCGCTCACGGGAAAGGCGCCCGGACTGTCTTATCCGAATCAGGCCGGAACGCTGCGGACGGTCTACCATCGTCAGTATCTGGATAAAAAAATGCTCTTCGAGACCGGAATGCAGGTGGTGTCCGCGCTGCTTCCCCATATCAGTTCCGGGAACAAGCAGCTGAAATACCAGACGCCCGGATGGAACGGACGCATCAACGATGTCACAAGGCTGATCTGCGAGCTTCCGCTGTTCAACCGGTATATGGAAGGGCTTAAGTACTGGGAGACGGACGAGGAATTTACCAGAGCCTTTGCCCTTGCCTGGAGATTCGAAATCCGCTGCCGGGAAGGCCGGAAGCGGCGGGATTTCATAGCGCCCAGAGGCGGTTACGGACAGCAGGACGAGACCATGACCGGAATCCGGCCATACTGGTTTCTGAAGGCCTTCCATATGGGGCTGATTACGGAGGACAGCCTGATCAAGGCGGTCATGGAGTATTTTGCCCGCGAGGACACGCTGGCAGTGCTCTGCCATGTGACGAAGTGCGAGGGGGTCAAGCCTCTGAACGGCCGGATTATGAATCTGTTCTTCGGAGATCAGCTGACGAAGGAGATCTACGGGACAGGAGAGGCGTATTTTGCGGAGGATACGTGGATTGGGGCGCTGATCCGCAGGCTGTATGAGAAGATCGTGCCGGTGCTGGTGGATACGGAGCTCCGAAGAGGCGAGGCGGAGACGGAATTTTCCTGGGATATGCGGGGCGTCACTTACATCCGCGGCGTGGATTATCTGGTCCGGATTCTGATGGCGCTGGGAAAGGACAAGCTGAGCAGGGATTCCTATTATTTCTGGCAGTACGGCAATGGGCAGCGTACCAAACGGTTTGTGCTCTGCAGCCTCCTGAGGGTCTGTTATCCGCTGCCTCAGGAGACCGGGGCGGATCTTAAAGCGGCGGTGAAGGGGACCAGGATCCCGCCGGACCGGTTTGTGGAAACCGCCATGTACGCGCCTCAGTGGATCAACATCATTCAGGAATATCTGGGCTGGGAAGGCTTAAAGAGCGGCTGTTATTATTTCATGGCCCATATGAACGAGCGGTTTGACGACCAGAAGAAAGCGGTCATCGCCCGCTATACGCCGCTGACGCCGGAGGAACTGCAGGACGGCGCCTTTGACGTGGCGTGGTTTGAGGAGGCGTACGGCCAGCTGGGCGAGGAAAACTTCAACAGGCTGTACGAGGCGGCAAAATACATCTCGGACGGCCAGAAGCATTCCCGCGCCAGAAAATACGCGGATGCGGCCAGAGGAAAGGTTTCGCTTTCCGAGGTAGCGCAGGAGATTACGGCGAAGAGAAATAAAGACCTGCTTATGAGCTATGGCCTGGCGCCCTTCCGGAAAGACCGGGAGCAGGATATGCTGGAGCGCTACCAGTTTATCGAGAAATTCCGGAAGGAAAGCCGGCAGTTCGGTGCCCAGCGGCGGACGAACGAAGGCAAGGCGGCGGATATCGCTCTGGTGAATTTGAGCGTCCGGGCAGGTTATACGGACGTGACGCGGCTGAAGTTGACCATGGAGGCGCGGCTGATCGAGGCCATGAAGCCGCTCATGGAATGGACGGCCGTGGAGGATGTGGAGGTCTGCCTGTGCGTGGATGAGGAAGGAAAGAGCGCCGTCCGGTGCCGGAAGGAGGAGAAGGAGCTGAAAAGCGTACCCTCCAGGCTCGGAAAGCATCCGCATGTGCAGAAGCTGAAGGAGGCGCACAAAAATCTGAAGGAACAGTATGCAAGGACCCGGAAGATGATGGAAGAATCCATGGAAAACGGCGCCCGGTTCCAGGGCCTGGAGCTTTCCGCGCTTCTTGGCAATCCGGTGGTGTGCGCGATCATAAGCCCGCTGGTGTTCCTCTCGGGAGAACGGAGCGGTTTCCTGAAGCTTTGGCCGGATGGGACGCTTCTTCTGGAACCGCTGCAGGGAGAAGCGCATTCCGTGGAGCCGGGAGAAGAGCTTCAGATCGCCCACCCGTTCCACCTGTATCAGTCCGGTACGTGGCATGCGTATCAGAAATATCTGTTCGATCACCGGGTCCGCCAGCCCTTTAAGCAGGTGTTCCGGGAACTGTACGTAAAGCTTCCCGAGGAGTTGGGACAGAAGGCGTCCCGGATGTTCGCCGGCAATCAGATCCAGCCCCAGAGGACCGTGGGCTGCCTGAAGGGGCGCCGCTGGGTGGCGGATTACGAGGAAGGGCTGCAGAAGGTCTACTATAAGGAAAATATTGTCGCACGCATCTATGCGCTGGCAGACTGGTTTTCGCCCAGCGACGTGGAGGCTCCCACGCTGGAGTGGGTGGAATTTTTCAACCGGAAGACCTTTGAGGCGCTGACCATCCAGGAAGTGCCGGAGCTGATCTACAGCGAGGTCATGCGGGATGTGGATCTGGCGGTGAGCGTGGCCCATGCGGGCGGTGTGGATCCGGAGACCAGCCACTCTACCATAGAGATGCGCCATGCCATCGTGGAACTCAACCTGTCCCTGTTCGGTTTTGCCAATGTGACGCTGACGGACAGCCATGCCGTCATACAGGGGACCAGGGCTTCCTACAACGTCCATCTGGGAAGCGGCGTCGTCCATCAGGAGGGAGGCGTCATGCTGCATATTCTGCCGGTTCACAGCCAGAAACGGGGCAGGATCTTCCTTCCCTTTGTGGACGAGGACCCGAAGACCGCGGAGATCATGTCCAAGATCGTACTGCTGGCGGAGGATAAAAAGATCAAGGACCCGTCCATCTTAAGCCAGATCCGGTAGAATTTTCAGATCCGCTTATCTCTGCCGCTGCTGCGGTCGACATATTTCTATATAAGGAAATGATTTACAGAGCAGCGCGGCAGGGGAGGTGACCTGGCTATATGGAATTGTACAGCAACGCATATCAGTATCTGAAGCAGAAAAAGATGAAGAGCTATGTGAAGATGAAGACATCCGGCGACCTGGCCTGGACGGATAAGATCGATCTGAATGCATCTTTTGCAAAGGCTCTGAACGGCGGACGAAAGAGCAGTGAAGAAACGGTGGTTCAGGAAAAGATTGCCGGATTACGTGCAAAACTGCTGTCAGGCGCCAGATTGAGCGGTACGGAAAAAGATTATCTGAAAAAACATGATCCGCAGCTTTATGGAAAAGTCGTGGCGCTGGAAAGGGAGCAGGAGGAGTATGAAGAACGCCTGAAAAGAAGCCGGACCAGGGATGACGCAGAGCGTGTGAAAACAGAAAAGCTGGCCGAAATATCTGCAGATATGAGGAAAGAAGATGCGGAATATATGATGATCCGCCTGATGCAGATGAAGAAGGTGGAGAAGAAGACGGCGTCTGTCGTTCTGCGGAAGCCATGGCAGAAAGAACTGGATAAGAAGCGTCTGGAGACATATAAAAAAAACAGGAAAAAGGAAGATGAGAAAATAAAAAAGAAAAAGGCGGAGAAGAAGCGGAGAGAGGAGGCATACAGAAAGAAGAAAATGGAAGAGAAGATCCGGCAGGAAGCTGCACAGAAGGAAGCCATAAGAAGGCAGATGATTGAGGAAGAAAAGGTGAAGGAGCTTGTGGAGGAAAGAAGACAGGAGGAAGAGCAGATCGAGGAGTCCATTGCCGCTGAAATGATGACGGGAAGAGAGATGACGGCAGAGCAGATTGCCAAATTTATGATTGCCGCAGGCATGATGGATGAAAAGGCGATGGAGATCCGGGTTTCCGGGCAGGAAGAAACATCTGACGATTCTGTCCCGTCAGCACCTTCTCTTGGAAGTACCAGCGGATATGCCGCATACCGTGCGGCTGCATACATGCCGGAGCTGGCAGAACAGGAGAAAGAGAAAAAATTCTATACCAGACGGGCGTAGAAATCCTAAATGACGATCCGTCTTCGTTTTCCGGCGCCGTAAAGTCGGAACTACTCTCCGGCAATGACCAGAGGAATTTTATGCATGTCTGCGGCGATATCCGTAAAGGAACTGAAATAACTGCCGATGATCTTCCGGGTGGATGCAAGACTGTAGAGATCCAGCAGTGCATCCTGTATCCCTTCCCGGCTGTCCCGCCGCAGGCACCGGTTCTGATTGGACAGAATCCGGTCAGGGAAGACTTCGCGAAGACGTTTTTCTTCTTCCATATCATCGGTAGCCAGATAAAACATGGTGTCCGGATCCGCCAGGAGCTCTCTGTTCATGGATTCCAGAAATGCATCGGTAGAACTCTTTCCGATGGCAGGCTGATTGTCCGTTCTCCGGATATGCACACCCACGCAGGACCGTCCGAACCGGGCGGTCATTTCATTGATCCGTGCCTTAAGCGCCTCTGTCGGCACAAACAGATGATAGTCTTCAGAAGGATAAAACCATTCCCATGTAAATATATAAATATTGCTCATAAGGCCGGATGCATAGTCCCGATTCAGGACCCCATCCGGCTCTCTGTGCGCGAGCAGTTCTTCATTGGTCAGATAACTGCGGGCTGTTTTCTGATAAAACAGCTTGCGCGGATCCGCTACAGAATGAATGCTTTTGACCCGGAATTCCGTTACCGGCTGAAACAGTGCGTTAAACGGGCAGTTCAGCTCCGGATTGCAGTTCCAGAGTATGAGAAGCTTCTCCTGACGTTCCCGGGCAAGCCTCCATCCGGAATTAATGACGCGCATTCTATTGCATAAACCGCCGGAAGGTTGTATGATTATCATTGAAATACCTCGCTTATACTATATAGTGAATCTGTCTGACCAGCATCTGACCATGCAGGTCAACAGTTCCAAGTATAACATAGAAAAAAGATACAGGCAACGCAGATATATCAAATACAGCGTATCTGGTGCGGACAGATCGCCGTCTGTGGATTTCGCCGGAATCAGCCTCCTGCGGAAGGGAACTCTCCCTGCAGGCCCTTTGGGGGCGCTTTTCGTTCCGGCGGGATCCACCGATTACGGAGACTTGGCGCGACGGCTCTCCGGAGCGCCTTAGTCGCAGTTATCGGTTAGCCTGGCGGAGCGTTGCCCCGGGTCTGCAGGGAGAGTTCCCTTCCGCAGGAGGCGTTCCCCGGCAGCATAACCGATGAGCGGCAAATAGACCATACAAACACGTAAAGGAACCATATGGGTATAAAAGTTTTGCAGATCAGCACCGTATGCGGCAGCGGCAGCGTAGGCCGGATCATGGTGGACATCTATCATACACTGGAGAGAAACGGGGACGTGCCCCTCATAGCCTACGGCCGCCGGAAAGCGCCGGAAGGGATCCGTGCGTACCGCTTCGGGTCGGCGCCGGACATGGCGCTGCATGTACTCTCCACCTTTTTGAAAGGAGAGCATGGTTTTGCCTCCGCAGGGCAGACCAGAAAGCTGATCCGGAAAATCCGGGAGTGGGATCCGGATGTGATCCATCTGCACAATATTCATGGTTTTATCCTGCAGACAGAACTTCTGTTCGCATATCTGAAGGAGGCAGGAAAACCGGTCGTATGGACGCTGCATGACTGCTGGGCCTATACCGGACACTGCGCTTTTTATGACTATAACAACTGTGACGGATGGAAGAGCGGCTGCAGAGCGTGCAGGGAATATCGAAAAACATATCCCTATGCGTTGTTTAAAAACCGGACAGAAAGGAACTATATAAGGAAGAAGGCTGCGTTTACCGGCGTGTCGGGTCTGGTGCTGGCGGTGCCGTCCGGATGGCTGAAAGCGGAGGTGGAACAGTCCTTTCTGAAAGAGTATCCCGTAAAGGTCATTCCCAACGGAATCGACCGGGAGGCGTTCCGGCCGACGAAAAGCAGGCTCAGGGAGACGCTGGGCCTGCAGGGAAAGTTCGTGATCCTGGGCGTGGCGAACGTGTGGGAACGCCGGAAAGGGCTTCCGTACCTGATCGGTCTGTCCAGGAGGCTTCCTGAGGACTGCCGGATGATCCTGATCGGACTGTCCGGAAAACAGATCCGGGGGCTTCCGGGGAATGTCCTCGGGCTGGAGCGGACCTCTTCGGTCCGGGAGCTGGCGGAATACTATTCCATGGCGGACGTGTTTGTTAACGCCACGCTGGAGGATAATTTTCCAACGACCAACCTTGAGGCGCTTTCCTGCGGGACGCCGGTCATCACCTTTGACACTGGAGGAAGCCCGGAGAGCCTTGACGAAAGCTGCGGGCGCATCGTGCAAAAGGGTGACGCAGAAGGACTTCTTCGGGCAGTTCTTCAGGAAAAGGAAGCTCCGAAGAGCCGGGAAGCCTGTTTGAAGAGAGCAGAACAATATGAGAAATACGGCCGTTTTCAGGAGTATGCAGAACTGTATCATGAACTGGCAGGCCGGGGAGAATAGATGAGTACATTACCAAAGGTGTCGGTGATTACGACAACGTATAACGATGCCGCCAACCTGGAACGCGTCATGGACCAGGTTGCCCGGCAGGATTATGGAAATCTGGAATATATCATCGTGGACGGCGGGTCCACGGACGGGACGCTGGAGCTGATCCGGGGGATGGAAAAGCGGATGCCGGGCCGGGTCCGGTGGATCTCCGAGCCGGACGGCGGCATTTATGATGCGCTTAACAAGGGGATCCGTCTGGCGTCCGGAGAGATCATCGGGTGCTGCTTTGACCGGTATGCGGACAATAATGTGATCACCCGGATGGTACAGGCGATGGAAGCAGAAGGGACGGACGGAGTCCACGGGGACCTTTATTATATGGACGGAGAACGGATTGTGCGCCGCTGGCATCAGGGACAGGGTTCGATCCGGAGTGGATGGCTTCCGGGACATCCCACCCTGTATCTGAGAAAGGAAGTATACGACCGGTTCGGTCTTTATCGGACCGATTACCGGATTGCGGCGGATTATGAATTCATGGTGCGCATTTTATACCGGAAACAGGTAAGGCTTTCCTATCTTCCGGAGATACTGATCTATATGTCCTATGGAGGGACGAGCAGCGGCAGTATTGGCGCCTATCTGCAGTCTTTGAGAGAAGGACACCGGGCGCTTCGGGAGAACCATGTGCCTTTTGCGTGGTTTACGGATCTGTGCCGGATCGTGCGGGTGCTGGTACAGTTTATATAACCGGTGTTCAGTGCCGTTTATATGTAAAAAAGTAGCAATATTTTCTGAGATGTGGTACAATAGAGCATCGTACGACGGTTTTCGTCAACAGGAGGAGATATGAAAAAGCTCGTGATCATCCCCGCTTATAACGAGTGCGGGAGCATCAAAAAAGCGGTGGATGATATTAAGATACATGCGCCGGATTTCGATTATGTGGTGATCAATGACTGTTCCACCGATGAGACGCCGGATGTCTGCCGAAAGTATGATCTGAACCATGTGAATCTGTCCGTGAATCTGGGCATCGGCGGGGCCGTGCAGACCGGTTATATCTACGCCTGTCAGAATGGTTATGATGTGGCGGTCCAGTTTGACGGAGACGGACAGCACGACGCCGCTTATCTGGAGCAGATGGCGCAGAAACTGTCGGAGTCGGGCAGCGACATGGTCATCGGCTCCCGTTTTATAGAAAAAGAAGGTTTTCAGTCTTCCGGAATCCGAAGAGTTGGTATCCGGTATTTTTCCGCTCTGATCCGGCTTCTGACCGGGAGAAGGGTAACAGATCCCACGTCCGGCATGCGGATGGTGAACCGGGATGTAATGCGGATCTACGCAGGCAGTTATCCGAAGGATTATCCAGAGCCGGAAAGCGTGATGGCAATCCTTCGCATGGGTAAGAAAGTGATGGAGATGCCGGTGGTGATGAAAGAGCGGAAAGAAGGGACGTCTTCGATCGGGGGGCTCCGGTCGGTTTATTATATGATTAAGGTGACGCTGGCGATTCTGATGGAGCGGCTGCGCAGATAGAAGCAGGAGAGTATGGGTTATGATGACGGTAAAATTACAGATCGTGATCGGGATTGCGATTCTGTTTGTTTTCGCGGTTCTGGTGAACATGATACGCAGGCGCAGCCTGGAACTGAAGTATGCGCTTTCCTGGATGGCGGTGCTGTGCGCGCTCTTCCTTTTTGACTGTGCACCAAAGCTTCTGATCGTAGTGTCAGATTTTCTGGGCATTTACGCGCCGGTGAACATGATCTTTTTCCTGGGGTTCTGCTTTTCCCTGGTGATCATCTTTTCTCTGACCGTGGCGCTCTCCAGAATGTCCAACAGCATCCGGACGCTGGATCAGATGGTGGCGCTGAATGAGAAGCGGCTCAGGGAGCTGGAGGCGGAACTGAAAGATGCAAAGGCAGTAAACAGACAGGAAGAGGAATAAAAGATATGGAAGATATGAGAAATAAGAGGGGACAGATCCTGTATCTGGTCATCCCGTGCTATAATGAGCAGGAGGTCCTGCCGGAGACGTCACAAAGGCTTCTTGAGAAGCTGCAAAGCCTGATGGAGCGGGGGACGATCTCCAGGGAGAGCCGGATCCTGTTTGTTAACGACGGTTCAAAAGACCGGACCTGGGAGATGATCGAGGAGCTGCATGGGGAAAATCCCGTGTTTTCGGGGGTAAAGCTTTCCAGAAACCGCGGGCATCAGAATGCGCTGTTGGGGGGACTGATGACGGCGAAGCAATATGCGGACATGGTGATCTCTCTGGATGCGGATCTGCAGGATGACATCGACGTCATCGACCAGTTTGTGGAGAAATACTACGAGGGCTGCGAAATTGTCTACGGCGTGCGAAGCGCCCGGGACACCGATACGTTTTTCAAGAAATTCACGGCGGAGGGTTTTTATAAGCTCATCAATCTGATGGGCGGAGAGGTGGTCTTCAACCATGCGGATTACCGTCTCATGAGCCGGCGGGCGCTGGAAGAGATGGAGAACTATCAGGAAGTAAACCTGTTTCTTCGCGGAATCGTACCGATGATCGGATTTCAGACCGGCGTGGTGACTTATGAGCGGCATGAACGGTTTGCGGGCGAGTCCAAATACCCGCTGAAGAAGATGTTGGCGCTGGCGGTGGATGGAATCACGTCTCTTTCCATCAAGCCCATTCGGTTCATCGTCTTTCTTGGCATGCTCATTTTCCTGTGCAGCATTGCCATGCTGGCCTACTCTCTGATCCAGCATTTTCTGGGAAATACGAGCATCGGCTGGACGTCCCTCATCGTGTCCATCTGGGCCATCGGAGGCCTGCAGCTTCTGGCCATCGGCGTGATCGGGGAATATATCGGGAAGATTTATCTGGAGACGAAGAAAAGACCCAGATTCATTATAGAAAAAGTGATTAGATAAGCGGGACAGGAGCGTTTATGGATCAATATGTGAGAAACTGGATGAAAAAAGAATTTTCTTTTGGGCCGTACAGGCTTAAGGGAGCGGAACTGCTCTTTCTGACCGTGCTTACGGCTCTGGCAGTGACGGTCCGCGTGCTGGTGCGGTCTTTTGTGGCGGATGACTGGAGCATCTACTGGAGCAGCTGGCTTCTGGAGCTTCAGACAAAAGGATTTTCGGCTCTGGCGGAGGATTTTTATGACTATGCGCCGCCGGTCATGTATCTGTTATACGGGATCACGCTCCTTCCGTTTAATGCCATGACTGCCTTCAAAGGGATCTGCTGTCTGCTGGAATTTGCCGGAGCGGCGGTCATCGCCGGGATCGTGATGGAATGCACCGGCAGCCGGAGGCGGGCTCAGTTCGCCTACGGCCTCTTTCTGTTCCTTCCTACGGTTATCCTGAATGCGGCGGTGTGGTCCCAGTGCGATATTATCTATACCATACTGATTTTGTGCTGCGTGATGTTTTTGCTGAAAGGAAAGACGTGGACGGGCATGTGGTTTTACGGAACGGCTTTTGCAGTCAAGCTGCAGACGCTTTTTATCTTTCCGTTTCTCGTCATTTTGTGGGTGCGCGGGAAAGTGGATCTGAAGCATTTTCTGCCCATACCGGTTATGTACCTTCTGGGAATCCTTCCAGCCTGGCTGGCGGGACGTCCTTTTTCAGAGCTGATCGGCATCTATGCCTTTCAGGGCGGCAAGGACCGGTGGTCTTTATCCATTAAATTTCCCAATATTTATCAGATTATCGGAAATCAGTATTTTCTGGATGAGTACGTGGGGGCGGGGATGTATCTGATCCTGGGGATCCTGATGCTGGTCCTGTTTGTGATGGCGTATCAGAAGGTGAGGGTTACGAAGGAATATGTGATCCTGATGGTGGTGTTTTTCGGGATCCTGACCACGTATTTTCTTCCTCATATGCATGAACGGTATCTGTATCTGACGGATGCGTTTCTGCTGATCTATGTGCTGATCCGTCCGAAACGTTTCGGGCTGTTTATTGCCACGGGCTTTCTGACGGTGGTGGGCTATGCGGAGTATCTGACGAAAAAACCGCCCTGTGTGCCTTATGGCGTGCTGGCTTTTGTACAGCTGGCCGTATTGATTATTGTCGGGCTTGATCTGTATCACTATCCCCGGTATGACGGGGAACTGCCAGGACCGGAGGAAAAGGAAGAAGGGAGGATAAGGGATGCACGTGGATGATCTGCTCCGGGGACTTCTGTTCCAAAGATTCCGGCTGGGAACGGTTTCCTTTGACTTTCTGGAAGGACTTCTGGCCGTCTGCATCACGGGAACGGCGTATCTTCTGCGCACGCCCTTTTTGGGGATCCGGCTTCCCAACGGGCTGTATATGCTGGCGGAATGGTATCTTGCGCTGGCGGCTGCAGCGCTGGTCCGGCATCTGACGAAAAGCAGGAAAAAAGCACTTTTGACCTACGGGATGATTTTGATTCTGCCTGTGACTGTGGCGGAAGGAACGATCCTGCGGGGAAATGCCTGTGTGGGAGCGCTTCTGTTTGTCTGTGCACTGCTTTTTCTGGTGCAGTCGGAAGGACGCCGGCGGGGGGCGTGGCTGTTCACGCTGGTAACGGCAGGGCTGCTTTTGTGGTCTGTGAGATATACCGGGCTTCTGATGGGATGCGTGGCTTTGTGGCAGAACCGGCGCCTGAAGGCGGAACAGCTCTTCCTGCTTCTGGCAGCAGGAGGAGCCAGATTTTTTGCCGCTTACCGGTCGTGGCTTTCGGCCGGGTATACGCTGGTTGCTTTTCACTGGCCCAACGTCTATGAGATCGTGGGAAGAGAGGCAGTGCAGGGCCAGCCAGTTGACCCGCTGGCGCTGGTGGGGCTTTTTCTTGCATGCGGTCTGTCTGTACTGTTTCTGTACCTGATCAGTATGGGAGGGATGGAACCGGATGGGAAAAAGCTTCTGCGGCTGTTTCTGTTTGGCGGGTTGTTTGCAGGATATTTTCTGCCTTATATGGATCAGTCTTATGGATATCTGCCCTGTGTTCTGGCAATACTTTATGTAATGCTTGTGCCGGGAGAGTTTCTGGCTCCGGTGCTTCTGCAGATTGCAGCCTTTGCAGGGTATCAGGAATGTTTCAACGGAGAATCCATGATGCCCATGGCAGTGTTTGCCGTTTTGCAGTTTCTGGTGATCCTCTGGCTGGGCGCAGGGCTTTTGAGAGACGCGGGAATAGGAATCAGTTTATGGAAACGAAGAAATTAGTATATCTGGACGGACTGAGGGGACTGGGATGCATCGTTGTGTTTCTGACGCACTTTGTGTTTGCGTTTTATTACGGCATGTATCATTTTCAGCCGGAAAGCTGTCATCTTCCGGGAAATCTGGACATTGCGATTGGGAAATCGCCGCTGAATCTGATCTTTAACGGAAGCTCGGCTGTGCGTCTGTTTCTGATCATGAGCGGTTATCTGCTGTGCAGGAGTTTTTTTCTTACGGGAGAGAAAAGCAGGCTGGTCCGCAGTGCCCAAAAGCGCTATTTACGCCTGATGCCTGCGGTGCTGATTGTCAATGCGGCGATCTATGCGTGCATGAAGCTTGGGCTGTATTACAATACGCCGGCAGCGGCGGTGGCGGGTTCGGAAGCGTGGTTTGCAGGTTTCAACGCTTTTTCACCATCCTTTCCTGACATGCTGAAGGAAGCCCTGTACGGCAGCTTTCTCTTTGGCATTAATGACTATAACGGAGTGCTCTGGACGATCCAGATCCTGTTTCTGGGGGCGTATCTGGATTATGCGCTGGCGGCTTTTGTAAGCCGGTTCCGGTTCCGCTGGCTTTTATACGGAGTACTGGCTGCCGTGCTGCTGCGCACGGATTTTCTGAGTATTTTTCTCGGATATGTGCTTTGTGATTTCATGCATATGGACTGGAAATGGCAAAAACGCCTGTGCGGGTACCGCCCGTTTCAATGGTGCCTGCTGGTCGTGGGGCTTTATTTCATGGGCTATCCTTCTTCCGGATTTGGTTACGAAGGGACCATCTGGGAGATCCTTCCCATGGTGCTTGTAAATTATTATCATATTTTTGGAGTGCTCTGCTTTGTGACGGCAGTGCTGAACCTGGAACCGCTTCAGAGATTTTTCTCCATGCGGGGATTTTTATATATCGGCAGGATCTCATATTCCCTGTATCTGATTCACTTTCCGGTGATGGCCACGTTTGGGGCATGGTTCCTGCTGACGTTCCATGAAAGGCTGGGCTATAATGTGACCGGTGTTCTGAACCTGATCCTGACAGGCGGGATTACGGTTGTGCTGTCTGAACTGTCGTTTCGATATGTGGAGCCGCTGGGTAAGAAAGGAGAGGTGCTGATTGGACGGATCTTTGGAAAAGGATGAGACAAAAAAGCGCCTTGGATGGCTGGATTTCGGAAAGGTTATGGGGATCCTGGTGGTACTTCTGGTTCATGCAGAATGTGCCATGGGACCAGTGACCTTTTACGGAGGCATGTTCTACATGCCTGTTTTTTTCGTGGCCGCAGGATATACCTTCCGCTGCAGAGAAACAGAGTCTTTTGCAGGTTTTCTGAAGAAAAAAGCGGGACGCCTTCTGGCGCCTTATGCCGGGACCAGCGCTTTTCTGTGGCTGTTTTTCTGGGTGAAGGATTGCGTGCTGGGGGGAAATCCAGGTGATCTGAAGCTCTTCTCGATTTTCGGCATATTCTATTCCAGAAATCAAATGTACAACATGGCATATGCCGGGGAGAATCCAGTGCTTTTAAACCTTCTGAATGCGCCGCTCTGGTTTCTGACGGCCATGTTTCTGACATACGCATGGTACGGGCTGATCAGCAGGAGCCGTTGGAAATATGCGTTTCTTGCTTCTGGCGCTGTTTTCGCGGTCCTGTGGCATTACAGCACAAAGCTGCTGCTGCCGTGGAGCCTGGACGCGGTTCCTTTGTTCGCCTGTTTTATGGCGTCAGGGGAGATTTTGCGGGAAAAGAAACAGGAAAAGCTTCTGGGAGAGTTGTGGGTTCTTGGGCTGCTGCTGGTTGTATTTCTTGTATCCTCTCAGTTAAACGGCAGCATGAACCTGTCCAGCGGAAATTACGGGCACAGCGTGCTGCTCTGCCTGACATCCGGAATCACCGGTTCTCTTCTGGTTTTTGCCGCCGGCATGTGGCTTCAGAAAAAATACCCTCCGTTTATAAGGCTCTGCTCGCTGGCGGGCCGGGAGACGCTGACCGTCCTTTGCTTTCATATGTTTTTGTTCATGTTCATCCGGGCCGGAGCCTCCCTGCCGGGACTGCCTCTCTGGCTTACACAGGCAATGCTGGTGGTCGGAAGCATGGCGCTTTTGACGGGGGCGGGCTGGGCGGTGCATAACAGAAGTTAAACGATCAGACAGAGCAGAGAATATATCTCTGCTCTGTTTTGACAGTTATTTTATCACGTATTCATATGTGTCGGATGGCAGGTACAGTTCCATCATATGTTCCTTCAGTTTTTCAAGGGCATCCAGGGCTGCAGTGGATGCTGCGAAAAATTCATTGTCTTTTACCTGAGAGTACGGAACATAGGTATGAACTCCTGCAGTATCAACGATTCTGTTCTGGCGGTTTTCGCAGGAGAACACCGGCGTGATGATATTTGAACAGTACAGAGAATAAACGGGGATTTTTTCCCCCAGGCCGTCCTCCTGCCTGTTGATAAAGACCAGATAGTCTTCTCCTGTGTTCAGTACATTGACAAAGCCCCGTTCCATGGACCAGGGTTCCCCATACAGGCTCAAAGACCAGGTGCTGCATGTAAGATAGATCGTTTCTCCCTCTTTGGGGCCACTGCCCTGATACAGTTCTTTTATGATAACCGGCTGTCTGCTGGTAAAAGCCAGATGTTCAACTGCGCCCGCACCGGTCACTTTTGCGATGATGGGCGCTCCTGGAAGTTTTTTCAGAAGCTCTTCACAGGCAGGTACGGCATGTTCTTCCAGAACTTCAGCCACAAAGATGGTATCAAAATAAGACAGGTCTTTGCTGATGTCTGTATAAGTCGCTCTTTTGCTGATTCCAAAGCAGATGCCTGTCAAGAGAGCCAGAACCGTTATCCACAAATGCAGATATCGTCTCATACACCCGCACCTCCTGTCAAACTGCCGTCAGACATATGATACATATGATCCGCCAGAAGCGTCATATCTTCCCGGCTATGGCTGGCAAGAAGAATCAGCGCGCCTCTTTCTTTCTCCTGACGGATTAATGTTCTGATTTTCCAGACACCCGACTCATCCAGTCCATTCGCAGGTTCGTCCAGCATGATGATATCCGGCTGTTCCATTACTGCCTGTGCGATTGCAAGGCGCTGTTTCATTCCCATGGAATATTTCCTGTAGATACGTTTGTCGTAAGGATCCAGTCCAACCCGTTCCATCGCTTCACAGATCATCTGCCGATTTGCAGTCTTTTTGATTCCGGCCAGATAAGAAAGGTTTTCCATTCCCGTCATATTTGGATACAGTCCTGCATGCTCAAGAACAATGCCAAGATTTGGCAGAACGGAAAAATCCTGATGAAGTTTTTGACCATCCCAGCAGATGCTGCCGGAATCAACTTTCATAAGTCCGGAAAGAGCCCGGAACAACATTGTCTTACCGGATCCGTTTCTTCCCCATAAACCATATACATGTCCGCTTTCCAGCTCGAAAGAAATATCGGTCAAAATCTTATGGTTTCGTATGCTTTTATTGATTCTGCATGCTTTCAGCAGTTTATTCATGTTACATCATCTCCATTTCCCGATTGTCTGTCAACAGTTCCGATCTGTGAATCAAAATTCCCCCTGCAATGATGACGAAGATACAGCACATCGTCAAGAACAGCAGAGCATGCGTCGATTTCATGGAATACATCCCTTCAGACTGCCAGCCAAGAACCGTGCAGGATATCGGGTTTAGCTGTACCAGTTTTTCAATCATCAGGTCTGAAGCATGTTTTGCTTCCAGAAAACCTGCTGCACCAAGACCTGCAAGGCAGATCGTCTGGATTCCCATTACAACAACTGCCGCCATACTGCTACCGGATACAAGAGCCAGAAGATTCATCAAAAGTATCCAGATGAAATTCCACAAGAGGAAGACGGACAGGTGGCAACCCAGTATGATAAGACTATCCTGCCGGATCTTCACCCGAAAGCAGAAGGAACTGAGCAGGATCACCGTCCCTGTGAGGACAGTCTCAAATATGCAAACTTTTACGAACAGAGAAATCAGGATACTTCTGTACCACTTCAGCCGGTTTGTGCATCTGCTGAATACGTAGACGCCCGCGGTGCAGAAATGACGGTACAGATCAATCCCCCAGATCATGGACACTGCATAACAGGGCAGCATCCGAAGCATATAGCCAAGCAGCTCCGGCAGAGAACATCCCATGACAAAGCTGCCTCTTGAGCCGCTTAGCTGAAGAATAACCTCGCTCAGAGATATTTCCTGGTCATATGGGTTTACAAATGCAGTCATAAGATAGACGCCGGATATCAGTCCCCAGAGCGAAGCTCTTATTTTTTCAGACTTCATCCGTATCGCTCCTGCCTTTTCCCAATCTCATATAGACCAATAACTGCCAGAAACAGGAAAGCTGCTGCAGCAGGCAGATACCAGCAGAATTTTCTGTTGTCGTTAAAAAGCAGCAGATATTCGTACCAGCTGATCTGGCGGCTTCCTGTGGAAAACAGTTCATTCAGATACAGGGTACTGTTTAAAAGCAGAAATGACGGGAAGAACAGAAGCACCCGATACTTTATGGAAAAGCAAAAGGAGACTGCCGCTGTAAATGCAGCCATGATACCGGAACAGATTCCGAACAGAAACGTTCCAAGAACTGCATAAAGAACCGGAGAAACCATATAGACCATGCATGCCGGATAGCGGTGTACCATTTCTGCATATTCCTGACTGTAAATACTCAGATTTGTCAGATCTCCGTGTGCATCAGAAGGAAAAGAGACACAGGTAATCAGTATTTCCACGAGAAACGGAAGCGTAAAAACAAGGACAGTAGCAAGGAAAACCGACAAAAGCTTCGTCTGCATATAGTGTTCCTTCCCCAGACGGGCAGTCAGAAAAACCTCTTCTTTTGTCTGCTGTTCCTTTGCATAAGACAGCCCGGCAGCCAGCGGGACCAGAAGTGGATACAACATGGTAAAAAGAAGGACGGTATCCGCATCATAATATGTTTTGTTGTAACTGAGCGTAAGCAGCTTCACGGGTTCGTACATCTGAGACATGTCAAGCCCCTGAAAGGTAACTACATTTTTCAGGTAATTCCAAAGGACGATCCAGAATAAAACCGTCAGTGTGAATCCGGCTTCCCGCTGCTTTAATATAAATCCTGTTTGTCGTAAACTTTCTTTTAACAGCATATGTATAACCTCTGTCTGGCCGGAGCGGAAAATATCCATTTTCCACCCCGGGTAGTCTTTGCTTTTTCTGTTTATCTTCCGTTATAATAAACAGATGAATTTGCCGATGCGTTTGTATTTCCTCGGAATTGGAAACCTACAAATCTTGTAGACAGGTAGCCCTCTTTGATGGTGATGGCTGTATTTGATGAAGCGGTTTCCTTCAAAGTCACTTCACTGCTGATAACGCTTCCATATCCGTTGGTTACCCTGCACCGTATTTGCTGAAATGTATCTGTTCCAGAATCAGGATATACAGTGTAGCATCTGGCATATACAGTTGAATACTGGCCCGAACGTGAATCTGTATGATCCGAATCTGAAGTCCACGCCATGTTTGCAGGGAGCGCTACATCTGCAGATTTTGCCAGACTTGTCATACTGCCTGCAAATAAAAGCGTTACTGCAAAAATATAAGAGATCATTTTTTTAGTTGTTTTTCTTTTCATTTAATTCTTCCTTTCAAAATCAAGACATTCAATGAAGAATGTACATTATGAGTTTCATCATGGTTTTAACTGTCAGTAGAAGCGCTTCTGATCGATCATATACTCAAGCTTGGAATGTATTTTTCGACAGCAGGTAAAATTCTTTTCTCCTTCATTGATCACCTTCTTTTGTTTACATGTTTTTCAGATCAGTTGTACACCCTGATCTTTTTATGAAAAATATACTTTGCTCTTAAAAAAACGCTATCGTTTTTCTAAAGGTAAAGATATATTTTATGCATTTTTGTATATTGTTGGCAGAGACTGTTTTTAATTACACCTACATACGTAGTTGCGTTAAAGGTAAGAGAAAGGGGAGTATCCCCTTCCTTGGCAGTGGTGTTCAATAAACTGCGCTTGCTTCAATATACACGGACTGATTACTGCGGTTTTCCACATAGATGGAATAAGAACCGCCTGTTTTTATCGTAAAGGTATGATTCATGGAACCCTGACCTTCGACCCATGTAAGTGTACCAGTGTCAGTATTTTTAATTCCGATTCGATAAGTGATACTCTCATCTTTACATTGTGAGCTTAGTGTAATGGTATCTCCTTTCGATCTGGAGACCGTTTTAAAAATCATTCTGGTCTTTCCATTGACTGTTTTCTCAAAGGTAGATATCGATCTAGAAACTCTTTCTTCTGCAGCGGAAATCTCTCTTACTCTGTCGTCGGCTGTTCCGTGTTCTTCGACAGACTCGTCTCTCCAGTCCTGAGGTTCCTCTTCTATCTGTACCGCTTCCGCATTCATCCATGCTTCCTGCAACTCTGCAGCTGTCGATGCGAAGGCCAGAGACGGAACCAGAGAGATGCCAAGGAGGCAGATACATCCTGCGGTTAACGTTTTCTTTTTCAAAGGTTCGAATTTCTTTACTTTTGCCATGATTTCTATTCTCCTTATGATTTCTTTTTCCTGTTCTGCAAAGGCGCTGATCGGAGGCGGGTACAGATCCGCGGTTGTTTGAGCGGCCAGCAGCATGGAGTACTCTTTTTTCGTATACCAGGGCCTGTCCATGGAAGAGCGCAGATCGCACGCGATCTCCTGATAGAGGATCATGTCCTGAAACTGCCGGCGCACGACCGGATTGAACCAGTGTATGCACAGAATCACAATGCCGAACATCCGCCAGAGCAGGTCTTTTGCCATGATGTGGTTTGCTTCATGCTCCAGAAGGATTCGCAGCTCCTTTTCTGTATAGGCTCTGTCAGGAAGAAGAATCATGTTCCTTTTTCCCCTGCGGACAGAGACCGGTGAACAGAGGGAATGGTTCTGATAAAAGGAAAGTCCTGCCTTGGGAAAACGCTTCTGATATTCCAGAAAAATCTTCCGGCAGTCTCTGCGGCGTACGTCTCGGTTTTCTTTCAGCAGCATGGAAACTGCCGCGCTTCTTTGGCGGTTTCTGCTTATAGCCGCTGTCAGACCGCCGATCCACAGAATGCCCAGTATTCCAAAAACCGGATACATTCCCGGACACATTCCCAGAACAAAATCTCCAGAATATATTATATTTCCGTGGTTCCAGCTTACTCTGGAGAAATATGCATACGCAAAGGTAACCGGAATCACATACATGAGAAGTGCTGTCTTTCGAACGGCCAGCGCCAGAAAATAGTTTTCTTCCCTCCAGAATCTTTTCCGGCAGCAGATCACCGCATAGGCCAGACTTCCCGCAATGCTTTCGAACAGCAGGCAGGATAAAAACAGTCTAATCCATTGCATCCAGAAGCCTCCTTATTTTTTCTTTCTCGTTTTCCGTCAGTTTTGTGGTTCGGGTAAAGGACGCAATCAGACCATCCAGTTCGCCGTCTCCCCACAAATCAATCTGCCGGTCCAGCTCTCTTTTGCAATAGGACTCCTCGGTAACCAGCGGATAATAACAGAACGTCCGTCCTTTTCTTTCCATGGACAGATACCCTTTTTTCACCATTCTGCTTAAAAACGTGGAGACAGTCTGCACCTTCCATTTTTTGTCATACCGTGTGTTTGTCAGGGCCATGACTTCCTGTACCGTCAGGGGGTCTTTGCTCTTCCAGATCATCTTCATAAGAAGAAGCTCGCTGTCTGTTAACCATTCCTGCATCTCTTTCCCTCATTTTCGACTATATATAGTGCAACTAACGATGTAGTTATAATATCACTTCTGTGTCGATTATGCAATACTTTTTTGTGTTTTTTCTGGTTGTTGGATATACGGCGTTACTTTTCACACGTCAACCAGTGTTCAGCCTGCTCCCGGCGGGCGTCCGGACGGCGTGGGTGTGAAAAGTAACTATACGGCTTCGCCGTTTGATATATTCCAGATGGGTGCAGATCACCACCCATCTGCGAATAGTAACTTTTTCGGTCGAATAATAGAATATATGTTCGGCTCTGCATTGATATCTACAGCCGCTTATGCTATAATAAAAACATAAGTAACAGGAATTGAAGCATATTGCATTGCCTGCTCATGTAAGTGGAGCAGATTGTAAGCAGAAAATCTGATCAACAGCGGAAAATCATACAAAAAGGAGATGCGGGAGATGGCAGTTGAACAGTATACGGAAAGCCTGACGTTAAGAGAAATGAAATGTGTGCTCGGTGAAAACTCGTTTGGCTGTGTCCTTCCGCAGGGTGATGTTTCCGGTGTGGATAAAATTGAAAAGATATTGAAACGGGCAGGCGGAAAGCCAAAAGAGTGTGAGCTGGAGGATTATTCGCAGGGCGGAAAGGGAAAAGATAAATACGTAGTGCTGGAAAAAGCAAAAGACATTATTTTGGAACCCCAAAATTATGTGGAACTGATAAAGGGGAACAGGCTGAAAAAAGCATATTCATTAGATGAGATTAGAAACACTGCTATTGATATGCATAATGCCCTGAGAGAGATCAAGGTAACGGAATCACATAAGCCGATATTTATTGCGGGAATATTGATTGCGCTGAATGATAAAGATTTCTCAAAAAGTTATTCTTCCCTGACATCCTATAAATTAATCATGCAGAATATTCAAACCGCCATAGAAAATGTTCTTAAAGACAGTGATATCAGGAGTAACAGGATAAGTTATATAAAACAGGTTTTCAGTACTCTTCAGGATAATACGAAATTCGCGGAAATCCCATTAGGGTATTCCAGGTCTATTACCTGGTATATTGAACAGCTGGAAATGAAAATCAAGCCAATGATGGATTATGCAGACAGCACGGTTGACGCTCTGGGTGTATTTTATCATGAATTTATTAAATATTCAGGCGGTGACGGCAGCGGGTTGGGCATTGTTCTGACACCTCAGCATTTGACGGAGTTTATGTGCGATCTGGCCGGAGTGAATAAGAACAGCCGGGTAGTTGATATATGCTGCGGCTCCGGTTCTTTTCTGGTGACTGCCATGAGCAAAATGTTTCGAAATGCAAATCCGGCTGAAATTGAAAACATTCGTCAAAACGGATTATATGGCGTTGAATTTGATGACGGACTTTATACATTGGCCATTGCAAATATGATTATACGTAAAGACGGTAAATCAAATATTTATAAAGGTGATTGTTTCAATAAAAAAATTACGGACGAACTTAAAAGCAAAAATATAAACATAGGATTAATCAATCCGCCATATTCGCAGAAAGACGTTGCTGAACTGGAATTTGTTGAACATTTGTTGGATATTCTCACAGTGGGAGGGACAGGAGTTGTTGTTGTTCCGGTGAGCTGTGCAATCGGCACAAAGTTCAAAGATATCAGAGAGCGGCTGATGAAGAAAAACACATTGCAGGCTGTATTTTCAATGCCTGATGATATTTTCTATCCTACAGGGACGAATGTATGCGTCATGGTCTGGACGGCACACGTCCCTCATGACAGCATGCAGGAAACCTTTTTTGGCTACTGCAAGGATGATGGCTTTGTAAAAAGAAAAAAATTAGGAAGAATTGATGCTTTCGGAAATTGGGAAAGCATTGAAAAAGAATGGCTGAAATTATACAGGAACAAAGATGTTGTTGATGGCTTATCCGCAAGACACTGTGTTGGGTATGATGATGAATGGCTGTGTGAAGCGTATATGCAGACAGATTATTCTAAATTGACACAGGATGATTTTCAGCAGACGGTGAATGATTATCTGGCATATTTGATAAAGAGTGGTGAATTTTATGAAGGTCAGTGATCTGTTTGATGTAAAATATGGCGTAAATCTTGAATTGTCCAGCTGTGAAAAAATGGATTGGAAGGATGAGAAGGGAATTAATTTTGTTGCCAGAACTTCAATAAATAATGGCGTAGTGGCCAAAGTTGCGAAAATAGAGGGTTTGGAGCCTCAGGCAGCGGGAACGTTAAGCTGTGCGGCAGGCGGAAGTGTCTTATCAACGTTTTTACAGACACGGCCTTATTATAGTGGACGTGACCTGTACGTCCTGACACCTAAAAGAGAAATGTCCATGAACGAAAAACTTTATTGGTGCATGGCAATAAAAGCTAATGCATATAGATTCAATTATGGAAGGCAGGCAAATAAAACATTAAAAAATATAATACTGCCGGATACAGTGCCGATCTGGGTTGAAACAATTAAGATAAAACCAGTTTCAACCCATATTACGAAATTTGATAAAGCCAATGTTACAAGTTGGAGCAGTTATAAAATGGATTTTCTGTTCCGATTTGCAAAAGGGAAACGATTAACAAAGGCTGATATGATTCCAGGAAGTATAAATTATTTAGGGGCGATCAGCGAGAATAACGGCGTACGTGAAAAAATTGAAACGGATTTTTATTGGGAACCGAATTGTATCACAATTAATTATAACGGAAGCGTTGGAGAGGCTTTTTATCAATCAATGCCATTTTGGGCATCTGATGATGTGAATGTTTTATATGCAAAAGATTTCTGGAAAATGAACAAGTATATTGCGATGTTTCTCATAACTGTGATAAAAGCAAATAAATATCGTTTTGGATATGGAAGGAAATGGACCATGGAGAAAATGAAGGAAACAGTAATAAGGCTGCCGAGCCGGGCAGATGGGGCGCCGGATTTTATATACATGGAAAAATATATAAAATCCTTACCTTACAGTGACAGAATTTAAAAGGTTTCACATGATCCAGTCAATAAGGCGCTTACCTCTGCTAAACAGGGGCAAACGCCTTATTATTTAAGAAGTGCTGACTTTCTTCACTGCTGTGATGGGGGCATTATCATATGTTTTGCAAAGACCGCTCCAGTATATAATCCACCACTGCTTCTGACGCATGTCCGTCATCATAATAATCCATCATTTTCATAAAACGGTCCCGTTTTTCCTTCCATGCATCCTCCGAATACTCCAGTATGTTCCGGATCATCTCCTCGTTGGAAAATGCCTTTGGGACGGGCAGTTCATCAAGTTCCAGATAGTATCCCTTGTCTTTTTTCATCTCTTCATAATCTTCGGCATAGAAAAAAGACAGGCGGTCCAGTTGAATGTAATCAAAACCGCAGGAGGAATAGTCGGTAATGACCGCATCTCCCGCTGCCAGAAGCTCCTGGGAATTGTCGTAGGGAGAGGCGTTTAAGATCCGGTCTGTGTACCGAATATCAAAATCTTCCGCATTGACGTTGGGATGCAGACGTACCAGCATGACCCATCTGCCGCCGAACCGTTTTTCGAAGGCATTGAGGCAGCCATCGAAATCCAGATGGTATACATGGAGTTTACGGTTCTCTCTCCAGGTGGGAACATAGAGTACCAGTTTTACATCCTCCGGAAGCTGATAATATGTCCGGATCAGCCGACGCATGCCGGGGATATCCTGAAAATACAGGTCATTTTTGGGAAGTCCCTTTTTCAGGATCGGGCCGTCATACCAGAAGCACTTTTGAAAACGACAGGCCCAAAAACGGCAGTTGCTCAGCAGAAGGTCGATGTTTTCGGAATCTTTTTTTGCATACGCGATGTATTCTGGACTCAGTCCGGTTCCCGCATCCCGCTCGATCCGCTTCATCCCGGGGCCTGCATGCCACGTGTGGATGTAGGTCTGATTCTTTTTTTTCTTAAAATAATACAGCTTTCTTGTATTGTCCACCCAGATTCCCGCTGTAGACATGTGAAACACAAACCGTACCGTATTCGGCCGGATGATGATAAGCTCAGGAGGAAAAGCGCATCCGGGCTTTTCACAGACCCAGTAGAGCCGGTGGGGGATCCTGCGGCGGATACATTCTTCTGCAATGTACCGGGGATTGTCTCCGAATCCGCCGCCGTTGAAATTACTGAAGATGATCTTCTGTCTTTTAACAGGCAGCAGGAAACAGAACTGCCAGGTCCACCAGATCAGTGCGCCGTGAAGTGCGGGATACAGTCTGGCCAGCAGGGGGTATAAAGGGGATCGACGCAGTTTTTCCATCATTGTAAAAATCCTCCGATTTCTGAATCATATCAATACCTGATATAACATACCTGAACATGACATAATAAGTCAATAAAAAGCAGGGAAAAATTTGAAAAATTCACGGGGTGGGTGGCGGCCTGCGCCCTGGGCCTGTGTGTTCTGCGCTCGTATGGAGTGTATCGGACAGCGCTGCAGAGTACACAGGCCCAGGACGCAGACCACTCACTCCGTGAACAGTAACGAGCTGTGCTCCGCAGGGAACTCTGAGACAGGAGGAATACATCTTGGAAACAGGAGGAATGTCTGATATAATGAATTCAAACGGCTGGATATTTTCGGTTCCGGAGAGAAAAGCGTATATCAGGAACTCTCTTTCTGGTATGGCATCTACAGGCAGACCGCAGCCCACCCCATGAACGCAACTCTGATTCCCAGGGAGTCCGAAAGTGCAGGAGGATATGCCTTGTTTACGGCCAGATCCTGTGTTAAAATATATAACTGATATTTGAAGACGGCTAATCATTCGTTGTGGAGGCAGTATTTTGATAAAAGAGCGAAACGAATCTCTGGACTGTCTGAAGGGAATTGCGATCCTTCTGGTCATGTTCGGTCACGTGCAGGTGCATAATCATATGACGGATCCGTATGTGTATGACGTGATCAAATCCCTGCAGATGCCGCTTTTCTTCCTGATCAGCGGATATCTGGCGGGTTCGGGCACGAAGGTGGAGACGATTCGGCAGTACAGGCAGCGGATGTGCAGACGTGCAGTTTCCTATCTGCTTCCGTTTTTCTCCTGGCTTACGATACAGCACATTACGGATGTGCCCGGAGCATGGAAGACGGCGCTGTTTCAGCTGGATTACGGGCTCTGGTTTCTGATGACATTATTTCTGTTTACGTGGATCGTATACACGGCGCAGCTTGTGCAGGCAAAGGTAAAAAGCGAGTGGGGACTGTGGAGCGTGATTCTTTCAGGGTGCGGCGTGATCCTTGTCGCCTACCTGGCAGGAGTATCTTTTCTAAGTCCATCGCTTCTGATCATCTATCTGCCGTATTATGTGAGCGCTTACTTCTGCGGCCTGCATCCGGAAGTTCTTCAGAAACGGATACCGCCATCCGTCAGGCGGCGGATCGCATATGCGGGCGGAATTGTATTCCTTGGGATGGCAGTATTTCTCGATCTGGTGACGGTGACGGGGATCCGGATGCTGGGTATTCAGACCGTTGCTTCGTTTCTGGGCTGTCTGGCAGTCGTACAGCTGGTGCTGGACTGGAAAGCGAATCGTATTAAATCAGAACTGGCGCGGCTGGGACATCATACGCTGGAGATCTATGTACTGCATTATCACTTTGCGGCCATACTGAATCCGGACAGGAATGTTTTCATCTTCTGGAGTGCAGAGGGACTGCTGTACAGCGCGGCGGCATTTGTGGTTATGGGTCTGATTACAGCTGTGCTGATCCGGTTCATGGACCGGATTGCCCTGTTTCGGCTGTTTTTGTTTGGAAAAAGATAACCTGTGCAGTATAAAATAAAAGGAGACACAACATGATCAACAAGTTAATTGAGAAAATTAAGAAAACAAAGGCTCCCATCGTGGTGGGGCTGGATCCAATGCTTGCGTATGTGCCGGAACACATCCAGAAAGCGGCGTTTGAGGAGTATGGAGAGACGCTGCGTGGAGCGGCGGAGGCCATCTGGCAGTTCAATAAGGAGATTGTGGATCAGACCTTTGACCTGATCCCGGCGGTAAAACCTCAGATCGCCATGTATGAGCAGTTCGGCGTGGAGGGACTGGAAGCATACAAAAAGACGGTGGACTACTGCAAATCCAAAGGGCTGATCGTCATCGGAGACGTGAAGCGGGGCGATATCGGTTCCACTTCGGCGGCTTATGCGGTGGGACACTTGGGAAAGGTGCAGGTGGGAAGCAGGACATATGCTGGTTTTGACGAGGATTTTGCGACTGTGAATCCCTATCTCGGCTCTGACGGAGTAAAACCTTTTATTGAGGTGTGTAAAGAGGAAAAAAAAGGACTGTTTATCCTGGTCAAGACCTCCAACCCGTCCAGCGGAGAATTTCAGGATCGATTGGTGGATGGAAAACCGCTCTATGAGCTGGTAGGAGAGAAAGTGGCCGAGTGGGGGGCCGACCACTGCGGAGATACCTACAGCTATATCGGCGCTGTGGTGGGCGCTACCTATCCGGAACAGGGAAAAGCGCTTCGGAAGGTGATGCCGAAATCCTTTATCCTGGTGCCGGGCTATGGAGCTCAGGGAGGTAAGGGAAAGGATCTGGCGTACTTTTTCAATGAGGATGGACTGGGAGCTATTGTAAATTCTTCCAGGGGCATTATCGCGGCCTATAAACAGGAGGCCTATGCAAAATACGGAGCGGAACATTTTGGGGAAGCATCCAGAGCGGCAGTCAAGGACATGATCGCAGACATCCAGGGAGCGCTGGAAGCAGTGATCTGATCCGTTCCAGCCCCAGGACGCCGCCGGCGGGGATGCGGAACTCTGTTTCAGACAGCATCCACGCAGGCGGAGTCCGGAAGGATTTGCGGCCGGGAAACGGCCGGAAATCGTTCCAGCCCCAGGACGCCGCCGGCGGGGATGCGGAACTCTGTTTCAGACAGCATCCACGCAGGCGGAGTCCGGAAGGATTTGCGGCCGGGAAACGGCCGGAAATCGTTCCAGCCCCAGGACGCCGCCGGCGGGGATGCGGAACTCTAAATAGGAGAAAAGAAGATGAAATATAAAGAATCAGCTACCGTGATCGAACAGAAAAAGATCGCGTCGGAGATTTACAGCCTGTGGATCCAGACCGGGCGGATCGCCGGGGAAGCGAAACCGGGACAGTTTCTGTCCCTGTACAGCAAGGATGAAAGCAGGATGCTTCCAAGACCCATCAGCATCTGCGAGATCGACCGTGAAAACGGAAGGATCCGCATGGTGTACCGGGTGGCCGGGAAGGGTACGGAGGAGTTTTCCCATCTGGTATCCGGCGATCGGATTGAGGTTCTGGGACCTTTGGGAAACGGCTTTCCTCTGGATGCCGGAGCAAAAAAAGTATTTCTCATGGGCGGCGGTATCGGCATACCTCCCATGGTTCAGCTTGCCAGGGAACTGGATATGGAAGTGCAGGTGATTGCAGGCTATCGGGACGAGCAGTTTCTGACGGACGAACTGGCGGAGCGCGGCGCGCTCTATATTGCCACCGAGGACGGCAGCGCCGGGACGAAGGGAAATGTCATGGACGCCGTCCGGGAGCATGGCCTGACTGCAGATATCATCTACGCCTGCGGCCCGAAGCCCATGCTTCGCGCCGTGAAAGCATATGCAGAGGAAAAAGGGATACCCTGCTGGCTCTCCATGGAGGAACGGATGGCGTGCGGAATCGGCGCATGCCTTGCTTGCGTGTGCCGGTCGAAAGAGGTGGACGGACATACGCATGTACATAATAAAAGAGTGTGCAAGGACGGTCCGGTGTTTTTGAGTACGGAGGTGGAGCTGTGAGGAACACAAAAGTAACGCTTGCGGGAGTGGAACTTAAGAATCCGGTCATGACTGCCTCCGGGACCTTTGGCTCCGGCGGGGAATACAGTGAATTTTATGATCTGGGACTGCTGGGCGCAGTAGTGACCAAAGGCGTCGCCAGCGTGCCCTGGCCGGGCAATCCCACGCCGCGTATTGCGGAGACCAGGGGCGGCATGCTCAATGCAATTGGGCTTCAGAATCCCGGAATCGACGTATTTGTAAAGCGGGACCTTCCGTATTTGAAAAAATATGATACCAGGGTCATTGTCAATGTATGCGGAAAGACAATAGAAGACTACTGTGCAGTAGTGGAACGTCTCTCTTCAGAGCCGGTGGACCTTCTGGAGATCAACGTGTCCTGCCCCAATGTAAAAGAGGGCGGCATTGCGTTCGGACAGGATCCGAAGGCGCTGGAGGCCATTACCCGGGAAGTGAAAAAACATGCCCGCCAGCCGGTCATCATGAAGCTGAGCCCCAATGTGACGGACATTGCGGAGATGGCGAGAGCGGCGGAAGCCGGAGGGGCGGACGTGCTTTCCCTGATCAACACGATTACAGGCATGAAGATTGATATTCACAGAAGGACCTTTGCCATAGCCAACAGGACCGGAGGCATGTCCGGTCCGGCGGTCAAACCGGTGGCCGTCCGCATGGTATATCAGGTGGCGCAGGCAGTGAAGCTTCCGATCATCGGCATGGGGGGCATCTTAAACGGAGAGGACGCCATGGAGTTCATTCTGGCAGGCGCTACGGCAGTGGCGGTGGGAACCGCGAATTTTGCGGACCCTTACGCGGCAAAGAAGGTGGCGGAAGGAATCGAAGCCTATATGCGGCAGCATCAGGTGGAGGATATCCGGGAACTGATCGGCGCGGTAAGATAAGAGAATTGAAAATGTTCTTTATCTATGGTAAGATAAAGGAAATTTATAATGATCCTGAACAAAATGGATGGAGGTTGTCAGATAGATGGAACAGTACAAACAGGAATTTATTGGATTTATGATTGACTGCCAGGTTCTGAAATTCGGAGATTTTGTAACCAAGAGCGGCAGGAAGACTCCGTTTTTTGTGAATACCGGGTTTTACCGTACCGGAGCGCAGCTTCGGAAACTGGGAGAGTATTATGCGAAGGCGATCCACGACCGTTTCGGACTGGATTTTGACGTCCTGTTTGGTCCGGCGTACAAGGGGATCCCGCTGACTGTGGCGGCAACCATCGCCATCAGCGAGCGGTATGGGAAGGATATCCGCTACTGTTCCAACCGGAAAGAAGTGAAGGACCACGGAGACAGGGGGATTCTGCTGGGAAGTCCCATGGGAGACGGCGACCGGGTGGTGATTATCGAGGATGTAACGACGGCAGGCACGTCCATTCAGGAGACGCTTCCGATCATCCGGGCGCAGGGAGAAGTGCATCCTGTGGGGCTTGTAGTATCTGTGGACCGCATGGAGAGAGGGCAGGGAGAAAAAAGTGCACTGCAGGAGATTCAGGAAACTTATGGCCTCCAGACAACGGCGATTGTGACCATGGCGGAGGTGGTGGAATATCTCCATAACCGTCCGTATAAAGGAAAAGTTATCATTGATGATGCATTAAAGACAGCAATAGACGCATACTATGAACAGTATGGAGTACAACAGGGAGGATATGTACATGAATAATGAGAAAACTTACAAAACCATGGCAAATGTGGGAGCCGGGGATCTGGCTCTTGGCATCATTGTCCTGGTGACCGGAATTGTGACGGGGATCCTGATGATTATCAACGGGGCCCGTCTGCTGAAGGGAAAATCTGACCTGATGTTCTGACAGGACGATGGCTGCTGTGAACGACTGTCCGGTCGATGGACAGTCATTTGCAGCAGCTTTTTAGAAGGAGCTTTATGTGAAAAAGGAGACAGAAAAGTATATCCGGCAGGCTAGCCGCGTGTTCTTTGGCCTCTATCTTCTGCTTCTTATATATCTGATGTTTTTTGCAGAAGACTGGGGACGTACGATGCTGGAAGGAGATTACAGGTATAATCTGATGCCGTTTCGGGAAATCAGGCGTTATATTATATACCGCAGGCAGATCGGTCCGTGGCGGGTGTTCTGGAACCTTCTGGGAAATATCATTGGCTTTGTGCCGTACGGTGCGCTTCTTCCGGCAATGCAGAAGAAAAGGATGGGGTTTTTTAAAGTTGCCCTGCTGAGCTTTGAACTGACGTTGTTCATAGAAGTTTCTCAGCTGATTCTCCGGGTAGGAAGCTGTGATGTGGATGACATGATCCTCAATACGCTGGGCGGCTGTATCGGATATGGAATCTATCGGCTGGTATTTCGGAAAAAAGAAAAGGGGATTTATGAAGAGACGATATAAATTTACAGTTAGAAATCACTCACGGACAGGTATCCGGTCAAGTATTCTGGGAGTTATATCCCTGCTCCTGACGGGCAGCATGGTGGCGGCTGCCTATCTGGAATACGGACAGGCAGGAAAACAGGTCGCTGTTCTTGGATTTCTGGCGCTGCTTCTCTCCCTGACCGGGTTGTACCATGGTTTTCGGGGACTGGGAGAGGAAGATACTTATAAAGGATTCCCATATGCGGGATGTATACTGAACGGACTGGTGCTTTTGTCATTTGCGGGCATCTATCTGTTGGGAACAGGGGGATGACAGAGAAAGATGGATGAGATTCAGTTGGAACGGTGGCGGCTTGCCGCAGGACGGATCCGGGAGATTGCAGAAGAACCCGAAACAGAAGAGAATATCGGCGATTATTTTAAAAGGACTGCAGAATTTGTACTGCTCATGCTGGAGACAGTCAAAAAGGCAGAAAAAGACTGGTTTGAAACGGCTTCCCTTAAGCAGCTTCAGGTGTGGAATGAAAAGCTCTATGGGGATATTACAGGAGAAGCATACGAATTAAGCTATGCGAATCCGGCTTATGCGGTGTCCAGGCTTACAGATACATATGGCCGTATTCTGTCCTTCGTCTATGCAGAGCTTCGGGGCATGATCGTCTATGCCTTCGAGCGGCGGACGGAGGAAATGCTCATCTGCATGGAACTTTTCCTGCAGATACACAGTGAATTTACAGGCGGCGCAGCCCCGTCGGGAGAACAGCTTAGATCGGATGTATACTGGTTTGTCAGCGATTACAGTGACGTGATGGTGACCAAAAGAGTGCAGGAGCAGCTGGATCCCTCCCTGTCCTTTGCACGGGATATTATTATGGAAGCGGATCTTGAGGATCCCAGATATCTGTACCGGTTTGGTGAATATGTCAGTGATACGCAGATTCGTATGAGCCGGTATCTGGCAGGGCTGCCCGAAGAGGAGATCCGGAAAACTGCATCTGTTTTTACGGAAGGCTATCGGATGGGATTCGAGGTGGCGGGAAAGCCGCTGCACAAAAAAAAGACCGTCAATATCCGTTACTGTCTGGGTTTTGAACGGATTATTCGGCAGGCAGTAAAGAACTTTGAAGCCATGGGTCTTCAGAGTATTATTTACCGTGCGGCAGTAAGCAGGGTGAATATGCGGGAGGCCGGCAGGATCGGATACTATGGGGCTTTTCCCAATAAACAGTATGACTATGACCATAAGGGAGACGCGGCGTTTTTTATGGACAGAGCATTTGCGGAGCGCAAAATCGGTGTTCTTAAGACGGCTTATGAGCGGTACAGGGATCTGGCGCAGGCACACGGAGGTCCTGCAGTTATGGAGGTCTTCGGAGAGACGCCGTTTGTGCCGGTGCCGAAGCCGGAGGCGCCGAAGCTGGATGAGAAACAGCAGGAGATTCAGGTATCATTAAACAGCCGTATGGGGCAGATCGTCAATGAATATATTCCCGGGGATGAACGGAGCTTTACGATTATTGCGTTTCCGGTTCCGGACATCGGGCCGCAGTTCGAGGAGATTTTCCGGGAGACTGTGAAGATCAATACGCTGGATTACAGAACCTGGCAGGAGATTCAGCAGAGACTGATTGATGTACTGGATACAGGGACGTCGGTGCATGTTCTTGGAAAAGGGAATAACCGGACGGATCTTTGGATCACGCTTGCCAGAGTCCGGGATCCCGAAAAGGAAACTGTTTTTGAAAACTGCGTGGCGGATGTGAACATACCGGTAGGTGAGGTGTTCACATCTCCGGTGCTCGCCGGAACGAACGGCGTGCTTCATGTGACAGGCGTCTATCTGGACGGACTGTTCTACAGGGATCTGAAACTTACCTTCCGTGACGGCATGGTTGCAGAATATACCTGTGGAAATTATGGGCGGGAGGAGGAAAACCGCCGCTATATCCGGGAAAACGTGCTGATGCACCATGAAACGCTGCCCATGGGGGAATTTGCCATCGGAACCAACACGACGGCCTATATGGCTGCCGGGAAATATGGAATCGAGGACCGGATGCCGATTCTGATCGCGGAGAAAATGGGACCGCATTTTGCAGTGGGGGATACCTGCTTTTCCTGGGAAGAGGAGGTAAAGACGTACAATCCGGACGGTAAACAGATGATTGCGAAGGAAAATGAATGTTCTGCCCTTCGGAAAGAGGATATGAAAAAGGCATATTTTAACTGCCATACGGACATTACGATTCCCTATGACGAACTGCAGGAAATATCCGTCGTCCATGAGGACGGCAGCCGGACTGTTTTGATCAGGGACGGGAGATTCGTTCTTCCGGGAACGGAAGAACTGAACCGGCCGTTTGACGAGTGACGGTTCGGACTTGACAAGGCGCAGGAGCCACGATAAGATGACTCATAAAAAAACATACAGAAAAAGGAGATTGAACATGGCGAGAGTAGGAATTGTAATGGGCAGTGATTCGGATATGCCGGTCATGAGCAGGGCGGCGGACGTACTGGAGAAACTGGGAGTGGATTTTGAGATGACGATTATATCCGCTCACAGGGAGCCGGATGTGTTTTTTGAGTATGCCAGAGGCGCAGAGGCAAAAGGCTTTCAGGTAATCATTGCAGGGGCGGGCAAAGCGGCTCATCTTCCGGGCATGTGTGCGGCGATCTTCCCGATGCCGGTCATTGGCGTCCCCATGAAGACCTCGGATCTGGGCGGTGTGGATTCCCTGTATTCCATCGTGCAGATGCCCGGCGGCATTCCGGTGGCGACGGTTGCAATCAACGGCGGAGCCAATGCAGGTATTCTTGCGGCAAAGATCCTTGCCACTTCTGATCAGGAGCTTTTGAAACGACTGAAGGTCTATTCGGAGGAGATGAAGGAGGAAGTGAAAGGAAAGGCGGAAAAGCTGGATGAGATCGGATATAAGGCTTATCTGGCGCAAATGTAAAGTTGTCCCATTCAAACAGAGAAGACAGGAGGATACAGGTTATGGATTACAAGCATGCAGGTGTTGATATTGAGGCCGGTTACAGATCGGTAGAACTGATGAAAGAACATGTTAAGGCAACCATGAGGCCGGAGGTGCTGGGTGGTCTGGGCGGCTTCTCCGGGGCGTTTTCCATGAGTGCTTTCAAGAACATGGAAAAACCGACTCTGGTGTCCGGTACGGACGGCGTGGGAACAAAGCTGAAGCTGGCATTTCTGCTGGACAGGCATGATACCGTCGGTATCGACTGTGTGGCGATGTGTGTCAATGATATTGCCTGTGCAGGAGGAGAGCCGCTGTTCTTCCTTGACTATATTGCCTGCGGAAAGAATTATCCGGAGAAGATTGCGACGATTGTAAGCGGTGTAGCAGAGGGCTGTAAGCAGGCAGGAGCAGCGCTGATCGGCGGAGAGACAGCAGAGATGCCGGGCTTCTATCCGGAAGATGAATATGATCTGGCAGGTTTTGCCGTGGGGATCGTGGACGAAAAGGATCTGATTACCGGGGCGGACATCAAAGAAGGAGACACTCTGATTGGGATTGCCTCCTCCGGCGTGCACAGCAACGGTTTTTCTCTGGTGCGCAAAGTGTTCCGCATGAGTGAGGGGGCGCTGAATACATATTACGACAACCTTGGCTGTACGCTGGGGGAGGCGCTGATCCGTCCTACGAAGATCTATGTGAAGGCGCTCAGGGCAGTGAAAGAAGCAGGTGTCACCATCAAAGGCTGCAGTCATATCACCGGAGGCGGATTTTATGAAAATATTCCGCGCATGCTTCCGGACGGTGTGCGTGCCGTGGTGAAAAAGGACAGTTATCCGGTCCTTCCGATCTTCCGCATGTTGCAGACGGAAGGTAATATTGCAGAGGACATGATGTACAATACGTATAATATGGGACTGGGCATGGTGCTGGCAGTGGATCCTGCAGATGCCGGAAAGACGATGGAAGCCATCCGGGCAGCAGGAGAAGACCCCTATGAAGTGGGAACCGTTGAAAAGGGAGAAAAAGGAGTCGTATTATGTTAAAACTGGCTGTTCTTGTATCCGGCGGCGGGACGAATCTGCAGGCAATTATCGATGCCGTCGCTGATGGAAGGATCACCAATGCGAAGATCAGGGCGGTCATCAGCAACAATCGGAACGCATATGCACTGGAGCGTGCGAAAAAGGCAGGGATCCCGGCATGCTGCATTACCCCGAAAGATTATGAGGACCGGGAAGCTTTTTACGATGCTCTTCTGGCGGAACTGAAGCGGTCAGAAGCCGATCTGGTGGTGCTGGCCGGCTGTCTGGTGGTGATTCCGGAAAAAATCGTGGAACAGTATGAGAACCGGATCATCAACATTCATCCGTCGCTGATTCCTTCTTTCTGCGGAAAGGATTATTATGGGCTGAAGGTGCACGAGGGCGTCCTGGCAAGAGGTGTGAAAGTGACCGGAGCTACGGTTCATTTTGTAGATAAAGGAACGGATACGGGGCCGATCATCCTTCAGAAGGCAGTGGAGGTCCGGCCGGGAGATACGCCGAAGATCCTGCAGCAGCGGGTGATGGAAGAGGCGGAGTGGGTGATTATGCCAAAAGCAATCGATCTGATCGCAAACGGAAAGATCAAAGTGGCCGGCGGAACAGTTACAGAGATACAGTAAGTGGAGGAAAGTATGAAGATATTGATCGTAGGCGGCGGCGGCAGAGAGCATGCCATCGCATGGAAAGTGGCACAGAGCCCGAAGGCGGAGAAGATCTACTGTGCGCCCGGCAACGCTGGAATCGGCGAATATGCAGAGTGTGTGGATATCGGAGTCATGGAATTTGAACGGCTGGCTGCATTTGCAAAGGAGAAAGAGATCGATCTGGCGGTGATCGGCATGGATGACCCGCTGGTGGGCGGAATCGTGGATGTATTTGAGGCAGAGGGTATCCGGGTATTCGGACCCCGGAAAAATGCGGCGGTTCTGGAAGGCTCCAAGGCATTTTCCAAGGATCTGATGAAAAAATACGGGATTCCCACGGCCGCGTATGAGAATTTTGACGATCCTGGAAAAGCGCTGGCTTATCTGGAGACGGCTTCTCTGCCCATCGTTCTGAAAGCGGACGGGCTTGCGCTTGGAAAAGGCGTTCTCATCTGCAATACGCTGGAGGAAGCCAGAGAAGGCGTAAAGTCCATCATGATGGATAAGAAATTCGGCTCCGCCGGCAATCAGATGGTCATTGAAGAGTTCATGACCGGAAGGGAAGTGTCGGTGCTGAGCTTTGTGGACGGAAAGACCATAAAGACCATGACTTCCGCCCAGGACCATAAGCGTGCACTGGACGGTGATCAGGGACTGAATACCGGCGGTATGGGAACCTTTTCTCCCAGTCCTTTTTATACGGATGAGGTGGATGCGTTTTGTAAGGAGCATATCTATCAGAAGACCGTGGACGCCATGGCGGCGGAAGGAAGGGAATTTAAAGGAATCATTTTCTTCGGCCTCATGCTGACGGAACAGGGACCGAAGGTCCTGGAGTACAATGCCCGCTTCGGCGACCCGGAGGCGCAGGTAGTGCTTCCCCGCATGAAAAATGACATTGTGGAAGTATTTGAGGCATGCGTGGACGGCGCCCTGGATCAGATCGAACTGAAGTTTGAAGATAATGCGGCGGTCTGCGTGGTGCTGGCGTCCGAAGGCTATCCGGTCAGCTACGAAAAGGGGTATGAGATCCGGGGCCTGGAGAACTTTAAGGGACGGGAAGGATATTATGTTTTCCATGCGGCCAGCAGGGAAAAGGACGGGAAGCTTGTGACAAACGGCGGACGCGTCCTGGGCGTGACGGCTACCGGAAAGGATCTCAAAACGGCGCGCGCCAATGCGTATAAAGCGGCGGAATGGGTGGACTTTGACAATAAATACTGTCGTTCTGATATCGGAAAAGCTATTGACGAAGCGGAACAGAGCCTTTAAAAACATAAAAGTTTCATGAAAGTTTTGTGAAACAGGTTGACTTTCTTCGGTGAAAGCCTTATTGTAGTGGTTCAAGGCGAAACAGGCCTGGAAAGAGAGAATGTTGTATGAAAAACAGAAAATATTTATCAGGACTGGCTGGAATCCTGCTGACCGGCTTTCTGTTATGCTCCGGCATGACGGTTCTGGCAGCGCCTTCCGTGAAGGGAGATACAGAATTGACCGTAACGGCTGATGAGGTGGTTGCTGCTGAATATACAGTCACAAATGATGAGCCGATGGAGAGCGTGACGCTGACTCTTTCTTACGACCGGGAACTTCTGACCTATATGTCCGGGAGCGGCGGGGATAATTTCTCCGGAAACGGCGGAAATGGGAGCGTGCAGTTAAGCAGCAGGCCCGAAAGTAAAGAAGTGTCCTTTTCCGTGAGGTTTCAGGGGAATGAAGATGGAGATACGAAGGTCGAAGTTATGGCGTGCACCATTGTCGCAGACGGAGTGGAGATCGACGCGCTGAGCGGAGAGCCGGTTTCTTCTGACGATGCGGCGGAAGATGAGAATGAGGAAGCGGAAGAAGAGGATGAAACCCGCGCCAGCTTTGTGATAGACGAACGTACGTTTTATGTACGCCGTCCGGATAATATTGACGGCTTTGAAGCGGTGCACCTGGATATCCAGGGGATTGACAGCCGGGTATTGAAGCATAATACGCTGGATCTGTACGTGGTAAGGCTCAGAAGCGACAATGGAAGCTACCGGGATGATTTCGTCTATAATCCGGATACGGGAAATGTGATTCCCTTTGTACAGATGGAGAGCGGGACGGATGACGTGATCTTTATCGAGCCGGAAGAGGATGCCCATGTACCGACCCGTTATACGCCGGTGAATCTGGGCTGGGGACCCAAATACGTGATTCCTGCCCTGAAACACGTGATCATTGACGGCGTGGACGAGATCCAGGACGATACCAACCGGTATCTGGTCTATGGAATCAATCAGGATGGGGAAAAAGCATGGTACAGTTTTGACTATGATAAGAATTCCCTGCAGTTGTTTGACGACGTGGCGTATCAGGGAGAGCAGAATTATATTCTGGAACTGGAAGAAAAGGAGAACGGGCTTCGGGAGAACGCAGCTGAACAGACTCAGCGTTATGACCGGATTATGGCCAGACGGCTGTATACGATTCTGGTTCTGATCATTCTGGTCGTCCTGCTGGTGAATGTGCTGATCCTGATGTTTCTTCGCATGAGGAAGATGCAGATGCCAGAACGGGAGGAGCATGACGACCCGGAGGAGGAAACGTCGTCTAATTCCTATGTAACCGGAAATCTGGAAGAAAACGAGTCTGACTTTCAGGAGCCAGTACATCTGGAAGAGAGAGACGACGAGGACGATCTGGGTCTGGAGATCATTGATCTGGACGATCTGGACGAAGAAAATTAGCGGACTGGAGCGGACAAAAGAACCGGCTCTGTCTGCCGCAGGCGGACCAAAGAGGTCCAAACGAGGCGGACAGAGCCGGTTTTTATTCATTCCGGCCGGTACGTTGCTTTTCACGGGAGGTCTGCGCCATGGGCCTGTGTGCTCTGCGCTCGTGAAAAGCAACTCTGTACGGGTGCCGAGCACACAGGCGCGGGCGTTTGGGTTGACCGAATGCGGCAAAGCTGTTATACTGTGCGTATAACATACGAAATTCATGCGGGAAGAGGCAGTCAGGGGATGCCTTCCGGCTTTACAAAGGACGGGTGACAATATGTATCTGGAGATTGATTTTAACAGTGACAAAGCATTTTATGTACAGCTCTGCGATCAGATTATCATTGGAATTGCCACATCAAGGCTTCGGGAAGGAGATACGCTTCCCAGCGTACGTCAGCTGGCGGATGAGATCGGTATCAACATGCATACGGTCAATAAAGCATACAGCCTTCTGAAGCAGGAAGGCTATATCCGGCTGGACCGGCGAAGCGGGGCGGTCGTGGCAGTCGATGTGGATAAGCTGAAGGCAGTAAGCGAAATGAAAAGAGAACTTCTGGTTATACTGGCGAAGGGAAGCTGCAAGAATATTACCCGGGAAGAAGTTCATGAGCTGATTGATGAGATTTATGCAGAATATGGGGAGTAGGAGGAGATTATGCAGATTTATACAGAGAGGGCGGAACGGGCGCTGAAACTTGCCCAGAAAGTGTCTGCTCAGCTGAAACATCCCTATATCGGGACCGAACATATACTGATCGGACTTTTAAAGGAGACATCCGGCTCTGCCGGGCAGGTGCTGGCCGGAGCAGGGGTTACGGAAGAAGCATTGACCGATATGATCCGGCAGCTGATTGCACCGGAACACAGTGTGGCTGTGGCCGGAAAACGAAATTATACGCCGAGAGCCAGAAAGATTCTGGACGATGCTGCGGCGGAGGCAAGGCGTTTCCATGAAGAACTTGTTGGAACAGAGCATCTTCTGATTGCAATTCTGAAAGATGGGGAATGCGTGGGGTCCCGCCTTCTGAATACCATGAACATTCGCCTGCGGGAAGTTTATACGGAACTGATCGCCTCAATGGGAGAGAAAGCGTCAGAGTATAAGGAGGAGAACAGAGGACGGGGTACACAGACGCTGGATCAGTACAGCCGGGATCTGACTGCTCTGGCAGGAGAGGGAAAACTGGATCCGGTGATCGGGAGAGGAGAAGAGATTCAGAGAGTCCTTCAGGTATTAAGCCGCCGGACCAAGAACAATCCGTGTCTGATCGGAGAGCCGGGAGTCGGCAAGACGGCGGTAGTGGAGGGACTTGCAGCAAGGATCGCAGCAGGGCAGGTGCCGGAAAACATTCTGGGGAAGAGACTGTGTATCCTGGATCTTACGGCGATGGTGGCAGGCTCCAAATACCGGGGAGAATTTGAAGAGCGCATCAAAAATGTGATTGATGAGGTACGGCAGTCGGGAGAGATACTGCTGTTTATAGATGAACTGCATATGATCATCGGAGCCGGCGGGGCAGAAGGCGCCATGGATGCGTCCAATATTCTAAAACCTGCCATGGCAAGGGGCGAGATTCAGATCATCGGAGCCACCACGCTGGAGGAATACCGGAAGCATATTGAGAAAGACGCGGCGCTGGAGCGCAGGTTCCAGCCGGTTATGGTGGAAGAGGCAGATGTGAATCAGACCGTGGAGATCCTTAAAGGGCTGCGTCCGTACTATGAGAAGCATCATCAGGTGAAGATTACGGATGGAGCGCTGGAAGCCGCTGCCAGGCTGTCAGAGCGTTACATCAATGACCGGTTTCTGCCGGATAAGGCGATTGATCTGATGGATGAAGCGGCGGCAGGACTGCGTATGGGACAATACAGCCCTGGAAACAGCCGTTTTGATATGCTGCAGGAACTGGGACAGGCGAGGGAATCGCTGGAAACCGCACTCATGGAAGGAAACCTGGAAAGGGCGGGCGCATGCCGGCAGGAAGTGAAGCGGCTGGAAGAGAAGCTGGCATCCCGGGATCGGAAAAAAACAAAACGTGCAGCCAGCACCCTGACAGAAGAACAGATTGCCATGACGGTTTCCAAATGGACCAGGATTCCGGTACAGCGGCTGGCGGAAGCGGAATCGCAGAAGCTGCGACGTCTGGAGCAGACGCTGCACAAAAGAGTAGTCGGGCAGGAAGAAGCAGTAACTGCAGTGGCAAGAGCGGTCAAACGTGGACGGGTAGGATTAAAGGATCCAAAGCGTCCGATCGGATCCTTTTTATTCCTTGGTCCGACCGGAGTCGGAAAGACGGAGCTTTCCAAAGCGCTGGCGGAAGTTCTGTTTGGCAGGGAAGACGCCATGATCCGGGTAGACATGTCCGAGTATATGGAGAAGCACAGCGTGTCGAAGCTGATCGGGTCGCCGCCGGGATATGTGGGACATGATGACGGGGGACAGCTGAGTGAAAAAGTCCGAAGGAATCCGTATGCGGTCATATTATTTGATGAAATAGAAAAGGCGCATCCGGATGTGTTCAATATTCTGCTTCAGGTACTTGATGACGGGCATATTACTGACTCGCAGGGCAGAAAAGTGAATTTTAAAAATACGGTTATCATCATGACGTCCAATGCAGGAGCAGGAGCGATCATATCTCCAAAGAAACTGGGGTTTGCCTCTGTGGAAAATGTCCGGCAGGATTATGAGTTCATGAAGAACAGCGTCATGAATGAGGTGAAGAAGATCTTCCGCCCGGAATTCCTGAACCGGATTGACGAGACGATCGTATTTCATGCACTGCAGAAGGAAGAGATCTCCCGGATTGCAGGGATGCTGCTGCTGGAACTGGAAAAGCGCTGTTACAGTCAGCTTTCCGTTCGGGTATCGTTTAAGGATTCCGTAAGAAAATGGCTGGCGGAGACCGGATATGATCCAAAGTACGGAGCAAGACCGCTGAAGCGGGTGATCCAGAATCAGCTGGAGGATGTGCTGGCAGATGAGATCCTGACAGGAGAGATACAGGAGGGCAGTCACGTGGATGTAAAAGTAGTAAATGGAAAGGTTCGTGTGACCGTTCGTCCGGAGGAGCCGGCATGAAAAAGGGCAGTATGGTGTTTTTCTGTCAGAACTGCGGATACGAGTCTGCCAAATGGTCCGGACAGTGCCCGGCATGTCACGGTTGGAATACTTTTGTGGAAGAGCCAAAGGCAGAAAAGAGAATGGGGGTAACGGCAGGAAAAAAGCGCACAGGAAGTTCCAAAAGCAGTCCGGTCAGCATAAACCGTATTTCATCCGGGGAACAGGAGCGGATTTCCACCGGAATGGCGGAGCTGGATCAGGTGCTGGGCGGAGGAATCGTACCCGGTTCTCTGATTCTTGTGGGCGGAGACCCGGGGATCGGAAAATCCACGCTGCTTTTACAGGTGTGCAGAAATCTGGCAGAGCGGCTTCCGGATCTTCTCTATATCTCCGGAGAGGAATCTCTGCAGCAGATCAAACTTCGGGCTTCCAGGATCGGAAGCTTCCGGGAATCCCTGAAGCTTCTGTGCGAGACAAATCTGGCAGACATTGAAGAAACTGTTCTTCGGGAAAAGCCGAAAGCAGTGGTTATTGATTCCATACAGACCATGTATCAGGAAGAGATCTCTTCGGCTCCCGGAAGCGTTTCCCAGGTTCGCGAAGCCACCGGCGTACTGATGCGTCTGGCGAAGGAGCAGGGAATTACCATATTTATCGTTGGACATGTGACGAAGGAAGGAACGGTGGCAGGACCCCGGGTGCTGGAGCACATGGTAGACACCGTGCTCTATTTTGAAGGAGATCGTCATGCTTCGTACCGGATCCTGCGCGGAGTAAAGAACCGTTTTGGATCCACAAATGAAATCGGCGTATTTGAAATGCAGGAGGATGGACTAAGGGAGGTTGCGAATCCTTCTGAATATATGCTGAGCGGAAAGCCGGAAGGGGCTTCCGGTTCCGTGGTAGCCTGTGCTATGGAGGGAACAAGGCCCATGCTTCTGGAGGTGCAGGCGCTGGTATGCAGGACAAATTTCGGTTTGCCAAGGCGTACGGCTGCAGGCATGGACTACAATCGGGTCAACCTTTTGATGGCAGTCCTGGAGAAGCGGCTGAACCTTCCGCTGTCCAGTTATGACGCCTATGTAAATATTGCAGGCGGAATGAGGCTTAATGAACCGGCCATGGATCTGGCGCTGGTCCTTGCAGTGATCTCCAGCTATAAAGACATTCCTGTCTCAGAGAAGACGATTGTATTTGGAGAGGTAGGATTGAGCGGTGAGGTCCGCGCAGTCAATATGGTACAGCAGAGAGTGCAGGAGGCAAAGAAGCTGGGATTTACAAGAGCGGTTCTTCCAAAGAGCAGCCTGGGTCAGGTAAAGAATATGACCGGAATTGAACTGGCAGGCGTTGCCACAGTGAGGGATGCGCTGCGGATCGTCATATGAAGAAATGTTGCTTTTCTCGGGGATGGATGGTGGTCTGCGTCCCAGAGCACGCAGCCCTGGGGCGCAGACCGCCGCCCCGTGAAAAGAAACGATAAATATTTTTGAAAAATGTTGACATGGCATGGATTATGTGGTATATTATCCGAGTGTCAGAGATACAGGGATATAGTTCAGTCGGTAGAACGTTGGTCTCCAAAACCAAATGTCGAGGGTTCGAGTCCTTCTGTCCCTGTTCAGGCTTCGGAATACTGGTTCCGGAGCTTTTTTTGCGCAGGGGTGCGTAAGGAAATCAGCAGCTTTGCTGCACGCACCCTGTACGGCGAGCCGGGGAAGGCAGTTCTTCCCTGCCTGATTACATATGGGCGGCCGGAGGGAAAAGACAGATGTGTTCTAATCAGAAAGAAAGGAACATGATATATGGATTGGAAAAGGAAAAAGATTGCTGCAGCCTGTCTGACAGGGATTCTGGCGTTGATGGGGAGCGGATGCTCCGGATATCTGCCGTTGACGGCGGCGTCCGGGGAGACGCAGGAGGCGGTGCAGAGAACTGCCGGAAACCGGCTGGAAGCCGTACGGCAGCTTGGAAAGCTCCGGATTGGCATATCGGCAGATTATGCGCCGTTTGCGTTTGAGATTCCCGGAGAAGCCGGCGGTATTCCATACGGCGGGAGCGACATAGAACTGGGGTCATATATTGCGCAGAAGCTGGGGGTGGAAGCAGAATTCGTTGAGATGGATTTTGAAACGTGCATGGCTGCAGTGGAAGAGGGGAGTGTGGACCTGGTGCTTCTGGGTATGCTGCCGAAGTCCGGCCGTGAAGAAAAAATGGATTTTACAGAGGTTTATTATAAACCGGGGCGTCAGGTACTGCTGATCAAGGAATCGCAGAAGGGAAAGCTGTCAGGGCTTGAAGATTTTGAGGGAAAGACGGTGGCGGCGCAATACGGCAGCCTTCAGGCACAGCTTGTGGCGGAACAGCTTCCGGCCTCTTATCTGGAACTGACGGAACGGGCTTCCGGAGCAGTCCTGATGCTGAGGCTCGGAACGGCGGCAGGCGCTGTGCTGGATGAGGCGATGGCGCGGAAAGTTATGAAAGAGCGTCCGGAGCTGGTAGTCTCCAACGCAGAACTGTCCTGTGATGCAGAAGGCGTTGTAGGCGGCGTAATAAAAGGAGAGACAGAGCTGCTTACAGAGATCAACGCCGCCATAGAGGAGGTTGTGGAAGAAAATCTGTATGTTGACTGGCTGGATGCCGCCAATGAGCAGGCCATGATGCTCCAGACTGCTATTCCGTAAGAGTTCCGACGGGCACGTTGTCAAGCCAGTCCGGCTGACGGTAGTGAGCGATGATATCCCGGACAGCGTTCATGGCAGGAGTAAAGACTTTGTCTTTATGGTATACCAGGCTGAAGCAGCGCTCCAGCTCATTGGTATGCGGATTAAAGATACGGATCTGTCCGCTTCGGATATCCCGTTCCAGAAGCCTTACGGATACAACGGCGAGACACTGGTTATATAGAATCGCATTTCGGAAGGCATCTGGACAGGTTGCTTCCCAGGAGGTGCGGATGCTCAGGCTGTGACGTTTGATGAACCGGTCAAAAAGCGCGCGGGTGCCGCTTCCCTGTTCCCGCATGACGAATTTCTGACCTTCCAGTTCCCTGACATGGACGGCATCCCGTTCGGCAAACGGATGGTTTGCAGCACATCCAAGGACAAGAAAATCCCGGATACCGGGAACCATGACCAGATCAGGATGATGGATCTCTCCTTCTACCAGGGCGATATCCAGTTCCGACTTCAACAACTTCTCTTCGATCATATGGGTGTTGCCGATAAAAGTATAGGTTTCCGTCTCCGGTATCAGCCGGTCAAAATCGTTCAGAACATTGGAAATCAGGCAGGATCCGACGGTAATCGTGGAACCGATGCGGATGATCTCCTTTTGATTGCCTTTTTTCATATTTTGTTCCAGCTGATTAAACTGTGCAACCACCGGATAGGCATGATTCAGAAGTTCCTGTCCGGCAGGCGTGATATAGAGCCGTCTGGAAAGACGGTCGAAGAGGCGCGTGCCGTAGTATTCTTCCAGTTCCCGAATGGCCTGGCTGATCGTCGGCTGCGAGAGAAACAATTCTTTTGCAGCAGTGTTCATGGAGCCGCATTCTGCAACTGTGATAAAAATTTTCAAATGTCGGATCGTCATAAATATCCTTCTTTCGTTTCTGTAAGAATATGATTATGGAGGCTGCTGTTTACAGAGGTTCAGAGCGCAGACCGCCAACCACCCGTGAACAGTAACGTTATAGGTATTACCTATAAATATGATAGAATAATATCATTTTTCATGGTATGAAACAAGTGCTATAATTAAGAAGAACCAGACCATGTCCGAAAATACCTTTGCATCCGGGTGACAAAAAGACAGGGTGGAAAATGTTAAAAAGGAGGAATTATATGTCAGCATTAACAGTAAGTGCAGCAGATGAAAAGAGAGTCAAGGGAATGGGCTTTCTGAACAACAGGGGAACGGACAATTTCAACGGACGTATTATCACCGTGAACGGAAAGATTACGGCGGCTCAGCAGAGGTGTATCGCAGAGGCGGCGGAAAAATTCGGAAACGGCGAGGTGGTTTTCACAACCCGTTTGACGGTGGAGGTACCAGGGATCCCTTACGACAAGATTGAGGAATTCCAGCAGTTTATTGCAAAGGAAGGGCTGGTGACCGGAGGAACCGGGGCAAAAGTACGTCCGGTAGTTGCCTGTAAAGGAACCACCTGCCAGTATGGTCTTCTGGATTCCTTTGAGTTATCCAGAGAGATTCATGAAAGATTTTATGAAGGCTACAGGCAGGTACAGCTTCCTCATAAATTTAAAATTGCAGTGGGAGGATGTCCGAATAACTGTGTGAAACCGGATCTGAACGATCTGGGTATCATCGGACAGTATATTCCGAATTTTGATGAAGATTCCTGCAATGGATGCAAAAAATGTGCCATTGAGAAAAACTGTCCGACAGGAGCGGCCAAAGTAGTGGACGGTGTTTTGAAGATGGATAAAAGCATATGTAATAACTGTGGACGCTGCGTAAAAAAATGCCCGTTCAACGCAATGGAAGACGGTATATATGGTTATAAAATCTATATCGGCGGACGCTGGGGTAAGAAAGTAGCTCAGGGACGCGCACTTGGCAGGATATTTACGGATAAAGAAGAAGCGCTGTCAGTAATTGAAAAAACGATCCTTCTGTTCCGGGAGCAGGGGAAAACCGGCGAGCGTCTGGCACAGACCGTTGACAGACTTGGATTTGAAAATGTGGAAGCACAGCTTTTGTCGGATGACATCCTGACCAGAAAAGAGGAAATTCTGGCGGCGGATCTTCATACCTGAGAAGAGCCTGCAGCCTGTAAGAAGATGAATAAATGACGGGGCGCTGTAACACGTTTCTGCCTGTGTGCCCGGCACGCAGACAGGAACATGTTTTGCAGCACCCCGTCTGTTTTTTCGGGATGGATCAGTCATTTAACGGCTTTGACGTAAGATCGTCATGCAGACCGGTCATAAAAGCGCGCCAGATATTTACCGGATAGGTGGAACCGGAAAGAGCGCTGTTTCCCCGCGGAGAATCAAAACCGACCCAGACGCCGGTCGTATAGTAGGCGGAGTAACCGACAAACCATCCGTCGATATTATCGTTCGTGGTTCCGGTCTTGCCTGCACAGGGCATATCCGGAATGCCGTTTCCCCTTGCGGTTCCCCGGGTGAGGACGCCTTCCAGAATATTGGTCATCTCATGGGCGGCGTCTGTTTCGTAGACCTGTCGCTCTTCCGGTTCCGGTATGGAGATGATGTTGCCCTGCATGTCTGTGATCATGGTGATGCAGGTGGGCTGACGGTAGATGCCTTCATTGGCAACGGCGGCGTATGCGGCCGTCATTTCCAGAGAGCTTGCTCCGGTGGTCAGCCCGCCCAGGGCAGAGGAGAGCGTATAGTCCTCTGTTTCAATGGATGAAAAATCCATGTTCAGGAGGTAGGAAAGTCCGACTTCGGGAGTGAGTTCCCGAAACAGCTTATAGGCAACTGTATTTTTGGACTGTTCCACTGCGGTTCGAAGAGAGATGGAACCCGCATACCGTCCGGAAGAGTTCTCCGGGCCGTCTTCTTCTTTGGAGTCGACGACGGTGGAGGAGGCCGTGTAGCCGTGTTCCAACGCCGGAATGTATACGATCAGAGGCTTTATGGAGCTTCCGGGCTGGCGGAAACTCATATATGCCCGGTTATATTCCGGAAGAATTCCTTCCTGTGTACGTCCACCGACGATGGCTGTTACCAGTCCGCTTTCATTATCAATGCAGACGGCGGATGCCTGAAGGGCATAAGTTCCGTTCCGGTTCAGTGTATTGTAGTTGGAAAGCTCGTCATCAATGGTATTCTGAAGCGCTTCCTGCGTATCCATGTTAATGGAAGTGTAGACGCGGTAACCGCCGGTGTACAGCATGCTGCGGCAGGTATCGTAATCCTGTCCGGTAGCTTCCATCAGGGCCCGGGTCGCACATTCATAGATATAGGTATGCGCCCAGGTACGTGTAAATGTGATTTTTGACGGATTCAGTGTAACGGTTTCTGCGAGGGCCTGTCTGCACTCCTCTTCCGAGATCAGCTTTTCATCCAGCATATTCTGAAGGATCAGATCCCGGCGCTTTAAAGTCTTTTCCATGTGGACCAGCGGATCATAGCTTCCCGGGCTGTTGGGAATGGCGCAAAGGAAAGCGGTTTCTGAAAGTGTCAATTCGTCAGCGTCTTTGCTGAAATAACCCTGGCTTGCCGCCTGGATTCCGTAATATCCATTGGAAAAATAGATATTGTTAATATAAAATTCCAGAATATCCTCTTTGGAATATTTTTCTTCCAGGGCAATGGCGATAAAGATCTCTTCCACTTTACGTTCCCATTTGACAGTGTGCGTCAGATAGATGTTTCTGGCAAGCTGCTGCGTGATCGTGCTTCCGCCCTGAGTAATGCTGTTTTTTGAAATCAGGGACTGCACGGCTCTCAGGATTGCGAAGGGATCAAAGCCGTGGTGTTTGTAAAACCGTTTGTCTTCAATGCTGATAAACGCATTTTTCACCTGCTCCGGTATCTCGTCGCCGGGAAGATAGATAATGTTTTTATCATTTTTCAAAAGGGCAATCAGACTGCCGTTGGTATCGTATACCTCTCCGCGCTGATCGGCCTGGAAGTCTTCAATAGAAGAATTCTCCATGACAGCCTGCGCCTCCCTGCGAAGAAGCAGGACGGTCTGGATATAGCCGGTCCGGTAGAAGATAACGCAGGCCCCGATGATGATAAAAAGCATGGCAGCCTGGGTCACGCGGAAAAAAAAGCTGCCCATGTCCTTCTTCTTTTTCCGCGTTTTTTTTCCGGCGGTTTTTTTAACAGATGATTTACGCATGTTTACTCCTTTGTGTCTGATCTGTCGGTTTGGAGCAGCGAAGCTGCATACCCTTATGCAATTATAATACAAACCCGTTCCGTATGCAAAGGAAACCTGTATTTGCCCTCGGGGTTCTGGATCTGGCGTTACTTTTCACACCCCCGCCGTCCGGTAACTTTATGGAATATTTTCGGCAGACGCTTTACTTGCATATCTTTTTACGTTATACTATAGAATGTGCGGCCAGAGATATGAAAAGGACCGTTTATGAACATGCAGTGCAGGTTCTTATGACCTGCGAAATGGAGGAACTAACATATGGTAAGAGCAGTTGTAGGCGCAAACTGGGGAGACGAAGGCAAGGGCAAGATCACGGATGTACTTGGCAAGGAGTCCGATATTATAGTCAGGTTTCAGGGAGGAGCGAATGCAGGACATACGATCGTGAATAATTATGGGAAGTTCGCACTGCACACGCTTCCGTCCGGAGTGTTTTATAATCATACCACCAGTGTTATTGGGAATGGCGTGGCACTGAATATTCCGGTACTGTTTCAGGAGATCCGGGGAATCGTGGAGCGCGGAGTTCCGACACCGAGAATTCTTGTGTCAGACCGTGCACAGATCGTGATGTCTTATCATATTCTTTTTGATAAACTGGAAGAAGAACGTCTGGCGGGGAAATCCTTTGGTTCTACCAAATCAGGGATTGCACCGTTTTATTCTGATAAATATGCCAAGATCGGATTCCAGGTCAGCGAGCTTTTTATGGAGGAAAGCGGGCTGAAAGAGAAGATCGAGCGGGTGATTCAGCAGAAAAATGTGATCCTGGAACATCTCTACCATGCTCCGGCGCTTCAGGCGGAAGAGATCTATGAGGAGCTGATGGAGTATAAAAAGATGGTGGAGCCGTACGTATGTGATGTATCTTCTTATCTCTGGAATGCGGTGCAGGAAGGGAAAAACATACTTCTGGAAGGACAGCTTGGAACGCTGAAAGATCCGGATCACGGAATCTATCCCATGGTAACTTCTTCTTCTACGCTGGCGGCCTATGGAGCGATTGGCGCAGGAATCCCGCCATATGAGATCCGGCAGGTTATTACGGTGTGCAAGGCTTATTCCAGTTCTGTCGGAGCAGGCGCGTTTGTCAGCGAAATCTTTGGCGCAGAGGCGGAAGAACTCCGCAACCGCGGCGGAGACGGCGGAGAATACGGCGCAACGACCGGGCGCCCAAGGCGCATGGGATGGTTTGACTGTGTGGCTTCCAAATACGGATGCCGGCTTCAGGGAACTACAGACGTGGCGTTTACGGTACTTGACGTGCTTGGCTATCTGGATGAGATTCCCGTCTGTACCGGATACGAGATTGGCGGGAAAGTAACGACGGAGTTTCCGGTTACCCGTCTTCTGGAGGAAGCAAAGCCTGTCTATGAGATGCTGCCGGGATGGAAATGCGATATCCGGGGGATCCGGAACTATGATGAGCTTCCAGAGAACTGCCGGAATTATGTGGAGTTTATTGAAAAGCAGATCGGATTTCCGATTACCATGGTATCCAATGGTCCGGGAAGAGATGACATTATATTCCGAAAGAGACAGGCATGATCAGAAATATTATATTTGACATAGGAAATGTATTGATAGATTTTTGCTGGAGAGAGCATATCCGCAGGAAAGGTTTCCAGGGGGAAACGGCAGAGCGGATTGGAAAAGCCATGATGCAGAGTCCGGTATGGGATGAGCTGGACCGCGGCGTATGGACGAATGAGGAACTTCTTCAGGGTTTTATTGCCAATGATCCGGAACTGGAAAAGGAGATCCGTATTGTATTTTCCGATCTTGGTACGCTGGTAAAAGAAAAAGAAGGTTCCTCTGACTGGATCCGCTCTCTGAAAGCAGACGGATATCAGGTATATTATCTTTCCAATTATTCGGAACGGGTAAAAAGAGAAGCGGCGTCAGAGCTTTCGTTCCTGAAAGAGATGGACGGCGGGATCATGTCCTGCACGGTACAGACCATCAAGCCGGATCCGCGGATCTATCAGATGCTGATGGAGAGATATGAACTTCTGGCGGAGGAATCCGTATTTCTGGACGACACAGAGGCGAATGTGGCTGCGGCAGGAAGGCTTGGCATGTATGGAATTCTTGTCAAAGATGTGGAACGGGCGAAGCAGGAGCTTGCAGAGCTTTTGAAGGAAAACGGACTGCAGAGGCTGAAACAGGAGAATGTATGAGAGATATACTGGATGTGCATACGCACACGATTGCCAGCGGGCATGCGTATAATACGATGATGGAGATGATCCGTGCGGCGCAGGACAAAGGCCTGGAAGTTTACGGGATTACGGAACATGCGCCCCGGATGCCCGGAACCTGCCATGATTTTTATTTTCATAATCTGAAGGTGGTGGAGCGCCGGCATGGGGACCTGGAAGTCCTGCTGGGTGCAGAGCTGAACATCCTGGATGAGAAGGGAAACGTGGATCTGGATGAGCCCTATCTTGGGAGGATGGATGTGACCATTGCCAGCCTGCATACTCCGTGCATCGCACCGGGAAGCCGGGAACGGAATACAGAGTGCCTGATCCAGGCGATGAAGAATCCGCATGTCAATGTGATCGGGCATCCGGATGACGGGCGGTATCCGCTGGATTATGCAGCCGTCGTTCAGGCGGCAAAAGAATACCATACGCTTCTGGAGATCAATAACAATTCCCTGACTCCCGGAGGTTCCCGAAGAAATGCCAGAGAGAACGATCTGGAGCTTTTGAGAATGTGCAAACGATATCAGGTTCCCGTCATACTGGGAAGCGACGCCCATTATCACAAGGACATTCTGAACCACGAATTCGCATGCGCTCTTTTGCAGGAAAGCGATTTTCCGGAAGAACTGGTAGTCAACACAGATAAAAAGAAGCTGTACGCCTATATTAACAAGTATGCACAGTAACCGGTAAAACCTGTTCCATAAAGCATTCTTCTGAAAAGTCTGGACTTTACGATTTTACTGTGCTAAAATAACAGGCAGAAGATATAGTGAAGAGATTCAGACGGGGGTTGATGATGAGCAAGAGAATTCAAAATGAAGCGACAGATGGACTGTTTCGTGCAATTTTAAGTCTTCAGAACATGGAAGAATGCTATACTTTTTTTGAGGATGTATGTACGATCAATGAGATCCAGTCTCTGTCCCAGCGCTTTGAGGTGGCGAAGCTGCTTCGGGAGAAAAAGACATATCTGGAAATTGCGGAGAAGACAGGCGCTTCGACTGCAACGATCAGCCGGGTGAACCGGTCCCTGAATTATGGGAATGATGGATATGACATGGTCTTCCGCAGGATGGGTGAAAAGCAGGATGGAGTATAGAATTCATGTTATTTAATTCGTTTCATTTTCTTTTATTTTTTCCGATCGTTGTACTGCTTTATTTTCTTATTCCCAAAAGTTTGAAAAATCTGTGGCTGTTAGCAGCAAGCTGTTATTTCTATATCAGCTGGAATGCAAAATATATGCTGCTGTTGTTTTTTTCTACAGCGGTTACCTATGCAAGCGGTTTGCTTCTTGCATATTTTTCTGCAAAAAATAGTCGAAAATGGAAGAAAATTATTGTCGGTATCAGTTTTTTTCTGAATTTATCCCTTTTGTTCTGGTTTAAATATTTTGATTTTATAATTGTAAATATAAACAGAATTCTGTCGGGTTTACATATGAGACTGTTGAATCCGGCATTTGATATTCTGCTTCCTGTCGGGATTTCTTTTTATATTTTTCAGGCTTTGAGTTATACGATGGATGTGTACAGAGAAGAGACAAAGGTGGAAAGGAATTTTATGAAATATGCACTTTTTGTTTCTTTTTTCCCACAGTTGGTGGCTGGCCCTATTGAACGGTCTAAAAATCTGCTGTGTCAGCTTGGAGAGAATCATTCTTTTGAGTTTGAAAGAGTCAGGGAAGGACTACTGTTGATGCTGTGGGGCTATTTTCTGAAACTGGCAGTAGCAGACCGTATTGCAGTTGTTGTTGATACTGTATATGGAGACTATGCGGCATATGGCGGAGGTTATCTGGTTGTAGCAAGTGTATTATTTGCATTTCAGATATATGGGGATTTTGCGGGATATTCTACCATTGCAGCAGGTGCAGCGCAGGTGATGGGATTTCATCTGATGGAAAATTTTGACTGCCCATATTTCTCTCAAAGTGTTTCGGAGTTCTGGAGAAGGTGGCATATCTCTCTTTCTACATGGTTCAGAGACTATCTGTACATACCTCTTGGGGGAAACAGGAAGGGAACACTTAGAAAACAGTTTAATATTCTGGTTGTATTTTTAATGAGCGGACTCTGGCATGGAGCACAGTGGTCGTTTGTAGTATGGGGCGGTTTAAACGGGGTATTTCAGATTGCCGGGGACTGTCTAAAGCCGGTCCGTGATAAGCTGAATCGGATATTCTGCCTGGACAGAGATACGTTGGGGCATAAGGCGGCAAAGGTTTTTGTAACTTTTCTGCTGGTTGATTTTACATGGGTGTTTTTCAGAGCTGATCAGTTGAAGGATGCATTTTTGATTATTAAAAGTATTCTGTCGGTACATAATCCATGGATATTTTTTGATAACTCTCTATATGATCTTGGACTAAGCAGAAGAGAATTTCAGGTCATGCTGTTTTCCACAGGGATCCTTCTGGTGTCAGATTTTCTAAAGTATCGGGGAATCAGAATAAGAAAAGTAATTGTTCAGCAGGAATTATGGTGCAGATGGCTCTGCTATATATCTGCTGTTATGTTTGTACTGTTGTTTGGAGTGTGGGGAAGCGCGTATAACGAAAGCAGTTTTATCTATTTTCAGTTCTAGGAGCAGGTATGAAAAAAACATTAAAGGTAATTGTAAGGTGCATACTGTTCATATGCGTGCTGGCAGTGGTGCTTGGAAAAACGGCATCTGTCGTTGGACGCAAAGAAAGTTATTCCAAATATGCGGATTATTATGACAGGCCTGAAGAATTTGACGTGTTGTTTTTTGGAACCAGTCATGTGCTTCGCGGAGTATTTCCAATGGAACTGTGGAATGATTATGGGATCGTATCTTATAATATGTCCAATAATGCGGAAACACTTGCGGAATCTTACTGGGTTTTGAGAAATACACTGGATTACAGCAGTCCTGAACTGGTTGTAATTGATTTGTACAAAATTTCCATGAATGAAAAAATAGGCAGAGATGAGGAAACCGGTGAACTGTTCAAGGAATATCTGCATGATTATATGGATGCTCTTCCCATGTCCTGGACAAAATTGCAGGCCATATGGGATTTACTCCCTCCAGGTGACCGGATGGAATTTTTATTCGATTTCAGTTTGTACCATGAACGTTGGAGTCTCCTTGGAAAGGAAGATTTTGATCCGGTGAAATCTCCGGAAAAAGGGGCAGAAGGTTATGCGGAAATTGTTTCAACAACTGGTCCTGTAGAACTGGCAACCGATGTAAGAAATGAAGAAAATACTCTGGGAAAATATTATCTTGAGAAAATGATTGAACTGTGTCAGAAAAAAGGAATTGAAGTGTTGCTTACCTGCATTCCATATGGAGGGATTACAGAAGAAGACAGAGAATGGATAAACAGCGGCTATACCATTGCAGAAAAGTATGGAATTTCCTATGCAAATATGCTGGAGGAAGAGGAACTCATTAATTATTCGATTGACTGCAGCGACAGCAACAGCCATCTGAATGTTTCCGGAGGAAGAAAAGTGACAGAGTATCTGGGAGCATACATGACAGAGCATTATGAGATTCCGGACAGAAGGAATCAGAAGAACTGTGCAGAATGGTTCGCGGATTATCAGAATTATATGGAAGAGAAGCTCCATTTATTGTCTGCGGAAGCGGATATTTACAAATATCTGTTGCTTTTAAATGATCAAAGCATGAGCTGCTGCTGTTATATCAGGGCGGGTTCCAGGATATATGATGATCAACTGGCAATAGAGCTGCTGCATAATACAGGATCGGATAAGCGACTGGAAGAAGCCAGAATAAAGAATGAAGATTACCTGGTTCTTTTTGATAATTATACTGGTCAGGTATATGAATTTGTTGGAGATGAAACATTTGAACGCAATGTTCAGTTTGGACTGTTTGAATATGATACGGACGAAAATGGAGAAAAGCAGCTTCACATTGAATTTTCCAAAGATAACTATCTGACTGACAGTACAGAAAGGCCTTCTGATCTGCATGTGCTTGTATTTAATAATGCAAATGGTGAAATGGTCGATAAGGCGAGATTTATTATGGCAGAGTCCATGACTCGAAAAGAGATTAAAATGCAGGCGGACTGAAGAAGGTTTCCTTCTCTGTTCGCCTGCGAATGATTATTCTTTACGCTTTTTTACCGTTTCCTTCTTCGGGAGTCCGTCGATCAGTTTTTCAATCACCTGTTTTTTCACAAAGACGTCAAAACTGAGCAGGCAGATAAAAGAAAAAATATGAAGAAACTGCTGCTCCTCCTCCGGAGCGTCCGCAAAGGTGTCAGAAGCGATTCGGTAGCTTTCGATCACGTCCTTCTTCATTTTTTCCACCTGGCTTTTTTCCAGACTGAAGACTTCTTCGTAGATGGACTGCATATTCAGCGGTTCTGTTGAGTGAAAATACCTTTCCGTCAACGGCTCAAGCAGCTTTTGGATATCTCCGATGGAAAGAAGCCCTTTGTAATAGTAAATATAGATCAGAAGCAGCATATGCTCCCTGGAATACTTTTTCTTCTCGGGAGGCGGGATCAGATGGTTCTTGGCATAATTGTTGATCATGGTTTTAGTCAGAATCTTGTCTTCCGCATACCGTTTGGAAGTATGCAGATGTTCTTCCATAAAAGTAGTTACCTGATCCATATACAGATCTATGCCCGGAATCTCTTTTGGCCTGATATAATCAATCTTTTCCAGGCTGGAAAGAATGCTGTTCAGAATATCCTGGGGATCTATTGTCATAATCATCACCTCTGTCTCTATTATATAGTATTCAAAACTACATAACAAGTCTTTTTTATAATTACCCCGAGGAAGATGCGGGAACCGGTTACTTTTTACGAGGTGAGTGGATGGTCTGCGCCCCGGGATGCGGACCATCCGTTACTGTTCACACGTCAGCCGGTGTTCAGCCTGGTGGGGGCAGATAAGTCTTCCGGACCCATTGAAGGGCGCCGGTCCTTAGGGCGCGTGTTTTGCGCCCTTAGTACCGCTGCGTCCCTTGTGGTAAGGAGGGGCCCACGCAGTGGGAAGATTCCTTATCGCCTTCATTAAGCGCAAGCGGGGTCTGGAAGACTTATCTGTCCCCGGCGGGCGTCCGGACGGCGTGGGTGTGAAAAGTAACAAGAATCATATTGTTAAAATGGGACACAGTATGTTATACTGGTAAAACAGAGAAAAACAGATTAGAGGACGCAGATTTTGGACCAGATAGCAGTATTAATACCATGTTATAATGAAGAGAAAACAGTAGAAAAGGTAGTGCAGGATTTCAGACAGGTACTGCCGGAGGCAGTGATCTATGTATATGACAACAATTCCTCTGACCGTACGGTGGAGCTGGCCGAAGCAGCCGGAGCCGTTGTCAGGCATGAATATCAGCAGGGAAAGGGCAATGTGATCCGCCGGATGTTCCGTGAGATCGACGCCCAGGTGTATATCATGACGGACGGAGACGATACGTATCCGGCGGAATATGCCCGGGAGATGGTGGACAGGGTACTGGTGCATCAGGCGGACATGGTGGTCGGGGATCGGCTTTCTTCCACTTATTTTTCGGAGAACAAACGTCCGTTCCACAATTTCGGCAACTCCCTGGTCAGAGGAACGATCAATCGGCTGTTCCATACGGAGATTAAGGATATCATGACCGGTTATCGGGCATTCAGCTATCAGTTTGTCAAGACGTTTCCCGTTCTTTCCAAAGGCTTTGAGATCGAGACGGAGATGACGATCCATGCGGCGGACAAGAATATGCAGGTAGACAATGTGATCATCGAATACAGGGACCGTCCGGAGGGCAGTGAATCCAAGCTGAATACCTACTCAGACGGCGCGAAAGTGTTGATGAGCATTTCCAAACTGTATCGGAATTATAAACCCATGAATTTTTTCGGAATGTTGTCTCTGGCGCTGACGGTTATCAGCGCAGGATTTTTTATTCCGGTACTGCTGGAATATGTCAGTACGGGACAAGTACCCAGGTTTCCGACTCTGATCGTATGCGGGTTTGCGTTGATGACAGCGATTCAGTCGGTATTTGCGGGACTGATTCTGGCTGCCGGCGCTCAGAGAAACCGGCAGGAGTTCGAGATGAATCTCATCAGGGTGGACATGCATTATAAGGAGCTTATGAAAGATGAACAGTAGATTTCAGAGTGTTCGAAATCTTCGCATATGGATATTTGCGGTCACAGGCGGCATGCTTTTTGCCGTTTGTGACCGTCTTGGTTATATGCTGCAGCATTATGGAAGCATTTGGGCGATATCTGAAAATCCGTGGCACAGAACGGTTTTTCACCGGATCCTCCTTCGGCTTCCGTTGAATATACTGGCGGTTCTGATTCTTTTTCTGCTTGCAGACCGGCTGACGGAGAAGACAGAGGGCGGGTTCCGGGGACTTAAGGCCGGATCTGCCGGCATATGGAAGAGGCTGACGGAGAAAAGATATGGTTTTTGGCTGGTGTGGTTTTTATGCTTTCTGAGTTTTCTTCCCGCATTTCTGGGCGGTTATCCGGGTATTTTCGCTGCTGACGCGCCGAATCAGATCGGCTGGACCTTTTCCGGCTGGCTGACGGCTCATCATCCCCTTGTGCATACCGGGATCCTGTGCGGTATCTTCTCGCTGGCAAGAGGCTTTGGGTTCAGTGACAATACGGCGGCGGCAGTCTATACAGTCCTTCAGATGGCGGCGCTTTCAGGGATCTTTGCCTGGATCTGGAAATTCCTGAAAGAAGAGGCGGCTCCGCGCTGGCTTCAGGCAGGAACCATATGTTATCTGTGCTTCTTTCCGTTTCATGGCATGATGGCGGTATATACGACAAAAGATACGCTTTTTTCAGGGCTTTTTGTGCTCTGCTTGATGCAGGTATATAGAATGTGTACAGCCCCCCGGGCGTATTTTGACGGCTGGCGCGGCGTGCTCCGGGGCGGCTGCTGCTTCGGGCTTTTATTTCTGTTCCGGAATAACGGGTTTCACACGCTGCTGTTATGTATGCCTTTTCTGCTTATTGCGCTTCGCCGGTACTGGAAAAAGTTATGCCTGCTCGTTGTGTTCCTTCTGCTGATCTATCAGTTTTATAACGGTCCGCTTTTGAAACTCACAGGGGCGGAACCCGGCAATGCCAGAGAGGCCTACAGCGTTGTGATGCAGACGCTGGGACGTGCGTATGTGGCAGGCGGCGATATCCGTCCGGAAGAGATGGAAGTCATCCGCCCTGTCCTGAATGAAGAAACGCTGGCGCAGTATACCCCGAACCTGTCCGATCCTGTGAAAAATTTCTTCCATACAAAAGCATTTGAAGAAAACAGAGCTGAGTTTTTAAAAATCTGGATATCCATCGGGTGGCGGAATAAAAAGATCTATGTGGATGCTCTTCTGAATACCACCTGTGCATTCTGGTATCCGGATACCTCGGAAGAATATCTGGAATTTGTCTGCTTTGACATTGAAAAAGGGAATCCGGCCTATCCGCATGTAAGCATGACTCCGCTTGTCCATGCTTTTTACGAATATTATACTGCCATCGGGACAGACGCGTCTTTTCGCAGGATACCGGTCATCCGGGAGCTTTTATCCATGGGCTTTTATACATGGCTGATGGTTTTCTCAGCATGGTATGTATGTTATAAAAAGGCGTATGCAAAGCTTCTGTGGATGCTGCCCTTCTGGAGCTATCTGTTTACGTGCCTTCTGGGTCCCGCTGCCCTTTTAAGATATGCCTATCCGGTTATGCTTGGGGCGCCCCTTCTGATCTTCATGATGCAGAAGGAACTGCCTGAAAGATGAAAAAAAGCCCAAAAGCGGACGGTCCCGGGGACGCAGGGTATGCGTCTCCAGGACCGCTGTCTGACAGAGGCTTAATTACCGCATCCGCAGTCTTCATAAGGAGGTCTCGGAGGTCTTGGGGGAGGCGGAGGCATGATTGGACGTACGGGCTGCTCGTTTCCGCATCCGCATCCGTCATTGTTGTTTGCGTTGCAGTCACAGTCGCAGCCGCAGTTGTCATTGCAGCTGCTGCCGCATCCGTTGTTGTTGCCGCACCCGTTATTGCCGCCGCATCCGTTGTTGCCGCAGGAATTGCCGCATCCATTGCTGCAGCTGCGGTTACAGCATCCGCTGACAGGGCCTCTGCTGCAGCACCCGTTTGTGCCGCATCCGCTGCTGCCGTTGCAGCAGAATAAAAGTAATAAAATCCAGATACAACTGTTCATCTTGTTCAGCTCCTTTCTTTTAATAGACTATGCAGGAAGGGGCTTTCTTGACAAAGGAAATTCAATTGATATATGATAGGAGCAAGGAGGCTTTTATATGAAGTTTACGAAAATGCAGGGAATCGGCAATGACTATGTCTATGTGGACTGTACCGGAAAAGATCTGAAGGATCCGAACGGGACGGCGAGGTATGTAAGCGACCGGCATTTCGGGATCGGTTCCGATGGTCTGATCCTGATCAAACATTCGGATGTGGCGGATTTCCGGATGGATATGTATAATGCGGACGGTTCCAGAGGAGAGATGTGCGGAAACGGGATCCGCTGCGTGGGAAAATATGTACGGGATTACGGGTTGACCGAAAAGGATGAAATATCCGTTGAGACGCTGGCAGGGATAAAATATCTGAAACTGACGACAGAGAATGGAAAAGTGTCAAAGGTCCGGGTAAATATGGGAGAACCCATACTTTCTCCAGGACTGATTCCGGTAAAAGCGGACAGGGAGCCGGTCGTACAGGAACCCATTGAGGTCTGCGGCAGGGAATGGAAGATGACCTGCGTGTCCATGGGGAATCCTCATGCGGTCATTTTTATGGATACTCCGGTGAAAGAGTTTGCGCTGGAGGATGTGGGGCCGTTTTTTGAAAATCATGAACGCTTTCCGAAGCGGACGAATACAGAGTTTATCCGGGTGCTTTCCGAAGAACGGATGGAGATGCGCGTGTGGGAACGGGGAGCGAACGAAACCTGGGCCTGCGGGACAGGCGCCTGTGCGGTTGTCGTTGCGGCGAATCTGAATGGTTACTGCAAACGGACCGTGACGGTGGAGCTTCTGGGCGGAGACCTGGAGATCGAATGGAAGGAAGCGGATAACTGCGTCTATATGACGGGACCGGCCGTGACCGTGTTTGATGGGGAGATCCGGCTGCCGGAAGGGCTGGAATGAATGGGATGAACATCTGGAACGGATGCCGAAAAGCAGTCTACGTGCTGCTGTCTGCACTGCTGCTTCCCATGAGCGCCTATATTTTTTATGGAGCGCTGGACACGCTGAAATATGCAGAGGCGCTTCAGGGAATCCTTCACGGGAAAATGATTCCGCTGTTTTTACTGGGTACGGCAGGATTTCTGTGCCTGCTTTTTACCGGCATTTTTCAAAAGGCTGCGTCATATCTGGAGAAACACTGGAATACGGCGGTGCCGGCGGTTTTTCTGTTCATGATACTGCTTCAGGCGCTGATGGTGCTTACCGTCAGGACTTCTCTTCGGCAGGATCATCTGAAGATCTTTGATACGGCAGTGCAGCTGCTTGACAGAAGGACGATCGCAGAGACGCATTATAAACAGTATTTTATGAAATATCCGAATAATATACCGCTCTGCCTGTTTACCTTTTTCTGGCTGAGGCTGGCGGCTGTGCTGAAAGTTCCGAAAGAATGCTGGATGGAGTTTGTGAAGCTGCTGAACCTGGCGTTTATGAACCTAGGGCTTTACTGCGCCTTTTCTCTGGTCTGCAGATACCGTTCCAGGCGGACAGGGCTCTTTTTTCTGCTGCTTCTTCTTGTGAATCCTCTCTGGTATCTGTTGGGGCAGATGTATTACACCTCTACCATATCGCTGGCGTTTTCCATGGGGGCGGTCTGGATATTCGACCGGGCAGGAGAACAGAAGGGGCCATGGAAGCGTCTGCTCCTGTATCTGCTCATGGGAATTCTTCTGGCATTCGGATATAAGATCCGGGCAACAGTGATCCTTACCCTGGCATCCGTTCTGATTTATGCGATCCTTGGATTTCGAAAGTCTTCTATGACAAAGACTGCGATGAACTTTTCTGCGGCTGTGTGCGGTATGGTACTGGCACTGGCTTTATATGGGCAGACAGAGAACAGATATGCCGGGTTCGATCCGTCTGAAACCGGATATCCGGCGATTCACTGGGTCATGATGAGCGCGCAGGGAGAAGGACAGTATAACAGTGCGGACGATGCCTATACAGGCTCCTTTTCCACAAAAGACGAAAGGGCGGATGCAGATCTTGCGCTTCTGAAAGAGAGGCTGAAAGCTATGGGGCCTGGAGGGATTCTGACTCTGTTCCGGAATAAACTCAGAGTTGCGTTTTCAGACGGCACAGATGATTATCACTCTCTGTTTCGGACGATGAGGGAGACTTCATGGATGCAGAAATACGTGAACGGAGGCAGGAGCGATTATCTGACTGTATATGCGCACGGCTATCATGGGATGCTGACCGGGCTTCTCCTTCTGGGACTTTTCTTTTTTGCGTTTCGAAAAAAGAGAGACGTTCTTGACATTTTTGCGTTTAATATCTGCGGGGCGTATCTGTTCTATCTGGTCTGGGAAGTGGATCATGCCTACAGCATTCCGTTCATGCTCATGATTCTGACCGGCGCGGCAGACGGAATGTCCTCTTTGGCGGACCGGTTTTGCAGCCTGCAAAAGAGAGTTCCCATATTCCGTTTCCTGCCGGGAGCAGGGGCAGCCGGCATGACAGTTGTGACGGCGGTGACTGTATGGGCGGTGCACAAAAGCAATATCCCTGTACGGGAATATGCGGTCCTGCAGGATCAGGAGACCAGTGAAAGCCTGGTGCTTCAGGACGGGCTGATGCAGACGTTCCGTACGCAGAAGGCATTTGACCATGTGGATATCTGGGTGGCAAACTGGGACGGCGCGGCAAATGACTCTGTCTATGAGCTTTGCATTCTGGATGAAAACGGAGTGCCGGCGGCATATGGAGAGATCATTGGCGCAGCAGCTCCATGCATGGATGCGTATACGGTTTCTTTTGAAAAGGTAGTGCCCGGAAGGGAACAGGAATATTGCATCCAGATAAAGATAGAGGATCCGGACTGTGCGGTAAAGACCGATTTTCTGTATTACCAGTCAGGAGGATGGGATATGTATCAGGAAGGAAATCTTTTTGCTCCGGAGGAGATTCCGGGCGTGGATCTGGCGTTTGCCGTGTATGAGGAAAAACAAAGATCCGGAGAGGAAGGAAAGGAAGAAGGACTGTGAAAAGAGTAATTACTTATGGGACATTTGACCTGCTGCACTATGGGCACATTAATCTTCTGCGCAGGGCAAAGGCACAGGGAGATTATCTGATCGTTGCACTGTCAACAGATGAGTTCAACTGGAAAGAAAAGCAGAAAAGGTGCTATTTTTCCTATGAAGAGCGAAAAATGCTTCTGGAGGCCATTCGCTATGTGGATCTGGTGATTCCGGAGAGGAGCTGGGAACAGAAGCGGACGGACATCCATGAATATCATGTGGATACCTTTGTGATGGGAGACGACTGGGAAGGAAAATTTGACTTTCTGGAAGAAGAAGGCGCGGAGGTTATGTATCTGCCCCGAACTCCGGAGATCAGCTCTACGCAGATTAAATCAGATCTGAAAAAATAATTATGAGGAGGACCATTTATGAACCCGGCATCCATTATGAAGATTATGAGTGCGAAAAACCGTTTTACGGAGAATCATCCTAAATTTGCTGCGTTTATAAAAGCAGTATTTGCAAAGGGAATTGAGGAAGGAACGATCATAGAGATACAGGTTACCAGACCAGGAGAGAGTCCGGTGACTGCCAATATAAAAATTCAGCAGTCTGATCTGGACCTTATGCGGGAACTTCGGGAACTGACGAAAACAGGTTAAGGAATTATAAAGATTCCGTCCGGGATTTTATGCTTTGTTTACGGATTTCCCATATTTTGTACACAATTGTCTGCTATAGTATAAGCATAAAAGTTCTACCGGAGTTTTTCATTCCAAAAGCAGAGTGAATGGTTTTGGTAACTTTCCAATGGGGGCGGTGTTCCGTCGGCGCGCAAGCGGGCATCGTACCTCGACTAAAAACAACGGCGTTCAGACTGGAGGTTTGAACGCCTTTTTTGCGTGTCCCGTGAAGAGCAGCGCCGGCTGCTTTTCACGGTGTGTGGTGTATGTGGCGGTGGTGGGGAGTCTGCGCCCTGGGCCTCTGTGCTCTGCGCTCGTATGGACTGTATCGGACAGCAGAGTACAGAGGCCCAGGGCACAGACTCCCCACCACACAGCGAAAAGTAATCGGCTGTGGGAAAAATCACTATAAAAATATATTTTGGGGTGTGAAAATGCAGCAGAATGTGATAAAATGGGAATATCATTATGGAAGAATCCGGTCAGGGTTTCCGGTCCGGACAGAGGAGAAGACTTATGGGGAAGAAGACAGCGAAAAAAGCAGCAGAACGGCCGTGGTGTGCAGTGACTGATATGGATCAGTATCTGTTTGGCGAAGGAACGCACTACGAGATTTATAAGAAGCTGGGAGCTCATCCGGCGGAAGTGAACGGTGAAAAGGGAGTCTATTTTGCAGTATGGGCTCCGAATGCAAAAGATGTACGTGTAGTCGGAGAATTTAACAGGTGGGGAACGGACGGATATAAGATGACCCGTCTGGAGCCGCTTGGAATCTACGAAGTGTTTATTCCGGAACTGAAGGAAGGCAGTATGTACAAGTATCTGATCGAGACGAAGTCAGGCGAATATCTGTATAAAGCGGATCCCTTTGCGTTTTATGCGGAAAAGCGTCCCGGGAATGCTTCTGTCGTGGCTGATATTGACCACTTTACATGGCATGATGAGAAATGGATGGAAAAGCGTAAAACCTGGGATGGTCCGAGAGCAGCCATGTCCATCTATGAGGTGCATCCGGGTTCCTGGAGACGTCATCCTCATGATGAGGAAGAGGACGGATATTATAATTATCGGGAATTTGCAGTGGAGCTGGCCAAATATGTAAAAGATATGGGTTATACTCATGTGGAACTGATGGGTATTGCGGAACATCCTTTTGACGGTTCCTGGGGATATCAGGTGACAGGGTATTTTGCGCCTACGTCCAGACATGGTACGCCGGCAGATTTCCAGTACCTGATTGATTATCTGCATAAACGCGGAATCGGCGTGATTCTGGACTGGGTTCCAGCGCATTTTCCAAGGGATGGCTACGGTCTGGCGAATTTTGACGGGACGCCGCTCTATGAGCATCCGGACAGCCGTCGGGGAGAGCATCCGGACTGGGGGACCAAGATTTTCAACTATGAAAAGTCCGAGGTGCGCAATTTCCTGATTGCCAATGCGCTGTACTGGCTTACGCATTACCATATTGACGGACTGCGCGTGGATGCGGTTGCGTCCATGCTTTATCTGGATTATGGAAAGCAGGATGGCCAGTGGCTGCCGAACAAGTACGGCGGGAATCAGAATCTGGAGGCGATCTGGTTCTTCAAACATCTGAATTCCATCATCCGGGGCAGGAAAGACGGTTCCATGATTATCGCGGAAGAGTCTACAGCATGGCCGGGAGTCACAAAGGATCCGGAGGAAGACGGGCTGGGTTTCAACTTTAAGTGGAACATGGGCTGGATGAATGATTTCCTGGAATACATGAAACTGGATCCTTATTTCCGGAAGGACAATCACAACAAGATGACCTTTGCCATGAGTTATGCCTGCAGCGAGAATTATATTCTGGTACTGTCCCATGATGAGGTGGTGCACCTGAAGTGTTCCATGCTGAACAAGATGCCGGGATATCTGGAAGACAAGTTTGCGAACCTGAGGGCCGGCTATGCGTTTATGTTCGGCCATCCGGGTAAGAAGCTTCTGTTCATGGGCAATGAATTTGCCCAGCTTCAGGAGTGGAGCGAAGCCAGAGAGCTGGACTGGTTCCTTCTGAAAGAGGCGCGTCATCAGCAGATGCAGAACTTTGTGAAGGCGCTGCTTCATATGTATAAGAAGTATCGCTGCCTTTATGAGCAGGATGACAGTTGGGACGGATTCCAGTGGATCAATGCGGATGACTGTTTCCGCAGTATTTTCAGTTTTGTGCGTTATAGTAAGACGAAGCGGAAGAATCTTCTGTTTGTCATGAACTTTACTCCCATGGAGCGTACAGATTATCGGGTAGGAGTACCGAAGAAAAAAAAATATAAGCTGGTTCTGGACGGTGATGCGGAAGAATTCGGTGGTAACGGACGGAAGAAGCCGGAGATTTATGAGGCCAGGAAAGGCGAGTGTGACGGACAGAAATTTTATGTGGAATATCCGCTGTCGCCGTATGGGATTGCCGTATTTGAATTTTAGCTGTTTTGTGACTGTTGTTTTCATTTGTATACTTGATATAACGGGCAGGGGTGTGGATAAAACACCCCTGCAGAGTTGTAAACTGTCCCATGTTCTGGCATATGCCTGCGCTGTGCATATAAAACAGCAGCTTTTGTGACGCTGCTGTGCCTGTATCAAACCTTCGAACTTCATACAGGCGTCAGAGTTTCAGCATGCGCTCCAGCTCCCGGACACGTGCCTCTGCTTTTTCAGCTCTTTTTCTTTGCCGTTCCACGTTCTTTTTTTGCCGTTCTACATTCTTTCTTTCCATTTCCGTATTTCTCCGTTCCTGCGCGGCGCCGCGTTCGAATCCGCTTAATTCCCCGCGTTCGAATCCACGCCGTTCTCCGCGTTTCTCCCCATCCATAACCAAAATATCAATCGCTTTACACATACAGACTTTATCTCCTTCCTCTCTTGATATGACTTTTTTGAGGCGCCGTTCCCCGACCAGATCTGCGATTACTTCGCAGGTGTCCCGGTATACGTCTTCTGCATTCACAAGTTTCTGCATCAGAATATCCGGATCGTCCTTATATTTGATGAACAGGAACATGGTGCGTATGTCCGGCGGAAATTCCTCCAGCCGTTCGTCGGATGTGTGGCAGATATCCAGAACATGAATGCTGTAATCCATGACGTACTCCTTCAGTTCCGGGGGTATCCGCTCAAAATCCAGAAGCTCATGCAGCCGAAGGGCGCCGTCCCATGGTCTGGAGCCGCAGTAGAGGACCAGGGAAATCACGGGAAGCAGCCGGTCGGCTCCGGAAAAGCCGGAGAGAAACTCATCCCCTTCAAGATCCCGTGCTTTTTCGTGCCGAATGCTGATCTCGTCCTTCTGGAGGGAATACGAGGAACTGTCATAATCCATGACCCGGACGGGCATGGCGTAATGGACATGCTCCTGATGCTCCACGCCGACCAGAAGGCGGAAGACCATTCCGTCAATGCGTTTGCAGAGATCCCGGTACCGGTCTCTGTACTGATTCCGCCCCTTCCGCATCAGGATTCTCTGGTCGGAATCCGAGATGTCGTCAGCGGTCAGCCGCCATGAAACAGCCATCCGTTCAGCAGTTCGGCAAAGTGAAGATTCTTATTATAATACCATACAAATGGGTGCTCTTTCCTGCCCATTGTGCCTCCCTTTTTATAAAACGTCTGTCAGCTGTATATCTGTAGATACGAAACAATACCGTTTGTAACAGCTGATGTGTGGGTATCGAACCTTCAGCATTCATACCGGTGTCAGAGTTTCAGCATACGCTCCAGCTCCCGGACACGCGCTTCTGCTTTTTCAGCTCTTTTTCTTTGCCGTTCCACGTTCTTTTTTTGCCGTTCTACATTCTTTCGTTCTAATTCCGTATTTTTCCGTTCCTGTGCGGCGCCGCGCTCGAACCCGCTTAATTTCCCGCGCTCGAACCCGCTTCGTTCCCCGCGTTCGAATCCGCTTAATTCCCCACGCTCGAACCCACGCCGTTCTCCGCGCTTCTCCCCATCCATAACTAAAATATCAATCGCTTTACACATACAGACTTTATCTCCTTTCTCTCTCGATATGACTTTTTTCAGGCGTCGTTCCCCGACCAGATCGGCAATCGCCTCGCAGGTGTCCCGGTATACATTTTCCGCATTCTTGAGTTTTTGCATGAGAGTATCCGGATCGTCCTTGTATTTAATGAACAGGAACATGGTGCGTATGTCCGGAGGAAATTCCTCCAGCCGCTCGTCGGAGGTGTGGCAGATATCCAGAACATGAATGCTGTAATCCATGACGTATTCCTTCAGTTCCGGAGGTATTCGCTCAAAATCCAGAAGTTCATGCAGCCGAAGGGCGCCGTCCCAAGGCCTGGAGCCGCAGTAGAGGATCAGGGAAACCACGGGAAGCAGCCGGTCAGCGCCGGAAAAGCCGGAGAGAAATTCATCCCCTTCAAGATCCTGCGCTTTTTCGTGCCGGCCGGTAATCTCGTCCTTCTGAAGGGAATACGAGGAGCTGTCATAATCCATGACCCGGACGGGCATGGCATAATGGACATGCTCCTGGTGTTCCACGCCGACCAGAAGCCGGAAGACCATTCCGTCGATGCGTTTGCAGAGATCCCGGTACCGGTCTCTGTACTGATTCCGCCCTTTCCGCATCAGAATTCTCCGGTCAGAATCCGAGATGTCGTCAGCGTTCAGCCGGCTGCCGCCATGAAACAGCCATCCGTTCAGCAGTTCGGCAAAGTGAAGATTCTTATTATAATACCATACAAAGGGGTGTTCTTTCCTGCCCATTATGCCTCCTTCTGCCAGACATGGTAACCTGTACCGCCTTATCCATATTCTGACCTGTATGTTGTTCGTTCTGAAATGCGGTGAGATACCTTGATATGTGCCAGACATATGGATTTCAGAAGATTCTCCAGATGCGATAATTATAGCACACAGCAGTCTGGAATACAACCGTAAATAAAAATAATTCTGCAAAATAAGCAAAGTCTGGCCTCTTTTTATGGGGCGGGGGTGGGGTGGCGGGCAGCTCCCCGGGATTCTGCGATCTGCGCTCGTATGGAGTGTATCGGACACCGAAGCCGTTTTGTCCGCCTCATTCGGACAGGTCTGTTCGCCTGAGACGGACAAAACGACTCCGCTGTCCGCTCCAATCCACACAGCGCTGCAGATCACAGAGTCCCGGGGAGCTGCCCCCGCCCCAGGAACAGCAACGCCATTCTTATGATTCACGCAGCGAAGCCGGGTATTCCTTCGCAGAGCAGGAATAAAAAACAACGGAAGTTCAGAAAGAACGTCTTTCTTCCCTGTTTAACTGGAAATTCCAATATAATAAGTATTAGAGCGTACATAAACATTTACTCCCGTTCTCGTCCGCCCCGCTTTGCAGTATATCTGGGCCATCAGGCCGAACATCAGCAGTCCAGTTTGCATGAATGCTGGTTACACAGCCAACAGCCGGTTTGCGTGCCCTTCATTCGCTCCAGATCTTCTGCAAACGGTGACGGATATCCGCCGGCAGGTAATGCTCAAACATGCTCCAGTACTCCATCTGATCAAAATCCCCGGTGTCTGCCCGGATGGAGCGACAGAATCCGCCCGGAGAACAAAAAGGAAGATTCAAAAACCCTGCAACAGCATCCGCCCGGGAAATGCCCGGAAGAACATCCGGAATCAAGGGCGGCGGGATTACAAAAGAAAGAGTAATCCTGTACAAGCAGTGGCTGGCCGGCCGGTACGCCGTCAGCAGCGTCAATTCCAAACTGGCGGCGGTAAACTGCTTTCTGCGGGCCGCAGGCCGTGAAGAATGTACCGTCAAGACGTTTAAAGTGCAGAAAAACGTATTCCGGGCAAAAGAGCGGGAACTGACCAGGGAAGAATACGTCCGGCTTGTGAAGACGGCCAGAAGCAGGGGAAAGCATCAGCTGTGCATGCTCATGCAGACGCTGTGCGCTACCGGGATCCGGATCAGCGAGCTTCCATATATAACAGTAGAGGCGTTGCATGCCGGACGGGCAGTCGTGTCGCTGAAAGGAAAGACGCGTATCGTGCTGCTGCCTGCCAGACTGTGCCTGGAGCTGACCGCCTATGTCCAGGCGGCGGACATCCGGTCCGGAAGCGTCTTTGTCACCCGCAGCGGAAAGCCGCTGGACCGCAGCAATATCTTCCATTCCATGAAAAAACTCTGTGACGATGCAAAAGTGGACAAAGACAAAGTATTTCCTCATAATCTCCGGCATCTCTTTGCCGTTACCTATTATAAGGCGGAAAAAGACGTCTGCCATCTGGCCGACCTTCTGGGACATTCCAATATCAATACGACCAGGGCGTACACGATCGTCAGCTGTGAAGAACAGGAACGGCAGATCAACGGTCTGGGCCTTCTGATATAAAAAATACCACATAATGTCTGTTATGTGGTAAATATCCGCCCGTCGGGCGCTTCATTTTTTCCATTGTTTTCCATTCTTTTCCATTGTTTTTCAATCAGTTCTTATATTTTCAGCAAAAAAGCCGAATATACTATATAGAGACTGTTCTATCATCCTGCAGGCGCGTCCCGGCAGCGGCATAAAAAAATGAAAATAACCGTTTTTTTTCGCTGTTTTTGACGTACTTTTTGACAGAAGTTCTGTTATACTGTGTTCAGGATGAAGACAGATGAAAGCTGATCTACCACATAACAGACATTATGTGGTAGTAATAACATTTCGAAAAGAGGCTTTTCATGACAGATAAAGAGATGCGGAGGCTGAGCAGACAGGATCTGCTGCAGATGCTGGTAGCGCAGACAAAAGAAGCCGCAAGGCTTGGGACGGAACTGGATGAAAAAAAGGAAGAGATAAGCGGACTTCAGGAAAGTCTGGAGCGGCTGAAGGGGAAGCTCGACGAGAAGGATGAGCTGATCGGGAAGTTGAAGGACAGACTGGATGAGAAGGACCGGACGCTGGAAGAAGAGAGAACCGGCTCCCAGGAAAGCCTTGACCGTCTGAAGGAAAAGCTGGATGCGAAGGATGTCATGATCGAACGCCTGAAGAGACGTCTGAATCATAAAGACGACAGGATTCAGGAGCTGGAAGAGGAGATGAAGGTGCTGCAGGCCGATAAGTGGAAAGAACTCGAAGAAGACGGCACGGCTGCAGAAGTACTCCTTCGTCTGCGGGCTTTATTCAGATAGGGGAAAATTCATGATACAGAGGGATTCACATGAGCGAGAGTGAGAAAAAGCTTGACCTTCCGGACCTGGGGCTTCTGGAGGCGGAGCTTGAAAGGGAACAGTATAAAAACAGCTTCGGCCAGGTACTGAAGAGCACGGTCTTCTCCCTGCTGGTCGTTGCGGCGGTGGCGGTGCTCATTGCGGTGCTGCTGCTCCCGGTCCTGCAGATCAGCGGAACCTCCATGACGGATTCGCTGCAGGATGAGGATATCGTGGTGGCGCTGAACGGCAACAAGTACAAAACCGGCGATATCATCGCATTTTATTATAACAACAATATCCTGGTCAAACGGGTGATCGCTTATGCGGGAGACTGGGTGAACATTGATTCGGAAGGAAACGTCTATGTGAACGACGTGCTGCTGGATGAACCGTACGTCACGGAGAAAGCGCTGGGAGACTGCAACATCACGCTTCCCTACCAGGTGCCGGACGGCAGATGCTTCGTGATGGGAGACCACAGGGCGACCAGCGTTGACAGCCGGAATACGGCGGTGGGATGCGTGAGCAGCGACATGGTGATCGGTAAGATACTGATCCGGGTCTGGCCCTTGTCCGGACTTGGACTCGTGCATTGATAAGGTAGAAAAAGAAAGGAGACGGCATTATGGAATATGGGTTTTTATCAAGGGCTGGAAAGTTCCTGCAGGAACAGACAAAGCGCAGGCGTTGGATGATGATTTTCCTGTGTCTGGCAACGGGCGTCACTCTGGGTACACTGGGATTTCTGAAGCTGTACGGCCAGGCGATGACTCACAAGGTGAAGATGCTGGACTGTCAGTACGAGGTGCATGAACATACAGAGGACTGCTACGAGGAGAACGAGGACGGCGAGGAAGTCCTGGTCTGCGGCATGGCGGACTATGTGATCCATGTACATAACGATGACTGCTATGACCAGAAGGGGAATCTGGTCTGTCAGCTGGAAGAGCATGAGCTTCATGAGCATGACGACAGCTGCTGGGAGGAAGAAGAGGTCCTGATCTGCGGGGAAGAGGAGTCGGAAGGCAGCGTGGCGGAGGTTGAAGAAGCCGGAACCGCAGAAGACGCAGAACAGACGGCGGAACCTGCAGAAGACAGTCAGGAACCAGAAGCAGAAGAGAAGTCCGGATCGGATGCAGAGACTGTAAAAGAACTGGCATGCGAAAAGGAAGAACATAAGCATGATGACAGCTGCTATGCAGACGGGGCAGGATGCGACAAGGAAGCGCATACGCACGGCGACAGCTGCTATGAGAAGACCGAAGAACTGGTCTGCGACGCTGCTGAACACACCCATGACGACAGCTGCTACACTGCGGGCGAGAGCGAGCTGACCTGCGAGGAGAGCGAGCATGAGCATGGCGACGACTGCTACGACGAGGAAGGCAATCTGGTCTGCGAAGAATCAGAACACACTCATGGCGACGGCTGCTACAGCGAGGGCGGGAGCGAGCTGACCTGCGGAATGGAAGAGCATACGCACGGCGACGGCTGCTATGAAGTGACGGAGACGCTGGTCTGCGAGACGGAAGAGCATGAGCACGACGACAGCTGCGCGGCGGAGAGCGAACTGGTCTGTGAGATCGAGGAGCATGAGCACGACGACAGCTGCTATGTAGAGACGGAGACGGAAGCAGAGCCGGAACAGAAAGAAACGTCCGAACCTGCGGAAGAATCGAAGACAGAAGAAGATACGAAGACGGAAGAACCGGCGGAAAGCGGCGAAGAGGCGGAAGAAGGCCATACGCATACCGATGACTGCTATGAGACACAGGAAGTCCTGACCTGCGGCGAGCTGGAGCTTCATACCCATGACGCGGATCCGGAAAGCGAGACCTGCTGCTATACCGAAGACTGTTTCGACGAGGAAGGCAACCTGATCGAGGGAAGCCGCCCGTCCTGCGGACTCCTGCAGCTGGAAGAGCATATCCATACGGAAGAGTGCTTTAAAGTCGCGGAACTGACGCCGGAAGAGATCGCGGCGATCAACGGCGGTGCAACGCTTCATGTACATACCGATGAATGTTACGACGAGGAAGGCAACCTGATCTGCGGCCACGAGGTAACCCATCTGCATCAGCTGGAGTGCTACGATGAAGACGGCAACCTGATCTGCGGATTCGGCGGAGAAGAGCAGCCGAAGCACGAGCATGACGCAGCGTGCTACGACGAGGAAGGCAATCTGATCTGCGGCAATGAGGATGCGAAGGATCATGAGCACGACGCAAACTGCTACGATGAAGAAGGTAATCTGATCTGTGAATATACAGGCGTCAAAGACCACGAGCACGATGCCTCCTGCTACGATGAGGAAGGCAATCTGATCTGCGGTTACGAGGGCGTGAAGGATCATGAGCATGACGCCTCCTGCTACGATATCCTCGGAGAACTGATCTGCGGCTACGAAGGCGTGAAAGATCATGTTCATACCGAAGAGTGCTACGATGAAGAAGGCAATCTGATCTGCGGCAGGGAAGTGCTGGAAGTATACAGCCAGAGCAAGCGGTTTGAATGCGACGATTACATCGTCGTGGCAAGATACAACGAAGACGCGGAGATTCCGGAGGAAGCAGAGCTTCTGGTAGAACAGATCACTCCGGAGAGCGACGGGGAGCACTACGCAAGCCGCGAGACCGAGTATCGGGCGATGGTGGAAGACGAGATGGCTTCCATGAGAGCGCTGCTGAAGATCGGCTTCTATATGGAAGGCGAAGACGGGCAGACGGAAGTGGAACCGAAGACTCCGGTAGCGGTAGCGGTACAGTTCCTGGATGAAGACGGCTTGGCGGAAGGAAAACCGATTACAGTCATCCATTTCGCAGAGGAAGGCACGGAGAAACTGGACGGAAGCCATGCGAAGGATAACAGTACGACTTTCAAAATTGACAGCTTTTCAGAGATCGCGATCGGGTACGGCCCGGAAGAGGAGATAAAGGTCAACAAAAACGGAACGCTTCATATCTCCAATGACTTTGAATTTGACGCGGATCCCTTCCACATGGTGTTCCATGTGGAAGGGGACGCAAAGTCCATAGACGGCTCGCCTGTCGTAGTGGCGCTGCCGGAGGAAAAGAAGCCGGAAGACGGGGGCGCACTGCCTGGGACGGAAGAACCCGGAGAAGGAGATGCGCTTCCGGAAGGAGATCCGGCGGATGGCGAAGGCGAACTGCCTGAGACAGAAGAGTCCGTACAGCCGGATGCAGATGCCGCGCCGGAAGGCGATGCAGATACGGAAGGGGACGCGGCAGCGAACCCGGAGGGAGATTCGGCGGCGGACGGAGACGCCGCAGGAAATGAAAATGTTCCCGGTCCTCAGTTGAACTTTCATGTAAAGTCGCTGGATGATGACGCAGAGTTACGCGAAGCTCTCATGGGTTATCTGGGAGAATCGACCGACGAGGTCAACAGGAATATCCTTCACATGATATCCTACCAGATGACGTATGGAGACGTGGAACTGGACCTGTCCAACTGCGTGGTGACAGCGGAGATTACGCTGGGCACGGCAGCGCCTGCCGCAGAAGGAGGTGCTCCGGAAGGAGAATCCTTTCCGGAAGACGGCGATGTAACCGAACCTGAGACGGCCGGAGACGCGGATGTTCCCGAAAAATCAGACACAGAACCGACGGATGATGCGGATGAACCCAAAACGACGGACGAAGGACTGACGGAAGGCACGGAAAACACGGATGCAGCGTCAGATGATCCGTCGGCAGACGGCGACGGGCAGGAAACAGAAGAACCGGTCAGCGTCACTTCGAAAAACACTGCGGTTGTAACTGAGATCACGGAAGACAAGAAAGAAGTTCAGGCGTTTAAGGAACTGTTGACGGACATGGACGAGGAAACCGAGATTTCAGTTATGGCGATCGGCGTATCACCGGCCGGACAGATGAATAAGCTGGCAACAATGGCTGTGGGAGAAGAGCAGCAGATGGATGTTAGCTGGAACGGTGGGGTTATGGCGATTGCGGATGAGTCGACTTCGAATCCGATCTTTACTGTGCAGTATTACGCATATGCGCAGATTATGCCTACAAAAGACCCAGGGAACGGTGCAGAAGCGATTAAAATTATTGATACTGTTAAAAATGGTCAGGATGGCGTAAAAGGAGGGGCGCAGCTTCCTACTAACAGTTCAATACCCGGTACACGGAATATGTATGTGAAACAATCTGCTAATCAAGATGGTACGACATGGACTGCATATGATCCGGTGTATGCGGATAAGGGTTCTGAAGGTTCACTGACTAAAATTTACACAGCGGATTTGTATGAGTTTTCAAAGGTGTCAACAGACTTTTTGAAGTATATTAATAAATTTGCAAAGGCCGGCTTGAACTATGATCTTTACGAAGTCTGGGTATTGAAAGAAGGTAGAGACCCTGAGAGCACAAAAAAGGATGATTGGTATTGGTATCGTGGAGAAGACATTAATAAGCTGGTGTTTCGTAATAATGATGTAACCATAGAAGGCGAAATCCCAGTGCGTGTTACCGGAAGTACCGTGATCCGGCTGGTTGGAATGAGTAATGAGACAAAAAATAAAACCTATCCTGCAAGATTTTTTGATTATGATTTTACAGATGGTACGGCGGCAGGAGACCTGAATGACGGAACAAACGGGAAGAAGGATGCAAATATTACTTTGCAGGGAATTAATAATCCTTTGAACTATGAGACGGATAAAGCGGGTAATGTGATAAAGCCAAGATACGGGTTCGGTAATAATAGCAGTACTGGAACTACAGGATTAAATACAGACCAGCTGGACGGATACAATATTAATGTGGCCAGAACTCCAGCAGATACGATAATTGAAAAATGTTCTTATGGACTGGTTAATTCTTCATTGTCGTCAGAAGGCTATCCTGTGATTAAGGCAAATGCGCCGGATCTGTTTAATCCGCAGACAGAGAATGTAGTGGGTAGGGAAGAGGTTACCGGACGTCAGCTTAATTTTAATCGAGATGGAGATACCTACACATTGACATCGGTGGTTGGAAGCGGTGCTCATGCGGAAAATCTGAATCGGTTCCAAAAAATGGGCCCGACATGGGATAAGAAGGATACGGTATGGACCAATCAGTTCTGGCCTATGGATAATGCTCCCAGTTATGGCAATGAGACAGAGGGACATGAGTCACATAATCACGACCCCAAATTTGGACACGTAGCTTGGACAGATTCCGCCAAAAATAAACATTCAATTGGGGGCTTGACTAAATCAGATGATGACAAAGACCATAACAGCTTCTTCGGCATGTCTTTTGAAGTTGAGTTTAAATTGACGGACGATTATACAGGACCATTAAACTATTACTTTTTCGGAGATGATGACATGTGGGTGTTTTTGGAACATCCGGATGGAAAGACAGAGCTGATCTGCGATATCGGCGGCGTTCATCAGGCGGCGGGAGAATATGTAGATTTATGGAACTATATTCAAAAACCCGAGGATACGCCAGAGCTTGCTAATCCAGATGAAGAAGAGGGAGAACGCGATACTCCGGAGTATAGACTGAAATTCTTTTATACTGAAAGAGGAGCTTCCGGTTCTACCTGTTGGATGCAGTTTACGCTTCCATCTGTAAATGCGGTTCCAGTAATCGACTATACAGGTAATATTAAAAACACGCTGAAACTGGGTAAGACAGTAGAAGGGGAGTCAGACAGACGTTTCGATTTTACGATTGAGTTCAGCGGTACTGCGTCTAACGTTGCCGGTAATGATTATCCGTATAAGATAACCAATGAAAACGGCGAAGTAATTGAATCAGGTGATATTCGTTCTGGAGGAAAGTTTAAGCTGGGAAATGGAGAAACCATAGAGGTATTTAACCTTCCTGATGATACAAAATACAGTATTAAGGAACAGAATCATGCTGGTTATGAGCCGGGGCTGGGTGACAAAACTACTGATGGTACGGTTATAAAGAATGAGACAATAGAGGGAAATATTGACTATGATCGGGATGATGTAGTAGATTACATCAATCAAATGGTTGAATACAACCTTCCCGAAACCGGCGGTCCCGGACCAATCTGGTACATGATAGCAGGTGCCTTCTTTATCTTACTTGGCACAGGCTTAATGTATAATAAAAAATTCAGTGAAAGGAGGGTATAAGGTTCTCTTAGATCTGAATAAATTGAAGATTTGTGGGTTCAAAGTAACACAAAAATCGTTTCAAACAACGAAAAATGAAAAGGAGGATGAGTTATGAAACGAATTAAGAAACTTGCCAGCATTTTACTGGCGATGGTCATGGTCCTTGGAATGACAATGACAACTTTTGCACAGACGAAAGCGTTAGAACCGGCTGATGCAGACAATGCAAAAATTACAATTAAGAATCCGGCAAAGGGTGAGACGTACAGTCTTCATAAGCTTTTTGACGCGACTGTCAGCGGCGACAACATTGCATATCAGGGAACGGTTCCTGAGAGTCTTGCAGCATTTTTTGAGGCGGATACTCAAGGTTATATTTCTCCTACCGATGTAATTGCTGTGAAGGATGCTGACGGAAAAATTACAGGCACCAAAATGACGGATGAGTTAAAAGCAGCTCTTGAAGCGTGGGCGTTAAGTGATGCAGAAGTTGTTTCAGAAGTGAGCAACGGCGACAGTGATCTTGTATTTACTGGCTTGCCTTATGGTTATTATGTAGTCACAACTACTCATGAGTCAGACGCTACAGCCAAAGCAGCAATCACAGTGACATCTACTCAGCCGGATGCGGAGATTGTCGACAAGAACGTTAATACTCCTACCGCAGTTAAAACGGTTAAGAAAGAGTCTTATTCAATCGGCGATACAGTTAAGTATACTGGTACCTTTGATACCACCAACTATATCGGTGAAGGTGAGAATTCCAAACAGGTTGTTGATTACGTGATTCAGGATACACTGCCGGAGTATCTGGCAAATGCTAAGGTGACAAAGATTACCATTGGCAAAACAGCAACTGATCCTGGAACTGTGATTGAAGGTGAAGCGAATCTTACAAATTATCAGTTTGGCGAAGTTACAGTTGGAACCACTACTTACGAAAAAGCAATTCTTATTCCATGGGCAACTCTGGCTGCCGATGGAACATACACAAACACATATGCTCAGGGCGCACAGATTGTTATTGAGTACGAGGCTACACTGACTTCTACAACGAACATCAATGCAGCTGATACAAATACCATTTCTATCAGACCTGTTGTTGTTGATGATAATTCAACTGAAAAGAAACCCTGGGATGAAAAATGGGAAGATAAAGCTGAGATCAAAACATATGCAGCAGCAATCAAGAAGGTGGATGAATCCGGAAATCCTCTTGCAGGCGCAACGTTTACGATCAAAGGTTTAACGGTAACAGCAGGTGAAACAGGCGTTTATACAGTAGTTTCTTATGATCCCAACAGTACGACTGAAAGCGCAGAGCTCAGCACTGATGCAGAGGGCAAACTCTATATCATTGGTCTTGCAAGTGATGTTAAATTGACCGTAACAGAGTTCAAGGCTCCGGACGGCTACAATAAGCTGCTTGAGTCTAAAGAACTCCTTCCTCAGATTCTTACAGAGGAAATATTCGTTACATCGGGTGAGAAACATTACGACGAGGATGGAAACCTGGTATCTGAGAGTTCAACTGCTACAACTTCTAAGACGGTAGAGAAGAATCTCACTGAATTAGATGTGAATGCACTTGAGATCGTGAACCAGAGAGGTACGCTCCTTCCGTCCACTGGTGGTATCGGTACTACGATCTTCTACGTAGTCGGCGGAATCCTTGTAGTAGCAGCAGGTATCCTTCTGGTTACCAAGAAGCGCATGAGCGCTCGCTAAGCAGCAGGGCTTCAAAGAACGGTTTTTAGACACATAAGGGGAAAGAACATTTCTTGAACTTGAATCTGGCCGGGGACGGGAGGTCCCGTTCCCGGTTTGCCGCACAGGCTGACACCTTCACGTGGTGTGCGGTGAGCAACGGGCTTTACAGTCCGGCGGACGTTGGCAGGTGAGAGATATCACCATATCAATTCACTGTGGGGAAACCTATGAAGAAAGAAGAACAACAAGGGGAAGAGAAGGGCAGGGACAGGAAAGAGAAAAAGCAGCGGAGAGGCCCTTCGATTTCAACAATCGTATTAGTCATTATATTGCTGGCAGGGGTAGGGATCCTGCTCTATCCTTCGGTCAGTGACTGGTGGAATTCCATGCATGCCACGCGGGCGATCGCGGGTTATGTGACGGCAGTGGAAGACCTGTCCGGTCAGGAGAGGGAAGCGATGCTGGAAGCGGCAAGAGCGTATAACAGCAGGCTTTCCAACGGAGTCAATTTCACGCTTACCGACGAACAGCGTGCAGAGTATGACAGTCTTCTGGATGTCACGGGAACCGGTATTATGGGATATGTACAGATTTCGTCGATCGGCGTGAATCTGCCGATTTATCACAGCGTGGACGAGGCGGTTCTTCAGATTGCGGTAGGCCATATTCCGGGATCTTCTCTTCCGGTAGGTGGAGAGCGGACGCATGCGATTCTGTCCGGGCACCGGGGACTGCCCAGTGCAAAGCTCTTTTCCGATCTGGATCAGATGGTGGAGGGCGATACGTTTACCATCAACATCATGGATCAGACAACTACCTACATGGTGGATCAGATCCGCATCGTCCTTCCGGAGGAGACGGATGAGCTTGCCATAAGGGACGGAAAGGACTACTGTACACTGGTCACCTGTACGCCCTATGGAGTCAACACCCACCGCATGCTCGTGCGGGGCAAACGCATCGACAACATCATCGGCGAAGTGGTCGTGGTGTCGGAGGCGGTTCGGATCCCGAACTACGTAGTGGCGCCGGCCATTGGAATCCCGCTGTTGTTTATCATACTGCTGATCATGCTGATCTATTACCGCAGACTGGGGCCGAGAAAGACGGAAGCAGAGCTGCTGGATGAGATGAGGAAACTATAATCTGATGTAAAGGAGGGGACGCCCATGAGAAAGAGATGGATATATCTGTCCGCTGCCCTGATGCTGCTTGTCGGCGCATGTGTGGGAAAGCCGATGGTCAGTGGTGCAGCGCCGGCGGATCCGGTGGATGTAACGAAGGAATGCAGCCTGACGGTCAGTCCGGTGGATGCTTCGGATCCGGAGAAGGCGGATTACCTGACAGATATGGAGAAGACGCATATCACGCTGGAGCTGTATAAGGTGGCGGGCGCAGAAGAAGTCGCTGGATACGACACGTATCAGTTTGTACCGGAGAGCGCTTATGAAGGGCTTGGAATCGCGGACTATACGAGACTGCAGGAGCTGACCGTATCGGACTGGAAGGCGCTGGCGCAGGATGCGGCGAAGATCGCGCTGGCGGCGGAGAGTGTTCAGCAGCCGGCGGCGTCGGAAGCGATAGAGGGAGTGGCGGACGCCACGCTCACCGGGACGGACGTGAAGGCGGGTCTGTACCTGCTGGTAGCCAGAGATACGAACCTGACGCGGGAACAGTATGTGAAGACCGTGAAGGTGGAAGCGGCGGACGGTGAGACCGGGTCGGAGCAGGAGAAGCTGGTGACGATCGCCAATTCCGCGCAGTATGAATACATGTTCGAGCCGCAGCTGGTGGCGCTGCCCACGAAGCAGGCGGATGCAGACGGAGTGATCAGCACCGCGAATCCGGGTCCCTGGCTCTATGAGGAGCATGTTTATCTGAAATCCGGACGGGAGCCGAGATATGCGCCGCTTACCATCGTGAAGACGCTGCGGACTTATGAAGCGGTGGAAGGAACGATCGAGCCGGTTACGTTCGTGTTCCGGGTTGTGGCGACTCTGGAGGGCGAAGAGGTCTACAATGAAGTGACCAGCCTTACCTTTACGGAGCCGGGAACCGGCCGGACCACGCTGGAGCGGATACCGGCGACGGCGACGGTGACGGTGACGGAGATCTACAACGGCTTAAGCTATACGCAGTCGGTTCCGTCGAACAACGGGCCGGTGGTACTGGAGAATATATCCGCGCAGCCGGGAACTGAGAATACGGCGGATTTTGAGAACGTGTACAACAACACCCGGACGCACGGTCATGGAATCAGGAACCAGTTTGTATACAATGAGGAAAGCGGCGGCTGGGAGTGGACCCGGGATCCGCAGCAGGCAGGCAGACAGGAGGGTGAATGATGAGGAAGAGAGCAGGATATTCCATTGCCTTTCTTGCGTTTGTCATGGTTCTGACCGCCGGAGTCGGCAGGGCGTGGGCCTATTTTACCACCTATGCGTCGGCACAGGGCGGCATTACGATCGAGCTGGGCAATGAGACGGAGATCGAGGAGACGTTCTCCAGCTGGACGAAGCATCTGACAATTACCAGCGATGCGGATTCCGAGCCGGTCTATGTGAGGGCAAGGGCTTACGGAAGCGGCAGGTATCCCCTGGAATACAGCGGGACCGGCTGGCAGGCGGGAGATGACGGCTACTATTATTACAATGAGATCCTGCCGGGCGGAGGAAGCACCTCCGAACTTCTGGTAGGGATCAAGGGTGTGCCGGATAAGGAGATCGAGAACGGAACCACCTTCAACGTGGTCGTGATCTACGAGAGCACTCCGGTGATGTACCATGAGGACGGGACGCCGTATGCGGACTGGAACGTGGTGCTGGATAACGGCGCGTCGGAATCCGGTTCCGCGCAGAAGGAGGGGGAATAAATGGCAGGCAAAATAAAGAAACTGATTACCTCCCCCGCCGGAACGCTGGGAGCCTTCGCTCTGGCGGTGGCGCTTCTGGCATTCTCCTCCGTGGGAGGAGCGAGAGCGGCCCTTACGTATTATTCGGAGACCTATACTTCCCGGGTGCAGATGTACGACATCGGCGTGACGCTTCTGGAGAACGACAAAGAGGTCTCCTGGCGCAATTATGACAGCCGGAAGGATAACGGAAGCTGGCTGGAAGAGAAGGGCGCGCTTCTGGAAGACATGGTGCCGGAGGGGGAGAAGTTCCGGATCGGCGCCTGGTATCCGGAGGAGCTGAAGGTGCGTAACAGCGGGACCATCAACCAGTATGTCCGCGTCAGCCTGTATAAGTACTGGCTGGATGAGAACGGACAGAAGGTGCAGACGCTGACGCCGGATCTGATCGATCTGGAGCTTCTGACCGACAACGGCTGGATGATCGACGAGGAGTCCAGCACGGATGAGCGTACGATTCTGTATTACAGCCGCGTGCTGGAAACGGGTGAGGTAAGCCCGGCGTTTTCAGGCCGTCTGAAGATCGACCAGAGCGTGACCGCGAAGGTGACGCAGACCACCGAGAAGACGGAGAATGGAAGTAAGATCATTACGACCTATGATTATGACGGCGTGCAGTTCTGTCTGGAAGCGACTGTGGACGCGGTTCAGGAGCATAACGTGGAAGACGCCGTATGGAGCGCATGGGGACGTAAGGTTACGGTCAACAACGGGATTTTGAGTCTGTAAGAAGGAGGGAGAGGACTATGAAGAAGAAACTGTTTCGTCTGCTGCTTCCGGGCGTTCTGCTCGCCTCCATGACCCTGAACGTCTGTGCGGAGACTTCTTACGGCGGTTCTGACTGGAAGGTGACCTTTACCGATGAGAAGAAGATGGAGAGCAGCTTCAAGACGTCGGACATCAACGATACGATCTACGGGATCCAGCCGGGCGACAACGCCATCGTCGAGCTGTCCCTGAAAAATGAGAACGAGACGGCGACGGACTGGTATATGACCAACAAGGTGCTCTACTCGCTGGAGGATAGAAGCGCCAATTCCGGCGCCAGCGGCGGCGCTTATACCTACCGCCTGGTCTATACGGATAAAGATAACAATGAGACTGTGCTCTTTGACAGCGATACCGTAGGCGGCGAGCAGAACAGCGGCGGCCGGGAAGGCCTGCGGGAAGCGACCGCAGGGCTGGAGGATTATTTCTACCTGGATACGCTGCACAACGGCGACAGCGGGAAGATCACGCTGGAGGTAGCGCTCGAAGGCGAGACCCAGGGCAACGATTATCAGAACACGCTGGCGGACCTGCAGATGAACTTTGCAGTGGAGATGAATCCGGATGCAGTAAGGGAAGAGGAAAGAACCTCCAACCGGAACCGGGAAGTCGTGAACCGGGTCGGCGACCGGGAGCGGACGGAGGACAGCCGCGGACGGGGCACTTCCGTGGTCCGGACCGGCGACGAGTCGAATCTGACGCCGTTCATCATGGCGTCTTCCATAAGCGGCGTACTGTTCCTGCTGCTGTCCATGTACGGACTGGTGGAGAAAAAGAAGGAAGAGAAGAAGGAGGGAACGTGATATGAGAATTCTGAAGAGAATGTCCGGACTGTTTCTTTCCTTCTGCCTGATGGGTTCCATGGCTCTTCCGGCGATGGCGGCGGAGAAGGAAAGCTATACGTATCAGATCCGTTTCCTGGCCGGGGCGCAGGGAGAGTTCAATCCCGGCGGCAACTTAAGCAATAACGGGACCCAGTCCCCGGAGTACGAAAGCGGAGAGTGCCTGGTCTTCGACGACCTGAAGCCGGGACAGCGGGTGAGCTTCCACAACGGCATGGTGAACCTGAAGGACAGCGGAAAGTACTATATCCGCGGTATCCGAGAGAGCGGCAAGGATAACAACACGGTCTATTATTCGGCGTTTACCGTGGACGGAGATAAAGATTATGTAGTGGCGTACGGGATCCTGGGGGACGCCGTGGCCTATACGATCAACTATGAGGATGAGGACGGCAACCGTCTGGCGCCCAGCGAGACCTATTACGGCAACGTGGGCGACCGTCCGGTGGTATCCTATCTGTATTTCGAGGGCTATCAGCCGCAGGCGTATAACCTGATCGGCAGGCTCAGCGAGAATGCGGCGGAGAATGTATTCACCTTCGTATACAGCCGCGTGGAGGAAGGCGAAACGACGACCACGACCACGACGACGCCGGGAACGACGACGACTACCACCACGACCATTAATGAGGGTACCGTGACAGAGCCGGGCGGCACGACGGAAGGAACCACGCCCGGAGGAGCGGCAGCCGGAGGCGCTGCAGGCGGCGGAGCCGCAGATGCGGGCGGCGGCGCCGGAGCGGGCGGAGGCGCAGCGGCGGATGCCGGCGGAGGAGTTGCGGCTCCGGACGAAGAGGTGCCGCAGGCAGCTCCGGATGATATCCGGGACATCAACGACGAAGAGGTACCGCTGGCCAACGGCGAGGAGATCCTCGACGGCGGCGCAACAGCGCCTTCGGATTTTGCGAAGCTGATGGCAGTGCCCATGTCGGCGAAGGTAGGCATCCTGTCCGGGCTGGTTCTGCTGGCTGGCTTTGGAGTCCGATTCGTCGCACTGCGCAGGCGCAAGAAGGAAGAGAATGAATAGGCGGTCTGATGCAAAGGGAGGGAAGCTGATTCCCGCCCTTTGCAATGTTGTCGGAACACTGATCCTTTTAAGCGTGATCGCCTCCTGCCTGCCGGTTACGGTCCCGCGTTTCATGGGCTATGAGATCTATAATGTGGTCAGCGGCAGCATGGAGCCTGAGATTCCCGTGGGCAGCGTCATCTATGTAGAGGAGGCTGCGCCGGAGGAGGTGCAGGAAGGGGATGTGATCGCCTTTTGGAGCAACGATTCTGTGGTTGCCCACAGAGTTGTGAAAAATAAAGTGGTGGAAGGCTCCTTTGTGACCAAAGGCGACGCCAATGCCGAAGAAGATATGAATGACATTGACTACGAAGCGCTGGTCGGCAGAGTTGCTGCCCATTATCCGATGCTGGGAGAGCTGATGATACTCTACACCAGTTCGGTCGGCAAGGCTTACGTGGTCTGTTTTGCTGCCTGCGGGGCAATGTTCAATATTCTGGCAGGCACGCTCAGAGAACGCAGAAGGAGAAGGCAGGCGAATGCTTAGCGTGTTGTCCCGCCCGCTCTTTTTCAGGCTGTCCGGCATAAGGAGAGCGGCGCAGAAAAACGCCTTAAGATCAGGAACGAAGGAGGCATGGATATGGGGAAGAAGATCAGACGGATCATGATGGCAGCGCTGCTGGCCGTATTTCTCGTATCGACGGCTGTCATCCTGTATGTGAAGCATAATTACCGGGTCAGCGAGGCGCTGTACAGCCAGGCGGCCGAACAGTATACGTCGCAGGCGCCGGAAGAGGATCCCGATCCGGATTCGCAGTCGGCGCCCATTCAGGTGGATTTTGACGCGCTGACGGCGGAGAATGAGGATATTGTGGGCTGGATCTACTGTGAAGGCACGCCCATTGACTATCCGGTGGTCAGGGGCGCAGACAACGACTATTATCTGCACCGTTCCTATGACGGGGCGTACAGCGCTTCGGGGTCGATATTTGCAGACGCCAATAACCGGGAAGGTTTTGCAGACTGCAATACGATCATATACGGGCATCATATGAAGGACGGCTCCATGTTCGCATCCCTGTCGGACTGGGGAGAGCAGGAGTTTTATGAGGCGCATCCGGTCATCTGGCTTCTGACTCCCGGGCAGGACTACCGGATTGAACTGATGAGCGGTTTTATGACTTCTGCTCATGCGGATGTCTATACGATCTATCAGGAGCCAGGTGAGGAGTTTGAACATTATGTAGAGGCAGTACTGGCGGAATCAGATTTTCAGCCGGTTCTTCATTCAGAAGGAACCGGACGATATGTCCTTTTGTCCACCTGCGCCTACGTGTTTGACGATGCCAGATATGTGCTGTTCGGAGAACTGGTCCCGGCTGACAGCACGGGAGGAAGAAGGATCAGAGAAGGTGAAGGTCAGTCTCAGAAAGAATGAGGGAGAAGGGTTCAGAAAACGTATTATATGTACACACTTTTGGGGAATTTTATGTAACATGGAATGGAAAAAGGATCGCAGGCAGAAGCGGGGCGGGAGAGACGCAGTTTGTCAGCCTGCTGCAGCTGCTTCTGCATGACCACGGCAGAGGGATCGAACGGAACCTTCTGGAGGAGGTGCTTTTCGCGGGCCGGGATCTTCAGGATCGGGGGCACGCCATGCGGAGCGTCCTGTATAATGCAAGAAAACGGCTCAGGAAGGCCTGTCTGCCGGAACCGGAATATATCAGACAAAGTTCCGGCGTCTGTTACTGGACGGATGAAGTAGCGGTCGTGGAGGATGCGGCCAGGATGGACCGGCTGTTTCAGGAAGTCGGCGCGGAGGAAGATCCGGGGCGTCTTCTGGAGCTGTGTCTGTCGGTCTGCTACTGCTATACGGGTGAATTTCTGGGGACGCAGGCAAAGGCGCTCTGGGCGGAGAAGGAAGCCAGACGGTACCGGGAGCAGTTCTGCTACTGCGTGGAACATGCAGTGGAGCTTTTGAGAGAGCAGAAGGATTATGAGCAGATGGAGAAGCTGGGGCTTCATGCAGCGAAGGTTCATCCGCTGGCGGACTGGGAGACTGTGACGATGGAGGCGCTGGCAGCTTCCGGAAGGACAGTGGAAGCCAGAAAATTCTATGATGATACGGTGTCCTTTTACTTTCAGGAGCAGGGGATGCGCCCCTGCGAACGCCTGACGGAGCTTCTGCACAGCCTGGGAGGCCGGATGGAACATTCGTATACGGCGTTTGACGAGATACAGGAGCTGTTGGCGGAACATGGGGAGCGGGTATCCGGAGGATATATCTGCAACTGGCCGGTGTTCGAAGGAATCTATCAGATGCTGGTTCGCATGCTGGAGCGGAGCGGTCAGTCGGTCTATCTGATGCTCTGTACGCTGGTGGACGGCAAGGGAAATCCGGTGGAGGACAGCTCTGTGCTGGAACAGCTGACAGACAGGCTCTGTGAAGCGGTCCGCTGTTCGGTGCGGCGCAGCGACGTGATCAACCGATATGGGAAAGGGCAGTATCTGGTGCTGTTGTTCAACACGACCCGGGAAAGCTGCCGGATCCTGCAGAAAAGGATCAACGGCCGCTTCCGGTCCGGACGTCAGCGGCTGGGAGTTCGATATCATGTAAAGAGCGTCATCTGTACACAGAAGATGGAACAGAAGATCATGAACTGGAAATGAGGACAGACTTATGGAGAGATCGCAGTGGTACATAGGGACTCCAAACGGAGTGGTGATGTGTGTGGACAGCAGGCTGGAGCATCAGCTCCAGGGCAGACTTTACCACGCCTACAGCAGAGAGGGGAAGCGGTTCGGTACGATGGAACAGCTCCTTTCCCGTCTGGAACAGTTCTACAACTGGATGAATTTCCCTTATCCCGGAACGGTCGACCGCACCTTTACAGGAGGCGGAAAGGAAAGAACACGAAATATTCATTCTTCAGAAAGGACGAAGATTATGAAAGACGAGGAATTACTGAGCAGGCATGGGGAGCTGGGGACGTTTGTGATCCGCGTGCAGCACCGCCAGAACAGCAGCTGGCAGGGAAGGATTACGTGGATGGATCAAGATAAGACCGTCTGTTTCCGTTCGGTCTGGGAGCTGATCAAGCTGGTGGACGGAGCGCTGGATATGGTCTGTGGTGAAGAGGACGGTCCGGATGAGGTGAGCTGGACAGAAAGGTAGAAGTGGGAAGGCAGTCAATGCACTTCCCATTTTGTGGATAGTTTGCTTTATGATGTGTGTTGTCGTCTGCCCGCAGTATAGATACATACTTGAGGAGGCTGGTTATGATGAGACAAAATAGCGGGAATTCAAGAGGACACGGAGCGTGCAGAAGCCGTCCCGGGATTTTTGGCCGGATGGTTTCCTGGATCCTGATCTTTGCTGTCACTGCGCCTCTGTATGGTACGGGACTTACGGTTTCTGCGGAAAACGGTCTGTGTCCGCACCATCCGGAGCATACGCAGGAATGCGGCTATACGCCGCCCGATGAGGGGGCTCCCTGCGGTCATGAGCACGATGAAAGCTGCGGATACGCCGAAGACGGCGAGAGGTCTGGCTGCACTCACGAACACAGCGCGGACTGCGGTTATACGGAGCCTTCGGAAGGAAGCGACTGTACCCATGAGCATGACGAAAACTGCGGTTATGCAGAGCCTGCGGAAGGGTCTGACTGTACGCACGAGCATGACGACGCGTGCGGCTATGACGAAGAGACAAAAGAAGGCTGCACCCATGAGCATGACGGTGCGTGCGGATATGCCGAACCTGTGGAAGGAAGCGACTGTACCCACGAGCACGATGAGAACTGCGGCTATACGGAGCCAGCAGAAGGGGGCGGCTGCACCCATGAGCATGACGGGAACTGCGGATATACCGCTTCCGGGGAGGGAAGCGGCTGCACCCATGAGCACGATGAGGAATGCGGCTACAGAGAACCGTCGGAAGGGATGCCCTGCACCTATGTCTGTGAGATCTGCGCCGCCGGGACGGACGCCGATGAGAAGACGGACAGCCTGCCGGGGGACGGTAAGGTGCGGACGGTCGTCTCATGGACCTGGAACGGCGAAGATTCCATGCTGATCCGGCAGGAAGAGACCGGAAGCTGGGGCCTTGGACTGCCCGGCGCGGATGCGGAGCATCCGGTGACGCGGGAACTCCTGCTCGAACTTCTGCCCCAGGAGATCACGGCCGTGCTGGAAGACGGTACGGAAGACGTTCTGGCGCTGACATGGAGTCTTGGCGGCCTTCCGGAAGCGGGGGCCTGGGAAGGCAGCTACACGCTGACCGCAGAGCTGCCCGAAGGGTACGCGCCCGGGGAAGAGACAGAGAAGCTGACGGTGCTGCTGGAGCTGGGCGGAGGCGCGCCGTATGCGGATATAGACAAATATGTCAGTAACTGGAGCTATGCATCCCGGGACGGTTCTGTGATTCCTGAGACAGATTATAAATATTCCATGAACTGCAGTCTGGACGTTACTTCTGACAGCGCAACTTTGATTCAGAAGCTGAAAGATACTCTTCCGGGCAGAATTCTCTGCAGTGGATATAATACGAATCATCAATTGACGGATGCGGGGCTTACCTATGCGGATGGCCAGTCGGATTCTACGGGGCTTGTAAGAGGCTATGTAAATATCGAATGGAATACGGAAGAAGTCATAAAGGCTGCGGGCGCGCTTCAAAATGGCCGGGAGCTGACCTTTGAAGCCAGGCCGGTATCCAATACGGGTTATCGGATCCGTGTAAATTCCAATAATACGAGTCTGCCGGAGAATGCCAACGACACCGCGGAAATCTCCGGTATCCTGAACATGACCGTTACGGTGTATGACGTCCGACCGGGAGACAGGTTCGTCTCGGACTGGAAGTATGTATCCCGGGGCGGTTCGGAGATCGAGGAAGATCAGAATGATTACCGGTATTCCATGGATTATTATATGGCAATTACTTCCGACCGTGATATGCTGGCCCGGAAGCTCTCTTCGATTCTTCCTGACCGGATCTCCTGCAGCGGGTATTACAGCCAGGAGCTGAAGGATGCGGGATTCACTCCTGCAGAAGGCCAGCCGACTTCCGGGATTGTATACGGATATGTGAACATTGCATGGAATATCGACGAAGTCACGGCGGCCGTCGATACGGTCGAGGACGGCCTTGAACTGACGCTGAAAGCTGCGCCCGTGTCGAACGCAGGCTACCGGATCCGGGTGAATTCAAGGGATTTGTCGCTGCCGGATATTGCCAACGACACGGCGGAGATTGATAATATCCTGAATCTTACGATTACCCTGTATGAGATCAATCTAGAGGATCACATTGTGTCCAGCGTCAATCCGCCGAATACGACGGTCAATCTGTTTGATTACTGGGTGGATGCAAACGGAGCCGAAGGCAACGACCTTCTGGGGACGACGGATATCCATAACGGCCCGGTGAATCCTGATGTGCCGCGCTCCGGCGTGGAAGACTGGGACAAAGGAATCAACAAAGGACGCCTGCTTCTGTTCGGCGACGGCAATATCCATGCCGGTTACTGGAATAAAGGCGCCGGAGCCGTCTCCGAATACGGCAAGCAGGCCGCCGGCATGACCGGGCTTGTGGAATCCGTTCTGAAGGACGGCTATCCGGTGATGGATACGGAAGCCATGGTGCGGCAGATGGACGGATGTGAGGATATCACCGATTATAAACTGTGCGGAGACCACATCGGCGATCCTCTGGATGAACGATATGACAGTACGGATCTGCAGAATATCAGTAAAACGGTGATCCGGAAGTGGGAAGCGGAGCATGGCGGGGACGCCTCTCTTAATTATCTGTTTGACCCGGAGACCGCGCAGGATCACAGAGAGTCCTTCACGGATGTGGAAGGACTGTTCCAGATCGACAACAACGGTTATTATTATTATGACATGCGGCAGAATTTCGCGGAATTCGACGAAGCTTCCAACCGGTTTGTGCTCTATGACGCGCCTGCGGTGGAACGTACCGACCGGAGCTATGAAAACGGCGGATTCACAGGCGGACGGAGCACCGGCAATTTTTTCCCGTTCAATACCGGCGCGGAGGTATTTGACCTGGTAGGGGATGACGGAAAGCTTTCCGGTAATGAGAACATCAGCAGCCACAACGGCAGGACAACCGCCGGATATATGAACCACCATCTGGGTATGACCGTATCCATTGATTTTCGCCAGACGCCGGGCGGCAGGATCAATATGGGCGCGATGGGCGATCAGCCCATGACCTTCCAGTTTTCCGGGGACGACGACGTATGGATCTTTATTGACGACGTGCTGGTGCTGGATCTGGGCGGCATCCACAGTGAGATCTATGGTACGATCGATTTCTCCACCGGCAGGGTCTCCGTCGGACAGAGCTGGAAGACGAACGGTTTCCCCTACAAGGACGACGGCACGGTGGATCTGGACAAACTGTATGAAACCGCCGTCCAGTCTCAGGAGACGACCCTGAAGGCGCAGTTTGAAAAGGCCGGTCTGGCAGGCGGTTTCTTCTGGAACGGAGATACCTTTGCCAGCAATACAGGACATACTCTGAAGATGTTCTATCTGGAGCGGGGAAATTATGATTCCAGCCTTGCCCTCCGGTTCAACCTTCAACCGTTCTTTTACCAGCAGATCAAAAAGGTGGATCAGGACGGCATGCCGCTTTCGGGAATCACCTTCGATCTGTGCCCGGCGGAACTGACGTCTGCAGAAGCTCCGGGTGCGATCCAGTGCCGGTATACGGACAATGACGTCAACGACGGCAATGAATTCTGGGTAAAGAGGAGAGAGGGGGAAGCGCTTGTTCATCTGGAGACCGAGGCGGACGGATCAGCCCGGTTTGTGGACGAGAACGGCAGTTATTTTAACTTCGCAGACCGGGGGCGCCAGTATTATATTTTGAAAGAGACCAATACGCCCGAAGGGTACCGGGCGCTTCCCATCGACATTGTGCTGTACTTTGATCCGGATACCCAGATGCTCTCTGTGGCAAACCGCTGGACGACTGGCGCTTATGCCTGTTCTGTGGCCCATATCATCGGGACCGGGCGTCTGACCTACGGCCAGTTTAATGAGCAGACCGGAGATATCGAGCCGAATCTGATGCTCCCGGTGGACCGCGAAAAGCAGAGCGACGGACTGATCGTAGTCATTCCCATGATGCTGCGGCAGTCGGATCATACCTGGCAGGCGCTGTACGGCAGCAATCTGAAGGGATTTCAGGCTTCCGAGGTCGCTGCAGGCGCAGGAGTGGAGGCGTGGCGGAGCGCAGTGCTCCGTGCGATTCTGGAGCAGGCGGCGGACCATGAGGTTCCGGACTGGTACTTTTCCTGGGAGGAGGACAACTTCCGTCTGACGGGCGTTTTCGACGACCTGCCGGGGCTTGCCAACCGTTACCGGTCCGTCCACGCGGACGGGGATCTGCGGCTTGTCTACGGAAGCATCGAGCCCGCCGCCTTGGCGCAGCTGGGAATCAGCGGGAGCAGCGCGGAAGAACGCTACCGCGCGCTGGGCGATTATGTCAGGGCGCATGGTACGGAAGACACGCTGAATGCGATTATGAGCGTGACTACGGATCACACCGGAAGCGGCAGAGGCTTCAGCTTCCTGAATGCGGATCAGTTCAATCAGAATTTCCGTTCCCTGATCTACATACCCAATGACCAGCGGGAACTGTGGGTCATGAAGATCGATCAGAACGGAAGGCCGAGAAACGGCGCCCGCTTCGGGCTCTTTGAGCAGGCGGACTGTACAGGAGATCCGGTTGCCGAAGGAATTACCGGCACGGTAAACGGTCAGGAAGGGACTCTTATCTTCTCTTCTTCCGACGACGTAAGTCCCGGACATGCGAAGGCCAGATGGGATACGGCAAAGCGCCGGCAGTATTATTTGAAAGAGCTTGCCGCGCCGGACGGATGCTCCCTCAACGCTACGGTGATTCCCGTGGTGATCGGGACCCGTTCCATCTATGCGGACGCGGGAACAGAAGAAGACGGCGTGACTGTTATGGCAGGCGTTGGGAAACTGACGCAGACCATGCACCAGTACGCCATAGAGGATGATGTGGACATTACCCTTCGGGACATCACGGCAACCGCACAGCAGCAGCCGTCGGAGAATAAAGAACTTCTGTCCGGTGACTGGAAGGATATGGAGCTTGCCGCGTCCAGCGTAAAGCGTACCATGAATCTGCACTACGGCATCAATACCATCATTGATTACGGACTTCACGATGAGGACGGCGGGGCGGTGTACAAACCGTTCTTCGTCGCCGACACCGGGTACATCCGCGCCAGAATCCGGCAGAATTACGAGGCTCTGACAACGCCGGTTTACGGGAATGCGTCCTCGGACGCCAACCGGGAGAACCTGGGCGACACGGATCTGACCAACCTGTTCAGTCTTTTGAATATCGTGGTGGTCACGGACCGGACGGCGCAGGAGACGGATACGGGCAGTCTGGAGATCGAGAAGATGTTAAGCGGCCCGGACCTTGAGGAAGCGGATTATAAGAAGAATTTTGCTTTTACGGTTCAGTTTACAGATCCGGAAGGACAGGAGCTTCCGGGGGAGTATTTCTTCTACGGTACGAATAAAGCCGGTTATATTTCCAGCGGGATGGAGCTTCCTCTGCACCACGATGAAAGCATTACCATACTCGGCCTGCCCGCGGGTACGGATTTCCGGGTTACGGAAGCGGAAGCGGCGGACTGGTATGTCTTTCCGAAGTCAGGTACGGTGGAAGGAGAGATCTATAAGGATGACAGCGTTCCCGCCGCCTTTAAAAACAGCCGGGAGCCATGGCCTGAGGAGAGTTTCTTACGCATTCAGAAATCAGTTGCCGGCATCGGAGACAGGACGAAGGAATTTACCTTTACCGTGACGTTTACCGGCGCGGACGGCTCTGCGGTCGAAGGAACGTTTCCTTATACGGGAGCCCGGGAGGGCAGCATTTCCAGCGGAGAGAGCGTCACGCTTCATGACGGACAGTTTGTAGAGATTGCAGGCCTGCCTGTGAATATGCAGTATGCGGTCGCGGAGCGGGAGGCGGATCAGGACGGCTATACGACTGCGGTGCACGGCGGGACCGGTACGACGGCGGACGGAGAACTTAAGACGGCTTCCTTTGTCAATACGCTGGAGCCGGAGAAACCGCCAGGGCCCGGTCCGGGAACGGATCCTGATCCGGGGCCGGGTAAAGATCCGGGAACAGATCCGGGTACGGACCCGAAACCGGGAACAGATCCAGGTCCGGATCCGCAGCCGGGGACAGAACACAGTCCCGGTTCCAGCCACAGTTCCCGTTCGGATGCATCCAAAGATTCCGCCTCGCCGGAGGAGCCGGCTTCCCAGGAGGAGCACGTGGAGGATCAGAATGCGCCGTCTACGGGCGACAATATTCATCCAATGACGTTTCTGGTCATAACGGTTCTGTCCGGCCTTGGCATTGCGGTTCTGGTTTTCAGAAAGAAGTATAAAGTATAACGATCGGCGGGAGAGGGATGGAAATATGATTCACAGGACGAAACAGAGGCTGGAGAGCCTGATCGACGACTATGCGGCGCTTTGCCTTGCCCTGGCTCTGGTGATCCTCTCCCTGATCGGCGTGGGGGACGTTCGGATGACGGGAATGACCGGTATCCTTCTGTGCGGAGCCGGCATGTCCCGGGACTCTGCGCAGGTGGATCTGCGGATCCTGATTCCTCTCATCATCTACGATCTGGCCGCCATGGCTTCCTCTTATGTGACCTATGGAAATATAGTTGACGGTTATGGGGCCATGCACGCACTCTTTCCTGTGATCTGTCTGCTGACGGCCTGTCTGAACAGGGAGGAGCTGCGTCTGCTGAAGCGCTGCTGCGCCCTCTGGACGGGAGCTCTGGCGGCGGAAGGGATCGGCCGGTTTGTTTTCCGGGCCGTTACAGAAGGCCGGGCGGGCCGGATGGCCGGACTGCTGGGCAATGCCAACGCCATGGGAATCTTTCTGGTAATTGGCTGGTTTTGCATGATATCCTGCATGGAGGAGGATCAGGATGACGCTTCGTTTCTGCCTTTTCTGGAGCCGGTTCTTCTGGCCGCGCTGGCGCTGACGCTGTCCATGGGCAGCTTTTTATCCATGGCGGCGGGAATCGGGGCGCTGCTGATCGGGAAAAAGAGGGAGGCTTCCTTCCGGGAAACGTTCCGGTATGCCTGCAGGATTCTGTCCAGAGCCGTCTGGGGGATGGGCACGGGCATGCTGGTCTTTCTGACAGCGGCCCGCACCAGTGTTCCGTGGGTCTGTCTGCCCCTGCTTCTTTACGGGGCGGCGGTGGCGGCGCACTGGAAGACGTTCGGGCGATTTCTGGAGGCGTATCCCCGGACGGCTTTTGGAATCTCCGCGTCGGGTATTCTGGTAGCGGTCCTGGCGGCGGTCCTTCGGCCCAGCGCGTCGGCCACCTTTGCCGAGCGGCTGGAGATGATGGAAAGCGGTCTTGGCTACCTGACGAAAAATCCTTTATTCGGAGTGGGGCCTCTTCAGTGGAGACTTCTGGATCTGAACGACGGCGGCAAATACTTCAACACCTGGCACATTCACAACATTCCGATCCATATAGGAGTGGAGATGGGCTGGATCGCCATGGCCATGGTGATTCTGGCCGGACTTTCCGCCCTGTGCAAAAAGAAATCCCCTTCCGGGCGGGCAGGCGTTGCCGCCTTTCTGATGCATAATCTCATCGACACCAGTTTTTTCTATCTGGGAATCACGGCGCTTGTGCTCGTGACGGCGCGGGAACCGGAAGAGGGCGGGAGAAAAGCAGGAAAAACGGTGGTGAAGCTTGTCTTCGCCCTGTTCGCGGCGCTGTTTGCCTGCAGCCTGTATCATGGCATACGGGGAACATAGGAGGACGCAGGATGAAGAAGGAGAAGAATGAGTTTCGCTGCATATGGCTTCTGCTGGCCGGCTTCTGCGCCGCCGCGGGAGCGGTGCTGCTTCTGTGTTTTTTATTCCGGTCCCGGATGCCGGATACGGTTGGACGGACGCTGACGGATACGGAAAGGGCGGAGGTGATCGGGCGCAACAGTCCCCTTACCGAGTATGTCTATCTCTCTCCCAATGCGGATTTTCCCAGGGGAGACGTCATCCGTAAAATAACGATCCATCATATGGCTGGCGACCTGACGCTGGAGGGGCTGGGAGAATCCTTTGCACAGCAGGACCGCCGCGCTTCCGCCAATTACGCCATAGACAGCCAGGGCAGGGTCGGGCTCTATGTGGAGGAATCGGATCAGTCGTGGAGTTCCAGAAGCCCGGAAAATGACAGTCAGGCGGTGACGATCGAGGTGGCCAACGACGAGATCGGCGGAGAGTGGCATGTGAGCGACGCTGCCTATGAGCGGCTCATCGACCTGTGTGCGGACGTCTGCCGGCGCAACGGGATAGAGGAGCTTCGGTATACCGGGGACGAGACGGGCAGCCTCACGCTGCACAGTATGTTCTACAGCAAAACGGAGTGTCCCGGTCCCTACCTTAAGAGCCGCATGGACGAGATCGCGGCGGAAGTGACCCGGCGTCTGACCGGGGATTGACGGATTACGCATGAAAAGCGTTTTACATAGACTGCATGGGGCGTCTTTGCAGGAGACGCCGCAACATCTTTTGAAGAAGGGAGCAGATATGCGATGAATGTCAAGAGTAAAATAAGCCGGATGTTTGGAGCCTGCATCCTCCTGATGATGACGGCGCTGGCGGCGTATACTTTGACCTTTACCGCAGCGGCGGAAGAGCGGAGCGACAACAGCTACAGCCTTGTCATAGCAAAATTATTCGATTTTGAACAGCCGGATTACAAAGGAGAACAGCTGCCGGAAGAGGTGAAAGAACAGGCGAAAGACCAGACCTACACCTTCAAGATCACCGGGACGAGAAGAGACGGCGACAAAACGGTGCCGGTAGACATCACCTTTACCCTTCCCCGGGAAGGAGAAAACGGCGAGAAGATCTGGGAATCGGAAGTGTACCGTTCCAACGGGCCCTTTGATGTTATGGTGACCGAGCTTACGGACAATATCGATATCACGGATAAAAAGGGAAACCACTATAACATGGCGGGTTCTTCTCCCGATACCAGAGTGCTGGTCAGCAGCAGGAAACATGAGGTGCGGCTCCGGAACAATTCCATACTTACCCTTCAGCGCCCTGCGGACGCAGGGGATGAGATACTCTGGTACCGGATCACCAACCGGCCGCATGATGAGCATGGAACCTCCAGCAACTACAGGCAGGTGGATGAGATCATTTCCCTCAAGGCGGGCGAGGCGGAGAAGAAGCTTACGCACCTCTGCGCCGCGGTGTACACCATCGAGCAGATTGCGGCTCCGGACGGTTATCAGCTTCAGATGGGAGAGAGAACGGAGGCTGTGGCCGCAGGAGACGAAGGCCGTTTTTACATCAACGGGACGCCCGGGATCCTGACCCTGACTGCAGGCGGAACCAGAGGAGACGGTGCAATACACTATTACAGGGTGGACCGGACCGAGACAGAAGAAGGAGACGATTCGGAATATAAACTGCGTACCGTGCCCATAGCTTCCGGGGAATCCTATACCATGGATAATCTTCCCAAAGGCGGCTATACCGTGACGGAGTTCACGATTGACGCCAGCGTGGCGTCCAGGATGACGATGCCTCAGACGGAGGAGAGAACCCGGACGGCAAAAAGCAGCGCGCTGACCTCCGGAACGGCAAACAGCTGGAAATACATAGATCTGAATGATTCGAAATTTGATGTGGATTATATCAAGATGGTGAGCTTTGGGCCGCTTTATAACAGCAGCGGGAACAAGTTGAATGCCAGTACTTCTTACACTACTTTCCGCTACGGAGTTGCCTCTGACGATGGAACAAAGATCACAAACATCAGAACACACAACAGGAGCAGCGGTTTTACGGGAAATCTGACGGTTACCATAACGAGTGCGCCCCAAATAAAGATAAACGATTGTAAACAACTGTATTTTACCGTCACCGGCCTGAAGAGCTCTACGGCGAAAACGATCGGCGTGAGCTGGATCGAATACGACGAAAAAGAAACGGAAAAGACGTTCAACAAGGCCGGAGTATCGGAGTCCATAACGGTAGATGAACGCAGATGGCTCAGGATCGAGGCGCCTGCGCTGAATGATCCCAGTGCGGACGGCGCGGACCAGATCGCTTACTATTACACGATCCGGGATATGAACGGCAATCTGGTTGCGGCGAAGGACAAAAATGATGTTCTGATTCCGAATGCGACGGACCGGGATGATACGTCCGTAAAGCTGCTTCCTGGAACGGGTATGGAGCTGATGCTTCCGGCCGGGGGCTCCTACACGGTTGATGAAACGATTGAGGGGAATACGTCTGTAGGCTTTTCCATGAAGATTGCAGGGCATCCTTTCGGCACGACGGAAGCTGGTAAGGAGATCAAGGTTCAGGTGGGAGGCAGACGCGATGTTACCATCAGCAAGCCCGCCCTCGGCGTTCATCCGGATGGCTCGTCTGATAATCGAACCTATACCTTCAGCGTGTCAGGCCCCGGCAATTTTTACAAAAACGTAAAGATCAAAGCCGGAGAGAGCGCGACGGTGCCGCTGCCGGGAGAAGGCGCTTACAAAATACAGCCGCAGAACGATTCGCTCGGAGTGTATGATCTGTACTACTCGGACAGCGGAGCGATCTACGGTACGGCGTCAGGGTCTACCGGTACGGTAACTTTTACCAACTCGTTCAGCCGGGGCGCTTATGCGTACCGCTATGTCCACGAATATTATGTCAGAGATACAGACGGCGACGGCAACTACACCTATACACATGAGGGAAACAGTCAGATCACTACCAGAATGGGCCGTGAGGAAGACGAGACTTATCAGGCTCTGGACCTCATTATGGAGCCCAAATATAACGAAAACAGTTACGAGCATTTCAGCGAGGCGTACGGCTGGGTAGATCCCTTGACAAAGACAAGATCAGCCCAGGCGGACCAGGAGGATGAATTCCAGACGGAGGTCATCGGCGAAGAGAACGAAGCATCCGTCAGCGGAACAGAAACGCCTTCCGGAGACAGCGCATCGGATGCCGGTGACAGCGGAGAACCGGGAGAACCCGAAGCACCGGAGGACGGCACATCGGATGCCGGTGACAGCGGAGAGGCGGGAGAGCCCGAAGCACCGGAGGACGGTGCATCAGATGCTGGTGACAGCGGAGAACCGGAGCCTCTCAGCGAAGATGTTACGGATGCTGCTGACAGCGGCGAGTCTGAAACACTGGCAGGGGACGCATCGGACGCCGACGCCGGAGAAGAGCCCGGCGAGTCCGGAACACCGACAGAGGATACGAAAGATGCCGACGCCGGAGAAGCGCCTGGCGAGTCCGGAACACCGTCGGAAGACGTATCGGATGCCGACGCCGGCGAAGCGCCTGACGAGTTCGAAACGCCGCCAGAGGATACGGAAGATGCCGACGGCAGCGAAACGCCCGGCGAGTCAGGGACACCGACAGAAGACGCATCAGATATTGACGCCGGCGAAGAGCCTGACGAGTCCGAAACGCCGTCAGAGGATATGGAAGATGCCGACGGCAACGAAACGCCCGGCGAGTCCGGAACACCATCAGACGCATCGGATACCGACGCCGGAGAAGAGCCTGACGAGTCCGATACACCATCAGAGGGCACGGAAAATGCAGGTAGCAGTGAGGGTTCCGGAGAGCCGGAGACATCAGCTGAGGACACCGCAGACGCGGATAACAAGGAAGAGGTGGAATTTTCGGATTCGGAGGAAGAAGTTTTCAGCAGCGAGAGCGTGGAAGTTCCGAAGCTTCGGTCAGAAGCAAGTTATGACGATATGGGAATTATTGACAAAGGCATGGGGCTTGATTCGGGCGACGGAACGCTCAACTATGCTCCGGTTTCCGAAAAGGATCATATAGCTGTTACGGAAGATGCCAGCCAGATTATCATCCTGCGTTATTTCCGTGACAGACAGCCGGAAGGAAAGTATAATGTTATCCATGTGTACTATCTTCGGGACGAGAATGGCGACCACTGGGAGGGCATCAGCGGAGTTCTGCCTCAGAATGGCGAGCTGGGCGTCAAGTACAACGGACGCAGGGTCGATAAAGTGTATGATTTCCAGCCTGCGGATGCAGACAGGTCCTACACCTACACCTGGGACGGACGGCCCCAGTACGGCGTATTGGAGAACACCGGCGCGGCAGACAGTGAGAATGAATTTGCCGGCAACGGCATGGTCTATCGGCCGAACAATGCCTGGACATCGGTAGAGGGTACCGAAGAAGGAAATCAGATTATCATTCTGCGGTACTACCGGGAGTTGAGTAAAGAGGGAAATTATAATATTGTCCATGAATACTATACCCGGAAACCGGACGGGAATCAGACCATTGAGGCGGATGTCCCTGTGTTCGGAAGAGCGATCGGGCTTTTAAATGAAGATTCCGATGAAGTGCCGGATGAGGATTCAGAGAACGGCGGGGCCGACGAGGACGTTTCCGACGCATTCATCGGCACGCTGGACCGCAGCCGCAATGACGGTTTTGTCTACGACTTTGAAGGGAATACGAAACCGGAAGTTTTAACCGATCTTCTGGGAACTACCCATACTGCAAAAGAGGACGACTGGAAGCTGACGTACGAAGGGAATACATATACCTATATGGATGCGGGTTATGGTATGAAATCAGACGATGATGATTACAGCTGCAATCCCAATCAGCAGTGGGCGGCCTCTACAGAGCAGGGCGATGACGTGATCATTCTGCGATATGTTCGGGAAGCTCCGGAGGATCCGGAGACGCCGCCGGAAGAACCGGAAAATCCGCCGGACGACCCGGAGACGCCGCCGGACGATCCGGAAAATCCGCCGGACGACCCGGAGACGCCGCCGGACGATCCGAGGAAACCTTTGAGAGACCCGGAAAGACCGTCGAAAAATTCGCGCCGATCTTCGGAAAGCCGGGAAAATTCCGCGGAGATTACCAGTCTGGAAGAAGGCGTTCCCAGTACCGGCGACAACAGCCGGATCGTTCTCTGGGCAGTACTGGCGGCAGGTCTTCTGTGCGGTCTGACCGTATGGAGATTTCATTTCCGGAAACGGACGAATCCGTAGAGAATGACAGGCATTTGAATAAAGAGCAATAAAAAAGAAAGAGGCTTTCCGGGATGCGGAAAGCCTCTTTCTGGAACTCAGCAGTCTGTAGAGTTTCCTGCTTTTTCCGATTTCTACATATCGTCAAAGTCTCCAGACCGTGTTTACCTTTTTTCATGTTTTTCAATGATACAGGTATGTCCCTTCTTCCGATCATAATTGATTCCCACCAGAAGGATCTCTCCCGTGTAGCTCTCAATCCAGGATGCATACTGCTTTTCTTTGATCTGCCGGATCGCACCTTCCGCAGACTCTTTCCACTTCAGTTCGATCAGAAGAGCCGGTTTTTCCACGTTCCGTTTCGGCAGGTAAACGACATCTGCAAATCCTTTTCCTGTTGGTAATTCCATGATGGGATTCGCATAATAAGCCTTTGCGCTGTAGTAGGCCATGAGAACGGTACATGCAAGTGAATTTTCATCCTTATATTTCAGGATGGAAGCAGTTTCATTGTGAATGGAAGCAATGCCCTCTGCCACAGCCATTCCATTAAGCTGCCATGTATTTTGAAGCAGCTCTTCCGAAAGGTTTATAGAGTCCATTACTCCATCCCAGCCGCCGACTTTTACAGCCCGCATGAATTCCTGTATAATCTCCTGATTCGGAATAAAAACGCTTCTGTCTGCCGCATCATAGGTCAGATAACCCAGATGGACCAGTAACGTGAGGATATCATCCTTTGTCTGAAAAGTAGTCATGTCATTTTGAAAGGTAGACGGATCAATCCTGCAGCGGCCATTCCCCAGCATCTGAATAATCGCTTCTTTTAACCCTTCAAAATTCAGATCAATATAAACTTTCAGGGCTTCATAGGTTTCCGTACCGGCCCAGTAGCTTTGAAAATCCTTCCATTTCAATGCATCGACAACCGATTTGGGATTATAGATCAAAAGGTCATTCAGCTGATATCCGTCATACCATTTTTTCATTTCTGCATAATCTGCATGATATTTTCTGCATTGCTCTTCCACTTCCTCTTCTGTAAAACCGAAATATTTTCCCAGATTCCTGGGTTCGATCATGGAATATTCATCAAAAATATTAATTGCAGAATGATCTCCGTATTTTTTTATCGGAAGAATTCCGGTCATATATACCAGATCCGCAGATTCATTTCCTTTAAAAAGACCGCGCAGAAAGTCCAGATATTTTTTTTGTATATCTTTACGCTGCTTTGCCAGCCGAAATACGCAGTCCCACTCGTCAATAATAAAAATAAAGCGTTCTCCTTTTGCGCCATAAAGTTGTTTCAGAACGCCCGGAAGGCCATACTCATCGACCTCAAAACAGTCGCCAAACTCCAGTAAAAGTTCCCGGATAACGGCTTCCTGAATCTTATCGATAAAAATGTCAAGATGAGATTCCTGAAACAAAAACTGCTGTATATCCAGACGAATGACATTATGCTGATTCAGGTGTACCAAAGCAGATTCTCCTGCTTCCATTTTTTTCCCGGCAAACAAAGCGCGGGAATCGCATCCTCTACTGTAGTATGCCACAAGCATATCAGCCGCCATGGATTTTCCAAAACGGCGGGGACGGCTGACGCACATATAACAGTTCATCGTATCTACTTTGCTGTTCGTAACAGTGATCAGATCTGTTTTATCCACATATAGTTCGGAATTCAATACTCTTCTGAACGCAGCGTTTCCCGGATTTACATAGAGTCCCATATGATACCTCTTTCCTGCATACTTTTTTCCTTATGCGTGTATTTTATCATGATATCTTCAGCCCCACAAGGCGGATCTCGCCGTAAATTCAGCACACTTCTTTCTTGGTTGCTTTTCACGGAGTGGGGGTCTGCGTCCTGGGTCTCTGTGCTCTGCAGCGCTGTGTGGACTGGAGCGGACAGCAAAGCCGTTTTGTCCGTCACAGACGAACAGACCTGTCCGAATGGGACGGACAAAACGACTTTGGTGTCCGATACACTCCATACGAGCGCAGAGCACAGAGACCCAGGGCGCAGATCCCCACCCCCCCCCCGTGAAAAGTAACTTTCTTTTTGGACTTCAGCGGTTTATAATGGGATACGGAGAGGAGCTTATACCAGATGAAACGAATACTGATTATAGATGACGACATTCATATTGGCAATATGCTGGAGGAGACGCTGGGAAAGGCAGGTTATCAGGTATCCCGCGCCTATTCCGGCACGGAAGCGCTTCTTGTGCTGGCGGGCCGGAAGCCGGACCTGGTACTTCTGGATCTGATGCTGCCAGGGCTTGGCGGAGAAGAGGTGCTTCCTGAAATCTCCGGGATTCCGGTCATCGTCATAAGTGCGAAAGCAGGAGCGGAGGATAAAGCAGCGCTGCTTCTTGGAGGAGCAGCGGACTACGTCACAAAACCGTTCGATATGAGGGAACTGCTGGCCCGGATCACGGTGCAGCTTCGGAATACCGCTGTCAGAGGAAATTCCTCCGTACTGGAATATGAAGAGATTACAATGGATGTGCAGTCTCATCTGGTACAGGCAGCCGGACAGCCGGTAAGGCTGACCCGGACGGAATATGCCATTTTGAAGCTTTTGATGCAGAATCCTTCCCAGGTGGTCACAAAATCCGTGCTTCTGGACCGAATCTGCGAGGATACTCCGGACTGCATGGAAAATTCTCTGAAAGTGCATATAAGCAATCTGCGCCGAAAACTGAAAGGGGTCACGGGAAAGGATTACATCGAAGCTGTATGGGGGATTGGCTTTAAGATGCGGGAGTCTTAACCATATCTTAACCATGTTCTTAACCGGATCCTTAACCTTTCTCTGATAGAGTCTGTATAAGAATTGAAGCGCCGCTTCCGGCAGAGGGCGGAGAGAGTACTTAAGCTTCGCAGTCTGCATGCAGAAGCGGCGCAGGAAGGAGTGAAAGGATTATGGAATATGCGGTAACAGCCAATGCTCTGAGCAAACGATACAGGGGTTTTCAGGCATTAAAGGGACTGTCCATGCACATCCCCCAGGGGGCAGTCTACGGTATTGTGGGAAAGAACGGCGCGGGAAAGACAACGCTGATCCGGCTGCTTGGCGGTCTGCAGAGCCCCACATCCGGGGAGTACGCTTTATATGGGGTGCCTCATACTGCAAAAGAGATCTCAAAGGTTCGGAGAAGAATGGGAGCGGTGGTGGAGACGCCGTCCGTCTATCAGGAGATGACGGCGGAAGACAATCTGAAAGAGCAGTACCGGATTCTGGGGCTGCCGTCTTTTGAAGGAATCGGGGAGCTTCTGGAGCTGGTGGGACTTTCGGACACCGGAAAAAAGAAGGTGAAACACTTTTCGCTCGGGATGCGCCAGAGGCTTGGAATCGCCATTGCTCTGGCAGGAGATCCGGACTTCCTGATGCTGGACGAGCCGGCCAACGGGCTGGACCCGCAGGGGATCGTGGAAATCCGGGAACTGATCTTAAAGCTGAACCGGGAACGGCAGATCACGGTGCTTTTGTCCAGTCATATTCTGGATGAACTGTCCAGGCTGGCGACGCATTATGGATTCATCGACAAAGGCCGCATGGTTAAGGAAGTAAGCGCAGAAGAGCTGGAGGCGGCCTGCCGGAAATGTGCCCGGGTGAAGGTGACAGACACGAAAGTTCTTGCCCGTGTGCTGGAAACCATGCAGATAGAGTATGAGATCCGGTCGGATCAGGAAGCGGATATCTATGCAGAAGTAAATATTACAAAGCTGGTACTCGCCCTCCATCAGGAGGACTGCGAACTTTTGTCTGTGACGGAGCGGGAGGAAAGCCTGGAGAGCTATTACATCAATCTGGTGGGAGGTGGCGGGAGATGACAAAGCTGCTGAGGGCAAATCTGGTTCGAATGACGAAAAACCGCAGTTTCCGGGACTGTATGGGATTTATGATATCTTACGGACTGTCCATGGTTTGCATGAGTTACTATATGCTGTGTAAATCCGGATATGGGATTCCGCTGGAAAACATGTGCTTTGGCTATGCCAGTCTGATGGGATTCGTGTCCGCAGTCTTTGTAAGCCTGTTCCTTGGCACAGAATACAGCGACGGTACCATTCGGAACAAACTGACGATTGGTCATAAACGGCATACGGTCTATCTGGCAAATCTGATGGTCAGTACAGTCGGAGTACTTGTGATCAACGCAGTCTATGTGGCGGTTCTGCTGTTAGTGGGAATACCGCTGTTTGGAACGTTCCGGCCGGATCCTTTTTTTCTTTTGACCAGGGCGTTTCTTACGGTTCTTATGGATCTTTCCTGGACGGCGGTCTTTACCATGTGCAGCATGCTGAACCAGAACAAAGCGGCAGTGACAGCAGTCAGTATTCTGAGCGCATTGGTTCTCTGCTTTGCTTCCGGGTATATCCGGTCCCGCCTGAGCGAACCAAAGATCTATGAACCATATACTTATGTAACGGATAAAGGGTATGAGATACGGAAAGAAGCAGAGGAAAATCCATATTATCTGGAAGGAACGGAGCGGGAAATCTATACCTTTCTGAATGATTTTCTGCCCGGCAGCCAGGGACTGCAGATCCTGAATCAGGACAGGGGACGTGAGCGGCAGATGTCTCTGTATTCCTGTCTGACCGTAGCGCTCGCCACCGGCGCGGGAATTCTTGTATTCCGCCGAAAAGATATTAAGTAGAACAAAGAGAAGGGGGGATGGATCCTTATGGAAACAGGCGTATGGATACTGACAGGAGCGCTTGTCCTGCTGGCAGGACTTCTGCTTCTGAAGGTCCATCTGCTCCACAAAGCGGCGGAGGAGATGAAGGAAGTCTTTCTGGACCGTCTCCGGACAGACAGCAACATACTGGTCGATACTTCCAGCGGCGATCCATTCATGCGCAGTCTGGCTGCAGGAATCAATACGGGCCTTCGAAGGCTGCGCCGGGAGCGGCATCGTTACCGGCAGGGGGATCTGGAACTGAAAGACGCAGTCACAAATATTTCCCATGATCTGCGCACGCCCCTTACTGCCATCTGCGGTTATCTGGATCTGCTGAAAAAAGAGCAGGTATCAGAACCCGCCCGTCATTATCTGGAAATCATCGAAGAAAGAACGAATGTTCTAAAACAGCTGACCGAAGAACTGTTCTGTTATTCCGTGACCATGTCTTCTAACGGGAGCGGCGATCTGGAAGAACTGTCTCTGAACCGCATTCTGGAGGACAGTCTGTCTGCGTATTATGCGGTCCTGAAGGGATGTCGGATCGTGCCGGAGGTGTCCATACCGGATACAGACGTATGCCGGAGACTGAACAGAAGCGCTCTCATAAGAATTTTTGCCAATATTCTGAGCAATGCTGTCAAATACAGCGACGGAGACCTTCGGATCACTCTTCTGGACACAGGGAAACTGATCTTTCAGAACCATGCGTCTTCTCTGACGGAGATTGAGGCCGGCCGTCTCTTTGACCGCTATTATACCGTGGAGACTGCCTGGAAGTCCACAGGTCTTGGCCTCTCCATCTCAAAGCTTCTGACAGAGCAGATGGGCGGTACCATAGACTGCACTCTGGAAGAAGGAATTCTGGCAATTTTTCTTCAATTTCCTGACACAGATGAAAAACAGTAATCTTGAAGATGAAAAAAATGCATTCAAAACAGGGAAAGACGAAAAAATTTTCAGAAAACGATGAATGATACGAAAATGATTGCATATTTAAAAAAATCGTAATAAAATATTACCGGTAAAAACAAATGTGAATCTGATGATTGAGGAGAATGATGAAAATGAGTTATGTCGATGAGGTACTCGCAAGAGTCAAAGAGAAAAATGCATCGGAACCGGAGTTCCTGCAGGCAGTGGAAGAGGTACTGGATTCCTTAAGGCCGGTCATTGAGGCAAACGAGGAGAAGTACCGCAAAGAGGCGCTTCTGGAGCGGCTGACCGAGCCGGACCGCCAGATCAAGTTCCGCGTTCCGTGGATAGATGATAAAGGACAGGTACAGGTGAATACCGGATACCGGGTACAGTTCAACAACGCCATTGGACCGTACAAGGGAGGCTTAAGGCTTCATCCGTCGGTCAATATCGGTATCATCAAGTTCCTGGGATTTGAGCAGATCTTCAAGAATTCCCTGACCAGCCTTCCCATCGGCGGCGGCAAGGGCGGTTCTGATTTTGATCCCAAGGGTAAATCGGACAGAGAAGTCATGGCGTTCTGCCAGAGCTTTATTACCGAGCTGTATAAATATATCGGCGCGGACGTTGACGTGCCGGCAGGCGATATTGGAACAGGCGCAAGAGAGATCGGCTACATGTATGGGCAGTATAAGAGACTGACCGGGCTGTATGAGGGCGTGCTGACCGGCAAGGGCTTAAGCTTCGGCGGTTCTCTGGCGCGTACGGAAGCAACCGGCTACGGACTTCTGTACATCACCCGTGAGCTGATGAAATGCCATGGCATGGATATGAAGGATAAAATCTGTTGCGTATCCGGTTCCGGCAACGTGGCGATCTATGCGACGCAGAAAGCGCAGCAGATGGGCGCGAAGGTCGTGACCGTATCCGATTCCACCGGATGGGTATACGATCCGGAAGGCATCGACGTGGCGCTTCTGAAAGAGGTCAAGGAAGTGAAACGCGCCCGCCTGACCGAGTATGCGGCTGCAAGGCCCAGTGCGCAGTATCATGAAGGACGCGGCGTATGGCAGATCAAATGCGACATCGCTCTTCCGTGCGCGACTCAGAACGAACTGCATCTGGAGGACGCAAAGCAGCTGGTTGCCAACGGCTGCAAGGCGGTATGCGAGGGCGCCAACATGCCTACTACTCTGGAAGCAACCAAATATCTGCAGGATAACGGCGTGCTGTTCATCTGCGGTAAGGCGTCCAATGCAGGCGGCGTAGCCACTTCCGCACTGGAGATGACCCAGAACAGCGAGCGCCTGAGCTGGACTTTCGAAGAGGTGGACGCAAAGCTCGAGCAGATCATGGTCAACATCTATCACAATATCGATGACGCCGCAAAGCGTTATGGTATGGAAGGCAACTATGTAGCCGGCGCCAATATCGCAGGCTTCGAGAAAGTAGCCAATGCCATGCTCGCCCAGGGCGTGTGCTAGGAAATGAAAAAACCCCCGGAAACGCCTGATTTCCGGGGGTTTTAATTCAATGCGTTTGGTTTTGGGAGGCTTACCCCAAAGCCTCCCCGGCGCTTACCACGGCGCCAAATCCGAACCCTGATCCCATATTTCTATTGGAACTTGCATCACACCCTGTAATCAACACTGCACATAAACATAAAACTAATATTTTTTTCATACATTCAACCCCTCCTGTGGATTATGAAAGCAGGCCGTTCCCGTAAGGAACCTATACGCATGAGCGATAAACTTTTCCACAAAACTTCGGATGCCGACGCCCGTGAGTCTGTATTATCGGAAAATTTTATTGCCTGTCAGTATATATTGCAGGAATAGAAATATTCAGCCGGTTAACCGGCTTTCTGGTGAATCAGTAAAGTCTGTGTATCCTTCCCTCCTTTCTGAATATTTATATATACTATGCAGCAGATACGGCATGCTGTATAGTTATTTGTTAATCTGACGACTGAAAATCTCCGCATATGGAAGGAGATAGATACAGTATACATGATTCTCTGTAAAAAGTCAGTAGATTTTGTGTAAAAAATCAAAAAATGTTAAGAAACCGCTAAAAGCGAATATTCGATCATCAGGGTCTTCAGAGCTTCAGCGGCGAGGGTCAGCGGATGTTCCCGGTTTTCGATCAGAAAGATCTCACGGCGGGGGATTTCCCCGGTCAGCCGGATCTGGCAGATCTCTCTGGAAGCAAGAGCCTCCTTTGCCATTTCCTCCGGAAAAAAGCCGAGTCCCAGATTGTTTTTTACCATGGGCAGGATCTGGTCGGTGGTAGCGGCTTCGAATTCCGGCTTCAGGGCCAGCCCGTTCTGGCGGTACAGATGATCAAAAAAATGATAGACCATCGTATGTCCGCCCAGGCAGACCAGGGGATACTGCTGGATGTCATGCAGGGATACCGGGGATCCGGACAGGCTCAAAAAAGCGTTTCCGCCGATCAGGATATCCTGAAAATACATAAGAGAACTGCTTTTTAGAGGATCTGATACATGAGCAGGAGAAGTGACAACGGCAAAATCCACGATGTTCTGACGGACGGATTCGATGGCCTGAAGGGTCAGGTGGTTCTGGATGCGGATTCGGATCTGCGGGTGTGATTCCCGGAATCGTTTCAGGACGGGGAGCAGAAGGAGGTGAAGAGCGGTTTCGCTGGCGCCTATGCTGACGACGCCCTCGTGGAGTCCGGTGAGCATTTTCAACTCGTCTTCTGCCGCCTGAAGCTGTTCCATGGCGGTCTTTACATAAGAATACAGCCGTTCCCCTTCAGGGGTCAGTGAGATCCCCCGGTTGGAACGGATCAAAAGCTGGCAGCCCAGATCGTGTTCCAGAAGCCGGATCGTCCGGGAGACATTGGGCTGGCTGTTGTGCAGCGCCTCCGCAGCCAGGGTAAGATTTTTATATTTGGCAGCATAATAAAAAACATGATAATACTCGCAGTTTGTCTTCATACGGGTTCCTTTCCTGGTATACCGGTTTTTTGATATATCAAATAATTATGGCAGCGATATCAAACATATATTTTCCAAATTGAACTGTTGAAAGTATAATAGAAAACTGAAAAAATTACAAGAGAAAGAGGAAACAGACCATGAACAGGGATTTGACGACAGGAAAGCCGGAGACGGTTCTGTGGAATTTTTGCGTGCCGCTGTTTGGAAGCATCATTTTTCAGCAGATGTATAATATCGCAGACAGCTTTGTGGCGGGGAAATTTATTGGAGAAAATGCGCTGGCAGCAGTGGGGAACAGTTATGAGATCACGCTGATCTTTATTGCGTTTGCTTTTGGATGCAACATTGGCTGTTCTGTGATCGTGTCACAGCTTTTTGGAGCCAGAGAATATAAGAATATGAAGACGGCAGTGACCACCTCCATGATCTCCAGCGCAGTCCTGTGCACAGTTCTGGTGGCGGCGGGCGTGCTGGGCGGAAGCCGGCTTCTGCAGCTGATCCGGACGCCGGATACGATCTTTGCGGATTCCAGGATGTATCTGAATATCTATATCTGGGGATTCCCGTTCCTGCTTTTTTATAATGTATCAACCGGGATCTTTTCCGCACTGGGTGACTCGAAGACGCCGTTTCTTTTTCTGGCGGTTTCTTCGACAGCCAACATTGCAGTGGACATCCTGTTTGTTGCGGTACTCCATATGGGGGTTGCCGGCGTGGCGTGGGCGACTTTTCTCTGTCAGGGAGTCAGCTGTGTCCTGGCAGCTGCGGCAGTCTGGAAAAGACTTTCCGGAATCCATACAAAAGACAGGGCGCCGCTTTTTTCTGCCAGGCTTTTGAGACGGATCGCCATGATCGCAGTGCCGAGCATTCTGCAGCAGAGTTTTATTTCTGTTGGAAACATTGTAATACAGGGAGTCATCAACGGCTTTGGAGCAGGAGTTATCGCCGGATATGCGGCCGCGGTAAAGCTGAATAATCTGGTCATTACGTCCCTGACGACCCTGGCAAACGGCGTATCCAACTATACGGCGCAGAATCTGGGAGCCGGAATTCCGCCAAGGGTGAAGGAAGGATTTCGCGCCGCGGTGAAGATGGTGTGGATCCTGTGCGTGCCCATTGCGCTTTTGTACCTTCTTGCCAACGGACATCTGATCCGTATTTTCATGGATAACCCATCTCCTGCTGCCCTGCAGTCCGGAACCCGTTTTCTGTTTGTCCTGACCCCTTTTTATTTTGTGGTATCGCTGAAGCTGGTGGCGGACGGGGTTCTGCGCGGGGCAGGGTTGATGAAGCAGTTTATGGCGTCGACGTTTACGGACCTGATCCTTCGGGTGGTCCTTGCCGTGGCGCTCTCAAAACAGTTTGGCTATATGGGGATCTGGTGCGCATGGCCCATCGGCTGGAGCATCGCCACTGCATTGTCCGTTCTCTTTTACAGAAGAGGAACGCTGGATAAACGGAGCTGAATTCCTGTGCGGATAAAAAGAAGCGGTCATGTAACACGCTCCTGACGGCGTACTCAGCAACGCTGTGTGGACTGGAGCGGACAAAAGAGCCGGGGCTGTCTGCCTCAGGCGGACTTGAAATGTCCGAATGAGGCAGACAGCCCCGGCTCTTTTGTCCGATACATTCCATACGAGTGCTGAGCACGCCGTCAGGAGCGCGCCGCGCCCCCCTTTGAACCGCGCTGCGGCACCCCCTCCGGCTTATATCTCGAACAACAGGTCACCGTATGAAGGCATGGGCCACACTTCCTTGTCCACGAGCATCTCCAGCTTATCAATGGGCTGGCGAAGGGCTTCCATGGCGGGGAGCACATAATCGTGGTAGAAATGCGCCCGGGTCTTATTGTCGCCAATGCCGACTGCCTCCTCTGCCACGCTGCGGAGGATACGCACGGAACCATTTGCCTGATTCAGAAGGATGGTGATCTCCTTCAAAAGATCGGTCTGCACAATGGCGTCCACGCCGATCGCATTCATGGACTGGATGATACCGGACAGGGTGCCCGTGTAGCCGATGACCGCCGGAATGATCTGCTTAACAGCCATGTCGATCATGGTCAGGGCTTCAATGTTGAGGGCCTTGTTGTAGCTTTCGTATTTGATCTCCGCCCGGGAATGGAGTTCGGATTCATTAAAGACATGGAACCGTTCAAACATCCGGATGGATTTTTCAGTCAGCAGCGCCGGAATGGCGTCAATCATGGAACGCAGGTTCGGAAGTCCTCTGCGTTCCGCCTCTTCCACCCATTCCTCAGAATAGCCGTTGCCGCCGAAGATGATCTTCTGGTGGTCGGCGATATACTGTATGGTCAGATCATGGAGGACAGTGTCGAAATCCTCTGCCTTTTCCAGAATGTCGCAGGCGTCCGCAAGCGCCTCTGCCACGATGGTGTTGATGACCACGGTGGAAGGGGAGATGGAATCCCGGGAGCCTACCATTCGGAATTCAAATTTGTTGTTGGTAAATGCAAAAGGAGAGGTGCGGTTCCGGTCGGTTGCGTCTTTGATCACATCCGGGAGTGTTTTAACGCCGGTATGCAGGGTGCCGCCCCTGGAGCTGTGCGTTGCATTTCCAGTACTTAAAAGCTGCTGCAGAACGTCGTCCAGCTGTTCGCCCAGGAATACGGAGATGATGGCCGGAGGAGCTTCGTGAGCGCCCAGACGGTGGTCGTTTCCGATATTGGCGGCGGATTCCCGCAGGAGGTCCGCATGGGTGTCTACGGCTTTCAGGATGCAGGCAAGAAAAAGCAGGAACTGCCGGTTCTCATGGGGCTTTCGCCCTGGATCCAGCAGGTTCTGGCCGTCGTCGGTAGTCAAAGACCAGTTGTTGTGCTTACCGGAACCGTTGACGCCTGCAAAGGGCTTTTCGTGGAGCAGGCAGACAAGACCCTGCTGATTCGCCACCCTTTTTAAGGTCTGCATCATGATCTGGTTGTGGTCGGCGGCCACATTGGCTTCCGCATAGATGGGCGCCAGTTCGTGCTGTGCCGGGGCCACTTCATTGTGCTGGGTCTTGGCAGGAACGCCCATCTTCCATAATTCTTCATTGACCTGGCGCATGTAGGCGGCGATCCGCTGGCGTATCGTGCCGAAATAGTGGTCGTCCAGTTCCTGCCCTTTGGGCGGCATGGCGCCGAACAGCGTGCGGCCGGTGTAGATCAGGTCTTTTCTCTGCAGGTATTTTTGGCGGTCGATGATAAAATATTCCTGTTCGGCGCCGATGGAAGGAGTCACCTTTCTGGCAGTCGTATTGCCGAACAGGCGGAGCACCCGGAGCGCCTGCTCCTGGACTGCTTCCATAGAGCGCAGAAGCGGCGTCTTCTGGTCCAGCGCCTCTCCGGTAAAAGAGCAGAAAGCAGTGGGGATGCAGAGGATGGCGCCTGCGGCGTCCTCCCGGACGAAAGCCGGTGAAGTGCAGTCCCAGGTGGTATAGCCTCTTGCCTCGAAGGTGGCTCTAAGACCCCCGGACGGAAAAGAAGAAGCATCCGGTTCCCCCTTGATCAGATCCTTTCCGGAAAACTCCATCAGGACAGAGCCGTCTTCCTTCGGTGGGGTGATGAAGGAATCGTGTTTCTCAGCGGTAAAACCGGTAAGCGGCTGAAACCAGTGGGTATAATGAGTGGCGCCCTTTTCGATGGCCCACTTTTTGATGGCTGCCGCCACCACGTCCGCAATGGCCGGATCCAGCTCTTTCCTGCCCTCAATGGTCTTGCGGAGCTCATAATAAATGCTTTTGGGCAGATACTGCCGCATGGCTTTATCATTAAATACGTTTGTTCCAAAGATATCCATGATGGAGTGACTGTTTTCCCAACGATTTTCCATAGATATACCCTTTCTTGAAAATATCCTTTTTCTTAAGGGACTGTCAAAAGTTGTTTTTCAACAGTTCCCAAGGCACGTTTTTACAACAATATCATGTCTAAGATACAATATTCATCAAAAAAGTACAATAGAAAATATCACGGAAATGTAGAAAAGTCATATAGATTTTTAATTGAATCTCTGAAGGATATGCTTTATAATATTTGACATATCCGTTTTAACAGGAAGAGAGGAGCCGCCTATGAGCTATGCTGATCAGTTGTTTATCCATATGTGCCGGGATATTCTGGACCATGGGACCAGTACCGAAGGGGAGAAGGTGCGCCCGAAATGGGAAGACGGCACGTCCGCCTATACGATCAAACGTTTTGGAGTAGTGAATCGTTATGACCTTCGCAGGGAATTTCCGGCGCTTACGCTCAGAAAGACGGCGCTTAAAAGCTGTATGGATGAGATCCTGTGGATCTATCAGAGGAAATCCGCCAGCATCCATGATTTGAACAGCCATATATGGGACGAATGGGCGGATGAAACAGGCTCCATCGGAAAAGCGTACGGTTATCAGATCGGAGTGAAGAGCAGGTATAAAGAAGGCATGATGGACCAGATGGACCGGGTGCTCTACGATCTGAAGAACAATCCGTTCAGCCGCCGGATCATTACGAACACTTATGTTCATCAGGATTTAAGCGAGATGCAGCTCTACCCGTGCGCCTACGGCGTTACTTACAACGTGACCCAGGAAAAGGGAGAGGACAGGCTGACTTTGAACATGGTTCTCCATCAGCGTTCCCAGGATGTGCTGGCTGCCAATAACTGGAATGTGTGCCAGTATGCGATCCTTTTGATGATGGTGGCTCAGGTATGCGGCATGATCCCCGGAGAGCTTCTGCATGTGATTGCAGATGCGCATATCTATGACCGGCATGTGGATATTGTAAAGGAACTGATTCAGAGAGAGTGCCATGCGGCGCCAAAAGTCATATTGAATCCAAAGATAAAGGATTTTTACGCATTTACAACGGCAGATCTTCTGGTAGAGGACTATCAGGCGGGGCCGCAGATAAAAAACATACCCATAGCAATATAACCATGTCCGGCCGACAGGCGCCGGGACGAACAATAACTTTAATTTCAGGAAGGAATCTGACAGATGAATCTAATTGTGGCAGTGGACCAGAACTGGGGGATCGGATACAGGAACCGGCTTCTGGTGAGTATTCCGGAAGATATGAAATTTTTTCGTCGGGAGACGAACGGGAAGGTAGTGGTAATGGGAAGAAAGACTCTGGAGAGTTTTCCGAACGGCCTTCCTCTTAAAAACCGTACCAATATTGTACTGACAAAAAACGCCGGTTATAAAGCAAAAGGGGCAGTTGTGCTGCATTCCGTGGAAGCGGTTCTGGGAGAGCTTCAGAACTATCCGTCAGAGGATGTGTATATCATAGGGGGAGACAGCGTCTACGAGCAGTTCCTGCCTTACTGCGATGTGGCGCATGTGACAAAGATCGCCCATTCCTATGAGGCGGATGCATATTTTCCCAACATCGACCGGATGCCGGAGTGGAAGCTGACCGGCGAGAGTGAGGAGCATACCTGTTTTGACCTGGAGTATACGTTCTGCCGTTATGAGAGACGGGGGGATTAAGGATGGCAGGAAGAAAGGAGGAGCGGCTCTTTCAGTTCAGCCTTTACGGACTGGATACCAATCTGCTTGTGGTGCTGTTTTTCGTCATGATCTTTGGTTTTATCATGATATACAGCGCCAGCTATTACACGGCAGGGCTCAGCCAGGCGTACAACCATGATCCCATGTACCTGCTGAAAAACCAGGTGGTCTACAGTATTCTTGGAATCATTGCCATGCTTCTGGTATCCTGTGTCAATTACCATTTCTGGTGTATCTTTGCACTGCCGGGCTATCTTGCCTGCATCGTGCTGGTACTGCTTCTGAAGGTACCGTCCATTGCGGTTACGGTAAAAGGAGCGACCAGATGGCTCAGGATCGGCCCGGTGCAGTTTCAGGTGGCGGAGCCGGTCAAGCTTCTTATGATCGTTGTCATGGCAACTTTGATCGTGATACGCAGGCATCGTCTGCGCAGCTGGAAATACATGATTCAGCTGGTCATTCCGCCGGCGATCGTGGCTGTGATGATACTGAAGATCAGCAATAATATGAGCACGGCGGCGATCCTGCTGGGAACGGCGGTGTTCATGATCTACGTGGTACATCCGGAACACTGGAAGTTCATCCTGTGCGGCGCCGCGCTGGCGGCGCTGGTGGCAGGAGTCCTTTATTATGTGAAGAATCTGGATCCGCTGCAGATGGAGGAAAATTTCCGCCTGGTCCGTATCCGTGCATGGCTGTATCCATATGAGTATGAGCAGGATAAGGCGTTTCAGTCGCTGCAGGGGCTGTATGCCATCGGCTCAGGAGGACTGTGGGGCAGAGGCCTTGGCAACAGCATCCAGAAACTGGGCAAGATACCGGAGCCGTACAATGATTATATCTTTGCGATCATCTGCGAAGAGCTGGGGATTTTCGGGGCAGGGCTGATTATTCTTCTGTTCATCTATCTCCTGTACCGGATCTATACGGTATCACAGCTTGCAGAGGACCTTCTGGGGAGAATGATCTCCATAGGAGTTCTGTCACATATCGCACTGCAGGTGATTCTGAACCTGATGGTGGTAACGAATCTGTTTCCGACGACCGGCGTGACGCTGCCGTTTTTCAGCTATGGAGGCACGGCAACCGTATTTCTGATGATCGAGATCGGGCTGGTTCTGAGTGTGAATAAATACAGTGTAAAAAGACGCATGGAATATGAGCGGGAACGGGAACGTGAACGCAGGATGAGGTATTGAGGAAAGGAGCGTGTCAAAAATGCATCGGGAACATACAAAGACAGTGCGGATCGGCGACCGGGTAATCGGAGGAGGCAATCCGATCCTGATCCAGTCCATGACGAATACAAGGACGGAGGACGTGGAGGCGACCGTCTCCCAGATCAGGAAACTGACGAAAGCAGGCTGTGAGATCATTCGGTGTACGGTGCCGACAGAGGAGGCCGCGCTGGCGCTGAAGGAGATTAAAAAGCAGATATCCATTCCTCTTGTGGCGGACATTCATTTTGACTATAAGATGGCGATCTCAGCCATGGAAAACGGAGCGGACAAGATCCGGATCAATCCGGGAAATATCGGGAGCCGGGACCGGGTCAGGGCGGTTGTGGAGGTTGCGAAAGAGCGGAATATTCCCATCCGGGTGGGAGTTAACAGCGGATCGCTGGAAAAGGAGTTTCTGGAAAAATACCACGGGGTTACGGCAGAAGGCATTGTGGAGAGCGCGCTTCAGAAAGCGGGGATGATAGAAGACCTGGGGTACGACAATCTGGTCATCAGCATCAAGTCTTCGGATGTGATGATGTGCGCGAAAGCCCATGAGCTGATTGCCGGACAGACTGTCTATCCTCTGCATGTGGGAATCACGGAAGCAGGAACCCTGTTTTCCGGGAATATTAAATCGGCCGTGGGGCTGGGCATCATCTTAAGCCAGGGGATCGGAGATACCATTCGAGTGTCGCTGACAGGGGACCCGGTGGAGGAGATCAAGTCTGCGAAACTGATTCTGAAGACGCTCGGCCTTAGAAAGGGCGGCATTGAGGTGGTATCCTGTCCAACCTGCGGACGGACGAAGATCGATCTGATCGGCCTTGCAAATCAGGTGGAGACGATGGCGGCGGAATTTCCGCTGGATATCAAAGTGGCAGTGATGGGATGCGTGGTCAACGGGCCAGGCGAAGCGAAGGAAGCCGACATCGGCATTGCCGGGGGCATTGGCGAAGGCCTGCTGATCCGGCATGGAGAAGTAGTGAAGAAGCTGCCGGAACGCGAACTTCTGGGCGCGCTCCGGCAGGAACTGGAGAACTGGAAGGATGAATGAAAGACCTTTTTTTGAAGTATTCCGTACGCTTAAGATGGATGGGCCGGAGCGCAGCCTGTTCGAACAGGTGATGGTCACAAGGGTATCCATGACTCCGAAACAGGATGTGTTCCGGGTTTATATTACGAGTAAAAAGCTGATTGCCAAAGATCAGCTTTTTCAGTTGGCAAAACAGGTCAAACGGCAGATTTTCGGGTATCGGAAGGTGCAGGTGCATATTTTCGAGAAATTCCTGCTGTCCGGACAGTATACTCCGCAGAAGCTGTGGGATGTGTACGAAGACAGTGTCCTGACAGAGCTTGCAGTATACAGCCCTTATAAACGGAGCATTATGAAGAATGCAAGGGTAGAGTTCCCGGATGAGAATACCATGACGGTAGGAATTTCCGAGAGAATCTGCGACAGGGAAGCAGTGGAGGATCTGGTCCGGATTCTGGACCGGGTATTCAATGAACGCTGCGGTTTTCATGTGAAGGTGGATGTGGAATACCTGGAGTCCGGTGAGAGCCAGAGCATGGAAAAGAGCGAGGCTGAGCTGAAGCAGCGGATCAGCTTTCTGACCGAGAACCTGAGAAAGGAAAAGGCGAAGAAGGAAGAGGCAAAACAGGCAGAGAAGCAGGAGAGCCGGGGAGAAAAAGGCTCTCATAAAACGGGAGACAGTAACGCTGACAGCCGTCAAAAGGGCGGTGAAAACACAAAGGGGAAAGCTTTTAAAGAGCGCAGATATGCGGAGAACGGCAGAGGAGGCGGATACCGCAGAAGCGACAATCCGGATGTCCTCTATGGACGGGACTTTGAGGATGAGCCGATCCCGCTGGACCAGGTGATTGAAGAGATGGGCGAGGTGACGGTCCGGGGAAGGCTTCTGAATGTGGAGGAACGACAGATCAGAGGCGAGCGGACGATCATAACCCTGACGGTGTCGGACTATACAGATACGATTCATGTAAAGATGTTTGCCAAAAATGAAACATTGCCGGAGATCCGGGAGAAGATTCAGAAAGGAATCTTTGTAAAACTGAAGGGCATGACGACGCTGGACCGCTTTGATCATGAGCTGACCATCAGTTCCGTTGTGGGAATCAAGAAGACGGCTGATTTTACCACGTCCCGGATGGATTATTCCTATAAAAAGCGCGTGGAGCTTCACTGTCATACAAAGATGAGCGATATGGACGGGGTAACCGATGCATCCGTGCTTCTGAAACGGGCAAAGGCATGGGGGATGCCGGCGCTTGCGATCACGGACCATGGATGCGTCCAGGCGTTTACAGAGGCAAGCCATACTATTTCCAAAGACGATGAGTTCAAGGTTATCTACGGGGTCGAAGGCTATCTGGTAGACGATTTGAAGGAAGTGGTGGAGCGTTCCAGAGGGCAGAGCCTTGACAGCTCTTATGTGGTGTTCGATCTGGAGACTACAGGGCTCAGCGCGGTGAATAACCGGATTATAGAGATCGGCGCCGTGAAGGTGGAGCAGGGGAAGATTACAGATCGCTTCAGTACCTTTGTGAATCCGCAGGAGCCCATTCCGTTTAAGATCGAGGAATTGACCGGTATCAGCGACGAGATGGTTCTTAACGCTCCGGTCATTGAAGATATTCTTCCGGAATTTCTGAATTTCTGTGAGGGCTGTGTCCTGATTGCGCATAATGCATCTTTTGATGCGGGATTTATTGAGGAAAACTGCCGCAGAATGGGCATTGAAACGGATTTTACCGTGGGGGATACCGTGTCAATGGCGCGGCTTCTGCTGCCCAATCTGAGTAAATATAAGCTGGACCATGTGGCAAAGGCTTTGAACATACCGCTGGAGAATCATCACCGGGCGGTGGATGACGCCGCATGCACGGCGGATATTTTTGTGAAATTTCTGGAGATGTTCCGGGCGAGGGATCTGAACACTCTGGATCAGGTCAATGAGATGGGAAGAGCGAATACGGCGGCAATTAAAAAACTTCCCACTTATCATATCATCATCCTTGCAAAAAATGACATCGGGCGGGTGAATCTGTACCGTCTGGTTTCCATGTCTCATCTGGATTATTTTGCAAGAAGGCCCAGAATACCGAAAAGCGAGCTGCAAAAATACAGGGAGGGCCTGATCATCGGCTCTGCCTGCGAAGCAGGAGAACTGTATCAGGCGATCTTAAGAGGCGCTTCCAGTCAGGATATTGCCAGAATCGTGGAATTTTACGATTATCTGGAGATCCAGCCGCTGGGCAACAATGCGTTTATGCTGCGGGATGAGAAAAGCCCGGTGAGAACGGAAGAAGACTTAAGGGAAAATGTCCGTAAGATCATAAGGCTGGGAGAAGAATTTCAGAAACCGGTCGTTGCGACCTGCGACGTACACTTTATTGATCCGGAGGATGAGGTCTACCGGAGAATTATTATGGCAGGCAAGGGCTTTTCGGATGCGGATCAGCAGGCGCCGCTGTTTCTGCGGACTACGGAGGAGATGCTGAAAGAATTCGAATTTCTGGGAACGGAAAAGGCGGAAGAGGTGGTCATAACCAATACCAACCGGATTGCAGACATGTGCGAGCATCTGTCGCCGGTCCGTCCGGACAAATGCCCGCCGGTCATTCCCGATTCGGATCAGACTTTGCGGAAGATCTGCTATGAGAAAGCCCACGAGCTGTATGGAAAGGACCTGCCGGAGATCGTGACGGAACGGCTGGAGCGGGAACTGAAGTCCATCATCGGAAACGGTTTTGCAGTCATGTATATTATCGCTCAGAAGCTGGTGTGGAAGTCTGTGGATGACGGCTATCTGGTAGGGTCCAGGGGTTCGGTCGGTTCCTCTTTTGCCGCCACCATGGCGGGAATCACGGAGGTGAATCCCCTAAGTCCTCACTACATCTGTCCCAACTGCTATTACAGTGATTTTGATTCAGAAGAGGTAAGAAAATTTTCCGGCATGGCAGGCTGTGACATGCCGGATAAAGACTGCCCAAAATGCGGGACGAAGCTGAACAAGGAAGGATTTGACATTCCGTTTGAGACATTTCTTGGATTTAAAGGGAATAAAGAGCCGGATATCGACCTGAATTTTTCGGGAGATTATCAGTCAAAGGCGCACAAATATACAGAAGTGATCTTCGGTTCCGGACAGACCTATCGTGCCGGGACGATCGGCACCCTGGCGGACAAGACAGCGTTTGGCTATGTGAAGCGCTACTATGAAGAACGGGGGACCAGCAAGCGGAACTGCGAGATAGACCGGATCGTGACAGGATGTACCGGCATCCGGCGTACGACGGGACAGCATCCCGGCGGCATCATTGTTCTTCCGATGGGAGAGACGATTTATTCCTTCACTCCGGTTCAGCACCCGGCAAATGACATGACAACCGATATTGTGACAACGCACTTTGACTACCATTCCATCGATCATAACCTGTTGAAGCTTGACATCCTGGGGCATGATGATCCGACCATGATCCGTATGCTGGAGGATCTGACAGGGATTGATGCGACAAAGATTCCTCTGGATGATCCGCAGGTCATGTCTCTGTTCCAGAATACGGACGCTCTGGGCATTAAACCGGAGGATATCGGAGGAACAAAGCTTGGTTCTCTGGGCATTCCGGAATTTGGTACGGAATTTGCCATGCAGATGCTGATTGACACCCATCCGACGCATTTCTCCGACCTGGTGCGGATCGCAGGGCTGGCTCACGGGACAGACGTGTGGCTTGGCAATGCTCAGACGCTGATCCAAGAGGGAAAGGCGACGATCTCCACGGCGATCTGCACCCGTGACGATATCATGGTCTATCTCATCGGCATGGGCATGGACAGCGAGCAGTCCTTTACCATCATGGAAAGTGTGCGGAAGGGAAAGGGACTGAAGCCGGAATGGGAGCAGGCCATGACGGAGCATGGGGTGCCGGACTGGTATATCTGGTCATGTAAGAAGATCAAATACATGTTTCCAAAGGCCCATGCTGCCGCTTATGTGATGATGGCATGGCGGATTGCCTACTGCAAGATCAATTATCCGCTGGCCTATTACGCCGCCTATTTCAGCATTCGTGCTTCTGCATTCAGCTATGAGATCATGTGTCAGGGACGGGAACGTCTTGAATATTATATGGCGGATTACAGGCGCAGAAGCGATACGCTGTCAAAAAAGGAACAGGATACGCTGAAGGATATGAAAAGCGTTCAGGAGATGTACGCCCGGGGTTTTGAGTTTTTGAAGGTGGATATCTACAGGGCGGAGGCGCATAAGTTTCAGATTATTGACGGGAAGCTGATGCCGGCGCTCTCCACCATTGAAGGGCTTGGCGACAAGGCGGCGGACATGCTCGTGGAGGCGGCTGCCCAGGGGCCGTTTTTGTCCCGGGATGACCTGCGCCAGCGCAGCAAGCTGAGCAAAACGGTCATCGACCTGATGGGAGATCTGGGACTTCTGGAAGGACTTCCGGAGTCCAATCAGCTGTCGTTATTTGATTTTGGATAAAGTTTTCATGCGTTTGCAACAGCAAACTGGAACAAGGAACTGTCATGGAGGATGCTGAATCAGATGGCGGAGGACTATGACGTTGATCCGGTCTATATGCTGGATATGTACCGGTATGGGAAAGTAAGCTGGAGGATGGATGTCCTGCTCCGGCTTGCCGTGTGCGCGGTTGCTGCCGCAGTTGTGGGGGGCATCAAAAAGGTTGTTTCAAAACGCAGGCTCCCTGCCTGCGGCGGCGTGGTGCGTGACAGGAAACATAAAAAGGAGGATGGGGTAGATATGAAAGCAAAGACCGTGCGCCATGTTGTTTCTCTATGCTGGGCGGCAACAGCTGCTCTATTATTGACTGGCTGTAATCCAACAGCAGGCGCAACAGAATATGAAGTCATATATCCGTCCGGTTACAGCAGGGATTCCTATGCGTATGATGAAAAATCGCCTATTGAGGGAAGTCCCTGCTGTCTTCAGTGGGAGGAAGCGGATGATTACAGGAAAACCTATGACTACGATATACATATTCTGGATGAAAATGGTTCTGTATTGTATGAATATCCCGATATGGGGAGCAAAGCCATGCGTGGGAGTGTGCAGGAAGATGGTAATACCTGGGTTTGTGCGGAGCATTGGACGGCTCCGCACCACAATGGCTATGTGGAAGGCTGGCTGAAAGAAAGCGATCTGCTCTTGATCGATCTGAGTTGCGGCGAGATCCTGTTTCAGGACAAGGCAGGAGAAAATGAATTTTACATCACATCAAATGGAACACGATGCTATTTCTATCTTCCCGGAAAAGAAGAAAGCGGGAAACTGTTTGGCATGATAAAGATACCTGCGGAAAATGCAGTAATTTATTACCGGGATACTTCGGACTGGACGCAGAAACATACGGTTTACACGTTTGATTATGTGGCAGAGCCGGATATTGATACAAGCGACGGTGTTTTAACACGTATCAAATTTTATATATCTGAAAACCAGCTTAAAGTGGCATGGACATCTTATGAATCGGTTGGGAATGGAGATTGGGAGTACCTGGAGAAAAAGGCTTATGATATCTCGCTTGCCGAAAATGCTTTTCAGTGACAGGTTTGTTTGGGATTGTTCGGCATTATAAACAAAGAGGACGACAAAAGGGAATATGGAGGTCTGAGTTATATGAATATCTCCTTAATTGACGAATATGTGTATTTAGTTCTGGTCGATAATGGCTGGACAGAAAAAAGGGATTTTCTTTTAGCAGATAGCTGGATAGAGAAAATAGAACGAAAAAGTAATATGCAATGTTTTGAGTATGCAAGGAAAATTTTACACCTGTTCGGCGGAATAAAATTTAAAGAGTTCTCACCGAAAACCGGACAATATTTTCTGGAGAAATGTGGCGGTGATGTCAACCGTTTAGAGAAAGGGTATTTGCGTGCCCTGGAGCGGTTGAATAATTTAAGCGAAAAGAAATCGATTGATACCTATCATGGAGCAACGTTTACCTTTGATGCGTGGACTGCTTTTTTAGACTTTGAAATCGTAATGGATTTGAAAACGGCAGAACAGGTGGTCGGTGAAAAACTGTTTCCCATAGGCACTGTTGAACCGGATGGAATAACCTGTGCCGCTGAAAGTGGAAACATTTACACTTTATTTAACGACAGTATTTTCTTATCAGGTGATTGTATAGAAAGCTATTTGAATATGTTGTTTATCCATGGACAAAAACTGAAACAACTAATGTAAAATAGCAGTTTCCATTTATTGGGTAGAAAGTAAGGCTCACAATCCTATCAGTTCCCCGGACGCCAAAGACAACTGCATATAAATGATGGATGGGATGCGGAATGATGGATAAGGCCAGTGATGCGCTGGACAATTTTAGTGACGAATATGGAGATGACATCATGCAGGCGATTGATGATCTGCAAAATGCAGAGTATCAAGACGGCCCATTTTGCCCATGTGCAAAGCGGCGGCCAGTCACCTATTGAAAAATATCTTGCACTTACCAATATTGAAGATGGTGTAAAAGCTGTTGAGTATTTCATACGGACGGGAAAACTTTATCCAGGCATTGACTGGGCTGAACAGCTCTAAAGTGATATATAGGATTTGAGGAGCCACCAGAGGACAGGAATATGAAAAGACCCAGGGATGATATTGCAAACTGGCGATTGCAGCAGGAGAATAAATCAAAACCATTTCCATATGTTTTTCCGCAGATGCCGCTACGGTTCCGGAAATGCTGTGCCTTTGCGAGAGCGGTATTTCTGATACAATGGGGATGCTTTGCTGTTTCTTGCTTTGGCAGCATGGTTCTGTTTGTTCCCATGATTGTTTTTGGCAGGGATGTAGAGTTGAGTATCATGATAGATAATAAACCATTCCTGGCATTCGTTATTGTGACAGCCGCAATCGCTCTCCTGCTCTTTTTCCTGGCTGTCCCGCTGGGATTTACCCCCAGACTTTTTTGGCGGTGTCCTTGCTGTGGGCATCCATTTCCATATTATGTTCCGAAAAGAGGGGATAACCTGAAAGAAAAGGAGTGTTTGCGGAATATAGAGTGGCAGCATATCAAATATGTGAAACTGAAATTTTGCCCACTGATTATTCCGTCCGTCTGCCCGGAGTGCAAATGTAAGTTTTTTGAAATGACTGATGATTTACAAAATACAAGGAAAAATTGATCAGGAGGTAAAATTGGAGATACAGGAGGTTCTCTTTTATGATATATGCAGAAAAAGGAAAAGAACAGGAATGTTTTATTGATTTTGTGGAAAAGGCTCTAGGAACATTGGCTAAAGAGAAGCATCGTGATTTTTTAGCTGTGTTTGATAATAGTAGGATATTGACGGAAGCGGAGCGCCGTGGCTATCTGTATCAATGAGGCATCCGGCCTTATGTGGTCCGGGAGGGCGGAATCCTGCATGTTGTAGAAGATGCCCGTCATAGGCTGGCGAAACTGACGCAAAAGGAGCAGGGACAGGATATTTTTATTTGGGAGGAATTTTCAGGATGGTAAAACAATATGGAATCGATCCAAGGCTTGTGATCTGGATACAAAAGAATACAGGGCATGACCTGCAGACGTTCAGCGATCTTGCTAAAATTAAATGCCTGGACAGCAGAAAAAGAAACTTTTCTGCCGTAAAGAAGATAGAAGATGTGCGTCTCCCTTCCTGGCTGATGGTAAAGGAGGATGATTTTTCCTTGATCGGGGAAATGACGAGGCTCAAACAGCTGTCACTCCATGATGTTGAAATCGATGACTACTCTTTTCTGATAAGATGCAGATGTTTAAGCGCATTGGATCTGCAGGATACCAGTTTTTCAGACTGCCGTCTGCTGACGGAGCTTCCGGCTTTGAAGAAAGTCCTCCTGCCTGCTTACAGTCAGTTGATACATATAGAGGAGTTGGAGCAGTTATCCTGTCTGATTGAGATAAAAGAAGAAAAAGCAGAACAACCAGGGCAGTCCTGTATGGAGATACAGCTGTCTGCAGAGCATCGGGCATCTTGTGGACCGCTGCAACTGGGAGATACCGCTCATCTGAGTATCGATGGTATGGGGATCGTCCTGTTTTCAGCAGAGGTTATGAAATCTGTTATTCCGGGAAGTGATTTTCTGACAGAGGAATTTACGAATCCCAAACAGGTTGGAGCACACATCCGGAAAGGGGATATCACGGCTTTCTGTACAGGCACGGGAGGCGATTTTATACTCTGGTTCCGTTCTGGCTATCCGGACTCCAACGCGGAAAAGGAGTTCCCGGTCATGATCCGGCTGGCACTGGAAGTAAGAGGCGGCTCCTTACAGTTCTGCGATCTGTTCTGGTTAAGTGACTGGAATACGGATTTTCCACAGGAGCAGATACTATCTCTGCCGGACGGATACTATCATATAACAGCCTGCACGAGAAGGCCGGAATTCGGATACTGGGGAGACGATCAGATTATCTGTCTCTATTTTAACAAACTGGAAGAAATGCCGGAACTTTCATGGCCCGGAGTCCCCTATTTGTTTACAGAAGCGTCAGAAGCAGAACCGGATGAAACCGGAGTGCAGGGGCAGAACAAAAGAGATTATATGGAAATGATCCGGCAGCTGTATGGCGTGGAAGAGCTGCAGGGCTGTACAGAGGAAGAAATCGCAGTTGTGAAACAATATTTTGATCCGCTTCCTTCGGCGCTGGAAGAGTTCTGGAAACGCGCAGCATGCACAGAAGAGATCCATAAAGTACAGGATAAGTGGATCAGACCGGGGGATTTCAATAAATGGGACTGGTTAAGGGACAGCGATTATCTGGTGATCCTGATTGAAAATCAGGGATGCTGCAGAGCAGGAATCCGAAGAAAAGATCTGGGAAAAACAGATCCGCCGGTTTATGTGGCTGCAGATGAGACGGATGACCGTAAATGGACCTTGTGTACCGGGACACTCAGCGGATTTCTGCAGGCAGCTCTTGCCTATGAAGCCGCATTTGCGTTTCCTTTCCATGGAGAGGAGCTTATGTACTGGCTTACGGAAGAGGAACTGGAAACAATCCGTTCCGGCCTTGAAAAACAGCCCTTTGGCCTTCATGGCTGGCTGGGGATGGACATGAGTTTTTACAGCAATGCCTCTGACAATATGGTTGTCATTATGGACTGCGGCGATCTGGAAGCGCTTTATGGCTCCGCCAGCGAAACAGGATATCAGAAACTGATGGAGGTCATGGAAGGCCTTGGGGAGGTGATATAAGGGGTGCCGGGAAGCGCCGGGATAAGATTCAGTAAGTAATCTTTTACCGGTTCCGTCATTTACTGCTTTGGGATCATGTACCTGAGAGTCTGGCCTGTGCCCCGGAGGAACTGTCGGCATGTTTTGCGTCTACTGCAATGGCAGCTTTCCAGGGCATCATCGGGAAAGGGAAAAAGAAAGAATGAAAGACCGTTTTAAAGTAATCGGATATTACATATGCGAAATAAACGATACTCCCAGGTGGCTGCAGGGGATCAGCAGGCAGATCCTGTCTGTCAGCGGCTGCATCGGAGAGCAGCATCCCAGGTGGGAATGTTTTATGGGCGGATGGAGCAACGGGGAGGCGCGGGAATATCAGGAGAAGCTGCGGCTTGATGGAGAACAGTACAGGGAGTTTTCAGAAACGGCAAACTGCCTTTTCGATGCCCAAAGGATGGATGTGGATTGCAGGTTTTTGAAATTATCGGATGCAGGAAATTTTTATGAGAAATTTTGTCGGGCGCTCCCATGCTGTGTGGTAAGTATTTCTACAACCGCGGAGTATTATAAAATCCTGCTGGATGAATTGAAGGGCAGCAACAGCCACGCTCTGATGAACGGTGAAAATGATAACAGACCATGCCTGGGAAATGATATTCTGGGTTGGGATATTGGCGGCTTTCATTCTTTTCTGTGCAATTCTCTGCAGAAAGAATTGCCGGACGTAAGATTCAATGATGTGGGACTGCTGGGCAATGTATTTTCGGAAGTAGAGGGCTTTACGCGTCAGATACAGGGAAAAGGGGAACCGGTGGAATGGATTCCCTGCAGGATTGGAGTGTATGGACAGAATGCAGAGTTTGACCGGCTTACAGGAGGCGTTTGTATTACCGGCCAACCTTAAAAGGGTCTTCATATATAAGGTTTGATAGAAAATACAGGATATAAAATCCTTAGCATTCTTTTTGGCATCTGCCATGCAATTTCACCGGTTTTGTTCGTATTTTTTGGCTATCAGTGCCTTTTGCGTAAGATAGCGCAGTATGGCGTATTAAAAGCAGGTATCGGTATCGTTGTTTGTTTTGCCATATATTTTTTTGCAGTTTCAGTTTGGAATAGAATTGTATTGGGGGATGTTCCTGAAACATGGAAAACAGGTCTTTTGACAGTGGCACAAGTGATTGTTTCAGCTATATTTATTTACGGCTTTTTATATTTTTAAGCAACAGAGCCAGGGAAGGCTCGCCCAAAGCTCTGGTACTCTCAATTTTGATAAAAATGCCGCTGAGGATAGCAGCTATCGTGTGTACTTTATTTGCTGATAGAATAGATACGGTTGTTAAAGGAGATACAAAAAGCTGAGAACACATTTATTTGTATAAATAAACAGGGAGATTTTGTTATGGCATTTACTTTGCAGATCAGACAGAAGAAACTATTTGGAAAGACGGTACTTGATATCCCATCGCTGGCTCACGCCTGCGACTTTTGCAGAAAAACGATACAAAGGAGATAGGAGCCTTTTATGCCTTGACAGAAGAATGTGAGAGTGTTTTTCCTGTCCGTGCTGACGGGTTCCTGAATCTGAGTAAACTGAAGATAACAGACGGGTTCGTCCAGTTTGTACTTTACAGTGAGAATCGTGTGCTGGAGGGGATGTTCCCTTATGGGAGTTTTATTGAGGAAATAAGAACGCATGATGGTATCCGGCAGTTTGATGCGGATCATATCCTGATCCCGCCTATGACAAAAGCGGAGCTGGAAGAGCTGGCCGGGAAACTGCACTGAAAGGGAAAAGCATATGAACGGAGCATGGAAAGAAAAGCGGGAAGCAGAAAAAGGAATCAAAGAATATATACAGGCCAGCGGCATGGGCCTGAGCAAAAAAGAAGAACAGGATTTTAAAGCCCTTGTCCTTCAGAACGAAGAGGCTGCCAGAAAAGTATTCCGGGGTTCAAACCATGTAGGAAAAGGGTATATCCTGATCTTCCTAAATTCGGAAGGAAAAGGCGCCGATATTGCAAAAGAGGAGGCAGCAGCCTGGGCTTACCAGATGGAATTTATCAACAGCAATGCTGTAGAAGAGCAGGCGTTCCGGTCCTGGCTTTCAGGAGAAACAGACGTAATGCCGGAAATAATGCCTGTGAATAAATACATCATGGGATTTCCGTACAGAAAAAATGTGGAACTCTGCTATTTATCAAAGGTATGCACATTTACAGAAAGGCTCGTGGCTTATGGGATAAAAAAGGGATATGTGGATATGGTACGGGGGCCAGTGAGGGAGATGCTGCGCGAGCTGGGAGCCGCTTACGCACACTCTTTTCTTGAGCATACAGTCCAGACATATCAATTATCAGAAGAAGATATTATGCAGATGTATTCCGCAGTCTATGCAGGGCCGGGAAAAACGAAAGTGGAAAAGGAGTTTTACCGGAACTTTATCTGTACATGGCTGGAACAGGATAAAGACGGGTATATTGCGGCTGTTGAAAAGATTAGTAAAGACATGCGGAAAAAGATATTTGCGATGTTAAAAAGAGAGAACCTGTATACAGCATAGATGGTTTTTAAGGGTATCGTGTGTGGAAAGGAAACGGCATGAAAAAATTGTGTCAGGGGGCTTTGCATTTGTGGGCGGAGCCATTATGTATTCGGTTGGCACATTGGGGATTGCCCATGTGGAGGTACAGGCAGGTTATATGCAGCTACCACAGTATCTTGGAATCATTGTGATGATTGCAGGTGCTGCTCTGGGCATATACGGGCTGATAAAAGATAAGTAACATATACTGCCAAATGAAGGAGCATTGAACATGGTAAAGATAAAAGTATTTGTTTATACGGCAATACTTGCGCTGGCATTAACCGGATGTGGAAAAGAAGAATCGGATCAGCTGACAGTTTATTCTTTTAGTGGAGAGAATGAACAGCTTACAGTCTCAAATGGCGTTATTGTTTTGAATGGCACAGAGGGAATATTTTCTGGTGGTGACTTGAAAGTAACTGGTGACCTTCCAGCTGATATTACATCATATTCTACCACATTTTACACCATATCTGGCAGTGAAAGGGACGTTATTCTTTCCAACAGTACAGTAGATATGACGGGAGACATAGTCAATGTTTCCGGCGATTTGGGACAGATATCAGGAGCCAGTATAATCAGAAGAATAAAAATAGATGATGGAAATGATTTGAAAAATGTTCTCTATTTTGAGCTTACAACAAAAAATAAGAATGGTGAAGAAAATGTGTATCCATTACAAATGTCTCTGACAAAAATAACGAAAAATGCTGGCGAAAGCGGAGCTTATACGGGTGGAACTGTCCAGAAAGAATGCAGGGCCGGAGGATTATGTGGTCTATGCTTATACGAACCCGGAGAAAACTCTGCTGATTTTATCCTTTAGCGCCCAGGAAAAATATGGACTGATTACGAAGGAGCCGGTTCCCTATTCCTTTGCCGAACAGGTGGAAGAAAAGAACGGGATGCTGTTCTGGTCCTGGAACGGGCAGGGCCGGGAACGGATGGAAGAAAAAGAAAAGGAAATGCAGGCGGCGGGCCTGTTTCAAAGGTGAGACTATGTACGCAATCGAAAAAGAACTAAAGATATTAAGACAGTTCATCAGCCCGAAGCTTATGGACGACCTGAAAA